>NZ_CP104850.1:440000-1158429 GCF_028864635.1 Cloacibacterium sp. TD35 | reverse complement strand
CAGCATCGCATCTCCCAAAATAGGCTTTAGATATCTAATATATGGGAAAATTTCTACTCCAGGAACCAATTTCGCTTTGTGATAAACCTCCACTTCTTGATTTGGAATAATTTGCAATGCAGAATTATAAGAATTTACCCAAACTCCTTCTTGAATTTTAGTAGAATAATCTTCAGTTGCTGCTTCGTCAAACAAAAATTTATGCGTAGAAGCTCCTGTTAAAAATATAGATTGCGGGTGTTTTCCTAAAAATTCTTTGGCAATCGCAATAGAAGTACTTTTATTAAAACCATTTTCGCTCAAGCTTCCGTTCCCGGGAAATGCAGTTTCGGGCGCAATAAAAAAATCTACTTTTGTTTTAGAATTTTCTTTAGCTAAAGTCAAAAGTTCTCCTAATATCTGTAAAGAATCTTTGCTGTATTTTTCGGTATAGGGATCTAATTTTGGCTGAAGCAAAAGCGTGGTAACTTCTCCTACAGGTTTTTCTTGATAAGAATTGTATTTATAAATAGAAATCAGAAGAGGCAGAACAATAATTGTAACTAAAATAGAAATATTCTTCACCAAATCTTTTCTTATTCTTCCTGCTTGCCAAATTCTCAATGTATAAAAAGCAAATACATTAATTAGCAAAATCCAAAAACTACCGCCAGTTGCGCCAATAGTGTCGTACCACTGAATTAACTGAGGATATTCTGAAAACGAATTTCCTAGATTAAGCCAAGGCCAAGTAAATTCCCAATTGAGATGAAACCTTTCGAAACTTAACCAAATCGCAACAAAAAATACCAACCCAAAATATGTTCCCGTTACCTTCTTGTACCAATAGTACAATTGAAAAACAAAACTCATCAATAAAGAATTGACAATAACAGGAATTGCAACTGCCAAAAGAGAGTTATTTCCGTCTGGACTTTTAGCATGATACAACCAACCTGTAGTTAACACATTCCATATAAAAAAAGCAAGGTAAGTTAAACCAAAAACAGTCCATCCTTTTTTATTGATTTTTGAAAATTTAGAAATTTCTTGCTCCATTAATAACAATGGAACAAAAGCAAAAAATATAAAAAACGGAATTCCGTAAGTGGGCCAAGAAATGGATAATAATAGAGCTGATATTAATGATAGAAAAATATATTTCATAAGTAAAACCTATTCGTGAAGGGCAAATTTAAGGTTTTTACATGGGCTAGAAAAGAGAAACATGATAAAAGTCATATTTCATAAACAACTGATAATCTGAATAAATTAAAATTTTTTCAATCTTATTTAAAATTATTCTAAATAAATTTTGTGATTTAGACTTACATTTTTATTTTTGCAATATTATTCTTAATCATTCTAAATAAATTTAAATGAGAAATCAAATACTTCCCCTTTTATTTGTTGCTGCATCAATTACTGTAAATGCTCAACAAAAAAAAGACAGTTTATATACCAGAACAATAGAAGACATAAAACTTCATAAAACAGGAAATCCTAATAACGCAAGAGTTTCTACCACAAAATCTCAGCTAGACGTTATGGAAACTCCACAAGCCATTGCCATCGTAACTCATGAAATAATAGAACAGCAACAAGCACAACAGCTTTCTGATGTAGTAAAAAATGTAAATGGTGTTTATATCACCTCAGCAAGAGGTGCGTCTCAAGATAGTTTTGGGGCAAGAGGTTACACTTTTGGCAATGAAAATATTTACAAAAACGGAAGTAGAGTAAACTCAGGAATTTTCCCAGAAGTTTCTGGTCTAGAACGTGTAGAAGTATTAAAAGGTAGTGCAGCAATTCTTTATGGAAACGTGGCTCCTGGTGGAATTGTAAACATGGTAACTAAAAAACCTTTATTTAATTTTGGTGGAAATATCGCTTTAAATTATGGAAGCTGGAATAATGTTAAACCTACTATTGACATGTATGGTAAACTAACTAAAAATTCAGCTTTTAGAGTAAACGGAAGCTACGAAAACAAAGAAAGTTTCAGAGATTTTGTACAATCAGAAAAACACTATTTCAACCCTAGTTTCCTTTATAACATTTCAGAAAAAACACAAATCATCATAGAAGCAGATTATCTCAAACACCACTTTACGCCAGATTTTGGTTTAGGCGGATTAGTAATCAATAGTACTACTAGCGAATCTAAACTTAATACCCTTATAGGAATCAATAAATTCCCTGGTGCTACTTGGCAATATCAAACCAATGAAATGCTTACTTCTACGGTAACATTAAACCATGAAATAAATGCAGACTGGAACTTTAATACGGTTGCATTTTTCCAAGATTATACCCGGGATTTTTACGGAACTGAAAGAATTCAGTGGAATCTGCAAACCAATGGCGATTACATTTGGAAGAGAACATTAAACAAGCAACTTCAAGAACAAAAATACGGAAGCCTTCAGTTCAATTTAAATGGTCATTTCAAAACTGGAAAATTAAATCATAAACTTTTAGTTGGTGCAGATGCTGATTATTTACAAGCAGACACTTATGCTTACCAACTACAAAAACAAGATGGAAGCTTCGCAGATGCTGGAAACAACTTTGTTTATAGCACCAATGGAAACACCAGCAATGGAAACATATCTATATCAGATGAAAACACTTGGAAATCTGGAAATATACTAAATTCAAGACAAAAGGATCTAAACAGAATTCCTACAAGAAGAGTGGGTATTTATGCTCAAGATTTAATTTCTATCACTGATAAATTTAAAGTTCTAGCTGGTTTAAGATGGTCTTATTTAGAAAACAAGAGCACCATTGTAGAAAACTATTTGAATAACACTAAAACATATAAAGCAAGTTCAGGAAATCCTAGAGAAAGTGCATTTTCGCCAAGAGTAGGATTAGTTTATCAGATTGATAATAGCTTCAGCACATTTGCAAGTTATAGCAATTCGTTTAACCCTAACTCTGGAAGAGATATTAACAACTTACCCCTTCCCTCTTCATTAATAGACCAATATGAAATTGGCTTAAAGAAAAATATATGGAAAAACACTTTAGCGTTTAATATTACCGCATATCAAATAGACAATAGCAATTTAGCCCAAACAGCTTCTTTGGACATAAACGGAAACATAAACTTAGACACCAATGTGAAAGAAATGACTGGAGCAACCAGAAGCCGTGGTATAGAACTAGACATTACTGGAAACCCTACTCCCAATCTCTCAATCAATGCTGGGTACGCTTACAACAACATGGTTTATACAGACACCCCAGATTCTGAAGGAAGCTTCATAGAGGGAGAAAGATTAGTAAGAACCCCTGCAAATACAGCGAACGCTTCTATCTTCTACACCTTACCAAAATACATGAAAGGATTGAAACTAGGATTCACAGCCTTTTATACAGGAGAGAGACTTGCAGGTTGGAACAATCTAAAAGACTCTAACGGAAACCAAAAAACAAATAGAATGTATGAAATTGGTGGCTTTACCACTGTAGATTTCACTGTAGGTTACCAATTTAAGAAACTCAACGTTCAGGGAAGATTAGGAAACATTTTCGATGTGGTAGATTACAATGTACACGAAAATTACTCTGTAAATCCTATTACTCCTAGAAATTTTTATTTAACATTTAATTATAAGTTTTAATCCATTATATTTATTTTAATCAAAAAGTGGAAAAACTTATTTTCCACTTTTATCTTTTAAACAAAATAATAAGCTATACCTAGAAAATGAAGAACACAAGAACTACAATGAGACTTTTACATCGCTACATCGGTTATTTTATGGCGGGAATTATGGCGGTATACGCAATTAGTGGTGTATTACTGATTTATAGAGACACAGATTTTCTGAAAAATGAAAAGAAAATCGAAAAAAAAATAGATGTCAATATTCCTAATGACAAGCTTGGAAAAGAACTTAAAATAAAAGGGTTAGAAGTGAAAGAGCAAAAAGGAGACCTCATCATCTTCAAAGAAGGAACTTATAATGCAAAAACAGGAGAGGCAAAATATACTAAAAAAGAACTTCCTTACGTTTTAAAGAAAATGACTGAACTGCACAAATCAGATTCTAAACATAAATTTTATTTATTGAACACGATTTTTGGAGTTTCATTATTCTTTTTTGTGATTTCTTCATTTTGGATGTTTAATCCGAAATCTAAAATTTTCAAAAAAGGGATAATTATCACAATAGTTGGATTGATTTTGGCATTATTTTTGACAATATCATAATTATTGAAAAAATATTTTTTTATAAAATTTATTGCGCATTAAATAATAATTTGTAACTTTGCAAAGTTTGTTTAATACAAGATAAAATACTGATTTCTTTACTTTTACAAGTTTAAAAATCACCTTAACGTTCGTTAGGCTATTATTAATTAAATAGATATAATCTAAATAAATTAACATTTTTTCATTTGTGTTTTTAGGCGGGATAAGATATTTTATATTTTGTCTCGCCGTTTTTTTTATTTTCGTACTATGAAAAATATAGAGGTTATTCAAGAGAAGTTTTACAATTGGTGGGACACTATTATAAGCTATGTTCCCAATATGGTCTTATTAATCGTTTTTGCCATTATATTTTCTTTTTTAAGCAAATATCTGATTAAAATTATCACGAAAATCTTACACCGCGTTTTTCCCGAAAATGCCAATAAAAACACCCCTCTTCTTTTAGCAAAACTTGCCAAATATATATTATACGCTTTGGGAATTTATATTGCCTTAGAAATTATGCATTTGGGTAGTTTCATGGTAAAATTCATAGGCAGTTTAGGAATTGCTGGCGTTATTGCTGGTGTTGCATTAAAAGATGTGGTTTCTGGAATTTTTGCAGGCGCAGCTGTGAATTTTGAGAAAACTTTTCAAATTGGGGACCTAGTAACCATTAGCAATATAAAAGGAACGGTAGAAGACATCAGTATGCTTACTACCAAACTGAGAACAGAAAACGGAGAAACCGTCTATGTTCCCAATCAGTTAATTTTTAACACTCCTTTTATCAATCACAGTAAAAAATCTTAGCCTAATTTTTCAGCGATTTCTTCCCATTCTTGCATGGTAGAAGCCAGTTCATCCTGCAAATCTTGATATTTTTTAAGTTCTGCTTCAGATGGGTTAGACTTGGCAAAGATGTTTTCTAGTTGAGCAATTTCTTTTTCGTAGTCTGCAATTTTTTCTTCAACTTTTTTTAATCTATTTTGAAGATTTTTCTGCTCTTTGCTTACAAAATTTGAAGTATTTTGCTGAGATTTCGCTTCGTTAGTAGCGGCTTCTTTCTTTTCTTCTACTTTTATTTCTGCTTCCTGACTTAATTTAGATTTTTCAGCAGAGATTTCTCTTAGAGATTCTTTTTGACGGTATTCTAGATATTCATTAATATTTCCTAAAAACTCCTTCATACTGCCATCTCTGAACTCGAAAATCTTATCACACAGTCCTTGTAAAAATTCTCTGTCGTGAGAAATAACAATAATGGTTCCTTCGAATTTCTGCAGCGCCAACTTGATAATTTCCTTCGATTGGATATCTAGGTGATTCGTAGGTTCGTCCATAATCAAGGTATTGAAAGGACGAAGTAACAATTTACAAAGTGCTAGTCTGTTTCTTTCGCCTCCAGAAAGCACTTTCGTTTTTTTAGTTACATCTTCTCCAGAAAAAAGGAAACTTCCCAGTAAATCACGAACTTTAGTTCTAGTTTCCTCGGTTGCAGCGTCTTCTGCTTCTTGTAAAACTGTTTTTTCAGGATTTAGAACTTCTTCTTGGTTCTGCGCAAAATATCCTATGTTTACATTATGCCCAAGATTCCATTCTCCCGAATAATCTTTGATTTCACCTGCTAAAATTTTGGCTAAAGTGGTTTTTCCTTGTCCGTTTTGTCCTAAAAGTGCAATTCTGTCACCACGCTGAACAAAAAAATCTACTTTATCAAAAACTTGATTGTTGCCATATTTCTTGCCTAAGTTTTGTGCCTCGAAAATCACTTTTCCTGGCACTACACTCTGCACAAAACGAATATTAAATTTAGAAACGTCTTCATTCTCTACTTCAATTCTTTCGATTTTTTCAAGTTTTTTCATGAGAGATTGTGCAAAAGAAGCTTTGGTTGCAGAAGCACGGAAGCGATTGATATTATCTTCCATTTGTTTAATTTCTGCATCTTGGTTTTTCTTCGCTTGAATCAGTTTTTCTTTCCTGTCTTTTCTAAGTTCTAGATATTTAGTATAATTGGCTTTATAATCGTCTATTTTCTTGTTATTAATGTCAAAAGTTCTGTTGCAAACCGAAGTCATAAACTGTTTATCGTGACTTACCAGAACGATAGCTCCATTATAATCTTTCAAGAAATTTTCCAGCCAGATGATAGACTCCATATCTAAGTGATTGGTAGGCTCATCCAGAAGCAAAAGGTCATTATTCTGAAGTAATAATTTAGCCAATTCTATTCTCATTCTCCACCCTCCAGAAAATTCATCCGTAAGTCTGTGAAAATCTGCAGCTTTGAAACCAAGACCTAATAAAACTTTTTCTATATCTCCTTCCAGATTATACGCATCATGATGATGAAGATAATCATTAAGATCTGTCATTTTATGTATTAAATCATGATAAGCATCTGATTCATAATCAGTTCTAGTTGCTAATTGATGATTTACTTCTTCTAGTTCTTTTTTCCAAGCATTAATTTGCTCGAAAGCTTGAAGTGTTTCATTCCAAACGGTTCTTCCTTTTACGAAATCTAAATCTTGTTTTAAGAAACCGATCGTAATATTACCATCTGGAACAATATTTCCTTCGTAGAAGTTAATATCACCGGAAATCATTTTGAGAAGGGTAGATTTTCCTGCACCATTTTTCCCTACCAAACCTATCTTATCATCTTTTTTGATGGTGAAATTTACATCTCTAAAAAGATAATTTCCCGAATGATGAAGACCAAGACCTTGAACTGAAAGCATAATAATTTGTTATTTTTTGAGACTGCAAAAATAAAGTTTTAAAAATAAAAAACTGCACCTTATAAAAAGATACAGTTTTTTTTGGTTAAAAAGAGAAATATAAATGATGATAAAAAAATTATTTACTATTTCCTCCTCTTGCAACTAATGCAATCAGAATGATGAGAACTAGAGCGCCGATTACCCAAATTAATGGATTCTGCATCCAGTTACTAGACATATCCGTTCCTTTATTTACATCCACATCTACGTCTAACTGAGCTGTTTTTTCTTGCGCCCAGACTAATCCTCCGATTAGGGTAGCCATTACAGCCATTGCAAAAGTTTGCAATCTTCTAGCGATATTTAATCTGTCCATAATTTTGTGTCTTTATGTTTATTTTGATGTTTTTATAGGGCTACAGGGATATTCATATGAACTACTGATGCCATATTTTCTCCATTGTATTTAGCTGGAATAAACCCTTGTTTAAGTTCATAAATCGCTAAAATAGTTGCTAAGTTCAGTGATTCATTGTTTCCTGAAGCTTTTACGTCTGAAATTTTACCTGTTTCTGTAACCAAGAAACTTACATGCGTGTATTGTGTACCAGAACCTGAAACTGCGTTTCTATCTATACCAGCATTTACAGCATTAATAAAATCTTGTTTACTTTGTCCGAAACTTGGCCTTTCTGTTCCTGGTAAAAGTGGAACTTGTGAGTATGGAGCTACTTTTTCCTTAGCCTTAATTGCTTGAATTTTGGCTTGCAATTTAGCTGGTCCATCATCTTCTGGAGCTTTTACTAAAAATGCTACATTATTTTCGTCTTGAGCGATATATGCTCTGTGAAATTTTGAAATATTTACTCCCTGTGAAAACACGAGAGAGAATGCACCAATTGATAGTGCGGTTGCTAACTTTTTCATAATTTAATGTTTTTGGTGTTTATGTGATTGATTTTGGGTGTTTATGCCTTTCTAGAAAGTGCATTATAAGCGTATAGTACAATAATGGCTCCTACTACAGACATGGCTAAGCTATAAAAACTGAACACATTATTTGTTACGTCTGCTCCGAAGAAAATTCTTCCTAAAAAGCCTCCTAATACGCTACCTACGATACCAATGATGATGGTAGTAATCCAACCAGCAGGGTCATTTCCTGGTTTTAAAAATCTTGCGATTGCTCCAGCGATTAAGCCGAAAATAATCCATGCAATAATATTGATCATAATTTTGTGATTTAGTGTTTATATTTTTGGTGTGTGTTTATAGATTTATCTAAGAGCATCTAGTTCTGTTTCTACTTCACTCGTTACTCTTTTTGCAGAAGACAGAATCTGCTCTTTGTTTGCTTTTATTTTTTCTGAAATTTGGCTAGAAATAGTATTGTATTTATTTTTTGCCTTTTCAGAAAGTTGACTCACCGTTTCTTTGGTTTTTGATTGAGCATTTTTTGCTTGTGTTCTTAGTTTTGCTCTGGTGTCTTTTCCTTTTGCTGGTGCAAATAAAATCCCTGCTACTGCGCCTACTGCTGTTGCGCCTATTACGCCTAATGTTCTTTTTGCTGTGGTGTTCATAATTTTACTGTTTACTGTTAATATCGTCTTTTATAATTTCATAAATCATTATACAAAGCGCTAAGACAAATAATATGTTAATCAGCATACTTGTTTCAAAAAAGAAAAACCCAATTGCCCATATTAATATTAACAATGTAACCGTAAAGTAGGTAAATTTATTCATAACTCATTTTAATTTATATCATCTCTTTAATCTGCAAATTTTTAAAAATAACCTATTTTATTCATTACATAATTTTAATGCTTTGTTATATAATTGCTACTTCTCTGTTTAAATGAAGAATAAAACTCTGATGCTTCATTTTAACATTACAAAGATTTAAAATTTTGATTTACAATTTATTACATCATTTTAATCAAAATTTTTAGAATTTTAAGATGTTATAAAACATCAATATTTTTACTAATCTTTTGTAATAAGTAGAAATAAAGATGTAGAATAGAATGAACTTTTTCCCTGAAGGCTTTCCTGGTTTTCTACATGACAAAGATGTGACAATTGCCAACCAATCTCATTACAAAAAATTGTATTATTCTTATAGAATTTGCATAAAAAAACACGCTCTAAAAGCGTGTTTTCATTTATAAGAACTATTATCTAAACTTCTGGCAAATAAACGGTAAATGTGGCTCCTTCATTTGGTTTCCCTTCAGCGAAGATAAAGCCTTTGTGATTGTCTACAATTTTTTTACATATTGCTAAACCAATTCCGGTTCCTGCAATTTCGTCTTTATTATGCAATCTGCTGAAAAGTTCGAAGATTCTATCAGAATATTCTGGCGAGAAACCAATTCCGTTATCTGTAAAAGTAAACTTGTGGAAAATTCTCTTTGCAGAGAAAGTTATATTCCCTACTTTTTCAAAAGATGCTTTTTCGTAATCTATTTTGATTTCTGGAGCTACATTTGGTTTAGAATATTTAATAGAATTCCCCAACAAGTTGATAAACAACTGCTGAATCTGGAAAGGAATCACTTTCATTTTCGGAAGATGCTCTGCATAAATGACTGCTTTTTTCTCTTCTATAGGTTCTGCAATTTCGTGTTTAGCATTTTCCAGCAAATCATTAAGGTCTGCTTTTTCGAAAACCTGTTCAGATTTATTGGTTCTAGAGAATTGTAGTAAATCTTTGATGAGTAGTCTCATTCTTCCTGCTGCAACTTTTATCCTATCAAAATACTGCTGACCAGTTTCTGTAAGATTCTGATAATCTTTGGCTTCCAATCTAGAAATAAAGGTTTCTATTTTTCTTAATGGCTCTTGTAAATCATGACTGGCAACGTAATTGAATGCTTGTAACTCTTTATTAGATGCCTCTAGTTCTCTATTTTTTTGATTGGTTTCAATATTTTTATTGACTTCCTCAGTAATATCTTGCGTAATCATTAAATAGTAGAAGCCTTCATCTGAATCTTCAATCGGTTTATTAGAAACTCTGATGTATCTTATTTCACCAGTATCTTTTTTTATGATTCTGTGTTCGTAAGGTTTAGCATTTTTTTCCTTATTCTGTAATTTTTTGAGATTATCTAAAACAAAATCTAAATCATCTGCATAAACATAAGGAATAAAACTGTCTACTCTGGTGTCAAATTTTTCTTTTTCTACCCCAAAAAGTCTGAAAATATTATCCGAAAATTCGAATTCTGTTTTATCTACATTCCATTTCCAGAAGCCGTATTTACCGATAATTTCTGCTTCTTTACTACTTTCATTATAATATTTAAGCTCCTCAAATGTTTTTTGAAGCGTTTCGTTATTTCTTACTTCTTCTGTAATATTTACCACTACCCCAGCTAAAAATTTATTTCCACTCGTATCATAAGTAGGTGTTCCTACTCCTTTTACATAAATTATTTCTCCTGAAGGTCTCAAAATTCTATAGGTAAAAGCTGGAAGATTTTCTTCTTCCTTCATTTTGTTCATGACCTCTGTAAAATATTCTAAATCTTCTGGATGTACGTAATTATAATAATTTTCTAAATTGGATTCAAAAGATTTAGGTTTAGCCCCAAGCAATTTGTATAAATTATCTGAAAAATACCAAGTATTTTCTTTGATATTCCAACTCCAATTTCCATAACCTCCGATTTCCTCTCCGAATTTAAGAGCTGTGTTAGAGAGGAGAATTTCATTATTGATTTTTTCGAGTTCTTTATTTCTCTCTAAAATGGTGTTTTGTGCTTTGAAAATTTCGGTAACATCTAAGGAAATTATGAGTACATATTCTTCATTATTATCATCTTTTATATGCTTGTTATTTATAGACAGGTATTTTACCTCTTGATTATCTGCTCTTATTACTCTAATGATATATGGATTGAAAGATTTACTTTGTGCCATTTCATCAAGTTTAGCATCTACAAGTGCTTTATCATCTGGGTGTACCTGATTAAATAATGCTGAAAACTCTGGTCTATCTTTCGGGTCTAGACCGAATAAGCGATAATTATTATCAGAAAATATAAATCTATTATCTTTTACAAACCATTGTGCAGTACCGTAATTACCAGCAATTTCTGCTTCTTTATTGGTTTCGTTTGCTAAGAATAGAGTTCTGTTTTTCTTTTCAAATTCTTTATTTTTTTCTGATATACTTTTTTGGTTTTCAATTTCTTCTGTTACATCACTTGTAATCCCTAGAAAAATTTTTTCATTCTGAAGATTCTTAATCATTTTTCCAGAAGAACGAAGGTATCTCACATCGCCATTATTTCTAATAATTCTATAGGTAAATGGAGCGAGATTTTCATGATTAATCATCTCTGATAAAATTCCTTGTACGTAATACAAATCATCAGGATGAATTCTATTCATAAATCCTTCATAATTATCTTCTAGAGAGTCTGGCTCATAATCTAGTAAGCGAAATTCATTTTCGGAGAAAGTATATTTTTTAGTTTCTAAATTAAATTGCCAAGTACCATAATTACCGATTTCTTCTGCAAGGTTAGCCGTTTCATTAGCTAAAATAAGTTTCTCATTAATAATGGTTGCGTTTTTAAGATCTCTATTGATTTTTATAATGGCTAAAACAAGGAGAATAATCGTTACAAAAAAGGTTAATAAATTAATAAGAGGGGTAAATTTATTTACTTGATCACTTTTCAAAGATCTAGCCTCCAGCAAATTAGTCTCAGATTTCCTTAAATTTCTAATGACGGCAGAAATTTCATCCATTATTGCTTTTCCTCTGTAAATATTTTCTGTAACCCTTTCATTGTCATTTAAATCAAATTTAGGATCTAGAATTTCATCTACTACTTTAAGTTTTTTATCGATTAAAGACTCTAATCGTTTCGTAGTTTGAAAATGATAAGGACTTTCTAAAGTTATCTCTCTAAGTTGATCTAGATTTTCTTTAATTTCATTTTTATCAATTTCAATTTGATGGATTAATTTTTTGTCATGAGTCAATAAATAATTTCTTCTGTCTATTTCTACATTTTTAATTTTAGTAAAAACATGTTCTATTTTAATCAAAACACGATAAGTGTGCTCTAAGATTTCATTAGAATCATGTAAAGCTTTGATATGTTTGAATGAAACCGAAGAAATAAAAAGTATAATTGCTATGGTAATAGCAAAAATGATTTTAAGGAAAAGAGGTTTGCTGGTAAATTTCATATAAGATTACATTCTCAGTAAAAAATTATCTTTGTTAAGACCAGAAGTATGGTATTGCCAATTAATCGCTACTACATCTGACAAAACTTTTTTGAGCGTATCAAAATCATTCGGCTTTTTGATGTAAATATTCGCACCGCTTACGAAAGTTTCTTCTATATGCTCTTCTGAAGATGAGGTAGAATAAATTGCTATGGCAATATCATCAAATTTTTTATTGGCTTTTATTTCGTGCAGACATTCTATTCCATTTTTTTTAGGCATATTCAAGTCTAGAAATAAAACCTGTGGTAAAACTGCATCGTCTGAATTAAGATAATTCATGAGTTCTACTCCATCATTATAGGTATGAACTTTGGTATTAATTTTTAGTTCAGAAAAAGCATCGGTGAAGAATAATCTGTCATCCTCGTCGTCATCTGCCAAGATGATGTGAATGTAATCTGTGTTCATAGTTTTTTATTTAGATTTATTTTTTATTCGCAATTTCTCTACGTTTGGTAATAATTCTCTGGAACTGAGATGGTGTAATTCCTGTAATATTTTTGAACTGTGTACTTAAATGCGCCACACTGCTGTAGTTTAATCTATATGCAACTTCGGTTAAAGTAAGATTGTCTTTAATGATTAAATTTTTGGCGTGTTCTATTTTCTGCATCATAATGTAATTCTCTATAGAACTGAACGTAACTTCTGAAAACAAATTGGAGAGATATCCATAACTGTGATTGAGTTTATCGGTAAGATAAACAGATGCTTTTACATTAATAGGCTCTTCAGAATGAACCATTTCTAGGATCGCTTCTTTTATTTTTTCAATCAAGACTGTTTTTTGATTTTCGATGATGGTAATACCGTATTCTTCTAACTCTGCACGGAATTCTTTCATCTTATCTACAGGAATTTTTTCTAAAAATTCTACTTCTCCAAAAGCCACTACTCTATATTTAGCTCCTAATTGGTCTAATTTTTCTTCTAATACTTTTTTACAAACTGCATTATAATCAAATTTTGTAAATATTTTCATAGGTCATTATTTAGTTGATAAAGTTAGTAAAAAAAGTAAGTTATCATTGTTTTTATCTAGTACCTTAAAAACTCTCACAAATAACAAAATAATCCGTACTTGTGAGAGTTAAACTAAATAATAAACTATATGAAGAGAAAACTACTTTTTACTTGTTAGTTTCTGATGATAAAATTATTCACCCAAAGGAATATTATAAGCAACACCTAAACCTAGAGAAGCTGCGTTATAATCTTGCCCTGGTAAGTCTCCTTTAGAACCTGTGAATACTTTAGTATATTGTAATGCTACATTCCAATGTCTATTATGCCATCCTAATTCTGGTTTTAGATAAAAACCACCATCAGGTCTTGCAACAGGAGCATTAGCCGCTACGTTTTCATCACCAGTAATAAATGCATATCCTAAATCTGTACCAAAATAAAATCCTGTTTGCTTAGGATAAACTCTTATTAAACCTGCTACCGGAACTACTCCGAAATCATTATTTTCGATTCCATCATTATCTTTTCCGAAGAAATGATTATAACCTGTAGCGATCCCTAACCCGAAGCCTGGAGTTACTAAATGCTGATAAGCAATATCTAAACCTAAATTAGCAGATGCATTGGTCGACGGAGCTGCAATTCCTACATTTCCTCCTATTTTAATCATGTTATTCATTTCGGCACTCTGTGCGCTTAATAAACCTGCTGATAAAATTCCTATTCCTAAAATAGCTCTTTTTACGTTTTTCATAATTTTAAATTTTTTGTGTTAAGTGGTGTGTTATTTTTATGTTATTGCAAAGTTGTATAGAATTGAAATCTTTTGTTTTATATGATTTTCTGAAACTGTTACAGAATTTCTTTAATTATTCACTTACGATAGATTTCAAAAAATAAGTGGTAATAATAGAGGTTACAATTCCGCTGAAGAGAAGCGTTCCGTCAAACAAATCTGTAAATAGATTTTTTCCTAAAACATAAGCACTTATTCCACTAGCGAGAAATGCTACTAAAAATGAAAATAAGATAACTTTTACGATATTCAATTTGGTTCTACTTTCATGGAAGGTTTCTATAGAATATCCAATAAAAATGGCTGCGAGTATTAATAATAAAATGTTCATGACTTTCTAATTTTTTAAATTACGTTAACTAAATAATTATTATTCACATCTTTTCTTATTCTTAAAGAAAAGCCCTTTTGTAATTCATCATAAATCATGGAGCAGTGATCTACGAGATTTTCAAATTCCTCATCAAAAGCTTCAGAAGCGAAAACCAAGTGTTTCATATTGCTTTCGTCTAGTTCTAACCTTCTATCCTGGTAAGACAATTCAGAAATACCAAAATTCCTGTGAAGCTTTATAAAATAATCCTCTATGTGTTTTAAATTATTCATAGTTTCGTTTTTTGGTGTTAGATAATTTTATGTAGGATTTTCTTAGATTCTATGATTAATGCCATAATCATAAAATCTACTGTAAGATATTGAGCAGATAATTGCACGTATTCATTTTGTAAAATAGCATGTACTATTTTGTATCCAAAAGTGGTAGCGTTTTGTATTATCGTTGTCATTTTCTTAATCTTTGATGTTTACATTGCAAAGATTCAACAATAACATTAACAGTATATTATAGGATTTTTTGGGAATTTTATAGAATTTTTAGAAACAAAAAAACCTCCTGAAAAATCAGAAGGTTTCTTTATAAGTGTAGACTCACAGGGATTCGAACCCCGACAGACGGTACCAAAAACCGTAGTGCTACCGTTACACCATGAGTCTATACCGTTTTTGGTGGTGCAAATTTAATACAAAATTTTCTATTTGCAATAGCTAAAACAAAAAAAATTACAAAAAATTTCTATTTACTTGAATTTCAAACTGTTTTTTTATCACTTTCTCTCATAGTATATTTGTAAAAACACTACTCTAGTCTTCTTCTTCAAATTTTGTATCTTTGAAAAGTAAAAAAACAATTCTATGAATCATAAACCAATTGAAGGCTTTTCTAAACTTTCGAAACAACACAAAATTGATTGGTTAATAAACGAATATTTACAAGGAAACCAAGAATACCAAAAAATTCTTCAGCAATATTGGAACGATAATCCAGACTTACAAAAACTCCACGAAGAATTCTCTGAAAATACCATTACCAACTTTTATATGCCTTACGGAATTGCGCCCAATTTCCTTATTGATGGAAAATTAATGGCATTACCAATGGCTGTAGAAGAAAGTTCTGTAGTTGCGGCAGCGTCTAAATCTGCAAAATTCTGGTTAGAAAGAGGCGGTTTCAAAACCACAATTATCAACACCGAGAAATTAGGACACACACATTTTATCTTTAAAGTAGAAGCGCATAAATTACTGCATTTTTTCAATTTTACTTTAAAGAAAAAACTCTTTGAAGCTACAGAAGACATCACCGCAAACATGAGAAAGCGTGGCGGCGGAGTTTTAGATATTAAACTCATAGATAAAACTTCGGAATTAGCAGATTATTATCAACTCAAGGCCAGTTTCAACACTGTAGATTCTATGGGTGCTAATTTCATTAATTCTTGTCTGGAACAGTTCGGGAAGACATTAAAAGAAGAAGTAGCTCAATCTGATGCTTTTTCAGAAGACGAGAAAAACTCACTTCAGATTGTGATGAATATTCTGTCTAACTTCACTCCAGATTGTATCGTAAGAGCAGAAGTTTCTTGTAAAATAGACGATTTAAAAGACGACAGCGGAATTTCTAATGAAGAATTCGCTTGGAAATTTAAACAAGCCGTAACCATTGCAGAAATAGAACCATATAGAGCGACTACACACAATAAAGGTGTTATGAACGGTATAGATGCTGTGGTAATCGCTACAGGAAATGATTTCCGTGCTACAGAAGCTTGTGCGCATGCTTACGCAAGTAAAGACGGAAAATATAAATCTCTTACACATTGTACCACAGACAACGGAATTTTCAGATTTTGGATAGATTTACCGATTTCTGTTGGCGTAGTTGGTGGTTTAACCAATCTTCATCCTTTAGTGAAATTTTCTTTGGCACTTCTGGGAAAACCATCAGCTCAAGAGTTGATGAGTATTTTGGCAGTTTCTGGTTTGGCACAAAATTTTGCTGCACTTCGTTCTTTAGTAACTACAGGAATCCAAAAAGGGCACATGAAAATGCACCTTTTCAATATCTTAAACCAATTTGGTGCTACCGAAGAAGAAAAACAATATTTTGTCAACTATTTTAAAGATAAAACCGTAAGTCACCACGAAGTGATTTCAGAATTAAATAAACTTAGAAATAAATAATGAAAACTATTACCTTAATCATCGGCGCTTTGTACGGATTAACTTCTGTAATTTTAGGAGCATTCGGTGCGCATGCTTTAAAAAAAGTTCTTTCTGTAGAAAGATTGACCAGTTTTGAAACAGGTGTAAAATACCAAATGTATCATGCTTTGCTCCTTCTCATCATAGGATTTTTCTTAAAATTTGAAACAGGAATAGAAAAAACTACCGCTTGGCTCATTATTTTGGGAACTTTTTTATTCTCAGTGAGCATTTATTTCTTGAGTTTTCAAGACGTTTTAAAGACGAATCTTAAATTTTTAGGTCCCATCACTCCAATTGGAGGTTTGTTAATGATTTTAGGATGGGCTTTATTAATCTATGTTTTCGCCAAGACTAAGTTTTAAAATAAATTATCATTAAAAATTAGGCAAAAAACTTGATGGGTTTTCCTTTCTACTTGCCTCTTTTTTTATATTTTTGTGAAAACTAACTTTTAAATAAAAATTTTAGAAATATTATGAATCTTCACGAGTATCAATCAAAAGAGATTTTAGCTTCTTACGGCGTTAGAATCCAACGTGGTTTTGTGGCAAACAACGTAGAGGAAGCTGTAGAAGCAGCTGATAAATTAAAAGAATTAACCGGAAGCGAAGGTTGGGTAGTAAAAGCTCAAGTTCACGCTGGTGGTAGAGGTAAAGGTGGCGGTGTAAAATTCTCACCAAATTATGATAAACTAAAGGAAAATGCTCAGAACATCATTGGGATGAGATTAGTTACCCCTCAAACTTCAGCAGAAGGTAAATTGGTAAACTCTGTTTTGGTTGCAGAAGATGTATATTATCCTGGCGAAACAGAAACTAAAGAATTTTATGTTTCTATTCTTTTAGATAGAGCTTTAGGTAAAAATACTGTGGTTTACTCTACCGAAGGTGGTATGGATATTGAGCACGTAGCAGAAGTTACCCCTCATTTAATTCACAAAGAAGTAATCGACCCAACTTTAGGTTTACAAGGTTTCCAAGCTAGAAAAATAGCTTTCAACCTAGGTTTATCTGGTGAGTCTTTCAAAGAATTTGTAAAATTCATTGATGCACTTTACAAAGCTTACGTAGGAATTGACGCTTCATTATTCGAAATCAATCCTGTTCTTAAAACTTCAGACAATAAAATTGTAGCTGTAGATGCTAAAGTGACTTTAGATGACAACTCATTATTCCGTCACAAAGATTTAGCAGCATTAAGAGATACTAGAGAAGAAGATCCTATGGACGTAGAAGCTGGCGAAGCTGGTCTTAATTTCGTGAAATTAGACGGTAACGTAGCTTGTATGGTAAACGGTGCTGGTCTTGCAATGGCTACTATGGATATTATCAAACTTTCTGGTGGTAATCCTGCAAACTTCTTAGATGTAGGTGGTACTGCAGATGCTCAGAGAGTACAAACTGCTTTCGGAATTATCCTAAGAGATCCAAATGTAAAAGCAATCCTTATTAACATCTTCGGAGGAATTGTACGTTGCGACAGAGTTGCACAAGGTGTAGTAGATGCTTACAAAGCTATGGGAAGCCTTCCAGTTCCTTTAATTGTACGTCTTCAAGGTACAAACGCTGTAGAAGCTAAGCAATTGATTGACGATGCTGGTTTACCAATTCACTCAGCAATTACTCTAGAAGAAGCTGCAAATAAAGTATCAGAAGTTTTAGCATAATAAAACATACTTACTTCAAATAATTAAAATCCGTTCTATTTTAGGACGGATTTTTTATTTTTATGGCAATCCCTCATTCCCAATGAAAACCCAAGGCTTATTCGGTAGGGCTATCCGTTACAATATTTTTTTGCCAACGCTTTCAGATAATAATTACAAACTGCTAAGCAAAAAAGGATTTCCACTACTATCCCTATTGCAATAGACAATCTATCTAATTAATACTAATTAGCATATTTATTCCTAAATATAATAATACATCATCATTTAACCACATAGAAATTATACTCTAAAAATCCAAGTCTAAAAAATAAAAAACAATAAAAAAAACCTTTATTCTAAAATAAGAATAAAGGTTTTTTTGTATTTGTATCACTTGTTTTAAGATAGATATAGAGATTTAGTGTCTTTTTTTTACCTCATAAACCTAGGTATGATTGTACACGGTATGTATAAACAAAAAATCCTCATCATTTGCATGATGAGGATTTAAAAATAAAAACTGGCGGCGACCTACTCTCCCGCGTTAGCAGTACCATCGGCGCTAGAGGGCTTAACTTCTGTGTTCGGAATGGGAACAGGTGAGCCCCTCTGCTAAAACCACCCTAAATATTGTATATAAGAGTTATGTTTATAACTTTTTTTTATCGATAAAAACGTTCACAAAGAGCTAACCTTATCTCTTTCGAGTGCCTTATTAGGCTATAAATCTACGGGTAATTAGTACTACTCGGCTATGACATTACTGCCTTTACACCTGTAGCCTATCAACGTCGTCATCTCCAACGACCCTTAAAAGAAGTCTCATCTCGCGGCGAGTTTCGCACTTATATGCTTTCAGTGCTTATCTCTTCCAAACATAGCTACTCAGCGGTGCACCTGGCGGTACAACTGATACACCAGAGGTTTGTTCAACACGGTCCTCTCGTACTAGAGTCAACTCCGCTCAAACTTCTAACGCCCGCAATAGATAGAGACCGAACTGTCTCACGACGTTCTGAACCCAGCTCGCGTGCCACTTTAATGGGCGAACAGCCCAACCCTTGGGACCTTCTCCAGCCCCAGGATGTGACGAGCCGACATCGAGGTGCCGAACCTCCCCGTCGATGTGAGCTCTTGGGGGAGACTAGCCTGTTATCCCCGGAGTACCTTTTATCCTATGAGCGATGGCCCTTCCATACGGAACCACCGGATCACTATGTCCTGCTTTCGCACCTGATCGACTTGTAGGTCTCACAGTCAAGCACCCTTATGCCATTACACTCTACGCACGGTTACCAAGCGTGCTGAGGGTACCTTTGAAAGCCTCCGTTACTCTTTTGGAGGCGACCACCCCAGTCAAACTACCCACCACGCAATGTCCTTCTTTCGAAGTTAGGCTCCAAGTAAACAAAGGGTGGTATTTCAACGTTGGCTCCACAAACACTAGCGTGCCTGCTTCAAAGCCTCCCACCTATCCTACACATTATTTACTCAGAGTCAATACGAAGTTATAGTAAAGGTTCACAGGGTCTTTTCGTCCCATTGCGGGTAATCGGCATCTTCACCGATACTACAATTTCACCGAGCTCGTGGCTGAGACAGTGCCCAGATCGTTACACCATTCGTGCAGGTCGGAACTTACCCGACAAGGAATTTCGCTACCTTAGGACCGTTATAGTTACGGCCGCCGTTTACTGGGGCTTCAGTCAATGCCTTCGAATTACTTCTAAGCACCTTCCTTAACCTTCCAGCACCGGGCAGGTGTCAGACCCTATACAGCATCTTTCGATTTAGCAGAGTCCTGTGTTTTTGATAAACAGTCGCCTGGGCCTCTTCACTGCGGCCAGATTGCTCTGGCGTCTCTTCTTCCGAAGTTACGAGACTATTTTGCCTAGTTCCTTAGCCACGACTCACTCGAGCACCTTAGGATTCTCTCCTCGACTACCTGTGTCGGTTTTGGTACGGGCTGTATAAATCGCTTTTCTTGGAAGCGGGTCCTTAGGATTATCAGCGCATCCGAAGACTTGCTGTACTATCGTAACCTCGCAGTTACTTCAACGTACTATTCCGTCAGTACGCACCTAATTTCCAACTCCGTCACTTTATTATTATACAGGTACGGGAATATTAACCCGTTGTCCATCCACTACCCCTTTCGGGTTCGCGTTAGGCCCCGACTAACCCTCAGCTGATTAGCATGGCTGAGGAAACCTTAGTCTTTCGGTGAGGGGGTTTCTCGCCCCCTTTATCGTTACTTATGCCTACATTTTCTTTTCTATCCGCTCCACAATACCTCGCGATACTGCTTCGGCGCAAATAGAATGCTCCCCTACCAGATGTACTAATGTACAAATCCATAGCTTCGGTAATATGCTTATGCCCGATTATTATCCATGCCGGACCGCTCGACTAGTGAGCTGTTACGCACTCTTTAAATGAATGGCTGCTTCCAAGCCAACATCCTAGCTGTCAATGCAGTCCAACCGCGTTGTTTCAACTTAGCATATATTTGGGGACCTTAGCTGTTGGTCTGGGTTCTTTCCCTCTCGGACATGGACCTTAGCACCCATGCCCTCACTGCTGCGAAACATTTATTAGCATTCGGAGTTTGTCAGGAATTGGTAGGCGATGAAACCCCCGCATCCAATCAGTAGCTCTACCTCTAATAAACTTGTCGCAACGCTGCACCTAAATGCATTTCGGGGAGTACGAGCTATCTCCCAGTTTGATTGGCCTTTCACCCCTACCCACAGGTCATCCGAAGACTTTTCAACGTCAACCGGTTCGGTCCTCCACTCTGTGTTACCAGAGCTTCAACCTGCCCATGGGTAGATCACAAGGTTTCGCGTCTAATCCTACTAACTATGCGCCCTATTCAGACTCGCTTTCGCTCCGGCTCCGGACCTGAAGTCCTTAACCTCGCTAGTAAAATTAACTCGTAGGCTCATTATGCAAAAGGCACGCCGTCACAGAATAAATCTGCTCCGACCGCTTGTAGGCGTACGGTTTCAGGTTCTCTTTCACCCTTCTATTCGAAGTGCTTTTCACCTTTCCTTCACAGTACTTGTTCACTATCGGTCTTTCAGGAGTATTTAGCCTTGGAGGATGGTCCCCCCATATTCAGACAGGATTTCACGTGTCCCGCCCTACTCATTTATCATCTATGTATGCCTTTCGATTACGGGGCTATCACCCTCTACGGCTGTTCTTTCCAGAACATTCTTCTAAACATATAAAGACTTTTGGGCTAATCCGCTTTCGCTCGCCACTACTTACGGAATCTCTTCGATTTCTTTTCCTCCGGGTACTTAGATGTTTCAGTTCTCCGGGTTTGCTCCCATTGCTGGGTGACATATCTTCAATATGCCGGGTTGCCCCATTCGGACATCTGCGGATCAATTCGTGTGTGCCAATCCCCGCAGCTTTTCGCAGCTTACCACGTCCTTCGTCGCCTCTGAAAGCCTAGGCATCCGCCATACGCCCTTAACGATTTCTTTCCTAATAATTATATTAGTATATTTTTATACTCGGCACTCGAAAGTGCTCGGTTATCTCTTTGTGATGTCTTTATCGTTAATGTCAATGATCTATTTTTCTTCTTAGATGTCTAATGAACAAATATTGTTTTTGGCTCTATTCGTCACTTTTAAATTAGACCTCTAAAACTGTGGAGAATAAGGGAGTCGAACCCTTGACCTCCTGCGTGCAAGGCAGGCGCTCTAGCCAGCTGAGCTAATTCCCCTCTAATTCTTTAGTAGTCTCGGGCAGGCTCGAACTGCCGACCTCTACATTATCAGTGTAGCGCTCTAACCAGCTGAGCTACGAGACTTTAAATCTCTTCCCTCTTACTAATGATTAGGGGTATATTTTTATATATCAACCAGTAAAAAACCAAAGCGAACTGAGTAAGTTCTTATTTTAATTTTGTTTTACGTCTAAAGACGCTCTAAAATGAGATGTTCCAGCCGCACCTTCCGGTACGGCTACCTTGTTACGACTTAGCCCTAGTTACTAGTTTTACCCTAGGCAGCTCCTATTACGGTCACCGACTTCAGGTACCCCCAGCTTCCATGGCTTGACGGGCGGTGTGTACAAGGCCCGGGAACGTATTCACCGCGCCATGGCTGATGCGCGATTACTAGCGATTCCAGCTTCATAGAGTCGAGTTGCAGACTCCAATCCGAACTGAGACCGGCTTTCGAGATTTGCATCACATCGCTGTGTAGCTGCCCTCTGTACCGGCCATTGTATTACGTGTGTGGCCCAAGACGTAAGGGCCGTGATGATTTGACGTCATCCCCACCTTCCTCTCTACTTGCGTAGGCAGTCTCACTAGAGTCCCCAACTGAATGATGGCAACTAGTGACAGGGGTTGCGCTCGTTGCAGGACTTAACCTAACACCTCACGGCACGAGCTGACGACAACCATGCAGCACCTTGAAAATTGTCCGAAGAAAGCTCTATTTCTAAAGCTGTCAATTCCCATTTAAGTCTTGGTAAGGTTCCTCGCGTATCATCGAATTAAACCACATAATCCACCGCTTGTGCGGGCCCCCGTCAATTCCTTTGAGTTTCACTCTTGCGAGCGTACTCCCCAGGTGGCTAACTTATCACTTTCGCTTGGTCTCTGAAGCTTGCGCCCCAAAAACGAGTTAGCATCGTTTACGGCGTGGACTACCAGGGTATCTAATCCTGTTCGCTCCCCACGCTTTCGTCCCTCAGCGTCAGTTATATCTTGGTAACCTGCCTTCGCAATTGGTGTTCTAAGTAATATCTATGCATTTCACCGCTACACTACTTATTCCAGCTACCTCAAATATACTCAAGACTTACAGTATCAATGGCAGTTCTATCGTTAAGCGACAGGCTTTCACCACTGACTTATAAGTCCGCCTACGGACCCTTTAAACCCAATAAATCCGGATAACGCTTGCACCCTCCGTATTACCGCGGCTGCTGGCACGGAGTTAGCCGGTGCTTATTCGTATAGTACCTTCAGCTACCCTCACGAAGGTAGGTTTATCCCTATACAAAAGAAGTTTACAACCCATAGGGCAGTCGTCCTTCACGCGGGATGGCTGGTTCAGGCTTTCACCCATTGACCAATATTCCTCACTGCTGCCTCCCGTAGGAGTCTGGTCCGTGTCTCAGTACCAGTGTGGGGGATCACCCTCTCAGGCCCCCTAAAGATCATCGCCTTGGTGAGCCGTTACCTCACCAACTAGCTAATCTTGCGCGTGCCCATCTCTATCCGCCGGAGCTTTCAATATTAATTGATGCCAATCAATATATTATGGAGTATTAATCTTCCTTTCGAAAGGCTATCCTCCAGATAAAGGTAGGTTGCACACGTGTTCCGCACCCGTACGCCGCTCTCAAGTTTCCGAAGAAACTCTACCGCTCGGCTTGCATGTGTTAGGCCTCCCGCTAGCGTTCATCCTGAGCCAGGATCAAACTCTCCATTGTATGTTTGTCTGACTCACTCAAAGTTGACTTCGCTTTGGTTTATTTTTTTTACTTGGTTGTTATATTGTATTTCAAAGATCTCTTTTTCTTTCGCGCCTCAGAAAGCTTTTCTGTCATCTTTCGTTTCTGATTTGCGAGTGCAAAAGTATAAATTATTTTTTAATTGACAAAACTTTTTTTGAAAAAATTTTTATTTTTTTTCGAGACCGTCAGTCGCACTATTTTATTAGTTAGTTTAACTTAATCTATCTCTTTCAAAAAAAACCTCTACTCTTCTGCGCTCCCTCATTTAAGGGACTGCAAAGGTAAGACTTTTTTCTTAACTTCCAAATATTTTTTGAAATATTTTTAAGTTTTTATTTCGTCTCTTTTTCTTAATTAGCTTCTGCTCTACCGTTATTTTGGTGATGCAAAAGTATAACGATAAACCAATACGATGCAAATGTTTTCTGAAAAAATTTATACAGCTGTTTAAATTGGGGAAAACATCATTCTGAAAATAAATAACTTACATGTGTTTTCAAAGTTATCCACAATAAGTAAATACGCTTTGTTTATTATGGTATAAGGTATAAACTCTAAGTAGAATTGGGGATTATAGTAGTTCAGAAGTAATAGTTTTTAATTTTTTGATAGGTAACATATCCTATTAATACTCCTAATGAATCTGCAATAAGGTCTAAAAATTCCATACTTCTTCCTAAATGCATTTCTCTTTGTAATATTTCTGTGCCTAATCCATATATAAACATGATAAAGAAAAATGTAAAAAATAGCATTCTGGGAAAAGATATTCTAAAAACAAATCCTAATAGGGCAAATATTGATATGTGTAGTATTTTATCAACTCCTGAGAACATGAACCAATATTCTTTGTTTTCTACTCCCGGTTTGAGGAGCATATATGTAAGTATTGCCCAATAAATGGGCAATACGTAATATCTAAATATGTGAGTTATTTTATCCAATGAGTTCTTGGTACTGTTCTGCAGTTAGTAATTCTGATTGGTCTGCACCTTCTGAAAGTTCTACTTTTACAATCCATCCTTTTCCGTATGGATCTGTGTTTACCAATTCTGGTTCGCCTTCTAATTCTTCATTAAACTCTATTACTTTACCTGAAACTGGTAAATATAAATCTGAAACGGTCTTTACTGCTTCTACGCTACCGAATACTTCTCCTGCATTCAAATCATCATCTACTGTATCTACATCTACAAAAACGATGTCTCCTAATTCGCTTTGTGCAAAATCGGTGATTCCTACCGTAGCTACGTTTCCTTCTAGTTTAACCCATTCGTGATCTTTGGTGTACTTTAATTCTGATGGTGTGTTCATTTCTAAATTTATTTTTCCCAAAATTAATGAAATTATATGGAGGTTGCAAAAAAGTTTTTTCTAAAAAAAATAGAACCAAATAAATTTGATTCTATTCTATATTATATACTATATATATTATACGTGTATTTAGAAACCTTGACCTCCTCCAAAATTAAAGGTAGCGGTAATACCAGCTCTAACTGTAGAAAGTGGAAATGCTGTAGAAATTTTATACTTGGTCATTAATTGATCATAGAAGAATCTTAAATTAAAGTTTTGAGAGATGTTATAATCTGCCGAAACTTTTACGCTCATTAATCTTTGACCTCCGGTAATCTGTGAGTCATCTAATAATATATTGGTGATTCTGGTTTGATTATCTCTTAGTGAAAAATCCGCTCTTACATTTAAATCACTTTTCAGATTTTTTTCTTTTCCTTGATATCTGACTTTGATTTTTAAATCTTTTAAAATATATCCAAAACCAAAAACATATTCAGAGCCTAAATCTTCGGTCAAGGTATGATTTACCAAACCGAGTGTATACATTCTGTTCTTATTATATTGTAAACGGAACTGCATATTGTTTCTCATGGTAACATCTGCTCCTAAAAGTGGAGAGAAGTCTTCTACATAGCCTATTGTATTAAATGTATATGGATTGTACACATCATTATTGATATCATATTGAGGCGCTCCAGGATTTACATTCTTATTATAATAGTCTACACTTTTCTGAATTCCAGTTGCGGTATAAGTAGATGTGTAAGCATGAAGAATATCAAACTTAGCAAACTGACTATTAATAAAAGGTATGTTTTTAATTCCTGAATAGGTAATTCTCCAATTTGGCATTGGGAATTTAGATTTTTCTAAATTGTTATTTCTAGTTGGAGATTTTCCTTCAATGGCTGCTTGGAAAGCTGGAATCAAAACATAAGCATTGGCTTTGCTGTAATGTTCTGCATAACCATCAGCTTGTGGTGTTCCATACAATTGAGAAATCGCCTTAGCGTTATCAATGATTTTTTCGTAAATATTATTGCTTCCAAAACTTGTTTTCAAGAGAATATTAGAATTGGTAAACGTAATCATTTCACTAGCGAATGAAAAATCAAACTGAGGCGTACTGCTAATAGCATCTACATTAAAATTACCATGCATTAAATTCTTCATGTAATTTTTAGTAAAACTCACATCTATTCTAAAATCATTGATAGGCTGAATCTGAATATTTCCTGTAAGATTTCTAGTAGTCATCTGAGAATATGCTTCCGTCATGTATTGTGAAGAAGAAATCCAACTGTTTTCTATGACATATCTTCTGATGTCTGCTTGAGAACCTAATAAGAATCCAAAAGTTGGCCCGCCAATTCCTTTTCCGTATCCATAGAAATTAGGAGAAGATAATAATCCCGGTAAAACGGTTCCGTTATTTTCAGTATAATTAAAATCTAATTGTTTTATCGCCGTTAATGCATAAGCAAAAGCTTGAGTAGGTGTCAATTTATTTTTAAAAGTATAGGATTTGAACGCATTTCGCCTTCCTTTTTTCAAAAAATTCTGAGTATAGACATTATTCAGAGAATCTATTTCGGATTTTCTGGCATTCATTTTATCATTAACTTTTCTAAAATACTTAAACTTATTGAAGAAACTATTAAAATCTGCACCTCCCGATACATTAATATTATTGGTATTCTGTGCCAAGTTCCCCAGTTTTACTCCATTAGTATCTACCATTGCTGTAGAACGAGCACTCCAATTGTATTGTACGCCGTAACCAATTTCTGTATTTACAAAGTCTAAATATGGTAAATTTTCGAATGGGAATCTGTAACTCAACTGAATTCTATGGTTATAAAGAACCGGTCTTCCTTTTTGGAAAACATTTTGGAAAATAGAACTTCTGTCAAAGGTTTGAATATCTAGCTGGTCATTAATCGTTCTGGTAGCAGATGAAATATCTAATTTGAGGGATTTGGTTAAATTAAATCCTACGTTATATTGCCATCCGAAGAAGAAGTTTCGGTTTTTAATCACATCAAAATCCGCTGAAGAATTCCCGTTAAGTAGCGCATCAATATTTCTAAATTCTAATTCATTATAATTTCTATCTAACTCTGTTCTGAAAGAAACTTTGGTAGGAACTAAATTAAAATTAATTTCTTTTGCCCATTTCAGATAAGGATAAGATTTGGCGGTATCACTTATAATTTTATTAAATGGCTTAAGATTCCAAGGTTTAAAATTAAAACTGTAATCTATATTTCCTCTTAAATATTGTCTGTAATTATCTTTGGTGTATACATCTCTATACTTGTCATCATTATACATTAGAGAGATGGATAGGTTTTCTACATCATAGAATTTTGGTTTTTTATTAGGATTCATTCTATCCTTTCTCATATTGAGTACCCCAATACTTCTTTGCTGCGTATACGTTCTTGCTACTTTTTTCAGTTCGTCTTTCTTTGGATCCTTGCTAAATTCTACATCATCATTCAGTGGATTGTACTTAGGATCTTCTATGGTTTGAGAATAAGAATAATTCACAGGAATTTTAAGTCCTAATTTTTCTGGTAAGAATTTATCTACATTCACCATCGTATTGATACCAAAGGCTGAGTTAGTGGTTTGTGAACGTTCTACAGGTTTTTGGTTAATAAAACCAAATCCAATGGTAGAATATGCTCCACTTGCATTTACCGTAGCAAAATCTCCTAAATTAAAGTTAAGATTCGCATTTCCAGCATAACCACCTTTATTTTCTATACCCGAAAGTCTGATTTCATTAACCCAAAGAATAAGGTTTTTATCTACTGCATCATTATTCCTTACCCCAATCATCATAGTGGTAATGTTTCCTAAACTAGGTCTACCTTTTACATAGAAACTTTTATCTTCATCTCCAAAATCAGCAGATGTAAATCGTTCTGTAGTAACAGCAGAGTTCTTATCTCTCAAGATTTTTAAATCTACAAAATTTTGAATGGCTAATCTCACCGTATTTTCGTTCGGCCAAATATCAAGCGGAGAAGTTGCATTCGGAGCGGTATATTTTAGCGAAGCTTCATATTCATAGTAGTTATCTGTAGCATCACTACCGAACCTGATGAAGAATTTTGCGTTTTTATCTAGATTTGAAGTTTTATTAATTAAATCTTCTGCGTGTACAAACAACTCTAGATTCTGGAATCTTCTCATATCCAAAGCGATATTTTTGAAAACCCCTCTCGCTTCATTTTTAGGCAAAGTAGTTTTCATATAAAGAGAAGCTTCGTTTTGTCTTTGTGCGCCTGCGTTTCCGCTGAGAACCTGTCTCTCAATTCCTGGAGGCAACACATAAGGTGGAGTTCCCAAAGCATTTTCTTCTAGATTTACGCTTCCTACATCAAATTTAGAGTTATCTGAAATACCTGTTCCTTCAGAAGTAGTATTTACACTATTTGCATAAATCTGTTTACCATATTTTCTCCATTCACTTCTTACCAGGTCTAAAGTTCCGAATCTTATGGTAGCGGTTTCATCAAAACCAGTAAGCATCATTCTGGCAAATCTCACATTATTTAAAATTTGGTCTGCACCAGAAGTTTCGGTAGAAGAATTATAATTGGCAACTGGAATTCTGAATAAGAACCATTTATTTTTAGAAGTTTGTCCGTTTTGGAATTTAACTTCTACTTCTTTTACATCTACAATATTATTTCTTCCTAAAACCAATTCGCTTTGTGCTAAATTAATATCATACTGATTGTAATTTTCGCTTTGGTCTAGATTATAATCTTTATTTACATCTTCTGCATCAGGAGTTTGAGAAGAGACTTCTAAAGAATTAGACTGAGAGTTTCCATCTGGGTTTCTAAAATATTTATAACGCTCAATCATAGATGAAGCTAACGCACCCTGAAACTGACTTGAAAGGTAAAATACAAAATCATCTGCAGCTGGGTCTGGCTCGTTTTTTACTGGATTAATGAAATTGGTATTAAAAGCAGTAGCTTCCGCTACATTATCTAAACCATCAAAACCTACATCCTGAGCTGTTCTTTCTTCGTTTTCTGTACCAAAAGCATATAAAACTGGGAATTGGTCTGGCTGAGTTCCCCAATTGGTAGAAGAAGTTTTCGCTGGAGTTTTTGGTGTAGGCAATCCATTTTCATATTGTAGTTTGCCATCTTTCAGAATATCTTCTGAAACGTTTCCTAATTGCAACATTAATTTAGGAGCAGTTCCTAAATATTTACCGTCTGCATAAGGATCCATCATCCAAAATTCCACATATTCTATATTCGAACTTCTGAAGTTAGAAACCGTAATCGGTCTCATTAAACCAGCCCATCTCTGTGATGGGATTTCTGCATTTTGATTTAAGTTATACGGACCTCTTTCTTTAGGATAATAAGTAATATCAAAAGTATTGGTGAACGTTTGTTCACCCGCTACAAAATCTCTATTGTTAAAAAGTTCTATCATTTGAACTCTTCTGGAAGCGTGATTAGAAAGTGCTTCAGCATTAATTCCATTCGGTGCTTTTCCTCCAACTCCATAGAACCTAGGGTCTATATTGTACCAAGAGAGTAAACCTCTTCCATATCCATTGGTCAAGTCATTATTATTAGAACTTCCGAAACCAATTTCTGGTTTAGACGCTAAACTCCAAACCGCAGGTTCTTTTAATGAAATTTTAGAAGTGGTTTGTTCAAAATCATCAATGTAAGATTCATCATTGATTCCTTTATTTTGACCTGGGATAAGATATGCTCCTTCTAATTTCAAATTAATATTAGACGGTGCTTCTGTATTGATAAACGGAATTTTATCTGTAAGTCTGGTTAAAAACTGTGATTGGTTATTATACATTAAATTAAAACCAGCCATCGTGTTATTCACCGCTTCGAAACCTGTTTGTACTTTTTGGGTCAATGGTGTTTCTGAATAATTCACCACAGTTGCACCAATGGTAAGATTTTCGTTAAATTTTCTCTCGAGATTTAATCCTAAAAATCTTTTTCTCTGTGTGTTGAAGGTTAATTGGTTTTCTAAACTCACGTTGATAGCTTGACCAGATTGTTTTACCATTTCATTGATAATGGTAACTTGGCCCAACATATAATCTACCGTGTAATCTACGCCTTCTGTAAGTACTACTCCATTTGCAGTTACTTTTACAGAACCACGCGGAACATTTATCGCTCCCAGAGAAATTCCTGTTCCCTGCGAACCTTTATATCTACCTTCGATGGTATATCTAAGCGCTAAATTATTTTCAGAAGCGACTTGTTTTTGTTGGGTATACAGTTCATTGAAAACAAATTTCGGATCATTGCTTCCTAAAACAGATTCTAAGTAGCTACCAAAAGGTTGAGCTTTGGTAAACATTACTCTACCGTTTTGTGCATCTACCGTAATTCCCTGTACAAAGTCAAATAAACCATCTCCTTGTTGCCCATTCGTATTGTTCTGAATATCGTTATTCACATTCAGTCTATCCCAATTCAGTAATTTCAATAAATTTTGGTCTGCAACAGGTGTTCCTGGTAGATAATTTACTTTTCCCCCACTGTCATTATCACGATATAAAACATTTAACAAGAAATTTTGTGAGTCAATTTGATTGGCATTTAATGAATAAACGTTTTTCATCATTAAATTCCACATCGGTGAAGTAGTTTTTACGGAAACGTTCGGTTTCAGTAATTTGGTAATCACTACTGGACTTTCTTCGGAAAATTCCCCTACTTTATAGACTTTGCTGTCACCAGAAACGGTATAAGAGAAAGACGCTGCCAAAAGTTGATTGTCATTTAATCTTTGATTCAAAGAAATATAACCCACTTGTGGATTAAAGGTATATTCAGCAGGATTTAATCTTTTTGCTTTTCGGTTAAAGATAAAATGTTCTCCATCTTTATAGCTTGGGTCGCCTGTAGTATTCGGAAGTGATTGATTGTTAATTGAATTGTAGGTTTGGTTTACATCTCTTATTCCGCCAAGATTGGCTACGGCATTATAAACACCTAAATTAGAATTGTCCGGGAAACTTCCTCCTTCTCCTAAATCTCTAATCCCGAGAATACTTTTCTGCTCTTGCAAATTACCAGAACCTTGGTCTAAAACCCAAAGTTCTAATCGAGTAATCGAAATTCTAGAATTGATTAAAGGATAATTGGCTAAAGCATTGTCATAATTATTTAAGAAATATTGACCTAAGAAATAGTGCTGATTATCTTCGTAATCATAGGCATTTATTTTGAAGGTTTGCATTACGCCACCTCCTTGAACTACAATATTTCTGGCTTCACCTTGTTGCTGAGAAAACACCAAAGTTCCGTACGTTTTTCCTAATTGAAATTCGGTTTTCAAACCAAAAAGAGATTCAGAACCTCTGATTAAATTGGTAGAAAGTGGCATGTTCACATTACCGAATTCTACTCTTTTTATAATTTTATCTTCGCCTCCTTTCAGTGGATTTTTTGCTTCGCTGATGGCTTGATTTTGTAAATCTCTCCAGGTTCCTTTGGCTTGCCAAACGAGATTCATTCTATTCTCAAATGCAAAACCAGACTGCGTATCGTAATTGGCTTTGAGTTGTAGATTTTCTCCAACCTTTCCTAAAACACCTAGCTGAATTCTCTGCTGAATATTAATCGCAAAATTGGTTCTGTTTTGGGGAAGAATTAATGGATTCTCAATTTTCTGGTACAAACCTCCTAAATCAAAACTCGCAAATCCATTTGGGATTAATTCTATTTTATTGCTTCCAAAAATGGTTTCAAAAATTTTATTTTTAATGGTAACACTTTGAATTAAGCCTTTATTTTCGGCTTCTTTTTTATCTTCTTTGTAGAGATTTCCACCGAAAGCTTTTTGCTGATAATAATCTTTGAGGCTATTATTAAGTGTGTAAGTAGAATATTCTTTTGGGGTAAGAACAATTGGCGCTCCTGTTACAATATTCCCAACTTTTGGATAGAGATAATACATCCCTGTTTTTACATCATAAAACGCTTCGTACCTTGTAGGATTGGGCAAGGCATAATCTTTCCTTATAGAAATATTCGCTGTATCTAAAGGCTTTTGCTGCGCAAAAAATAGCGCAGAAAAACATAAAAATACAATCGAAAAATAGATTTTATGCAGAGGAAAAGTTTTCTTCACTTGTGTTATATAGTTTTTAGAATTTGTTTCACCAACTCTTCGGTTTGCAAATCTGGATTTTGTTTTAAAATTCTATCGGCAATCTTCTCACTCATCTTTTTAGGAATCCCTAAAACTTCTAAAGCAGATAACGATTCTTCTTTCACTTTATTGTCTGCAAAAGCAGAAATGTTCTCTGTAGAAACCCCGAATTTTTCTACCTTATCTCGTAAATCTACGATAATTCTTTCAGCGGTTTTAGCACCAATTCCTTTTACTTTTTGGAGCAGGGCAGAATTTTTATTGAGAATAGCTTGCGCAATGTCTTTAAGATCTAATGAAGAAAGCAGAATAAGCGCAGAAACTGCACCCACTCCGTTTACGGAAATAAGAAGATTAAACATCTCTTTTTCTTCTTTGGTATAAAACCCGAAAAGCAAATGTGCATCTTCTCTGATGATTTGCTGTGTAAAAAGAAAAACTTCTTTCCCTAAAGAAAGTCGCTGAGATGTTTGCAAAGAAATACCTACATAATAACCCACTCCATTTACCTCTATCACCACATAAGTAGGAGTAAGTTCTTGAACAATACCTTTTAATGAAAAAATCATAGTTTTTTAATAATCTTCAAAGATAACAAATCTCTAAAAATTAAAAATCAATTTATACGCATAAAACATGCAATAATTCGTAATTTTGGGAAGTTATAATATAAATAGTAAACAAACAATGAAAAACCTACTTCAGCTTTTAGAAGAAAACACCAAAAAATTCCCACAGAAAACCGCTCTTAGCTTTAGAAACGGTGACGAAATAGAGATTCTTACCTGGAAAAAATTCTGGGCAATGGTTTGCCAAACTGCAAACGGATTGCATACTCTAGACGTAAAAAAGGGAGATTGTGTAGGTGTTTTTTCTCAAAATTCTAAAGATTGGATTATTTTTGACGTTGCCGTGCAAATGTTGGGAGCCATTACCATTCCCATTTACGCCACCAATAATTACGACCAGACCGAATACATCATCAAGCAAACCGAAATGCAGCACATTTTGGTGGGAGACACGCCTCAACTTGAAATTCTGAAAAGTGCCGAGAAACATTTGAGCAAAAAATTACATATTTTCACGTCTCATGTCATAAAAGACGAAGCCGAAAACATTACTTATTTCCCAGATTTTATCAAGCATTTTGCTACGGAAAGAAACCTCATCGATATTTCAGATGAAGATTTGGCAACCATTCTATACACTTCTGGAACTACAGGAATCCCGAAAGGTGTAATGCTTACACATGGTGGCTTCAAAGCGGTAGTTGCGGCACACAAAGAATTTTTCAGTTTCGACAATTTGTACGATATGAAATCTTTGGCTTTTTTACCATTAAGTCACATTTTCGAAAGAAGCTGGACGCTTTTTGTACTTTCTCAAGGTGGTGAAGTTGCCATTTTAGAAGACCCCAAAAATATCTTGAACACGCTGAAACATGTTCAGCCAACTGCAATGTGTGCCGTACCAAGATTCTACGAAAAAGTATATCAAACTTTAGTTAAAAAAATAGAAGCTTCTTCCCCTACGAAACAAAAACTTTTCAAAAAAGCTTTGGAAGTTGGCGCTAAAGTAGCTGATAAAAAAAGAACTGGTGCTAAAGTTCCGTTTGGTTTACAATTACAGTTTAGTTTCTTTGACAAATTGGTTTTCAGAAAAATTAAAAATGAATTGGGCGGAAATCTTTCGTTTTTACCTTGTGGTGGAGCGATGCTGAAAAAAGAAATTTCAGAATTTTTTGCAGCCATCGGTTTACCAGTGATTGTGGGATATGGACTTACCGAAACTACCGCTACAGTTACTGCACTTCCTCCGAAAAATTATGTGTACGGAAGCGTAGGAAAAGCTCTACCAGGTGTAGAAATTAAAATAGGAGCAGATGATGAAATCTTGGTAAAATATAAAGGAGTGATGAAAGGTTACTACAAAAACGAAGAAGAAACAGCTAAAGTTTTCACGGAAGATGGTTATTTCAGAACGGGTGATGCTGGTAGAATAGACGAAGAAGGAAATCTATATATTACCGATAGAATTAAGGATTTAATGAAAACTTCTAACGGGAAATATATTGCGCCACAAAGTATAGAAATCCCATTACAAAGCAATCCTTACATTGCACAAGCGATGGTAATTGCCGAAGGAAAACCTTATGTTTCTGCAGTGATTGTTCCGAATTTTGAAACCTTAATGGAAAAATACGAGGAATTTAAAAATTACCTTTCTCTAAATATTGAAGAGAAGAAAAAATTACTGGAAACGCCTTTCATTAAAGAAACTTTTGAAAAAGTAGTGAACGATATTCAAAAGGAATTTGCAAGTTTTGAAAAAATTAAAAAGTTCAAACTTTTACCAGAAGAATTTACCATAGAACGTGGCGAAATTACCCCAACACTAAAAATAAAACGTAAAATTATTCTAGAAAAATTCAATGCTTTGATTGAGGGAATGTATGCGTAGAAGATGATTATAATTCACCATATATGAAAAGTTGAATAGAAATATTAACAAGTCTAAAAAAACAAAACCCCTCCAAAAATTTGGAGGGGTTTTTATTTGTAAACTGTTATTTCTTTTTCTGTGAGAGAAGCCACTTGTAAAATTCTGGGTTAGAATAAGTAGAATCCCAAGAATTGTGATTATCATTCGGGAAGATAATGAGTTCTGCTTTTGGATTAATCGGGTGAACTTTCATCCAAAAATTAGTCGCGTTTTCTGGCAACACCACATCATCCATTCCGCCATGATAAATTTTCAGGTTCATGTCTTTATAATTGTGGATATTGGCTAGCATCACTCTGTCTGTAGGCGCACAAACAGAAGCTACTGCTGCAAACATTTCAGGATGTTCTCCTGCCAATTTCAGCGTTCCCCAACCTCCCATAGATAAACCTGTGATATAAATTCTTGACGCATCTATTTTATATTTCTGCACGATTTCTTGAATCAAAAAATACACGGCTTGTGTATCCCACCACATATTTTCGGGACATTGCGGTGCAAGAATTGCCACAGGTTCCTGCATTAAATTTTTATAGGTAAACGGACTGTGCGCTTTTACCATTTCTAAATTGGTTCCTCTTTCACCAGAACCGTGTAAAAAAACAATAAGCGGAACATTTCCTTTAGCGTTTTGAGGATAATCAAAAACGTAAGAAATATTTTTTTCTACTTTCACTTCTTTCTTGAATTCTGCTTTTATTTCTTGAGCATTTGCTTGACTGATAAAGCCAAATGCAAGTAACGCCGTGATTTTTAAAATGAATTTCATCTTCATATTTATTTAATGTTATACTTCTCTGATTTGAATTCTAATTTTTTAAGCCCTTGTTTGATTTCTGGTGCGTTCATAAACAACTTCCAAAGGAAACCTGTTCTATAATTTTCAATCATGGGAGCAATTGTTCCTTGGTCAATAGCCAAATAACGTGGCGTAAACCAATTATCATAATGAATAGAAGTCGCATCAAAAGGACCTGCACTACCAATAAATTCTGGTTTCTGCGTATACATAAATCTTAAAAATTTCATCGATTCTTTAGGCGAATACGGAAAACTACTCAAAGCAGCAGTTGGCGTAATTACACCTCTATCTTCAGTGGGCTGATGCGCGGTATAACCTACTCCACCATCATTATTTCTGGTGTAACTTGCGGTAAGTCCCCAATAATTTTCGCCATATCCTTTCCAATCTTTAGGATTTTCTACACAATATTGATAATCAATGAGCACTTGGTTTTTATTCAAATCAAAATAATTTTTGATAAGTCTATCACTTAAACCAGTTGGGTCTAAACCAATGTACGAATAATGTGCCCAAAATAAAGGACCTCCATATTCCTCAGAATAATTGTGTTTCACATAAAGCGGAAGTCCGTACTTAGACTTATCTGTAAGGTAGGTTCCGTTTCTAGTCCAGCCTTGATAATAAGTTTCTGCATCTATAGCATGAGTAGGCGATGAAGCTGCTAAAATATAGGTAATCAGACATTCATTATAACCTTGCAATGGGAAATTCATCTCCCACTGATATTCTGGTGACCAATGCCAATACAACACTTTTTCGCCACCTTTGGTGTACCAATTCCATTCAATTCCTTTCCAAAGTTCGTCACATTTTTGAGCCAATGCTTTTTCTTCTGCATTACCATCTTTAAAATATTCGCGAACCATTAAAATCCCTGAAGTGAGAAAAGCGGTTTCTACTAAATCTCCACCATTGTCTTTTCTGCCAAAAGGAACTACTTTTCCGGTTTCTCCATTAATCCAATGACTCCATGCTCCGTGAAAACGATCTGCTTTGGCTAAGAAATCCATCATGGTATTGAGTCTTTTCACGGCTTCGTCTCTTGGAATAAAGCCTCTTTCTACTCCTACCAAAACGGTGGCTAAACCAAAACCTGAACCACCTGTAGTAACTACATGTTTATCATTTTGAGGGTAGATATTGTCTTCGTGATAACGTTCTCTTCCCAGCAATGAATTAGGTTCTGCATAGTTCCAAAAATATTTGAGTGCATCTTTTTGAACCTTATCCATTAATTGTTGGTCTGTTAATTTTGAAGTTTCTGTATTCTTGGTCTCAGTCACGGTTTTTTGAGACTGACAAGAACTCAAAGTGAAACTTGCAAAAAGAAATATGATTATTTTTTTCATTTTTATTAATAATTAAACCTATTCGAATAAATTTTAGAATCCATATTGAGTAGAATGGAAACCTAATTTCAGTAAACCTTGTTTTACATCTGGAGCATTCATAAACAACTGCCATAAAAATGCCGAACGATGGTTTTCTACCATCGGCGCGATTGTTCCTTGGTCTATTGCTAAATATCTTGGAGTTACCCAATTGTAATGTACAGAATATGCATCATAAGGCCCTGCAACACCGATGTATTTTTTATAATTTTCATTGTATAAAAATCTTAAAAAATTCATACTTTCTGTAGGCGTATAAGGCATATCCGAAATAGCTGCTGTAGGAGAAATTATTCCTAAGTCGTTATTCGGTTGATGAGCTGCATAATCATCTCCTCCAGTTTGGGGATTTCTAGAATAACTTGCCGTTAAACCCCAACTTTTAGAATTGTATCCTTGCCAACTTTTAGGATTGGTAACACAGTACTGATACATAATTTTGGAATGATTTACCACTGCATCTCCATAATTTACATAGTCATCTCTTAAACCTCTAGGATCTAATCCTAAGAAAGAATAATTTGACCAAAACATAGGGCCAACTGTTCCGTTTGCTCCGTTATGATTTACTATTAAAGGAATTCCGTATTGTGAGGCAGATGTTTTTATAGCACCACTTCTTGCCCAACCTTCGGTGTAAACCGTTTTTTCAATAGCATAATTAGGTGAAGCTGCCGCTAAAACATATGTGATTAAAGTTTCATCAAAACCTCGCAATTGGTGATTCATCTCAAAATTATAATTAGGTGACCAATGCCAATACAAAACGTTTTGACCTTGAGTATACCAATTCCACTCGATTCCTTTCCATAAATCGTCTGCTTTTTTTGAAATGGCTAACTCTGTAGCATCTGACGAATTTTTAAAATATTCTCTTACACAGATTAAACCTTGAGCTAGAAAAGCAGTTTCTACTAAATCTCCTCCATTATCTTTTGTGCTGAAAGGAATAACATTTCCTGTATTTTCATCCATCCAATGTGCCCAAGCACCATGAAAACGATTGGCGTTTTGTAAGAAATTAAGAGCGGTCGATAATCTAGAAACGGCATCGGTTCTCGTTACATAACCATTTTTAATCCCTACTAAAATCGTCATCAACCCGAAACCAGAACCACCAGTAGAAACTACATGAGCATCTTGACCAGGATTATCGGTATGATATCTTTCTCTGGCTAATTTAGAATTAGATTGTGCATAATCCCAAAAATATTTAAGTGCATCTTTCTGAACCATTTCTATAATTTCTGGGTCTGTGTAGGTTTGGGGAGTGTCTGTAGGTGTAGGTGGATTTGGCTCTGTTCCAGAGGTAGTCTCAGAAGAACAACTGCCACACAAAAGTATGGCAGTTGCTAAAATTTTCATGAAATTATTATATTTCATCTATTATTTTTTCTTAGTGTATAAAGTATTTACTTCGGCAGCAGTAAGTGCAGTAGCATACAGTCTAAATTGGTCAATACCTCCATTCCATGAATTTTTCAACCAATCATCTGCTCCTTGACTTACTTGTTGTGCAGTAAATTCTTGTGGTCCTGCTCCAATTTTTAATCCTGTAATTTTAGTAGGCTCTAAAACTACATTTCCATGACCTGTCCACTCTGGTGCATTTGCATGTGCTACTCCATCTTTGTAAAGCGTCATTTTAGAAGTACCTGCATCATAAACAAATGCTAAGTGGTGCCAGTTATTATCATACAGACCTGTAACTGCATTAGCTCCTGTCCATTCAAACCATTTTTCACTGGTTTTATCTTTTACAAAGAACTTTACTACAGGCTGTGCAACTGAACCTTCTGTAAGTAAAAACATAGATGCTGCAGACCAGTGATAAGAAGAAGCAGCAGGCATACTGAAAATATGATCTGTTTTTAAATCTCCTTTTTTTACCCAAACAGATAGTGAAAAACTTTTTGCTTCTTTAGCAAAATCATTTGCACTGCTATATTTGATATACTTATAATTTGCACCTTGTGCTGCTTTTCCTTTTGCTCCATCAATTGAAGCTAATGGATTATCAGATGGGAATTTTGCTCTAATACTGTCTACTGCATTCATTAATGGATTACTAGTAGTACCATCAAAAGCAACATAAAATTTTAACGGTCCACCTGGTTGATTGGCATCTTTAGGATAATCTCCTAATTCTGGTCTATCTAAATTTTGACAAGAAAACATCAAAAATGAAATAGAAAGAGCACCAAAAATTTTGAATATTTTATTTTTCATTTTTTGTAAGTCTTAAAGATTAATAATTAGGATTTTGAACTAAAACTCCTTGAGATTTGTCAATAGCTTCTTGAGGAATTGGGAAATACTTGTTTTTATCTGTATATCCTTTTGCTCCTAAAACTGCAGGTGCATCTCCCCATCTTACTAAGTCGTAGAATCTTTCGAATTCCATTGCGAATTCTATTCTACGTTCTTGTTTAATAGCCGTTCTTAGTGTAACTTGATCTGCTGCAGTAGTATTTGTAAGTCCTGCTCTGTTTCTGATCATATTTACATAATTAGCCGCTTTACCAGACTGTCCTAATTCATTAGCAGCTTCAGCAGCCATTAAAACTACATCTGCATAACGTATAATTTTGATATTTTCCCAGTGGTTTTTGTTTTGTGCATATTGAATTCTTTCTGCTGGATAAGTATAAGCTTTTCCATTCCAATACTGTTGAGCTACAGTAGGTACACTAGGTAATGTATATCCTGCACTGCTATAAATATCTGGACCTCCTGAAGTTAAAATTGTAGTTTTCTTACGTAAATCTCCATTTTCATAAGCTGCTACCAATTCTACAGATGGTACATTAAAGCCCCAACCTAAATCCCAAGTTCCAGAACCTCTAACTCCTTGACATTCGTAGAAATTATTGGTGTACTTAGTTGGATAATCATAAGTTTTTTGGATTTCAAAAACAGATTCTTTAGAGTTATTCCCTGCTTTTGTAAACTCATTATCATAAGAAGCATTTAATTGATATACTCCAGAGTTGATTACTGTTTCTGATAATTCAAGCGCTTTAGCCCAATTTCCTTGGTAAAGGTAAAGTTTTGCTAATAGTGCATTTGCCATTCCTTTAGTTGCTCTACCTAGGTAAGAACTTGGCCATTGAGTTGGTAAAACTTCTGCAGCTTCTGTTAAATCTTTTATGATTTGAGCGTCTACTTGTGCCACTGTGCTTTTAGGCGCTACCTCATCTGCAGGAACGTCTATCGTTTTAAGATTGATTGGAACTTCTCCATAATCTCTTCTTAACTCAAAGTAACAAAATGCTCTAATTGCTTTTGCTTCTGCAATATTTACCATCGTTCCGTTTGATGTATCTCCAGAAGCTACTGCTGTATTGATTAATTCATTAGCATCATAAATAATTTTATAATGACCATTCCAATTATTTTTAATGTGTCCATTAGTTGCTACATAACCGAAATTATTAAAAACATTACCATCTGTAGCAGCATCTGATGCTGTACTTCCTTTTTCATTGTCATCTGCTCTGATACAGTGTGTCCAAACGTAAGTAAAATCACTTACACCACCTTCTGTTCTTAGACTCGCATATAAACCGAAAGCACTTGCTTCAAAACCACCTAAAGGAACTTCGTCTCCTACTGGTCTTCCTTCTGGTTTTAAATCTAACCAATCATCATTACAACTTTGAAGTGAGCTAGCACTTATCAATAAAACTCCACCTAAAAGTAGATTCTTAATTATATTTATTTTCATTACTTTAATTTTTTAGAATGTAACATTAATACCGAAACTTGTAATTCTAGGATTTGGATATCCACTGTTATTTACACCAAATTCTGTAGCTGAACCACCAAATTCTGGAGTAAAGCCATTCACATTATCCCAAGTTTTAAGATTCTGAACATTGAAATAAACTTTTAATGCTTGAATTCCTAAACCTTCGATTAAACCTTTATTGAAATTATAACCTAACTGTACATTTCTGATTCTGAAGAAGCTACCATCCTCAATCATATAAGTAGAGTTTTCTCTGTTATAAGCAGATGCGGTGTAACTTCTTGGCTCCCAATTAGAGGTTCCTGCACCAGTCCATCTGTCTAATCTTTCTTCACGATAGTTAAATGGCGCAAATGAATTACCATTACCCCAATTTCTAAAAATTTCGTTTCCGTATACTCCGTAGAAATCTGCATTAAGGAAGAATCCTTTGTAATCTGCACCTACACTAAATCCGTAAGTGAAATCTGGAGTTGGATCACCAATAATAGTTCTATCATCTGGTGTGATTTTACCATCACCATTTACATCTCTGTATTTAAAATCTCCAGGCGCAACATCTCCAATTGTAGAAGCTGGTGAGCCAAGAATATCTGCATAAGATTGATATAATCCGTCTACAATATAACCATAGAAAGCACCTACTGGTAAGCCTTCTTTATAAATAGCTGGACCATAAAATACTTTATAACCATCTTCTAATGTATTAAGAACTTTGGTTTCAGTAGTGGTTAAGTTACCATTAATGGAATACGTGAAATCTTGTGAAATTCTATCTTTCCATCCTAAAACAAATTCAAAACCTTTTGCCTCAATAGAACCGGCATTCATAAAGTAATTAGGGTTTCCAATCACATAGTTTAGTAAGCCTTCTGTTTTTTTATTATAATAAGTAGCATCAAAAGATAGTTTTCTGCCAATCATCATTGATTCAAAACCAAATTCATAAGATTTTAAATGTTCCCATTTTAAATCAGTAGCTTCTTCGTATGCTTTTACGAATGCTGGATATAGATTCCCGTTAAATACACCTGTTCCACCTTCTACATATATTGGATATCCAAAATAGCTATATGGAGTGTATTGGTTTCCTAAATCACCATAAGAACCTTTAATTTTTAAATAATTGATAAATTGTACCTCACTCATGAAGTTTTCCTTAGAAATTTCCCAAGCACCACCTACAGACCAGAACCAGTCAAATCTATTTCCTGGAGCTAACTGAGATGAACCATCATTACGCACAGAAGCATTAAGCATATATTTATTATTAAAGCTATAAAGCATTCTACCAAAATAAGATGCTTGTCTCTGTTTGTATGCACTGGTATTAACTACTTTAGTTGTAGAATCTACAAAATCTGAATGCAGATACCAAAATCTTGGGTTATTAGGAATTTGACCTAGAGGATTAGATAAACTTCCTTTAGCGCTACCAGACATACTAGAGTATTCTCTATTAATAGTCTCGAAACCTGCCATCAAAGTTAAATCATGTGCCCCAAATTTATTTTTATAAGTTAATAACTGGTTTTGTTGGAACGTAACGTCTCTATTTTCAAATTGATTAATACCAGTAAGTAAATTACCAGAATAAGGAGTAGAAGAATTAGATTCTGCTACATAAACATCAAAAACTGGTGTATAACCTCTTCCGGTTCCATTACGATATGTTACAAAATAGTTAGAACGGAAAGTAAAGTTTTTCAAGAAATCAAATTCAAAATATGCATTCGGGTTAAATTGAAAATCTTTATTATACTGAGTATTTCTCATTCCTTCTACTACAGCTAAAGGGTTTCCTATTTGTGCTGCACCTATTTGCTGAGGAAGTGAATTATATAAACCGAAATAATCTCCAGGTGTTAAGTTTATAGGAGCAACTACAGGAGTAGCATTAAGCGCTGAGCTAAAACTTCTCAATTGTGGTAATTTAGAATAAGATCCTGTAATTCCAAAACCTGCTCTTACTTTGTCTGAAATTTTTACGTCATCATTAAATTTCATGGTTAATCTATCAAATTTTTCATATTTAATAGAACCATCTTCTGTTTGATAACCAAAAGAGAAACTTACTTTATTTTTATCAGTACCATTAGAAATAGTTAAATTATTTTGGTTAATAATTCCACCCTCTTTTTTAATGGTATCAATCCAATTGGTATCTGCATTAAATAAATTAAATAAATTATATGCAGGAAGACCTTGATTAGCTAAATCTTCATTATAAAGTGTTTTAAAGCCTTCTGCACCTACCAAATCAGGTCTATTATCTAGAGATTTAACCCCAATTGAAGAACTAAGGTTAATAGTTGTTTTTCCTGATTTTGCTCTCTTAGTAGTCACAATAATTGCACCATTAGCACCTCTATTACCAAAAATTGCTAGAGATGATGGATCTTTTAGAACTTCCATAGATTCTATATCTGATGGGTTCAAAAAGTCAATATTATTGGCAAAAACTCCATCTACAATATACACAGGCTGAGTCTGGTTAATTGTAACGGTCCCTCTAATTCTAACATCAGCTTGGGAACCAGGCTGACCAGAATTTACTACAGATAAACCCGCAACTTGACCTTGTAAAGCGTTTATTGGGTTAGCATTTGGTTTATCTGCAACTACATCTCCTCCAACTTTAGCTATAGAACCGGTAAGATCTCTTTTCTTAGCCGTTCCATACCCAATCATCACTACCTCTTCTATTTGTTTTTCTTTAAGCGAATCTTTTGTTTGAGCGCTTAATTCCTGATATCCTGCAAATAAATAAATTGCAGCTATCATACTTGTTAATTTCACAGTGTTTTTCACCATAACAATAATGAATTAAAATTTATTTTTATTATCTTATTTTGTGACAAAATGCAGAATCAAATGTACAATTTTATTCTACGCATAACATTTGTTTTATTAAAATTTTAAAAAAATGTTAAAAATCATTAAAAAAGCAAAACCAAAGCTTTTAAACAGGCTCTTTTTTACGAATTAGTCAACTTTTGAAATTTCTGTTTTTGCAGAAACTCCATTATTATTGAAGGCTTCAATCTGAAAATAATAAGTATCTGCAGCATCCATCCCTGTAAAATAGTAGTCATTTTTACCATAAACCATGATGCTTCCGTACAACTTGTCTGGAGACTTCCCAAAATAAATTACATAACCATCTGCTAAGTTATTTTGCTTCCATTTTAGCCATGAACTTCTTCTCTCCCCTGCTTTTTCTTTTGGATTTCTCAGAACCACAAAATTTTCTACTTTTTGAGGCTTTTCACCACTTCCGTTTCCGAAAACTCTCAATCCACTGATGGCAAATTTGCCAGTCGGCATTTTAATATTTTGAATTTTAAGATATCTTGTGGTAAATGGTTTTTCTATTTCTATATAATCGTGAGGTACATCTTTGGTGTTATTTGACTTGTCTACCACTAATTTCCAATTTTTTTCGTCATCAGAAGCGTAGATTTTATATTGATGCGATTTTCCTAAAGTTTTGCCTAAAAACTCAGCATCTTGGTCAGCAAAATTAATTTGAATAGCCTTCACTAAAGATTTTTCACCTAAATCGGTTTGTATATATTCATTAGCTCCGCCAGTTTTAGCACTCCAATACGTTTTAATATCTTCATCAACTGCAAAATTGGGTTGGAAACTTCCTAAAGTAGAAGAAACTTTAACGGGCTTATTGTAGTTCAGTAGCATCCAACCTGTAAACAAACCTTTGATATGGTCTGCATTTTTATTTGGGAGATAAGTAGGATAATCTCCGTAAGCTGTGTTACTGTACATCACATCATCTTGATCAAAACCAGCTGGCCAAATTCCTATTCTTCTTTCAAAATTATTTTTTTGGCTAATGACCATGGTAGAAACATGCCAATATTGCCCGAAATTATCTTGATAAGTAGCACCATGTCCGGCTCCTCTTGCAAAACCACCCGGTTTATATGAGAAAGGATTGTGTTTTTGATAAGAAAATCCTTCCAACGGATTATTGCTGACATAAACTCCATCTGCATAACCGCTAAACTCAGTTCCAGGAGCGCCATATTGCAGATAATACTTATTATTATGCTTAGTTACCCATGCTCCTTCCATAAATGGTTTGAGAAAGGTATTGTCATTATATTCTCCAAATCTTTCCCAACCGTGATCATCTGGATGCAAAGACATCAATGGTTTTACGTAACCTTCGGACTGCAATGTTTGTGTATTAATCTCAGTTCCTAGAAGTGGAAATTCATTGCTAGACCCCCAATAAAGGAAGAGTTTTTTCAAATCTTTATCATACAAAAAGGCAGGATCCCATGCTCCCACTTTAAAATTATCTACAGCAATTTCCCATTCATCTTTTGTAGGATTTTTAGATTTCCAAATAGCAAAATTCGGTCCGTGTGTAGAACCTATTACGTACAATTCATCATTCATTTCGAAAACTGCAGGAGCACATAATTCATCATAAACTTGATGATTAACATCTAATTTATGATCTACTTTACCAGCTTCCTTGTTTGGAAATTCGTTTTCGGGTTTTAAGAATTTTCTAGAAATAAAATTCCAATTTAACATGTCTTCACTCCACCAATATCCCCATTGATTGGTACTAAAAAGGAAGTATTTTCCTTTAAAATTAACAATTACTGGGTCTGCAGTTGCTCTATGTTTTCCTTGAGTTGCAAAATTAGGAATGGGAGTATATCCGTAATCTATATTAATAGGATTACAATAAGTTTTCTGCTGTGCCGAAAAGAACACAACAGAAAACAATGCGATGATAAAAGCTCTCATATTTTGAGATTTATTTATTCCAAGTGATTTTTTGAGAAACGGTCTTTTGAGAATCGCCTCCTACAAAAATTTCAAATTCACCAGATTCCCAATCGTATTTTAGGTTATTATCATAGAATTTTAAATCTTCTGGAGTTACATTAAAGGTAACGGTTTTGGCTTCTCCTGCTTTTAAGAATATTTTTTGGAAACCTTTTAATTCTTTTACTGGCCTTGTATTGCTACCTACCATGTCTCTGATGTATAATTGTGCGATTTCTGCACCATCATATTTTCCAGAATTTTTCAATTCTACAGAAACTTTTAAAGTTTGGTTTCCTTTTAAATTTTTAGAACTTACATTTAGATTATTGTATGCAAACTGAGTGTAACTTAAACCGTAACCGAAAGGATAAAGCGGAGTGTTACATTCATCTAAATAATTAGAACGGAATTTATCAAATTGGCATTTTTCAGTAGATGATTGAGAAAGTGGTCTTCCTGTGTTTTTGTGATTGTAGAAAATAGGAACTTGACCTACACTTCTTGGGAAAGTCATCGGTAATTTAGCTGAAGGATTTACTTTACCAAAAAGTACATCAGAAATTGCTAAGCCAGCTTCTGAACCTGGGAACCATACATTAAGAATAGCATCTGCCAATTCGCTTTCCTCATTGATTTCCATTGCTCTACCTGCAAATAATACCAAAACAATTGGCTTGCCTGTTTTTTTCAATTCTTTTAATAAATCTTTTTGAGCTTGTGGAATAGAAATATTAGTTCTAGAACTAGATTCACCACTCATTTCTGCAGTTTCACCAATGGCAAGAAGAATTACATCTGCTTTATTGGCTATATCTACAGCCTCTTTAAGCATTTCTTCTTTGCTTCTGCTATCTCTATAAGTGTTTTTGCCAAACAGAGCAGCGTTTTGTTCGAAAGTTGCGTCATAATCTATATTAGAACCTTTAGCATAAGTAAAATTCACAGAATTACCGAAAGTCTTTTTAAGACCTGCTAAAAGTGAAATCGCTTCTTTATGTTTTGCGGCAACGCTCCATGTTCCTGGCATATTTTCAGCATTGTCTGCTAATGGCCCAATTACAGCGATATTTTTTTGAGATTTTAAAGGAAGAATTTCATTGGTATTTTTCATTAAAACCATTGACTGTGCTGCAATATTTCTGGCAATATCTCTGTTAGCCTGACTGAAAACTTCATTTTTTGTTCTGTTTACATCACAATATTTATATGGATCATCGAAAAGTCCTAAATCGTATTTTGCTTCAAGAATTCTTTTTACCGCTAAATCAATTTGTTTGATATTTACTTTTCCTTCTTGTACAGATTTTTTAAGGGTAGTAAGAAAACCTTCGCCTACCATATCCATATCTACACCAGCATTCATTGCCAAAGCCGAAACTTGCTGTAAATCTCCCATTCCGTGATCTATCATTTCATTTATACCGGTATAATCTGTAACCACGAAACCTTTGAATTTCCATTGATTTCTAAGAACTTCAGTCATAAGCCATTTATTTCCTGTTGCAGGAATTCCGTCTACTTCATTAAAAGAAGCCATCACAGAGCCTACACCTGCGTCTACAGCAGCTTTATATGGAGGAAAGTATTCATTATACATTCTTACATGGCTCATGTCTACTGTATTATAATCTCTACCAGCTTCTGGAGCTCCGTACAATGCGAAATGTTTCACACAAGCCATTATCGTATTATTAAGAGATAAATCTTTTCCTTGATACCCAAAAACCATTGCTTTTGCCATCTCAGAACCTAAATAAGGATCTTCTCCAGCTCCTTCTGCTACTCTTCCCCATCTTGGATCTCTAGAAATATCTACCATTGGCGAGAAAGTCCAGTTAATACCACTAGCACTTGCTTCATTTGCTGCTACTCTTGCAGATTGCTGCACTAATTGAGTATCAAAAGAAGAAGCTAAACCAAGAGGAATAGGAAAATTAGTTTCATAACCATGGATTACATCCATCCCGAAAAGCAAAGGAATTTTCAGTCTGCTTTTTTCAACAGCAATTTTTTGAACTTCTCTAATTTTTTCTACTCCTTTAATATTAAAGAGACCTCCTACTTTTCCTTCTTGAATTTTCTTTGCGATATCAGAACTTTGAGCTTGTCCCGTGGTAATATCACCAGCTCCAGGAAGATTAAGTTGACCTAGCTTTTCGTCTAATGTCATCTTTTTCAACAAAGAATTTACGAAAACAGACTTTTTAGATTGATCCTCTTTAGTTTGGTAATTGTAGTACGGTTTATTTACAACTTCTTGAGAATGAGCGTAACCAGAAATTAATACTACTGCTAATAAGAATTTTGACTTTATGCTAAACATAATTTTAATTTTACGGCTAAAGTTAGATAATTATTTTTGAGGGAAAAAAATTTTAACACTAAAAAAACCGAGAAAATTCTCGGTTTAAATATTATTGATTTTCGCGCATTTGAGCATCTAAAACGGCTATAGTAGCCAAGTTTACAATCTCATCTACACTTGCTCTCATTTGTAAAACGTGTACCGGTTGTTTCAGTCCTAATAAAATAGGACCAACTACTTGTGCTACTTTCATCCCTCTGATAATTTTATAAGAAAGATTAGCACTTTCTAAATTTGGAAATATAAAAGTATTAGCAGGCGTTTTTCCTAATTTTGAGAAAGGATAATCCTGAAGATGGTCTGCACTCATAGCAAAATCAGGTTGAAACTCTCCATCTACAATCATATCTGGATATTTTTGATGTAGAATATTTACTGCTTTTGCTACTTTTTTAGACGTCTCAGAATTGGCGGAGAAATTTTCGTAAGAAAGCATGGCAATTCTTGGTTGAATCGCAAAAGATTTAACCGCGTATTCTGCCATCTTCGCGATGTTAGCCATTTCTTCTGGTGTAGGATTTACATTGATTGAAGTATCTGCAAAGAAATAAGGTTTCTTGTCTGATAAAATCATCATCATAGAAGCAATTTTATCTACTCCTTTTGCTTTTTCTATAATTTCTAAAACAGGTTTCAGAACAGTTCTATAATTCTTAGAATACCCAACAATTAAAGCATCGGTATCACCATGTTGCAACATTAGTGGGCCGTAATAATCTCTGTTTCTCACTAGCCTTTTGGCAATATATTCATTTACACCCTTTCTGTTGCGAAGTTTCCAAAGGGTTTCTCTGTATTTTTTACGATTATCGTCTTGGTCATCATCCATTGGATCTACAATCGGAACGTCTAGATGAATTCCGAATTTCTCCATTTGTTCTTTGATGAATTTTTTTTCTCCCAATAAAATAGGTTGAGCAATTCCTTCTTCATAAAGAATCTGTGCGGCTTTCAGTACATTATATTCTTCGGCATTTCCTAGAGTAACGCGTTTTGGGTTAGAGCGCGCTCTGTTTTGCATCATTCTGATGAGTTTTTCATCTCTACCCATTCTGTCTAGCAACTGATTTTCGTATTCTTCAAAATCGGCAATCGGTTTTCTAGAAATTCCGCTTTCCATAGCAGCTTTTGCTACTGCGATTGAAACTTTGGTTAATAGTCTATTGTCAAAAGGTTTCGGAATAAAATATTCTCTGCCGAATCCCATGTTTTTAACATTGTAAGCCAGTTTTACCATTTCAGGAACTGGCTCTTTTGCTAACTCTGCAATTGCTTTTACAGCAGCCAGTTTCATTTCTTCATTAATTCCATTGGCTTGTACATCTAATGCTCCTCTGAAAATATATGGAAAACCAAGAACGTTATTTACCTGATTAGGAAAATCACTTCTTCCCGTTGCCATAATGACGTCTGGTCTGGTTGCGATAGCAAGATTATAATCAATCTCTGGAGTAGGATTTGCCAAAGCAAAAACCACAGGGTTTTCTGCCATTGAACTAAGCATTTTTGCGGTCATTACATCTCCTTTAGACAGACCAACAAAAACATCTGCTCCTTCCAAAGCTTGTTCTAATGTAGAAATATCTGTTTGTGCAATAAAATCTAATTTTTCTGGAGTAAGGTTTTCTCTCTTATGATTGATTACTCCTTTAGAATCACACATCAATACGTTTTCTTTTTTAAGACCTAGTGCAATATATAATTTGGTACAAGCGATTGCTGCTGCTCCCGCTCCATTTACTACCATTTTTACTTCATCTATCTTTTTATCTGCAAGTTCTAACGCATTGAGTAAGGCTGCTGCAGAAATGATGGCAGTTCCGTGTTGGTCATCATGCATCAAAGGAATATTAAGCTCTTCTTTCAGTCTTTGTTCTATGTAGAAAGCTTCTGGCGCTTTAATATCTTCTAAATTGATTCCACCAAAAGTGGGCGAAATTCCTTTAACGATTTCTATAAATTTGTCTGGATCTTTTTCATTAATCTCAATATCGAAAACATTGATATCTGCAAAAATTTTAAATAGCAATCCTTTTCCTTCCATTACTGGTTTAGAAGCTTCTGCACCGATGTCTCCCAATCCTAAAACAGCAGTTCCGTTTGAAATTACAGCAACTAAGTTTCCTTTGCTGGTATATTCATATATAGTAGACGGATTTTTTTCTATTTCTAAACAAGGTTCTGCTACACCTGGTGAATATGCTAACGATAAATCTCTCTGTGAAGAGTGAGGTTTAGAAGGAATAACTTCTATTTTCCCTTTAGGTTCATTTCTGTGATAATCAAGAGCTGCGTTTCTAAATTGTTCCTGATCTCTATTCGTTTTATCTGACATAAATTTTAAAAAATTTAATTAAAAGTAAATTCTATATTAAAAAAATAAGAGGAAATATTTTTATTCCTCTTGATTAAAAATGTATTTTTTATGATACTCTACTAGACTTTCTATAGGTCTTTGTACAATTTTTCCTACGGTAAGATTAAGTTCTGCGGCAGCAGATCTCAAAATATCTTCGTACACAAAAGCGATAGAACCAATAAAGTTAATCTCTGCTTCTCTGGCTTCTTCATAAGGAAGCACTTGGTATTCAAAGAAGTTTTTCATCTCATCAAATATCATATTTTGAAAATATGGATGAGATTTTTTGAGGACTACAAATTTATTAAATTCTGCGAGATATGCATTAGCTCTAGGATTATGATACATGTTTTTAATAGCATCTTCTATCGTAAGATGATAGGTCGCCATAAAATCTTCGTGTAAATCTTTGGGTAATTTTTTCATGAAAAACCTGCGCAACAATTGTTTACCTAGTGCAGAACCACTTCCTTCATCCCCAATTAAAAATCCAAGCGAGGGCAAATCTCTTCTTACGACTTCTCCATCAAAAAAACATGAATTAGAACCCGTTCCCAGAATACAAACAATTGCAGGTTTACCATTATATGCTGCATAGGCTGCAGCCGTCATGTCTTCTTTTACAGTTACTTTGGCATGTGGAAATGCTTTTTGCAAATTGGTTTCAACCAAAGCTGCATTTTCTGGAGTACCGCAACCAGAGCCGTAAAAATAAATTTCTTTTAAGTGTTCTTTAAGAAAATACAAATGCGGATTCTTCTCTATTTCTTGAGGAATCAAATCTGCATTAATAATATTTGGATTAAAACCGAGTGTTTTGGCTTTTTGAGAAATCTTACCAGAATGATCTAGTATTACCCAGTCACATTTTGTAGAACCACCGTCAACAATTGCAATCATACACAAACCGTTTAAATTGCTAAATTAGGAAAATCTTTTTTATTCTATGCTTTCCTCATCTTTTAGGTCTAGCCAATGATCTATTTCATCTTCTAGATAATGCGTTTGTAATTTAAGTGCAAACATAAAATCATCTGGCACAGAGGCTCTATCGCCAGTTTCTATATCCCATATTTCGTCTGAGAGATTTTCGAATTCTGTATAGATTCTTTTGAAGCGAGGATTATGTTCTTCTAAATCCTTAATCTTATCTTGCTTATACTGAAATTTTCTGTATGGTCTCGGGGTTTTCATACTTTTACTTTTTGATTTGGTGTGGTAAATATCAATGAACAATCTGGTGTCAAGACAAAAAAATCACTTTCATATATAATTGAAAATGAATTTTTTATCAGGTTTTGATGGCGTATTTTGTAATACTAAATTATATAATTTTTTGTTATAAAAAAATAATTAATCATAATTTATTAAACTTTAACATTTAAGTTTAAATTTGTAGTAAGAAAATTTTATGAAACAACTTTTATTAAAACAAAAGCAAGTTCTATTTTTTATTATTGCGGGAGGTTTAAGTGCGATTATAGAAATTGGGAGTTTTAAATTATTCAGTGTTAATATCCCTCGTTTTTATTCAAGTGAAACTAATTTTCACGGAATTCATTTTCCGTTGAGCAATATTTTGTCTACTACTTGTGGTATTATTTTCAATTATTTTTTAAGCATTTGGTTTGTTTTCGAACGCGGGAAACACTCTAAGAAAAAAGAATTTGCTTACTTTATGGTAATTTCTTTTTTTTCTACCATACTTAGTTTGCTGTTTTTCCAATTATTCTACAATACAATCTTCAGAGATAATCTAGACATGATTATTTATACCTTCAGTCCGCAAATTTTAAGTAAAATGGCTGCAATTGGATTGGTTTCTATCCTTAATTACTCAGTCAAAAAAAATGTGATTTTTAATGGTTAATGGTATGACAAGAATACTTAATTATCTTTGGCGAGGCTGGATGGTTTTACTTGCCGGAATTTTACTTATTTTATTTTTCATTCCTGTTTACATCCTTTCTATAAAAAAAGAACATTATAAATACGCTTATTTTTTTGTGAGATTATGGTGTAAATTCGTTTTTTACGGCATGGGATTCAGGTATGAACTCATTAATCAGACCAACAAAAAAATTGACAGAAACCAACAATACGTTATTATTGCCAATCACACATCGATTGTAGATATTTTTATTCCAGTTTTATTATTTCCTCATCATCCTATTTGTTTTGTTGGCAAAAAAGAATTGGTAAAAATTCCTATTTTCGGTACTATCTATAAAAGAATTTGTGTAATGGTAGATAGAAGTTCTCCCAAAAGCAGAGCAGAAGTCTATGAAAGATGTGCAGAACGCATGGAAGAAGGAGACAGCATTGTGATTTTTCCAGAAGGTGGCGTTCCAGATGACACGTCTGTCATTTTAGACAAATTTAAAGATGGAGCTTTTATTTTATCTAACAAACACCAGTCTCCTCTTGCTGTTTTTACCATTGTAGGATTGAAGGAAATGTTTCCTTTTGACCATGGGAAAGGCTATCCAGGAAAAATTAAAATTTATTTTAACGAGATTTTAGAGCCAACAAAAAACATACAGGAATTGAAAGAAGTTTCACATAATCTTATTAAATTTACCCTTCAAAATAATTAAAATTCCTATTATATCATTTCGAGAAAATAATGATATATTTGTTAGAATTTTTTCTAAACACAATTTATAAAAATAAATTAAAAACAAAAATATGGACACTAACCAAAACAAACAAAGCTATGCTTTACCGATTGCAATGATGTTTGCACTCTTTTTTATGATTGCCTTCGTTACAGGTTTACAAAATCCGATGGGAGTAATTGTTAAAAACCAATTTCAGGCAAGTAATTTACTTTCACAATTAGGTAATTTTGCCAATTTTATCGCCTATGCTTTCATGGGAATTCCTGCAGGTTTAATGCTGCAAAAAATTGGTTATAAAAAAACTGCTCTTACTGCAATTTTGGTAGGTATTGCTGGTGTAGCAATTACTTTCTTCTCTGGTAAAATCGAAAGTTTTGCCGTTTATTTAATTGGAGCATTTGTAGGAGGTTTTTCTATGTGTATGCTGAATACTGTAGTAAACCCTATGCTGAATACATTAGGAGGAGAAGGAAAAAGAGGTAACCAATTATTACAATTCGGTGGTACTTTAAACTCTATGGGAGCTACCATCGTTCCAGTATTAGTAGGTTATTTAATGGGAGATGTAGCTAAGGCTACTATTTCAGATGCTAATCCAGCATTATTCTTAGCAATAGGAATTTTTGTTTTGGCATTTATCGTATTATATTCTATGAGCATTCCAGAGCCACACATTGTAGCAGAGAAAAGCACTGAGAAAAATACCCACAGTCCACTTTCATTCAGACATTTCGTATTAGGAGCGATTGCAATTTTCGTATATGTAGGTGTAGAAGTAGGAATCCCGAATATTGCTAACCTTTATATGACTGGCGATTTACAAATCAATGCTACCACTGCAGGAACTGTAGTAGGAACATATTGGTTCCTCATGTTAATAGGAAGATTAACTGGAGGTGTTTTAGGTTCTAAATTTTCTAGTAAATCAATGTTAAGTTTCGCAGCTGTTCTAGGATTAGTATTTGTACTTTTAGCAATCTTCTTACCAAAAGACCAAATGGTAAGTATGCCTGTTTTCCAATCTGATATTTCTTTCGGTTTAGCTCAAGTTCCAGTAAGTATTATGCTATTGGTATTATGTGGTCTGTGTACTTCTGTAATGTGGGGAGGAATCTTTAACTTAGCTACAGAAGGATTAGGAAAATATACTGCAGCTGCATCTGGTATTTTCATGGTGATGGTTTGTGGTGGTGGTATTATCCCGGCAGTTCAAGGTTATGCTGCTGATATTTTCGGATATGTACAGAGTTATTGGGTAGTGGTAATAGGTATTTCTTATATGCTATTCTATGCATTAGTAGGAAGCAAAAACGTAAATAAAGACATTAAAGTTGACTAATATGAAAGAAAAATATGCAATTGGTATTGATGTAGGTGGTACCAATACCAAATTCGGTGTCGTAAATAAAAAAGGTGAAATTCTAATTCAAGACAGAATTAAAACCAATGAACATGACAACGTAGAAGCTTTTATAGATGATTTAGCAGAAAAACTAAATCCTATGATTGAGCAATATGGCGGCCCACAAGCATTCGTAGGAATAGGAATGGGTGCTCCTAATGCTAATTATTATCAAGGAACTATAGAATATGCTGCCAACTTAAAATGGAAAGGCATTATTCCTATGGCTGAACTTCTAGAACAGAAATTCCACATTCCTGCTAAATTAACTAATGATGCTAATGCTGCTGCAGTAGGCGAAATGCAATATGGAGCTGCTAAAGGAATGAAAAACTTTATCACCATTACTTTAGGAACTGGTGTAGGTAGCGGAATCATCATTGATGGAAAAATCGTTTTAGGACACAACGGTTTTGCAGGAGAACTAGGTCACGTAATTGTAAGAAACGGTGGTAGAGAGCACAAAGGAACTGGACTGAAAGGTTCTTTAGAAGCTTATGCATCTGCAACAGGTGTAAGAGATACCGCTATTGAATTATTACAAGAAACACAGCACTCTCCTAGTTTATTAGAAAATTATCCTATCAATGAGTTGACCAGTGAAACCGTATTTAAATGCGCAGAACAAGGAGATTCTTTAGCGAATGAAGTTTTCGAATTTACAGGTCAAATTTTAGGAGAAGCTTTAGCTACTTTCGTACATTTTTCTGCACCTGAAGCAATTGTACTATTCGGTGGATTAACGAAAGCTGGTGACCTTATCATGAAGCCAACCAGACAAGCTATGGAAGACAACTTATTACAAGTTTTCAAAAATAAAGTTAAAATTTTGTACAGTGACTTACAAGAAGCAGATGCTGCAATTCTTGGGGCAAGCGCTTTAGTATGGTAAAAATTTTAAAAAATAAACAATCATTATTTTGGGCAGGCTTATTGTTTGCCCAATTTCTTTTATTCTATATCTTTTCAAAAAGCGAAATAATTGTTCAGCAACTCATTGCTTTTTTTCATTTCAAAAAACAGTTTCAAAATGAGACGTTCTCTCATTTAAAATATTCTTTTGGGGATATTCTTTATATCATTTTCATCTTTTTCCTTTTATTTTTTCTTTTCAAAAGCATTAAGAGTAGAAACTTTAGAGTTCTATTGATCATACTAAATATTTCTTATTTTATTTATCAAATTTCGTGGGGAATGCTCTATTTCCAAAAACCTTTTTATGACAAAAATAAAGTAGAAATATCCAGCAAAGAATTAGAAAAACTTACTTTAAAATACATTGCATTAACCAATCAAGAAAGAAAAAAAATTGCAACAAAGAATGTATTCAAAATTGAAAACATTGAAGTATTAAAGTCAAGCATACTTCATTCTCAAAAGCGCTTACCCAAAGAGTATTATCCGTTTGAAACGTCAAACATTGACAACTTTAAAGCCAGCTTATTTAATCCATTAATAAGCTATACAGGAATTCTTGGCTATTACAATCCATTTACCACAGAAGCACAATATAATTCAGAATTACCTGATACTTACCTTCCATTTACAATATCACATGAAAATGCACATCAATTAGGTTTTGCAAGGGAACAAGAAGCTAATTTTATAGGCTTTTTGATTTGTAAAAATTCTGACAATTCTGAACTCAAATACTGTGCCTATTTATTTGTCACTAAAAGTTTGGTAAATGCTTTGCGCAGCTCTAGTCCTGAGTTTGCATCTCAAGCAAGCTTATTCCTCTCTAAAGAGGTAAAAAAAGACTTAAAAAACGAAAGGATGTTCAAAGAAAAAAACGATTCTTTACTAACCGATTTTTTTTATTTTACTAATGATATCTTCTTGAAGTCTAATCAACAGGAAGGTAGTGTAACTTACTCTTATTTTATTGATTTATTAGTTCTGTACGAAAGAAAAAATTCATAAAAAAAGAATCACATCCTAGGATGTGATTCTAAAAACACAAATGATGAAAAAAAATTTATTGCTTTCGAGCGATGGCCCATTGAAAGCGGTGTAAAAATACATATTTCTTCTAAACTAACAAAATTTTTCACATATTTTTTTAATTAATTTGTTTTATCACCCTTATCCTGATACCTCCTAGAGATTATAATTTATTAAAAATAAGGCTCTACCAATCCAAATTGATAATTTGACGTTAAAAAATATGATTTTTGATTATAATAATGAAATTAAAAAAAAAGCAATGAATATTAAAATATTCATTGCTTTTATTGTAGCGAAGACGGGATTTGAACCCGTGACCTTTGGGTTATGAATCCAACGCTCTAACCACCTGAGCTACCTCGCCGATTTTCGTGGTGCAAATATATAAATAATTTTAAAGTCTACAAATTATTTTAGCTGTAATAATTCTAAAATTTCAGAAAAGTTATCTGGGTTAGCTATAATCTTATTCTTAGCATCTACTATATAGAAAGTTGGTGTAGCATGTACATTATAGGTATCTACATAACTGCTGTACCAACCTTTTAATTCAGTATCATTAATCCAAGGTAACATTTTAACTTTATCAGAATATGATTTAGCATCAGAATCCAAAGAAAGCCCCACTACTTCAATATTTTTTTCTTTTAATTTATTATACTGAAGAACCATCTCTCCAATTTCTTTTTCGCAGTGAGAACAAGTAGAAGACCATAATATAATAATCTTTTTATCTGCTTTTACTTCGTGTAAAGACTTCACTTTAGTATTTACTGGATTATGGAAAATATTATTCGGTATAATTTTACCTATTTCTGTATTTGTATTGGCTTTTATAGTATTGGCTAATCTATCATTAATTGTACATTTTAAATTCTTCGCTTCTTTAAGATATTTTTCCTTTAGATCTTTAATGCTGTATACATTAAAAATTTCTATTAATTCAGACAAAATTGTTTGTCCACGTGGGGTTTCTATGTTTACGGTAGTTAGCAGTTTATCTATTTCATCCCCTAAGCTCGTTCTGCTAGTATTACTTAAAAAGACCATTAAAATAGGCTTAAGAAGAGAAGATGTCTCTAAAAAATTCTGCGTATTATTAAGAAAAGAGATAATTTCATCATTAGTAGGATTTTTCTTCCCTACAGACTCTTGTAAATAAATCTGATAGGTTTTAAAATAATAATTTAAAAAAGGATGCTTTTCATAATCATAAGTAACGTCTGAACTTAGATGAGCAATTTCATTTTTAAGCGCTATGCCAAAATCAGAGTTTTCTTTGTAGAAATTTTGAATTTGGTAGAGGGCAGGTAAAATTTGCTCCTTTTTTTTCTGCTGATCCTGGATACTGTAAAAAATATTATTTGCCTCATCAATATAATCTATCTGGTGCACTTTGTTATTTTTAGTAGTAAATCTAAGTTCTACATTTTTATTTTCTGAGATAAAATTCACAGATGTATTTGCCTGAGGAAAATAAATTTTTAATAATCCTTGATAATTATTTTTCACACTAAATACCCAAGTATCATTCTTTTTTTCTGCCTTATCTACTAAAATATCCTTAGACCCATTTAAAGTATAGAGATAAGCTTCATTAAATGAAAAATCTTTGGGAGCTTCTATCTTGATGGTAAATTGAGCTGAAACCAAATAGCTCAACAATAAAAATACGAATTGTGATATTTTTCTTTTCATGCAATAAAGATAAAAAAAAACTCACTATTAGTGAGTTTTTTTAGTTTTATATATTCTTAATTTTTAATCTTCGGTATGTATATGTTATTACAAATAATGCTACTATAAATAATACAAAAATGTAATTATCGATAGGTGTTGCTGGCGCACCATCTCCTTCTGGTGGTGGTGGATCTCCACCTTCCAATTGGCCGTAACTTAAACCATTATAAGCCAAAGCCAACAATAACATAAACTTATATTTAAATTTATTTATTAATTTCATCATTTTATGTTTTTATTTAATAGTTTTTATCGTTCTAACGGTTCCATCATTATACTTAACAATAACTACGTATACTCTATTATTATCTATCGGTAAAATATAATCATTAGTAGTTGAAACATTTGGAATACTCGTAATAAGTTTTCCTCCCATTTCATAAATACTCAATTCTGCTTTTCCAGATTTCTCAAATCTAACTTTATTGTGAGCATTTTCGCTGTAAATAAATGTAGATTTGTTATCATTTTTAACGACATCTGTACCAAGTGTTCCCGTAGGAGAATAAGATTTCCAATAAATCTCAAATCTAGAATTATAATCACTGTTTGATACCACAAATTTATAAGAATTTGCTGCAGATATTTCAGTAACTTTTTGATTTTCTTTATCTAATAAATAAAATTTATCAGCTGATAAGTCTTTTACCTCATTGAATATTGACCCTTCATAAAGATTGAATCTAAGCTCATATTGATTACCCAAAACAAGATTATTAAATCCAATACCCATAGGTTTTCCAATATAAGTATCAGTATTAAAAGTATTAAAATCTTTTTTACTGTTGTAAGCTACTGATGTATCAGGATTTATTCCAAAAGCATATACATCGTTTGTATTTGTACTAGCACTTCCAGACTCTGTATTATAATTAGATCCAACTAAGAAAGCAGGAGAACCTAAAATTTTATCATTATTAACTAGGAATATCCCTGCTTGATAAAAATTATAAGTATTTGAAGCTAATTTTTGAGCTGTTGATTCTGTTTTTAATGCTCCAGAAGAGACTCTTCCATAAGGCACTGGTGTTGAACCTATTGTTCCACTTGGGCTATAACTATAAGTTTTATGATTATCTCCAAATTTCACTTCAATATCTATAATTCTACTTCCTAGTTTGGTAGCACTAGGATCAATTAAAGGAAAATTCAAATTGAAAGTTTCAAATGGTCTAATTAATAACGCTTGAGCGTCACCTGTCCATTGTGTTCCATCAAACATTGCTTTGTGGTAAGTAGAAGATCCTGAAGTATTATTATCTTCTGAACCTTTTACTGGGTTCCATGTAATTCCATAGCTTGAAGTTCTCTTGCTTACATAAAAATCCTTTATCATTAAATCAGTAGTAGCTTGCTTTATGGTTCTATTACCACTATTATTTTTTATGAAAAGCCAAGCATTAGCGCCATCAAATGCACTTAAATCTAGATTAGATGTGTAAGGATTTCCAAATCTGTAGGTATTTTTAGCATAAGTTTTACTAGTTGAACTGATGTCTCCTAGGTAGGTTTTATACTTTTCGTTATACTGATTTACATACTCTTTCCAGGTATTATAATCTAAATCCGAAAATGTAGCCTCGTAACCATTAATAAGACCTTTAGCTGTAGCATTATATTCGCCTGGAGAAGGCAAACCCTTGTAACCGATAATACCCGTCATAGCATTCTGCATTCCAGTATCTCTAAGGTTTACAAGATAATAATCCCCAGCAACAAATGCAGCTCCTGATGGCACGGCATCGTTTACAAGTTTGTTATTATTCCATTTTCTAAGGGTCATGTTGTAAATTGAAGGACCACAATTAGCTCCAATTGCACAATCTCCCTTAAAGTCGGTTTCGGCTTTACCAAAACTCGTCATAAAATACTTTACGTTATCTTTATAGGGAAAAGCAACAGGAAAAGTAGCATTGAAATAAGATGATGACGCGGCAGGTCTTTGAACAGTCATTCTAGCATCTGTAAGAGCTCCTCCACCCAGAATTTGAACTTGACCATAGTCATTAACATCTGTATAAACGCTTACAAATTCTTTTCCATCTGCAGAAGCACCAGCAGAAGCTCCTTTAAGGTAATTCCCAACTATCGTTATACTACCTTTATTTTCAACTGATTTTTCAACAGTAGAATTAAGTTGGAAATCTCCACCAGAATAAACTAGTGCGCCACTTCCAACATACAACTTAGCATCTGCACCAACATGAGTTAGTACTTGTGCACTTCCTATGCCAATAAATAGGACTAGAAAGCCAACAGTTAATAATTGTTTTTTCATTTTTGTGTTTTTTTAAGAATTTATACAACTCTTTGAATATACAAATATAGTAATTTTATATAAAAAAAAGCATTTATATCATAATATCCTCATTATCTATTTGTAAATTTTTATCTATTTCATCTATTTTATACATATAATCCTCTAAAACCTTCTCTGTAGTCCCCCTAAGACCTCTTGCACCCAAGCCTTTATCAATAGTATAATCTACAATTTTTTCTAGTGCTTCTTCAGTAAATGAAAGTTTTATTCCATCTAATCTAAATAATTCTACAAACTGATTGATAATAGAATTTTTGGGCTCTGTAAGAATTCTAAGCATGGTTTCTTTGGTGAGTTTATCCAAATGGGTAACAATAGGAAATCTACCTAACAGTTCTGGAATAAGCCCGAAACTTCTTAAATCTGTAGCATTTAATTTTTCTAAAATATAGCTTTCTTCTTCTACTTTAGAATGTTTATCTGTACTGAAACCTATCGCTTGCTTATTGAGTCTTCTCTCAATGATTTCTTTAATCCCATCAAAAGCTCCACCTGCAATAAATAAAATATTCTGAGTATTGACTTGAATGTATTTTTGGTCAGGATGTTTCCTTCCTCCTTGTGGCGGAACATTTACAATACTACCTTCTAGAAGTTTCAATAAACCTTGCTGAACCCCCTCACCAGAAACATCTCTGGTAATACTCGGATTGTCTGATTTTCTAGCAATTTTATCAATTTCATCAATAAAAACAATTCCTTTTTCCGCCTTTTCCACATCATAATCTGCCACCATGAGAAGTCTAGACAAAATACTTTCTACATCTTCTCCTACGTAACCAGCTTCTGTTAAAATGGTAGCATCTACAATACAAAACGGAACGTTTAATTGCTTAGCAATGGTTTTCGCTAAAAGTGTTTTACCTGTTCCTGTTTCGCCCACCATAATAATATTAGACTTCTCAATCTCTACAGATTTATTTTCGTCTTTATTATGAAGAAGTCTTTTATAATGATTATAAACCGCTATTGATAATTGTTTTTTGGCTTGATCTTGACCAATAACATATTCGTCTAGAAATTCTTTAATTTCCCTAGGTTTTTTAAGCTCTTCAATCGAGGTAGCTGGCGAAAACTCATCTTCATGTACACTTTCTTTTACGATAGCATGCGCTTGTTCTACGCAGTTTTCACAGATAAATCCATTTTGTCCTGAGATTAAAATTTCCACTTCAGATTTTTTTCTTCCGCAAAATGAGCATTGATTAGGATTCATTCTTTTTATTTTTGAAAAAACTCAAACTTCGCTATGAAATTTGAGTTAATATATTTTAAGAGTTAATTATTTTATTTTGAATTTCTTGATATTCTTCTGGTGAAAGTTTCAGTCTTTTGTTTCCAAAATTAAGGTCTTGCATGGTATTCATGGGAACCAAATGGATGTGTGCGTGAGGAACTTCTAATCCTATCACTGCCACCCCGACTCTTACACATGGCATCGATGCTCCAACTTTTTTAGCTACTTGTTGAGCGAATCCCCAAAGATTTTTAAATTCTTCTGATTCTAAATCAAAAATTAAGTCTACTTGTTTCTTTGGAATCACTAAAGTATGACCTTTTGCTAATGGCATTGCATCTAAGAAAGCTAAATAATTTTCGTCTTCAGCGATTTTGTAGCACGGGATTTCTCCGTTTACAATTTTGGTGAATATAGAACTCATAATTTGTAATTTTTTAAAGATTAAAATTACAATGAAATTTCTAAAACTTCAAAAGAAAGTTTATTACCGTTTGGTAATACAATCTCCGCTGTTTCGCCTACAGCTTTACCTAGCAATCCTTTTGCAATAGGAGTATTTACAGAAATTTTTCCTGCTTTAATATCAGATTCATTATCTGGAACAAGCGTAAATTTTTGTTCTTGTTTGGTTGCATTATTTTTAAGACGAACGGTACAAAGTATAGAAACTTTAGAAGTGTCCAGTTGGCTTTCGTCAATCACTTTAGAATTTGCAATAATATCTTTAATTTTAGAGATTTTCATTTCTAGCAAGCCTTGCGCTTCTTTTGCTGCGTCATATTCTGCATTTTCAGATAAGTCTCCTTTATCTCTTGCTTCTGCAATTTGTTGAGTAATTTTAGGCCTTTCTATGCTTTCGAGTTGTTCTAACTCTGCCTTCATTTTTTCCAAACCTTCTTTGGTTACATAATTCATTAATTTACTCATATCTGGTTATTTTGCGTTAATGTTAATATAAAAAAATAATCCGACCTTTGCCGGACAATATTCATTAAAAATTCGAGTTACAAAGATATGATTAATTTTAATATGAAACCAACCCTTTTAAAAATAATTATCCCAATTTCACTGGCTTTCAGCGCATTAAAAACACTCAACTCTTGTTCCAACAGAGAAGAAACTACCAGTTGTTTTCCTAACCAATTTATTTCTGTTCAACTCAATTTAAGCCTACCTTCTTATTATCCTCTTAACAATATTGGAGGCTGGATCTACGTCTCAGAACAGCAATCTGGAACCAGGGGCTTAATAGTTTATAGAACCAATGATGGTTTCAAAATTTACGATAGAAACGCACCCCACATTTGTCCATCCACAGACACTACATTAGAAGTGGAAAATGGCAGCTTGGTCATTTGTAAAAAAGATAATGCGAAATGGTTTCTCAATTCTGGAGCACCAGCTTCTATAAGTCCATATCCCCTGAAACAATATTATTATAATTATAATTCTACTTCCAATATTTTAAATATTTATAATTAATTTAGAGGCATGAAAATAGTAGTTCAACGTGTAAAAGAGGCATCTGTAGCATTAGAAGGAAAAATTGTAGGAGAAATTTCTCAAGGATTGCTCCTTCTCATCGGTGTAGATGAAAATGACACTCAAGAAGATGCCAATTGGTTAATTAAAAAAGTGGTAGACTTAAGAATTTTTTCAGATACTGAAGGAAAAATGAACCTTTCTGTAAAAGATGTAGCTGGAGAGATTTTATGTATCAGCCAGTTTACTTTAATCTCTGATTACAAAAAAGGCAATAGACCTTCATATATAAAAGCAGCTAAACCAGAAAAAGCCATTCCTCTATTTGAATATTTTAAATCTGAAATTGCTAAATCTGGATTAAAAATAGAAAGCGGAATATTCGGGGCAGATATGAAAGTATCTTTACTGAATGATGGCCCTGTAACTCTGGTTCTAGACAGCATCACCAAAGTATAAAATCCCAAGAAACTTATAAAATAAAAAAGCATCCAAAATTTGGATGCTATTTTTTGGGTGAATGATGGGTCTCGAACCCACGACCTTCGGAACCACAATCCGACGCTCTAACCAACTGAGCTACAATCACCGTTTTTGCGTGTGCAAATATATAAAATTTTTAAAACAATTAACAAATAATTCCTTCAAAATTTTTAAATGCTAATAACTTTTCAGTTGTGAAACCTTCTGCATAATCTACTCCACTTAATCTCCCTAAATCTTGCGCTCTGTAAGTAAGACTTTCTAAAAAATCTTTGGTTGCGATGGGAGTCATTGGTTCTGTGGAAGTTGGGTCATAAAACTGAGTTTTATAAGCCAAACAAGCCTCTATTTTTTTGTCTAAAAATCCAGAAATATCCATCACAAAATCTGGTTCAATATTTTTCCACTGAATGTAATGAAAAACCTGTTTTGGCCTCCAAAATTTTTGGGATTCACCATTTAATTCGGTCTCTATTTTAATCAATCCAGATAAAAAACAAGCATCTGAAACTAATTTTGCGGCTTTTGCATGATCAGGATGCCTGTCGTCAATCGCATTACAAAGCACGATTTCAGGTTGGTATTTCCTAATCATTTCTATAATTCTAAACTGATATTCTTGTGAATTGATGATAAAACCATCTTTCATTTTAAGATTTTCTCTAGCAGAAATTCCCAAAATTTCGGATGCTGCAGCAGCTTCTTGTGCTCTGGTTTCATTCGTTCCTCTAGTTCCCAATTCGCCTTCGGTAAGGTCTATGATGGCTACTTTTTTCCCTTCGGAAATTAATTTTGCTATAGTCCCTCCGCAGCCTAACTCTACATCATCTGGATGTGCTCCTATTGCTAAAATATCTACTTTCATGGGCCAAAAATACAGAAATTAAAATTAAAATTAAAAATTTAAAATTAAAAAAGCTTCTCGATTGAGAAGCTTTTTGTTTTATTTCATTAATTCTTTTTGTAAAAGAAGTGAATTATGATCGTTTGGTTTCATCGCAAGTGCCTTTTGTAAAGCTTCATTTGCTTTTACCTTATCAGTAGTATGTAACAAGTAAGCTACAGAATAGTAAGCACCGAACAATGTTTCGTGTAAAGCCTGTTGCTCCGCAGGAGTTTTAGTCAAAGCTATATCTATATATTTCTGGAAAGCTACAGCAGCTAGTTCTTTATACCCAGCTTGTTGTAATGCATAACCTTTGCTGTAATAAGCGGGTTCCCATGTTGGGAGAAGATCATTCATTTTCTGCCAAGCTAGAGCAGCTCCATTCCAATTGCTTACTTCTTGATAAGCCATTGCTAAATTAAACAATGCAGTAGTATCTTCTTTATTAGCAGCTACTTGTTTTTTTAGTGCCACGATGTTATCATTAGAAGGACCTGCGTCTGCTTTTGCTTGAAGCTCTGCAGCACCACTTGATGCTTTCGCGAATTCTGAATTCCAATCTAAAGTATCATCTTTAGCAGCTTTTACTACGGCTAATTTTTCGTTTGCTTTCTGCATTAAAGAAGCTTTTACAGTAGCATCAGCTTCTTTAGATGCTAATCCTGCATAAATTACCGCTTCTAAACCAGCATCACTCGGAATGATTCTAGATTGCTCAACTTTTGCATAATAAGTTTCTAGATTAGCTTTAGCGTTTGCAAAATCATTTTCATTATACTGTAAATAAGCTCTTAATTTATATTTAATAGGATCATTTACTTTGTCAAAAACTTTATCCAAAGTCGCTTTAGATTCTGCAAAGTCACTATTAATAAAGTATAATTTAGCAATTTCTAATGCTGTACTTGGATCTTCGTCTGCATACTTCGTATAATTAATCAAACTCTGTGTAGTTTCCTCGTGTCTTTGGAAAATTTTGTTATATTGAGCTTGAGCTTTGTAAGCAGGAGCATAGGTTGCATCTGTATTGATTGCTTTTGCAATATTTTCTTCTGCTTTTTTATATTGTTTAGCAGCCATCCATAATGTAGCCATTCTGTAAAAAACAGATGCTTTATTTTTAGCTACTTCAGATGCTCTATCGTAAGCAGTCATTGCATTTCCTGGATCTCTAGTTAATCTATATGCATCTCCTAAAGTGTAGTAATAATAAGCAGGAACACCATATTTCTGAGCTTTTTCAATTGCTTTATTAATATAAGTAATGGCTAAAGCTGGATCATTATTATTTTCGAACATGGTAAGAGCTTCTCCGATTCTGTAAAGAACTTCTGCGTCTTTTTCTTTAGACTCTTTTGCAACCTGAGTAAGCTCAGTAAGTGCCGAAGCTTTTTGACCTTTACCTAATTTAATGGTAGCAAGACCAATTTTATTAAGATAGCTTTTAGAATCAATTGCTAAACCTTTATCGAAATTTTCTTTAGCTAGTTCAAAATTGGGTTCAAACTGACTTAAATATGAGTATCCTAAATAATAATAGTTTTCTGCAGAAGGTGACTTGGCAATCATTTGATTAAAAATTTCTTTAGCCTTAGCATATTTATGGCTATCTAAATTATTAATCCCTTCTGACACTGTTTGTGCACTTGCAAAACTTAATAGAAAAGTTGCCGCTGCACCAAAAACTATTTTTTTAGGAAGTCCGAATATATATTTCATTTTTCTATTTTTTATTGTTACTGTATTATCCTGAGTAGTAATACACAATTTTCGTTCCAAAATTAAATTAAATCTATTAAAATTAAAAATTTTTTATCTCATCATTACTTCTCTCTTAAAAATATTATAAGGTTGAAGTCCTTCTTTACTTACAACTATCTGTCCTTTTTGTGTACAAGAAAATCTTATGAAGCCATTGCCTAATCCGAAGTGTCCTTCATTGGTTAAAAAATAAAGAATCCTTGTAAAAGGATATTTCATGTTTCTAATATTTTCTAAATCAGGAAGATAAGAGGTATTATTTACTGTAATAGGTAGAATCTTAATTTGCTCTCTTAGATTTTTAGCTTCCAGAGAATAAGGATTAGAAATAGTGTTTAAACTTATTACCCCAATACTATTAGGAAATTTATTGATTTGTTCAACTATTCCTTTATTGCCTTTGATTAGTGAATATTTTATTTTTTGAGGAGGTAAATTTAATTTCTGTGCTACAAAATTGAAATTACTAGCATTTACTCCATCAAAAATTATATTTTTTTCATCAGATTGTAGCTCTTTTTTTATGTCTTCTATACTAATCGAGTTTCTAGGGGAATTTTTAGCTACGATGAATACCGCTGCATCTCCAGCAAATTTCGCTGGTTTTAATGGTAAATCTACCATTTGTTTGTAGAGTTCTTTTTCTTTATCAGTGAGTTCTCTAGACATCACAATAACTCTTACATTTTGCTTTAATAAATCCATTAAGGCATAGTCTTCTTTCTGAAATTTCAGATGAAGTTTAGTTTCTGGATAATGCGCAACATACCTTTCTGCTAGAGCTTCTGTTACGTTTCTAAAGGATTCATCTGCGGCTATTACTATCTCGCCTTTATTAGGTCTGCTTGATTCATTTTGAGAACAAGAAATGATTGAGAACGCCAAAATAAAAAAAATAAAACTCTTAAATTTCTTCATCTTTTCTTCTTATGTAATAAATCGCTCTTACTATTCTAAAAATACCATATATAATGAGTAAACCACCTAGTAAGTAAGATGGCATTTCATCTAATTGTACTAAAAAAAACCTATATACAATTACAAAAACACCTAATGCAATATAAAATAATCCGATTAAAATAGATAAGTAATTAAACATATACAAGCAATTAAGTTTATTAATAAATGACATAAAAAAGAGAAGCTTACGCTTCTCTTTTTATATGAAAATTGGTAAGTTTATTCAAAATTCATAGTTAATGGTAACCTAAATCTTTGTCTTACTGGCTGACCATTAATTTTTGCAGGAACCCATTTTGTTCTAATACTTTTCACTGTTCTTACAGCTTCACTATTAAAATCTGAGTTAGATCCAGATGCTTTAACATCAGAAATTGAACCATCTCTTTCTACAATAAAAGTTACTGTAGTTTTAAGCGTCCCTTCGCCTCCTTCCATTGCAGAGTTGTCAAAATTTTCAGCAATTTTATTTCTGAAAGAATTTAAACTTCCTGGGAATTCCGCTTCTTGGTCTACAGATTCATAAACCTCTGTAGTACTTGGAGCTTTAGACTCTACTGCAGCAGCTTTTGGTGGAGCAGCAACAGGAGGTGGTGCATAATTCGTTTGTTTTACCCCTTCTTGATTTACAAGACCTGTAGTAGTTTTTAACTGCTCAGAAATCGGCGGAGGTGGAGTTTCCACTTTAGGCGCCTTTACTGGCTCAGGTACTACGTTTTGTAGAATTTCTATTTTCTCTTCTACTTTAGGTGGTGGAGGTGGTGGAGTTTCTTCTTTTTCCACAATCTCTTCTTTCACTTGTTCTTCAGGAAGAATTTCGATAAGGTTAGCATCTACTTCTGTTTTTTCTTTAGCAGTTAATTGCTTAATTTTCATTACTACAAATGGAGTAATTGCTGCTATACAGAAAATAAGAGTTCCAATGATCATAGATCTTGTTAAGATTCTTCTATAACTTGATCTTAAATCATATGCACCGTATTCTTTATTTCTATGCTCAAATACAATTTCATCTAAAGATGGATTGTAATTTAAATTTTCATTTTCCATAATATTCAAATAAGTTTTGAATTAATTATTGAGCTGGTGCCGGTGTAGAACCTCCAACTTTTTTCTCGTAGATAGCTTTTTCCCATGGCTTAATGTCTGTAACACCATATTGTTCTGACTTAGTAATCGCCATTTCATCTAAAATATCTACGAAATTTTTATATACTGCATCATCTGTAGGCTTGATAATTACTGTAAACTTAGTAACATCTTTAGCATTACGTTTTGCTTGCTCGATTACTTTTGTAATCCCTTCTCTATCATAGGTAGTTTCTTGTAAAGTCTGTTCATTAAGACCTGCTTGATCTAACTGGTGATAGAAAATTCTATTATCTTTACCAATAATCAAAGAAATTGAGTTAGATAAATCAATTTCAGTTGGTGGTGGTTTTGGAGCATCTACTTTTGGTTTAGCTGGTAACCCAAGGTCCATTACATTAGGTTTACTAAATGTAGTAGTAAACATAAAAAACATAAGCATCAAAAAGTTAAGATCCACCATTGGTGTCATGTCAACCTTAGTACTCTGCTTTTTGGAACGGACTTTGCCTCCCTTTTCGCTCTTGTCTTGTACTTGTACTTCTGCCATTTCTTTACTATTTATTAGTTTCCTGGCTAGTAATTAACCAAAACTTATAATACTCTATATCTCTAAGCCCTTCAAATAAATTTTTTACTTTAGGGTAATTAGTGTTTGCATCTCCTTTAATAGCCAATTTATATTCTGGATTAATTTCAAGACTGCTACTAATCCAATCTATTAATTGCTTATTTGTACTGTCTAATGGAACTCCTGCAGTTTTTACAAACTTTCTTTGATCTTCAGGCATATTAAGAAAACTCTTTAGCTGATTCATTGGAACTCCGATTGCAGGAGTTTTGAAAAAAGCTACTTTGTCTGCGTCTGAAAATTTTACACCATATTTAGCTCCCATTTTGTCTAGCAACTCTGATCTTTCTTTAAAGTTTTCAACAGCTGCGAAATAAAACTTACCGTCTGGAGTAACATTAACTGTCATTAAGTTTCCATCTGGAAGTAATTTTTCAGAAATAGAAGTTGGCGGTTTAATTTGCTCTACATCAGGCTTTTTAAACTGAGTAGTCATAATAAAGAATGTAAGAAGCAAGAAAGTAACATCACACATTGCTGTCATGTCTGTTACAACACCGTGTCTTTTTGGTTTGACTCTCGCCATTTTATTATTTTTTATTAAATTAAACTTCTAGTTTTTGCATTCTTTATATATTAAAGAGTGCAATTTTTTTGCCAAAAATTAACTGATTAGTTAAATTCTGCAAAAGATTGTTGGATAGACATACCAATCTCGTCGATTTTGTATGTAAGTCCGTCAATTTTAGAAGTAAAGAAGTTATAAAGAATAATAGCGATAGCCGAAGTACCAATACCTAATGCAGTGTTGATAAGTGCTTCAGAAATACCGATTGATAATGCAGCAGCATCAGGAGTACCTCCAGCAGCACCTAAAGCTTGGAAAGACTTAATCATACCGATTACCGTTCCTAATAGTGCAACTAACGTAGCAACTGTACCTAGAGTAGAAAGAATCATCATGTTCTTTTCTAACATTGGCATTTCTAATGTAGTAGCTTCTTCAACAGATTTAGTAAGTGCTACCATTTTTTGTTCTTTGTTAAGCGTTGTATCGTTTGCTAGAGCTTTGTAAGTAGTAAGACCTTCTTTTACTACGTTACCTACAGAACCTCTCTGAGCATCACACTCTTCAATAGCTTCATCAATTTTATTTTTGTCAAGTAAATTTCTAACTTTTACTACAAAGTTTTCTAAGTTACCTGTACCTGCTGCTTTTCTAAGAACGAAGAAACGCTCAATAGCGAAAACGATTACAGTAATCATGAATAAAATTAAGATGTGAACGATTGGCCCACCCATGTAAATAATCCCCATGAAAGAATCTGGATGCAAATCCTTATTCTCTACATCAGAAAAAGCAACTGAAAGACCAGTAACCCCTTCGTTCTTAAAGTTACCAGGATTACCTAAAATAAAAATATAAATACCTAACGCTATAACATATAGAATAGGTAAAACAACTGCAGGATTAAGACCTCCTACTTTTTTAGCAACTACTTGCTCCTCTTGTGTTGAAACATTCATTTCCATATTAAACTAAATTATAATTGTTAATTTTTTTGAGGCTGTAAAATAAAGCTATTTTATTGTAAAATGCAAGTTAAAAATCATTCAATGATAAATTTCTTATGAATAGAAAACCATTGTGCATTATAGATTTAACAATATTTTTTGCAATTTTTGTGAGATATTTTCTCAACACGTTAAAATTATAAAAATTACAAAATTTTTAGCCTTATTTTTTTTCAAATATTCAAATAAATTTTTATAAATTTTTAAAAAATATTTAACAATTCGTTAAAACACGATATTGATAATCTTCTTTGGTACGATGATAATTTTTTTAGGAGTTGCTCCTGCTAAAACCTCTTGAACTTTATCATTACTCATAGCAATTTCTTCAATTTGCTTGGCATCTAAATCTGCCGCTAAAGCTAAAGTGAACTTCATTTTCCCATTAAAACTTACCGGATAATTAATCTCATCTTCTACCAAATACGCTTCATTTAATTCTGGCAATTTTTCGAATTCTATTGATGTATTTTTACCTAATTTTTCCCAAAGTTCCTCACAAATATGTGGTGCATAAGGAGAAATAATTACCGCTAAAGGTTCTAAAATCGCTCTCTTATTGCACTTCATTTTTTGCAACTCGTTTACGGCAATCATAAACTGAGAAACCGATGTATTGAATGAGAAATTCTGAATATCAAACGTAAATTTCTTAATCAAAGTATGCAGCACTTTCAACTCTGCTTTCGTTGGTTCTTCATCTGAAACTGAGAACGTATCTCCATCAAAATAAAGGTTATAGAATTTTTTCAAAAATCCGTAAACACCGCTTAAGCCTTGCGTATTCCAAGGTTTTGATTGTTCTAAAGGCCCTAAGAACATTTCATACAAACGCAGACAATCTGCACCGTATTCTTCTGCAATATCATCTGGATTTACAACATTGTATTTCGATTTTGACATTTTTTCTACTTCACGTTCCGTGATATATTTCCCGTCTTCTAAAATAAATTCTGCATCATTAAATTCTGCTCTCCAATTTTTAAAAGCTTCAATATCTAATTCGTCTGAAGTTCCTTTCAATAAAGAAACATCTACGTGAATTTTTTGAGTTTCGTATTCTTTAGCTAAGTTTTTTGAAACAAATTGATTTGTTCCATCAACTCTGAAGACAAACGCACTCATCCCCAAAATCATTCCCTGATTTATCAATTTTTGGAAAGGTTCATCTTGGTTGATGTAACCCCTGTCTTTTAAGAACATATTCCAAAATCTAGAATACAACAAGTGACCAGTTGCGTGTTCGCTTCCGCCAATGTATAAATCTACTTGTCCCCAATAATCTGATAGATCTTTTGCACAGAATTCACCGTTATTTTTCGGATCCATATATCTCAAGAAATACCAAGAACTTCCTGCCCAACCTGGCATTGTAGAAAGTTCAATCGGGAAAACGGTTTTTTCATCAATTAAATCTATAGAAACCACTTTTTGGTTCGCTTCGTCCCAAGCGAAATTTTTCGCGTTTCCTAATGGTGGATCGCCGTCTTCTGTTGGCAAATATTTTTCAACTTCTGGTAATTCTAAAGGCAATGCAGAAACTGGCAAAGTATAAGGCATTCCTTCTTTATAATACACAGGAACGGGTTCTCCCCAATATCTTTGTCGAGAGAAAATAGCATCTCGTTGTCTGTAATTCGTAGTTCCGTGACCAATTCCCATTTTTTCGATTTCTGAAATAATTTTTGCTTTCGCATCATTATAATTCAGTCCGTTCAAAAATTCAGAATTTACACAAACTGAATCTTTAGAATCATAAGATTCTTCTTGAATATCAAAATCGTTTTCAATCACATTGATGATTTCTAAACCGAATTTTTTAGCAAAACGGTGATCACGTTCATCATGCGCAGGAACAGCCATTACAGCACCCGTTCCGTAACCCATCAAAACGTAATCTGAAATATAAATTGGGATATTTTTCCCTGTAAAAGGATTTACAGCGTAACTTCCTGTGAACGCTCCGGAAACGTTTTTCACGTCTGCCATTCTATCACGTTCCGTTTTTTTAGAAGTTTCTTCAATATAGTTTTCAACTTCAGATTTTTGCTCTGCCGTTGTTAATGTTGAAACCAAAGGATTTTCTGGTGCTAAAACCATAAAAGTTGCCCCAAAAATAGTATCAGGACGAGTGGTGAAAACTTCAATCTGCTCATCTATTCCAGAAACATTGAATTTTACCGCTGCTCCTTGAGATTTTCCGATCCAATATTCTTGAGAATCCTTCAATGGTTGTGGCCAATCTAGTTTTTGTAAACCTTTCAACAACCTTTCAGAATACGCTGTGATTCTCATACTCCACTGCATCATTTTTTTCTGAAAAACAGGATAACCACCACGTTCAGATTTCCCGTCTTTTACCTCATCATTCGCCAAAACCGTTCCTAAAGCTGGACACCAGTTTACGGTAGTTTCGGCTCTGTAAGCTAATCTGTAATTGAGTAAAATGTCTTGTTTTTTGTTTTCATCAGCAGCGTTCCATTCTTCTGCTGTGAAGTTTAATTCATCATTCTGAACTGCATTTAAATTTTCAGTTCCGAATTTTGAAAAATGTTCTACCAAAGTATCGATAGATTCTGCTTTATCCGAAATTTTATTGTACCAAGAATGAAACAATTCGATAAAAATCCATTGTGTCCACTTGTAATAAGAAGCATCAGAAGTTCTCACTTCTCTACTCCAATCGAAAGAGAAGCCAATTTTACGCAACTGCTCTTCGTATCTGGTAATATTTTGCTCTGTAGTAATTGCAGGATGTTGCCCAGTTTGTATCGCGTATTGTTCTGCTGGCAAACCAAAAGAATCATAACCAATAGGATGCAAAACGTTAAAACCTTGATGTCTCTTGAACCTTGCATAAATATCCGAGGCGATATAACCAAGAGGGTGACCTACGTGTAAACCTGCTCCAGAAGGATAAGGAAACATATCCAGAACGTAGAATTTAGGTTTTGTAGAATTATTTTCAGTTTTATAAGTTTGGTTTTCTTCCCAAAACTTTTGCCATTTTTGCTCTATCTGCTTGTGATCGTAAAACACGCTGTAATATTTTAAAGTATTGTTAAACTTGATTTCTAAGAATTTACAAATTTATGATTTTTAAAAGAAAAATCCCCACCTTAAAAGATGAGGGCTTTAAATTTATTTTTAAATGCCATTTTTTGACAAAAGAGGAAGAAATTGTTCCTATAATAAAAACCCCAAAATAAACGCCAATAACAACCCATGATTATAGTTTATGTAAAGGTAGATTTTTATTGATTACAATAAGTATATTTGCAAAAGATGCCACAAGTTTCCATCATAACGCCGTGTTATAATTCTTCTCAATTTTTAGAAGAAACTATACAATCTGTACTTAACCAAAATTTTACAGACTGGGAATGGATTATTACTGATGATAAATCCACAGACAATTCTGTAGAAATCATCAAAAGTCACCATGATTCAAGAATTATTTTAGTTGAAGCAGAAAAAAATGGAGGCGCAGGCCATGCAAGAAACCTTGCTCTAGAAAAAGCAACAGGCAGATATATCACTTTTCTGGACGCTGATGATTATTGGGAGCCCAATTTCTTGTCTGAAATGTTGTCTTTTATGAAAACTGAAAATGCAGAACTAGCGTATTGTACTTATTCTAGATGTGATGAAAATCTTCAACCTAAAATTGCAGATTTCGAGGCAGATATCAATGTAACTTTTAATAATTTACTCAAAACCTGTAGACTTTCTCTACTTGCTTCTATGTACGATTCCGCTAGAGTGAGTAAAGAATTTTTCCCTGAAGGGAGCAAGCGTGAAGACCATATTATGTGGCTGAATTTACTCAAAAAAATTCCATATGGAAAACCGCTTAAAAAGACTTTGGCAAAATACAGAATGCACGCGAGTAGTGTCTCTAGAAAGAAAACCAATATCATGAAAGACCAGTATCTGGTTTATAAAGAACATATGAAATTTTCTACCTTTAAGTCCTTGTTCTACACTGCAAATTGGGCTTTCAATGGATTTAAGAAATATTCTAAATTTTTTAATTAGATTTTTTGCAAAGTTGATGATTCGTAAAGTTGTAAAACCGCTAAAACGACTTCACATCTTCATAACTTTACGATTTTACAGTTTCTAAAATTTTCATCAAAATAATTTCCGAAGAATACGGTTGAGAATGAACAAAATTTCCTTCATTTTCACTCATTTCTTGTAACAGATTTGAATTTTTTGACAATTCAAGTACAAAATCAGCTGCCAATTCTTCGTTATCAAAAGATTTCCCTCCATTTTGGGCAATTAAGGCATCAGCTTCAGGATTTTTCTTGTATTTATTTCCAAAAATTACGGGAACCCCGAAAGTTGCTGCTTCTAATATATTGTGCAATCCTTTATCATGAAAACCACCACCTACAATTGCGATATCTGCGTAAGAATACAATTTGGAGAGTAATCCAATACAATCAATGATTAAAATGCTGGACGCTGGGAGTTGGAAACTGGAAGTCTCCAATTCACTATAAAGAATTGCGTTTGGAAAGATTTGTTTTAGATTTTGCACTCTTTTCAAATCGTGTGGAGCAATGAGAATTTTAAAATTTTCTAATTTTTGAGAAAGAATTTGAGCCATTTTTTCTTCGGCTTCCCAAGAACTTCCGAAAACTAATAATTTCTTATCTGTTTTAAATTCGTCAATAAATTCAACAAAATTATCTCGGTTTTTGATTTGTTTCACTCGGTCAAAACGAGTATCGCCAGAAACCGAACCTTTGGTTAAATCAAATTTTTGAGCTAAAGAAAGAGACTTTTCGGTTTGATGAAAAATCCAATCTACATTTTTTTTCAGTTCGTTTACAAACCATTTTCCATAAGATTTAAAAAAGACTTGATTCTCATAAAACAATGCAGAAATCACAAAAATTTTGGCATTTTGCTTTTTTAATTCTTCTAAAAGATGATACCAAAAATCATATTTTACGGTAAAGAAAATTTCAGGATTTACCGCTTTTACAAATTCTGAAATCGTAGATTTTTTATCAAAAGGAAGATAACATAAAATATCTTCTTTATTCTTTTTCACCACATTTTCATAACCAGAAGGCGAGAAAAAAGTAATTAAGACTTTATGAGTCGGATATTTTTCTTTCAGCTTTTCTAAAACGGGCAAACCTTGTTCATATTCCCCTAAACTTGCAGCGTGCATCCAGAGGACTTTGTCGTCTTTAGAAATGTTAGACTTTACAATTTCCAAAGATTGTTTTCTGCCTTCTAAACCGCGCTTAATTTTGTCATTAAACCACGATAAAACCTTGAACGCTAATTCAAGGTGAAAGATGGATATGCTGTAGAGTGTTTTCAAATGCTGTATGTTTAAACTAAAATCCTATCTTCATCAGTCGAAGGATTAGAAATTACCAAAAATTCTAAATTTTCTATAGTTTCATTAGCAATGTAATGTTTCTTTTTGGGTTCTATGGCAATTCCTTCTCCAGATTTTACTATAAATTTTTCTCCTTCTATATAAAATGTAGCTTCTCCTTTTAAAATATAAAAAACCTGTTGAGCCAACTCATGAAAATGCAATTTTTCTAAAGTTTTCGGCGGCATCATTTCTTGTTTCACCGCCAAATTTTCAGAATTGTGAAAAATCCAAGAATCACATTGTTCTCCCCAAAAATAATGTTCAGAATTTTCTTTAGTTTTTATCATTAATTTTAAATTAAAGAAAAGTTTTCACAAACCTCAATTTATGCGTGTGCTTATTATGTTCTGCATTATAAATTCCAGAAAAATCTAGAGAATCTATTCTCACCTTTCCGCTTGCATGAATGATTTCAAAAGGTGACAACACTAAACCAACATGCACTATATTTCCTTCTGCATCTTCAAAAAATGCTAAATCTCCTGCTTCGCTTTCTTCTACAAAATCACGAGCTATTCCCTGTAAAGCTTGTTGTTCTGGATCTCTCGGTAAAGTAATTCCGTGTACTTTGTATAATAACTGCACAAATCCGCTATCATCTATTCCAAAAAAGCTTCTTCCTCCCCATAAAAAGGGAACATTCAAGAATTTTTTGGCCGTTTCTACTAAACTTTCACGAAGGTTATCTGTATCAACAGCATTCTCTGTTACAAAACCGACTTCACTTCCTATGGAAAGAAAACTTTTACCTTCTGGCAAATTAAATTCACCAAAAGACTGCGTAATCACATTTTTAGAAATTTCAGCATTTTGTTTTTTCAAAACTGAAGTATTTATCCAGCCTTCATAACCATCAAAATCCATTTTGATTTTACTGAAAACTCCTTCCGTTTCTAAAATTACACAGGTTTCACCATATAAAATCTGAGAAATCATTTCAGATTTTTCTGAAACTTCGGCTCTCATCGGTGAAACAGATACGCTGCAGTAGTATTTTTCCATAATGATTGTATTGATATAATTTAAAGACTCAAAATTATTTTCGTCTTTAAATTTTACGAACTAAATGAATTCCGTCTCGCAAAGGTAAAATTACATTTTCAAACTCTGCATCTTCGGCAACTAATTTATTCACGAGTTTTATCTGTTCGGTTTGCTTATTTCCCTTTTCATCGAGCACTTTTCCGTACCAAAGTACATTATCAATCATCAAGACACTTCCTGATTTCATTCTTGGTTTCACCAATTCTAAATATTTAGGATAGTTTTCTTTGTCTGCATCAATGAAAATCAAATCAAAGGTTTCATTAGAATTTTTCAAAAATTCTTTAGCATCTTGTAGTTTAAAGTCTATTTGAGAAGCCCATTCACTTTGGGCAAAATATTTTTGAGGCAAATAAGCCAAATCTTCATTTACATCTAGCGTGGTCAATTTCCCGTCTCTCTGCAAACCTTCAGCTAAACAAAGCGCTGCATAACCTGTGAAAGTGCCTATTTCTAGAATATTTTTCGGCGAAACCATTTTTGAAATAAAAGAAAGCAATCTTCCTTGAAGATAACCAGAAATCATGTGCGGTTGTGTAGTTTTCTGAAAAGTTTCTTTTCGTAATCTTTTCAAAATTTCTGGTTCTGCAGAAGCGGTATCTTCTAAATATCTATCCATTTCTGGATGCAACTCTTCGAAATAACTCATTGGTTAATGTAATGATTTTTTACAAATTTAAAGATTTTAAATCCAAATTCACCAAAATAAAAAAACCTCGAAAAAATTCGAGGTTTTTAAATAATGAATCTAAGATTCTATTTTTTCACTGGAGCGATGTCCATTAATTTCATGAATTCATCTAACTTAGGCATGATAATGATTTCCGTTCTACGGTTTTCTGCACGTCCAGAAACTGAAGCATTGGTGGTTTTAGGATTGTACTCGCTTCTACCTCCTGCTGTAATTCTGTTAGGATTTACCCCAAATTGTGTTTGTAAAATTTTCGCAACGGCTGTTCCTCTCAATGCAGATAAATCCCAGTTGTCTCTTGGTAAATTAGCACTTGCTAAAGGAACGTTATCTGTATTTCCTTCGATAAGAACGCTATATGTATCATAATCATTAATCACTTTAGCCACTTTTCCTAGCACTTCTTGAGCTGCTGGTAAAATATTGTAATCTCCTGTTTTGTATAGCATTTTGTCAGAAAGTGAAATCATCACTACTCCTTTTAGAACTTTTACGTCTACATCTGCATCTGCTACATTATCTAAACTTCTTTTCAATTTATTAGATAAAGCTAAATTTAAACTGTCATTTTTAGAATTGGTAGAAATCAAACGCTTAATGTAAGAGTTAGAAGCATTAATCTCTCCGATTAATTTATCAATATTAGCAGAACCTTTTCCTGCGTTTGACAAACAAGCGTCTAGTGAAGATTTAAGGGCACCGTTTTGGTCTCTTAATAAATTATTTTCACTGGTCAAACCTGCATTTGCTGCTTGTAAATCTTGAATTTGTCTTTGTCTCTCTCCTGCATTCTCAATACATTGTTTGTAATTAAGATTTAATGCATCATATTGCTTTTTGCTCACACATGAAGTAAGCGTAAGTGCGATTGCTCCAACAGCAAAAATTTTTAAAATTTTCATAAAGCTTTTATCTTTTTTAAAATTATTGTTACCAAAATTACAAAAATCATTCCACAATAAGAATTATATTTGCCTAAAAATAGGCAGTTTTGTTAGATTTTAACAATTTTAAGGAAAATTTAGAAGTTTTAGGAGAAGATATTTTTTCTAAAAAATTTCTTTTGGCTGTTTCGGGTGGTGCAGATTCTATGGTGCTTTCTCACTTATTTCAATTTTCAAATTTGGAGTTTCAAGTAGCTCATGTAAACTATCATTTCCGAGGAGAAGATTCTAATCTTGATCAAAAAATTGTTGAAGATTTTTGTAGAAAAAATCAAATAAAATTTCATCTAAAAGATGTTTCCGAAGAAGAAAAAACTCAAATGAAATCCCTTCAAAATTGGGCAAGAGAATTGAGGTATGATTTCTTTTTTAAAATTTTAGAGCAAGAAAATCTTGATTATATTGTTACGGCACACCATCTCAATGATGAGTTAGAAACCTTTTTCATCAATCTTTCTCGCGGCTCTGGAATTAAAGGATTAAGCGGAATTCCGAAAAATGAGAACAGCATTCTTCGTCCAATTCTGAAGTTTACCAAAGCAGAAATTTATGCTTTCGCAGAAGAAAACCACATCGATTTCAGAGAAGATAAATCCAATGAAAAAAATGATTATCTTAGAAATAAAATCCGTAATCAACTCACCCCAAAAATTCTAGAGATTTTTCCACAGTTTCTAGAACAATTCGGTGAAAGTCTGTCTTATTTAAGTTCGGTTAACGATTTTTATCAATACGTAATCGAAAAGACCTTTCAAGAAATTTTAACAAAAGAAAATGAAGAAGGATTTACTTTGAAGAAAGACATTTTATTCCAAAAACCGAAAGTCCTCATCATTGAAATCATTAGAAAACTCGGTTTCACAGGCATTGAAATCGAAAAAATCATGAATGCTGAAAACGGTAAATTTTTCCGAAGCAGCACCTATGAGATTTCCATAAAGAAGAAGGAAATTATCTGTAAAAAAAAGACAAAATAATATTTTGAAATAAATTTTGTTTTTAAATAAGTCTTAAAATAAGTTAAATCAGACTGTTTATATCTTTTAAGACCTACAATTTTATATTTTTGTACCTCTAAAAATTAAATAATGAAGAAGTTTTTGCTTTTACTTTTTATCGCTATTACCTCATTGTTCTCTGCGCAAATTCAGAAACACGTCACGATAAAATACGATGTAAAATCACTCCCAAATAACGAATACGAAGCAGTAATTACCGCTAATATTGACAAAGGATGGCATATTTACTCTAAAGACATCGACCCAGAATCTGGAGCCATTCCCACAGAATTAAAACTGAATTCTAAAGACATTCAACTGATTGGAAAACCTGTAGAAACAGGCAGTAGAAAAACCGAATTTTCTGAAGCTTTCGGTACAGATTTGATTTTCTTATCTGGAAATGTAACCATTAAGCAAAAATTTAAACTCAAAAACCCAGAAAAACCAGCCAATGTAATTGGAGAGTTTACCTATCAAACTTGTGATGACAGAGTCTGTCTTGCTCCTGAATCTTTAGAATTTGAAAAAACGATAGCAGGTTCAGCAGTTGTAAAAACTGAGGAAAACAAAGAAGTGCTACAAAATACAGACTCTACTAAATCTGTAGCTGCTACTCCTGTAACAACTAAAAATATAGAAATTGCTCCGCAACAAGAAGGTTTAAAGGTTTCTTCATTGGATTTCGAAAATCCTTTAACAGACTGTGGTGTAGCGAAAGAGAAAAAATCTGAAAACTACCTCACTTATTTATTTTTAGGATTTTTAGGAGGATTAATCGCCTTGTTAACACCTTGCGTTTTCCCAATGATTCCATTAACGGTTTCGTTCTTTACCAAAGGGCAAAAAGACAAAGCAAAAGGAAAAAGAGACGCATTTATTTACGGATTTTTCATTCTTTTAATCTTCGTTTTATTGAGCGTTCCGTTTCACATTATTGATGGAATTGCGGGAAACATTTTCAATCAAATTTCTACATCAGTTAGCTTAAATATTGCATTTTTCTTGATATTCTTATTCTTCGCAGGAAGTTTCTTCGGATATTATGATATTACATTGCCAAGTTCTATTGCCAATAAATCTTCAAAAGCAGAAGAAGCTGGAGGAATCATCGGGATTTTCTTTATGGCTTTAACCTTGGTCATTGTTTCATTTTCTTGTACCGGACCAATTTTAGGAAGTTTATTAGGAAGCGCCGTTACGGGTTCTGCAAACGTTCCGATGCTATTAACCTTTGCTTTAGCAGGATTTGGTTTAAGCTGGGCAATCGTTTTCGGACTATTGGCATTATTTCCACAAGCGTTACAAAGTTTACCAAAATCTGGTGGCTGGATGAATACTGTAAAAGTAGTTCTAGGTTTCGTAGAATTAGCATTAGCATTAAAATTTTTATCAAAAGCAGATTTGGTATCCAAAACATTCTTACTAAAACGCGAACTTTTCATCGCGATTTGGATTATCATTACCATCGGTTTAGTGCTTTATTTATTTGGAAAAATAAGATTTCCACATGATGATAAAAACCAAAAAATTTCTGTTACCCGAAAAATTTTTGGAGTTTTAGGAATTGGATTTTTAGTATATTTAGTTCAAGGATTAGTTCCTGCAGAAAGACCAAAACTACAGATGCTTTCAGGAATTTTGCCTCCAATTAATGTGAGTTATCTTCATGATGAAAAAGACGGAATTCTAGGAATGCATCCCGAACATGATTATTTCAAGGCTATAGCACTGGCAAAGAAAGAAAACAAACCTGTCTTGATAGATTTCACAGGTTATGGTTGCGAAAACTGCAGAAAAATGGAAGAATTTGTGTGGAGTGAACCTGATATTTTACCTACTTTACAAAACGAGGTAATTCTTGCTTCTCTTTATGTAGACGACAAAGAAGAATTGCCAGAAGCAGAACAAACCAAAGTAGATTTAGGAAACGGACAAATGAAACGCATTAAAACCATCGGTGATAAATGGAGTATGTTCCAACAAGTGAATTTTAATAATAATTCTCAACCGCATTACGTTTTGGTAACTCCAGAAGGAAAAGTGATTAACACGCCTGTTTCTGGTTATATGCCGAAAGAAGATTTCAAAAAATTCTTAGAATGTGGAATAGATTTTTATAAAAAACATAAATAGAATCATCATTTTATTGATAAAAAAAAAGCTTTCAAAATTTTGAAAGCTTTTTTTATAAGTAAATTGTTTAGAACATTTTATTTAGCCAATTCTTCGTTTACCGTTTTGGCATTAATTCCGTTGGTTACATTTTTTATTCCGTTATATTCTAGAATCGCTTTCGCTTGTCCGCTTCTGTTTCCTGTTCTGCAAAAAACAATTACAGATGGTTTTCCTTTGAATTCATTCAATCTACTTTCTACTTCATCAAGCGGAATATTCACGGCTCCTTTTACACTTCCTTCTGCAAATTCTTGTGGCGTTCTTACATCTACCAAAAATGCCCCGTTTGCAACTTGTTCTTTAATTGAAACTTTTTTTTGGACTTCAGCTTGAGTATTATTTTCTGCTGGTTTAGGAGAAGAACACTGTGTTCCCATGATAACTAAAGCTCCTAAGCTCAATATTGATATTAACTTTTTCATTTTTTCTATTTTTTACAAAACTATTTCATTAGCGAGAGTTCTTATGTAACAAAAGTTACAATAGCAATATTTGGTTTTGAATAATTTTGCAGTCGACTTTTCAGAAAGAACATGCTTCAAAAAAAATTACTTCTTCAACTCCTATTTTTAGCACTCGTTGTATTATCTTTTTCACCACTTGTTTCTCCGCCAATTGCTTTATTATTCGGAATTCTTTTTGTGAATATATTCGGGAAAGTTCTAGAGACAGATATTTTTGTTAAAAAATTATTGCAGTATTCTATTATAGGATTAGGTTTCGGAATTAATCTGAACACTGCAATAAAAGCAGGAAGCCAAGGTTTTCTTTTTACGGTTTCTACGATTGCTTTGGTCATGATTTTCGGTTTATTACTCGCTAGAATTTTAAAAATTGACAAAACCATTGCTCAACTCATTTCCGCAGGAACCGCAATCTGTGGAGGAAGCGCAATCGCAGCAGTTGCACCCATTTTAAAAGCCAATAGCAAACAAACTTCTGTAGCTTTAGGAATTGTCTTTGTTTTAAATGCTGTTGCGTTGTTTATTTTCCCAGAAATTGGGCATTTTTTTAATTTAACTCAAAATCAGTTTGGAATTTGGAGCGCTATCGCTATTCATGATACAAGTTCTGTAGTTGGCGCTGCCAGTAAATATGGCAACGAAGCGTTACAAATTGCCACCACCGTAAAATTAGCCCGAGCTTTATGGATTATCCCGCTGGCTTTTCTTATTTCTATTTTTACCAAAAGTGAAGGGAAAATTAAGATTCCTTATTTCATTGGTTTCTTTGTTTTAGCGATTTTAGCAGGAACCTACCTTCCATTTTTACAAAATTTCAATTCTATCATTTCTGAAATTTCTAGAGACACACTCAAGGTTGCTCTTTTCTTAATTGGAGCAGGATTATCTTTACAAAATCTCAAAAATATAGGTATTAAGCCTCTTCTTTTAGGAATTATCCTTTGGATTTTCATTTCTAGCATTTCACTTTACGCTGTTTTACAATTTTTAAAGTAAGTATTGAAAGAATAAAAAGTTTGGTTTAAATTTGTATTCAAACAATACAAATTAATTCGATAACCATGAAAAAACTATTTTTTATTCCTTTGATTCTAATCGCTTTCTCGTGCAATAAAACCGGAGAAAATAATGCTAAAGATGTAGACAGCACTAAGATTATTGACTCCATCAATGCGGTGAGAATGAAATACAATGACAGCATAAGAGCATTGAACAACAAAAATAATTACAGCGATTTAAGCGGAAAACATAAACTTACTTTCGTATCTGATGATGGCGTTTCCCTAACTGGAACCGTAAATTTCACTAAAATTATGAGTGATGGTTACGAAGTAAAAGGAAATGCAAAATCTGGAAAAAACATACTCATTATAGATGGAAAAGCGGACAGAGTATCGCCAAAACATATTAATTTCTACGGAAAAATCACACAAACCATCAATGGTAAAACAGAATCTAAGAGCAACAGCAATACATTCAGAGATGAAGGAAAAGGAGATTTCTTTAGACTTCAACAGAAAATAAACGCTCAAGGTTTTGTAGATTACATCGATATTTGGAAATAAGTTGAAATAAAGATTTAACGCAAATTGAATCTCGTTTCTCGCATCTAAAAAATATAAAATTATGCTACATCACGAAATTTCAGGAAACGGCAAAAAACCATTGGTTTTACTTCATGGTTTTATGGAAAACACAACCATCTGGGACGAGATGGAAGCTCATCTTTCTAAAGATTTCACGTTAATTAAAATAGATTTACCCGGTCATGGAAAATCTAAAGTTTATCAAGAAATACACACCGTAGAATTGATGGCAGAAAAAGTAAAAGAAGTAATAGATGCTCTAAAATTAGAGAAAATCAATTTGCTAGGACATTCTTTGGGAGGTTATGTTTCTCTGGCTTTTGCAGAAAAATTTCCTGAAATTTTGGAGAGCACGACTTTATTTTTCTCGACTACAGTTGCAGATGATGAAGAGAAAAAAGCAATCCGTAAAAGAAGTATTGCAGTAATTGATGAAAATTTTGAAACTTTCGTCAAAACTTCTATCCCCAATCTTTTTAGCAATAATGAAAAAGATATTTTAGAAGGCAAAATAGAATTGGCAAAAAACGTCGCAAAATCTACCAATAAAGAAGGCGTAAAAGCTGCTCAATTAGGAATGGCAGAAAGACCAGACCGAACTGAAATTTTAGAAAATTTAGATGCAAAAATTCTCATCATTGCTGGGAAATATGACAATGCTGTAAAAACCGAAAATCTTCTCAAAATCATTCCTGAAAAGACCAATATTAAAACCTATGTTTTAGATTGCGGGCACAACGGACATTGGGAAAAACCAACGATCTGCGCGGAAATTATCAACACAGAATTGCTACATAATCTGCCGAAGCATTTTTTACTCTAAATATTAAAGTAAACCTAAATTTTCAACAACCACTTTTCCTCCGTAAACGATACAAAGTATAGAGGAAATAATCACCAAACTGGCTTGCAGTTTTTTGGATTTCAAGAGACTTTTGGTATAAGGAATACTGAAAAGGTACGCCGCTAAAAACATCCCGAAAATTGAGCCCAATCCGAAAATAAGAATGTACATCAACCCTTCTAAAGGTGTTTTCATCTGAGAAATCACCAAAACGACCAAAGCTCCACTTCCAGCCAAACCGTGAATTAATCCCACACCGAAAGCTGCTCTAGAAGTGTTATGAGTATGGGTATGTTCTTTCGGAAAATAGAGTTTAAAAACTCTGTAAAGTCCCAAAATAATTAACATAACGCCAACTCCCGCTTCAAAATTTTTAAAAACTTCTTCCCCAATTTGAAACTTAAACCCAATCATTAAAATCCCAATGAGAAAAATAGTTGCGGTATGACCAATTCCCCAATAAATTCCATCTCTCATGGACTGTTTCAGATTTTCGCGGTGAGAAACGAGTGTGTTCACCGCCAATAAATGGTCGGCTTCAAAAGCATGTTCTAAGCCAGAATATATGGTAAGAAATATTTTAAACATTTTTTTTAAGATTTGAGATATGATACTTTAGATATGAGATAATTATTAATTGAGATGTAATTTTTTAAAAAAAATCTGAAATCTCTCTTCTAGAATCTCTCTTCTATTAACTATAGTGATAATACGCTGCACAAGCTCCCTCTGAAGAAACCATAGGTGCTCCTAAAGGATTCCCAGGATTGCAAAGTTTACCAAAATGCGGACACTCAACTGGTTTTTTTATGCCTTTCAGGATTTCTCCAGCAATACAAAGATTTTCCTCTTTTTTTTCTAAATTTTCAATGTCAAATTTCTTAGAAGCATCAAAATCTTTATACTTTTCTTTCATCACCAAACCACTGTCTGGAATACTTCCTATTCCACGCCATTCTTGAGTACCGATTTCAAAAATTTCGTTGACCACTTTTTGAGCAGGAACATTTCCTTCGTCTTTTACCAAACGTTCGTAGCAATTTTCTACTCTATGTTCGCCTTTTTCTAATTGTAACACAGCGTGATAAATGGCTTGAAGCAAATCTGCAGGTTCAAATCCTGAAATAACAATCGGAATTTTATATTTTTCGGCCAAAGGAAAATATTCTGAAGTTCCCATAATGGTACAGACGTGACCCGCTCCGAGAAACGCATCAATATTACAAAATTCGTCATCTAAAATGGCTTCCATAGCTGGCGGAACCAAAACATGAGAAACCAAAAGAGAGAAGTTTTTAATACCTAATTTTTGGGCATGAACCACACTCAAAGCATTACTAGGAGCTGTAGTTTCAAAACCTACTGCAAAGAATACCACTTCTTTATCAGGGTTCTGCTCTGCAATTTGAACTGCTTCTAACGGAGAATATAGAATCCTTAAATCTCCGCCGTCAGCTTTGGCCTGGAGTAATGATTTTTTACTACCCGGAACTCTTACCATATCTCCAAAAGAACATAAAACCGCTCCTTTTTCCATTAAAGCTACCGCTTTATCAATCAACGAAATCGGGGTAACGCAAACTGGGCAACCAGGACCGTGAATCATTCTCACTTTGTCTGGAAGCAGTTCTAACAAACCGTTTTTCACTAAAGAATGGGTTTGTCCGCCACAAATCTCCATGATATTCCAAGGTTTTGTAACAATTTTTTCGATTTCGTTTAAATAAAACTTTACGAGTTCTGGATTGCGGTATTCGGTAAGAAATTTCATGCTTTTTTTTATTTAAATACTTCAAATTCAATGTCTTTCAAAGATAATCATTTTTAGAAGAAATAAGTGTAACTTAATTTACCAAAAAACGGAGTTCCTGGCGTAAAATGAATCTCTGAAATAGATTGACTTTCATTATATAATCTACTTTCTGTATCAAATTGGGTTTCTTTCCATTTCACATTAAAAATGTTCTGAACAGAAACTCCCAATTCCCATTTTTTGGTGGTATAATTTATAGTTCCATCCCAAACAAAGTATCCTTTTGCCACCACAGAATTATCTTCATTTGCGGGTCTATCTCCCATTAATCTATAGCGCAAACTTCCGTTGAAACCCGTTTCTTTTCTGTAGGTAACCCCGCCTGTGCTCACTAATTTCGGAGCTAGAGGAATGAAATTTTCATCAGCAGGAACATTTAAACTTCTTGGTTTTGCCATACTTAAATTAAAATCTGCAAACCAATTTTTGTAAATTTCGTAACGAGCAATGATGTCAATTCCCATTCTTTCGGTTTTTCCGCCTTCTTCTACCACCGCTTCATCTCCGACATAAACAAACTCTTGATCTAACCAAAGATACCAAATTGCGCTTTGTAAAATCAATTTTTCACCCAATTTAAAAATTCCACCAAAATCAGTTCCTAAAGCTGGTGGCAAAACTTTTTTACCGTTTTCTAAAACTGCAACTCTGGTGTCATTGCTATGGAAGCCTTTCCCAAAGTAAGAATACAACTGCACTTGATCATTTAAACGATAATTCAACCTTAGTTTCGGACTAAAAATATTAGAATTTGATTTCAATTTTTGATTCAAAAGTTTATCATTATATTGATTATCAAAATAATCAAATCTTACGGAAGGCGTAACATCAAAATTAGAATTCAAAGAAATTTTCTGACTCCAGAAAGCGCCTAAATTCATTTCATTTACATCACCAAATTTTAACGCTTCTGTAGTGATGGTTCTGTTTTTGGTTCTGGAAAGTTCCAAATCATTGACTTCATCATAGCGAAGCTGAATTCCTGCAACCGTTTCAGATTTTAAGCCCAATAATTGTATAGATTTTTCGTAAGTAGAATTAAAACCATACAGATTTCTATCTTCTTTTTGGCGAATTTGATCACCATTTATTGGGTCATTCAAGAAAAAAGTGAAGTTAGAATAGAGTTCAAATTGATATTTAGAATAAAAAATCTGATTAGTGAATTTTCCTCCATTATTGAGATAAGATTTCAAATTGACTGTAAAATTATATCGAGAAGTTTTGCCACCTTCATTATCATCAATTGCACCAAACCAGCCAATTGTTCCTGCTTCAACTGCTCTATCTGGTATTTGTCCTGAAGCGTTCCATTTACTGGAAAGCCCTGAAAAATATGCAGTCAAGAAATTATTATCATTCAACTTTCCATGATATTTCAGCATTCCATTAAAACGGTTAAAATCTTGAGGACTCTCAAAATATCCGTCTGTAAAATACGCTTCTGTAGCTAAAAATAAGCTTTGTTCTTTTACATCTTTTTTATTTTTCAAAAGGTTTAAACCCAAAACTCCACGATAGGTTTTGAACTGCCCCAATTCTAACTTAGCAAAATTGTTTTCTAAAAAATCTTTGGTTTTAAAATCTACAAAACCTGCAGTGGTAAAGTTGCCTTTTTCTGCAAAATAAGGACCTTTATCAAAATTTACCTTATCAATAAACTCAGGAATTACAAAATGTAAATCTGCATAACCTTGTCCGTGAGCGTGGGAAACCATATTGACAGGGATACCGTCCACAGAAAGGCTTACATCAGTTCCGTGATCTACATCAAATCCTCTGATAAAAAGTTGCTCTGCCTTGCCACCACCTGCATGTTGCCCAATGAAAAGCCCAGGAACAGAACGCAAAATTTCTTGTGAATTATTAATCGGGCGAAGATGAATATCTAATTCTGAAATGGTTTGAAAAATATTATTTCTTACTGAATTTTTCAATTGAACTTCTGCAATACTCACAATTTTTGGGTTGAGAAAAATGTAACCAAAATCTTTTTCTTTTTTAATAAGACTCAAATCAAATTCTTCCTTCTCATAACCAATTCCTGAAACATATATTTTCTGGTCTTCGAAATTAAAACCTTGTAAACTTATCCATCCGTTTTCATCTGAATTTCTCTGAAAATTTTCGACCGAATTTACTACCAATACAGAAGAAACAGGTGTTTTAGAAATTTCATCAAGAAAATATATTCCTTTTAAATTTTGCGAAAAAACCATATGAATGGGTATCAAAAAAACAGAAAGAATAAAGATTTTGAATTTCACTGTGTTACTTTTTTATATTTTCGTGTTACTTTTTTTGTAAATTTTTTTCTTATATCATCTTACTCGTTACGAGTTTACCATGGATAATCCCTTTTAAGCCAATTAATTTATTAGCTAAATCAGTTAAACGATTCGCATTTCCTTTTACTGCGATAATTTCTAAGCAATTATCATGGTCTAGATGAAAATGTTGTGCTGAAAGAATTTCTTTGTAAAATTCATGCTGAATATCATTCATCTTTACGCCTACATCACCTTTATGATGATCAAAAAGCAACACAATAGCACCAGAAACCACATCATTTTCTTTCCATTTCTTTTCTACAATTCGGTTTTCTACCAAATGTCGAATCGCTTGTGAACGGTTTGGCAAATGATTGTCTAGAACGAATTGATCTAATTCTTTCAATATTTCTTCGTCTAAACTCACGCCAAATCTTACTTGCGCCATCGTGTTACTTTCTTAAAAATTATTGTTACTAAAATAGTTAAATTTCAGATCGTGAATAAATTATTTTATATGATTTTATTCAGTTCTATCACAAAAACCAAAGTAGCATTCGGTTGAATCATTGGTGGCGCTCCGTTTTCGCCGTAAGCTAAATGTGGCGGAATGTAAACTTTCCAGCGAGAACCTTCTTGCATTTTAGTCAACACTTCTTTCCATCCTTCTATCATTTCTGAAATTCTGAAAACTTGCGCACCTACATCTTTAGTAGAATCAAAAACCTGCTTATCAAGCAAATATCCTTCATATTCTACCTCTACCTCATCAGTAAGCTTTGGAACTGCACCGTTTCCTTCTACTAAAATTTCGTACTGCAAACCATTTTCTAATTCTGTAATTTTAGGATTTTCTCTGTTTTTTTCAAGAAATTCTTGTCCTTCTTCAGCATTTTTTTGCAACATTTCCCCACGAAGCAAAAGCACATAATTGTTGAAAATATCTATTGCTTTTTTGGGAGAGATTTTGGGAGTAGTCTTATCAAAAATGGTTTTCATTCCATCAATGAAATCCTCATATTTTACTTCTTCAAAACCCATATCTCGAAGGCTCATCGCCAAAATTACACCTGCAGAATAAGATACTTTGTCCTCGTCTTCGGTGTGGTCTATTTTTCCTAATAAATCGTAAATGTCCATTTATTTTAAATTTTGTTTAAATAATAATTCAATTGCCCGAAACTGATGTTCTCATCATTCGGAGAAAGTTTTTCGTGGAAATGAAGTTCAAATTTATCTCCCAAAAATTCTATTGCCAAATCTACCAACAAAGCATTTTGCCAAACTCCACCAGAAAAAGCGAGTTCTTTCACCGCAAAACGCTGTGCTATTTTCTCAATAGCTTTAATTAAAGTATAATGAAAATTCAGTCCTATTTCTCCAGCGCTTTTTCCTGATTTTTTTTCTTCCAGAAGTTTTAAAAACAACTTCTTGGTTGGAATATTTTCAACAGTATCTTCTGCTAAATAATCTATTAATTCTGTGCCTTTTTCAAAAGCATCTTGCGAGATTTTTTCTAACCACATAGCAGGTTCTCCTTCAAAAAACAAAGGCTTTTCATAACCTAAAACAAAAGCAATCGCATCAAAAAACCTTCCCATGGATGAAGTTTTAATCTCTGACTTCTCTACAAGATTGGTGTAGATTTTCCATTCATTTTCATCAAAAGCAAATTTTAAATCTTCATTATTTCCTGAAACCGAAAGTGCTGAAATTTTAGGCGTTTTAGACATCTTATCTCCTAAAATCCATGCGAAATTTTCGAGCTGAGCCACTCTTGCTATTTTTTGATTTTCCAAAAGGAAAAACTCTCCACCCCAGATTTCGGTGGATGTTCCGAAACCAATTCCATCCCAAATAACACCCAAAACCTTATCTTTTTTCCACAATTTTTTCTCTCCTAAAATAGAAGCAAAATGCGCTTGGTGATGTTGAATTTCATGGGTTTGATAATTTGAAAATTTTGAAACAATATTTTGATTTTCGTATTTTGGATGTAAATCTTTAAGGATAATTTCTGGCGAAAAATTAAAGATTTTCTGGTAAGATTTTACAGTGTTTTCAAATCTTTCGTAGGTTTCAAAATTCGCTAAATCGCCTATGTATTCTGAAATATAAACGTGATTATTTGGTACAATAGCAAAGGTGTTTTTCAAGTCTCCACCTAAACTCAAAATTTTATTTTTCTCTTTATTCAATTCCGAAAGTTCTTCGGCAAAGAAATAATTCGGGGCAAAACCTCTGGAACGACGAAAAACAATTTTCTGGTAATGCTTTGGAGAAAATTTAATCACAGAATCGTCTTGAGGATGCTGAATTTCTAATGTGTTGTGTAAAAAATAATCTGCAATTTTACCTAAAATTTGCTCGGCTTCTTCTGTAGTAGAGCAAATTGGCGAACCATGGAAATTTCCACTGGTTGCAATAAGTGGTTTACCGAAAGTTTTCGCAATGAGTTTTAATGTACCAGAATAGGGAAACATCGCGCCAATCGTATTCATATTCGGTGAAATTTCTTCAATTGCCAAATCTTTTAAATCCTTAATTTTAGTAACAATTATAGGACTTTCAGATGATTTAAAATACTGAATTTGAAGTTCTGACACCTCTAAATATTGCTGCATTATTGAAACTCCAGAAAATAAAACGGCAAAAGGTTTCGTAGGTCTGCGTTTTCTTTTTCTCAACTCTGAAACCGCTTCGGAATTGGTAGCATCGCACATTAACAGATAACCTGCTGTATTTTTGAGCGCTACAATTTTCCCGTGAGATAATTCTTCTGCCAATTTTTCAAAAATTTCTTTATTTGAACCCTTGAATTCGTTTCCTTGATTGTCTTTTAACCAAATTTGAATGCCACAATTCGGACAAGAATTGGTTTGAGAATGAAACCTAACATCATCTGGATTTTTGTATTCTTCCAAGCAATTGGGGCACATTTTGAAGACCTCAATAGCGGTATTTTCCCTTTCGAAAGGGAATTTTTTGGTCACAGAATATCTCGGGCCGCACTGTGTACAAGTGGTAAAAGGATAAAAATAACGTGGATTATGTTCATCAAAAAGTTCGGTTTCACAAGATTCGCAAGTGGCAAAATCAGGCGTTAACGGAATATCTACCACTATGTTTTTTTCGGTAGGTTTGATGAAAAATCTATCAAAAATTTCTGCTGTTTCAATTTCTTTGATTTCCGAAAAAATTATTTCAGAAGATTTCGGTTTACGATGATGAATTTCATTAAAAAATTCCTCAGAATTTTCACCTTGACAAACAATAATTACGCCCAACTCATCATTCGAAACGTAGCCTTTTAGCCCGAATTCTTCAGCCAAATTGAAAATAAAAGGACGAAAACCAACTCCTTGAACTCGTCCTGATATATGTATTTCGTAGGTTTTGATAGTTTAATTTTCTTTTCTAATTTTTTGAACTAATTCTAGAGCCATTTCGGTTACTTTTGGAATAGCAGCGGCTACTTTTGGTGAAAGCTCTAGATACATAGGCTCCATTTTAGAAATGGTAACTGTGAAAAGATAAATATTAGGCATTTTATCCATAAATGTGAGGATATCTACCATGTCTTTTAATCCAAAATTATGACCGCTCAACGAAACGGGGAAATCATCTGAAAATTTAGGGGTAAGAAGTGTAATCGTTCCTTCTTCTTTTCCGTCCATCGTAGCATCTACAATAATCACATGCTCATGACTTTCGATGTAGGGAACAAGTGAGAAACCGCCAGTTCCTCCATCTAAAAAACTGATACCTTCTGGAAATCTAGAAGTGTCTAAATTTTTAACAAACTGAACACCAATTCCTTCGTCTCCCATCAAATAATTCCCAATCCCCAAAATGAGAATGTCATTTCCATCTGAATGAAATTCGTCTACCGTATATTGAAAAACATCTGTCTTATAATCTTTCATTTTATTTTTATTTTTTTATTGCTCTTTGGTCTTGATAGCAAAAGAACAAAAAATTCTGGACATGGGTTTCTCGGCTTAAATTTTGGTGTAATTTTCTAATATCTCGAAGTCCCTATGTCGTTTTTTTGCAAAAAATTCCCCGAAAAGGTAATTATTTCAGGGAATTTAGTTTAGTTTAATATTAATGTTTATCCTCTTCTTTATAATCTTCGAATCTTTCTTTTCTTACGAATTTGTAACCACTTACCATCGCTGAAGATTCACCACGGCCTTCTAACCAATCGTGGAATAAGACTAGGTAAAAATGTACTGCAATGAAAAGTATAAATGCCCACATTACAATATGGTGAATTCTTCTGATTAAAAATTCATCAGTAGTAACCAACGAGGTAGCCCAAGCAAAAAACTTAGGAAAGAACCATGTAGAAGTAGGTGCATACAATGCAAATCCTGTAAATATCATTACTACAGCTAGAATGAACATTACCATATATGAAGCTGCAGCTACTGCATTATGACCAATAGGAATACTAGTGAATTTATATTCTTTTTCATTAAATAAAAAGATATCATGTTTTATCACATGCCACATTTTTTCTATTCCTTTTTTATCAAAAGGCACAAATTGTCTCCAATTGGCAAATCTGTTTCCTACAAAAGCCCAATAGACTCTCATAAACATTACAGCTACCATTGCATAAGCACTTATGAAATGTACCATTCTGATTAGTCCCATCCAGAATTGTCCTGACGCTTCTTTTGCAGTCATAATTGCAGGAGGATTCGCGATTAAAAACCCTGTAATAATGAGAAAAGTAATTGCAAAACCATTAATCCAATGGAAAAAACGAACTGGCAATTGCCATATGTATGCTCGTCTGAAGGTAACCGTTTTAAAAGAAACTTCTTCTTGTAAATGTTTTGTGGTTTCCATTTTAAAATGTTTTTAGATTAAACGGTACAAACAGAAACGTCATTGATTTCCTTGATGATATTCCCTTTTTCGTCATACAAATGCACTGCACAAGCAATACAAGGGTCAAAAGAGTGTATCGTTCTAATAATTTCTAATGGAAGTTCTGGATCTGCAACTGGAGTATTAATTAATGTACTTTCGTAAGGAGAGCGTTGTCCTTTTGGATCACGTGGTGATGCATTCCAAGTAGAAGGAACAATTTGTTGGTAATTTTCTGTTTTACCATCTTTTATTACAATCCAGTGGCTTAACCCACCTCTTGGAGCTTCTACTCTACCTACACCTTTAGCTTCTGCTGGCCATGTAGAAACATCCCATTTCTCCATGTTCGCCATTCTTTCGTCACCTCCTTTAATATTTTCAATTAATTTATCATAGAATTCTAAATTCCACTGAGCTACTAATTGTGTCTCTAAACCTCTAGCAGCAGTTCTACCTAATGTAGAGAATAATGCTTCGGCTGGAATTTGTAATTTGGATAAAGTAGAATCTACTACTTCTTTGAAATCTTCTCTTCCTGATGCGTAGCCTACTAAAACTCTCGCTAATGGGCCTACTTCCATAGCTTGACCTTTCCAACGAGGAGTTTTGATGAAGCTGTATTTATTTTCTACATCTAAGAATTCATAAGGAGGTTTCGGACCAGTATAATTGATATTAGTTTCTCCACTCCAAGGTTGTTTTCCGGCGTTTGGATCACCTGTATAATCGTACCAAGAGTTGTTAACATGTTCTTCTACTGTTTTTAGATTTTCTAAATCTACATCATGTACTTTAGATAAATCTTTATTGAGAATTACACCTGCTGGGAATTTGTAGGTACTCATGTCTTTGTTTCCGTAACCTGCCATTGGGAAATCTCCGAATGCCATAAAGTTATGGAAACCACCAATTGCGCCCCAATCTTTGTAGAAACTAGCAATCGTTAATAAATCTGGAAGATAAACTTGTTCTACAAATTCTTTTCCTTGGATTAATAATTTTTGAACTAGTGCCAATCTCTCTGCATTAATACCACTTGCGTCATCTACGTTAATCGCGCAAGCCATACCTCCTACTAAGAAATTAGGGTGTGGATTTTTACCTCCGAAGATGGCGTGAATTTTCACGATTTCTTTTTGCCACTCTAATGCTTCAAGGTAGTGAGCCGTAGCCATTAAGTTAGCTTCTGGTGGAAGTTTCATAGCTGGGTGTCCCCAATATCCGTTTGCAAAGATTCCTAACTGTCCGCTGTCTACAAATTTTTTCAAACGTTTTTGTAAATCAGCAAAATATCCTGGTGAAGATTTTGGCCAATTAGAGATAGACTGTGCTAATTGTGATGTTTTTACAGGGTCTGCACTTAAACCATTGACTACATCTACCCAGTCAAATGCATGAAGATGATAGAAGTGTACAATATGGTCATGTACATATAATGAACCTAGCATTATATTTCTTACCATTTCTGCATTAGGCGGTACATTAATTCCTAATGCGTTTTCTACTGCTCTAATAGAAGCAATAGCGTGGGTAGTAGTACATACTCCACAAGTTCTTTGTACAAAAGCCCAAACATCTTTTGGGTTTCTGCCTTTTACAATATTTTCTAAACCACGTACCATCCCTGATGAAAGGAATGCGTCTCTGATGGTTCCGTCTGTGATTTCTACCTCTGCTCTTAAATGACCTTCAATCCTTGTAATAGGATCTACTACTATTCTATTTGCCATTTTTTAAATTTTTAAATCTTGTCTTTAGCTAATTTTTTTTCACTTTCTTCTGCTTCTTTTATTCTTCTTTCTAAATCTTTTCTTTTAGAAATGTTAGAAGCTACGGCATGTATTGCAGCTCCGGCAACTACGCCACCTAGAGCAACTTTACCAACAGTATCAGCATTGCTTTCTGCGAAACCGCCTATTGCAGATATATCTCTAGAATAGAAACTATCTGCTGCATCCCAGAATTTATCTGCACTACAACCTAGACATCCGTGACCAGACTGAATTGGGTAAGAAATACCACCATTCCATTTCATATTACCACAGGTATTATAAGTAGATGGTCCTTTACAGCCTACTTTATATAGACAATATCCTTTTTTAGCATTTTCGTCATCGAAACTTTCTACGAATAGACCAGCATCAAAATAAGGTCTTCTGTAGCAGCTATCGTGTACACGTTTAGAATAGAAGGCTTTTGGTCTTCCTGCAGCATCTAATTCTGGTAATTTACCAAATGCTACATAGTGTACGATCACTCCTGCCATTACCTCACCAATTGGTGGGCAACCAGGAACATTGATAATCGGTTTATCTGTAATGATTTTATTAATTGGTACCGCATTGGTAGGATTAGGCTTAGCCGCTTGTACACAACCTGTAGTTGCGCAGCTTCCCCATGCTATGATAGCAGCAGCGTCTTTAGCAGACTCTTTTAGAATATCTATAGCTGTTCTTCCTGCAATTACACAATAATTACCATCATCTCCTAGCGGAACAGAACCCTCTACACAAAGAATATATTTTCCTTTGTATTTCTCCATTGTAGATTTTTTCGCAGCTTCCGCCTGATGACCACTTGCCGCCATCAATGTTAATGTGTAATCTAATGAAATCTTGTCTAGAATTATATCCGCTACGATAGGATGGTCTGAACGGATAAAAGACTCACTGCAACAGGTACATTCTTGGAAATGCTCCCATATTACAGGTAATCTTGGTGTATTAGCTAATGCTTTTGCTACCTGACCAAGAGCTGAACTTTCGATACCCATGTATGCGCCGATAAAGGCAACAAATTTCATGAAATCTCTTCTAGAATATCCTTGTCTCTCAATACTCTGAAGGTAAGTTTCATTGGTTGAAGTTTTAGTCCCCATATTATTTTTTATTAATCTTTCTAAAATTATAAAAATTTTGAAATATAAACGAAAAGCATTGCGTTATTTATAATTATTTTAAATTTATTTTAAATAAAATTTCCCATAAACATTGACTTTGTTAGGCATATGTGATTTTTGTTACTGATTAAAATCATAAAAAAGTCCTATTAAAAACATAAAAATCATTTAAAAAATTAATCGAAAAATTGTAGATTTGTTACACATCAATTAACCAAAAAATGCACGAACTTTCCATCGCAACCTCAATTTTAAAAACTTCTACGCAAGAAGTAGAGAGAATTAACGGTAAAAAAGTAGAAGAAATTTATCTAGAAATTGGCAAAATTTCTGGTATCGAAATTACCTCTTTAGAGTTTGCATGGGAACAATGTATGAAGGGTAGCGTTTTAGAAAACGCCAAGGTTCATATTACAGAACCAACTGGTTTTGCCAGATGCGCAGAATGCAATCATGAATTTGAGATTTCTAAAATTTATGACTCTTGCGAACGCTGCGGAAGTCCTTTTAAAGAAATTATTACAGGACAAGAAATGAAAATTAAGAAACTGATCATTAGTTAATAGAATATAAAACCTTAAATATAATAACATAAAATCTAAATAATATGTGCTCAACTTGCGGATGTAGTTCTAACGAAAACGGAATTACTTTAACAAAAATGGGAGAAAACCACCATACACACCATCATCACGATGGCCATACCCATTCTCACGATCACCATCATGGAGACCACTCCCACAGTCATGAACATCATCACGAACATGGACATGAACACGATCACGATCACCACCATCACGGCCATCACGACCACAATCATGGTCACCACCATCATCATGATGTAAATATTGTAGAACTAGAAAAAGATATTCTTCACCAAAATCAATTGGGAGCAGAAAGAAACCGTGGTTTTTTTGAAGCTTTAAATATTTTTGCGATGAACTTGGTAAGCTCTCCTGGTTCTGGGAAAACTTCGCTTTTAGAAAAAACAATCGCAGACTTAAAAGGCGAAATAGAATTTTCTGTAATTGAAGGCGACCAACAAACCACCAATGACGCAGCCAGAATACATGCGTTAAATATTCCTGTTCTTCAAATCAATACAGGGAAAGGCTGTCATCTAGATTCAGAAATGATTGCCAAATCTCTAAAAGAACTGAAACCAAAACAAAATTCTATCCTAATGATAGAAAACGTAGGAAACTTAGTTTGTCCTGCCATGTTTGATTTAGGCGAAAACCAAAGAGTAGTCATTATTTCTACCACTGAAGGAGAAGATAAACCTCTGAAATATCCAGATATGTTTTTCAGTTCTAACATCTGTATTATTAATAAAATTGATTTATTACCATACTTAAAATTTGATGTAGAAAAACTGAAAGAAAACACCAAAAAAGTAAATCCAAATATTCAATTTTTTGAAGTTTCAGCTACTTCAGGAGAAGGAATGGAAGCTTGGTATGAGTTTTTAAGAAGCAAAATTGTAAAATCGTAAAACGTTTAATAAAAAAGTTGTTAAAAGAATTTCATTTTCAATTTTCAACTATTAATTTTCAATTAAAATTATGTGTTTAGCCATTCCAGGAAAATTAGAAAACATTACTTCTCAACTAGACGAAGTCTTTAGAATAGGAAGTGTAGATTTTGAAGGCATCAGAAAAGAGGTAAATCTTGCTTTGGTTCCAGAAGCCAAAGTAGGTGATTATGTTCTCGTTCATGTAGGAGCAGCTATAGGAATTATAGACGAAGATGAAGCCAAAAAAACGATGGACGCCCTGAAATTAATGGGAGAAGACTTAGAATTAGAGCCAGAAAACTAGGTAATCATCACGATTTTCTTATTTTTGTTAAATCTTAGTAAGAACTTTGTGATAAAACTTAAAAATGATTCACCTAAAAAAAGCAGTTCGTTCCTTTGTGCAATCTAAATATTTAGACCTATTTGGAGCAACATTAGTACTCGTTATAAGCATCTATAATCAATATCATCTCACTTATTATTTTCAAGGAAATGTAAAGTTCGACGTTCCTTTTTCAGAGCAAATCGCACTCATAAAACAAGGCGCTTTTCCTCTAGGAATTTTCTCGACCATCGGAGCCGTTTTTTCTTTACTTTCCACCAGATTTGTGGGCAAACAAAATAATATGGGCAATATTATAGGCGTTTTCACTACTATAAACTCAGGAACCATTGATTATTTTTTAGGAAATCATTCCGCAGCAATTACCTACCCCTTAACCTTTATTATCACTTATTTCGCTGTGATTAAATGGAAAAAAGGTGAAAAAATTAGAAAAATAGACTTCAACTATTACCTCATCAATAGCGTAGGTTTAGTTTTAGGATACTTATTGGTTTACATAGGAACAGAAATCTTCGGAGGAAGAGACGATTTATTGTTTTTCAACATCGTTTCTATCACTTTCGGGCTTTCTTTAGGAGCCAATTTCAGTTCGGCGCTTAAATACGAGACCACGTTTTTAAGTTGGACCATTTATAACGTTGTGCAATTAATTAAAGCATTTTTACAACTGAATATTGCAAATATTGCCAAATATATTTTTTATATGATAAACGCTGCCATCACTTTAGGAGACTGGATTTGGAACAGAGATGTAAGAAAAAAAGCAGCATTATCTTAATTAAAATTTAAAAATTAAGCATCATGCCAGAAAGCATTAACCTTCAACACGGAAGTGGCGGCGAAAAAATGACCGAACTTCTTAATAACCTTATTTTTAAAAATTTAGGAAACGAAATCTTAAACAAAAAACACGATGGTGCTTTTCTAGAAATGTCTGGAAGATTAGCATTCTCTAGCGACAGCTACGTGGTTTCTCCTATATTTTTCAAAGGAGGAAATATTGGCGAATTGGCAGTTTTTGGAACGGTAAATGATATTTCCATGTGTGGCGCAGATCCCAAATATTTATCACTTTCGTTTATTATTGAAGAAGGTTTTGCAATGGAAGATTTTGAGAAAATCATTCATTCTATAAAGCTAGCCACCGAAAAAGCTGGTGTACAAATTGTAACAGGTGACACCAAGGTAGTAGAGCGCGGAAAAGGCGATAAAATCTACATCAACACTTCTGGAATTGGTGTAATTTACGACAATGCAAAAATCGGAATCGAATACATAAAACCTAAGCAAACCATCATTATCAATAGAGATATAGCTTCTCACGGAATGGCGATTATGAGCGAAAGAGAAGGTCTAAAATTCGATTCTGAAATTTTGAGCGATACTAAAAATCTCAATTTTGAAATCAAAAAACTCATCGAAAATTTTGGCGAAAAAATTCATTTCCTACGAGATGCAACAAGAGGCGGTTTAGCTTCTGTTCTGAATGAAATTACATCTGAAAGCAACCTGGGAATTCATCTTTTTGAAGAAAAAATTCTAGTGCAAAGACAAGTGAAAAGCGCTTGCGAATTGCTAGGCTTAGACCCAATGTATGTAGCCAACGAAGGAACTTTCTTATGCGTTTGTGACAATGAAATTGCCGATGTAGTTTTAGAAATTTTACAAAGAGTAAATCATAATGCTTCCAAAATCGGTTATATTACCGAAGAGCACGCAGGAAAAGTTATTATGGAAAGTGCTTTTGGCGGAAAACGTGTGGTAAACCCTTTGATTGGAGAACAATTGCCTAGGATCTGTTAAGAGTTTTATTTCTTAATTCTCTTATTAAAAAATGATTTCAAAAGAAACTGCGATAAATGAAATACTAAAAAATAAAAAGCTAGAGCCGAAGCATATCTTATCAATTTTTGATAAAATCTTGACAAACTTTTAACAAAATCTGGTTCATAAGGTTTCCATATAAAAAATATAAATGGTAAAATAGACAAAACACCAATCAAACCAGAGATTCTATACAGCCATTCTTCATGGCTAACTTTTAGAAATTCAGAAATGTTGTCTTTTAACTCTTCGAAAAATTGTTTAAAAATCTTCATTCTCAATCTTCGATTTAAAATCTTCAATCGTTTCGTGGATATTTTTAAAATATTTACCACCAGAAGCATTGATATGTCCACCACCGTGAAAATGCGCTCTCGCAAATGCATTGGTATCTACATCGTCTTTGCTTCGGAAAGAGATTTTGATAAAATCTTCATATAAATCTTCCATGAAAAAAGCAGACATTTTAGTTCCTGCAATACTTAATCCGTAATTCACAAAACCCTCTGTATCACCTTTTTCGAAGCCAAATTCTTTTAATTCATCACGTTTTAAGTAGAGAATCGCTACTTTTCCGTCTTTTACCAATTCTATTCTTCCTAAAATCAATGACAGAAGATGTAATCTAGAAACGGTATTAGTATCCCAAGTATTAGACGTAATCATAGAAGGATCCGCGCCTTTTTCTATTAAATTCGCTACAATTCTATGTGTATCTGCAGAAGTAGAACGAAAACGAAAACCGCCTGTATCGGTCATAATTCCTGTGTAAAGACATTCTGCAACGTCTTGATTTACCAAATCCTCTTTTCCCAAAGCTTCAATAAAGTGATACACCATTTGACAAGTTGCAGGAATACTGGTATTAGAATACACAAAATCAAAATGTTCTGGTTGCTGATGATGGTCTATCAAGATTTTTTTTGCCCAAGATTTCGTGAGCCAATCTCCTAGCATTCCTATTCTAGAAGGAGCATTAAAATCTAAACAAAAAATTACATCTGCATGATAAATCGCTTCGCCAGCAATTTTACGTTTATACTCTGCTATGACTATTTTTTTTGCTTCGGGCATCCATTTTAGAAATTTCGGAAAATCATTCGGAACAATTACCGTAGCATCAACTCCTAAATTTTTAAGAAAATGTTTTAAACCAAGGCTACTCCCAATTGCATCACCATCTGGATTGTAATGCGTGATAATCACTACATTTTTATTGGGTTGCAAAAGGCTTTTGATTTCTGTAAGTTGGTTTTCTGTAAACATTGTAAAAATTTATGATGCAAAGATAATTTTTTTACTCCAAAATCCCGAAACCTCATAGATGATGTTTGAAAGCTTGTATTTAGAAAAAAAGTTCCTAACAAATTGAGCCAAACAAAAAAAGCATTTTATACAAGAAAAGGTTTAAAAACAGACTTTGAAAAAAGTTTTATTACATCTACTCAAAAAAAACTTAATTATTTCTGAAATTAATTTGCAGAAAATAAAAAAAACCATATCTTTGCAACCTCAAAAAGAAGAATAATTACGGACCCATTATAAATTGAAGTAATGAAAAGAACATTCCAACCATCAGAAAGAAAGAAAAGAAACAAACACGGTTTCAGAGAAAGAATGTCTACTCCAAATGGTAGAAGAGTATTAGCTGCTAGAAGAGCAAAAGGCAGAAAGAGATTAACTATTAGCGACGTAAGAGCTAAGAGATAATAATTTCTTTTGATTTTATTATAAAAGACATGCTTGGAAATTTACTTTCCGAGCATTTTTTGTTGTTAAAATTTCCTTAAAATTTAGGATAAAAAAAAGGTTTTCCTTATTTTTGAAAGTTGATAAAAAAGTAAGCCTTCTTATCAACCAGAAAAAATCAACCATCATTTATAATCATTATGCCACATCATAACACCTACGGAGAAGACATTATTACGCTGCAAGACGCTAAAATTGTACAAAAAAACTTTACCGTTTTATCTCATGTGAATTTACACATCAAGAGAGGTACTTTTTGCTACCTTATTGGTAAAACAGGCTCTGGAAAGAGTTCATTATTAAAAGTTTTGTACGGACACTTGCCTCTAAAAGAAGGAAACGGAGAAGTAGTAGGATTTGATTTACTAAAACTAAGAGCATCAGACATCCCTAATCTTAGAAGAAGATTGGGTATCGTTTTTCAAGATTTTCAATTATTAACAGATAGAAGTGTAGAAAGAAATCTACGTTTCGTACTAGAAGCTACTGGCTGGAAGGATAAAAACCTGATGGACGACAGAATAAACGAGGTTCTAGACAGCGTAGACATGAAAACGAAAAAGCACAAAATGCCTCACGAACTTTCTGGTGGTGAACAACAGCGTATTGCTATTGCAAGAGCGTTGCTAAATCACCCAGAACTGATTCTTGCAGACGAACCTACTGGAAACCTGGATCCAGAAACTTCTAACGATATTATGAATTTATTGAAAAAAGTATCTTTAGAAAGAAACTGTGCGGTTCTGATGGCCACTCACGATTATCATATGATTCAAAATTTCCCTGGAGAAGCAATTAAATGTGAAGATGGCGGAGTTGTGGTAATGAACACCGTAGAACTTTTTGAATAAATATTATTTTCCAAAAACATGAAACTCTTTTGTGAGTTCTAAATATTGGTCCGAGTATTTTCTCGGACTTTTTTCTATAGTAAAATCTAAAATTTCTAACGTAGATTTTTTCTTAGAAAATTCTAAAACATTTCGCTTCAAAGCACCGTTTTCAATACCGAACACATTTACTTTTCTTACCAAATAAAAACCAACTTCATGGGCGAAATTTTCGAATTCTAATGCTGACTCCGAAGGAATAATAACAGAAAAAACACCTTCTGGAGATAAAATCACTGAAACTTTTTCTATCAAATCTCTAAAAGTAAGTTCTATCTGCTGCCTCGCTAATACATCTTTCACAGAATTATTTTCCTCAAAAAATGGTGGATTACAAACCACAAAATCAAATTTTTCCTGCGATTCAAAAGTTTTAAAATCTTGATGAAAAACATGTAGTCTTTCTGAAAACGGAGAATTTTTAAAATTTTCTTGAGCCAATTTCACCGCATCATCATTTAAGTCTAATGCTGTAATCTCAGCATTTGCATTTCGCTGAGCGAGCATTAGAGAAATCAAACCTGTTCCCGTTCCTACTTCTAAGATTTTTTGAGCATTTTCAACCTTGCATAAAGCTCCCAGCAAAACACCGTCTGTTCCTACTCGGAAAACATTTTTATGCTGTAAAATATCAAACTTTTGAAATCGAAAAGGTTTCATTTTAAAGGAATAAAGTAAAAGAGGCAAATAAAAAGTTAAACATTTGTTGGAAGAATGATGGTGAATTTTGTTCCTTTTCCCTCTTCGGATTTCACAGAAATATCGCCTTTATACTCTTCTATCATCTTTTTTACCATGGTCAACCCTAATCCCATTCCAGAATTTTTGGTCGTAAAATTAGGTTCGAAAATTTGTTCTTGTTTATCTTTTGGTATACCAATCCCATTATCTTCTACGGTGATAATTACCTTTTTGTTAAAAAGTTCAGCATCTATATTGATAATAGATTTTCTATGTTCTGAAACCGCTTGTTTCGCATTGGTAATCATATTGGTAAAAATCCTTGAGAGATAAATTCTATCCATATTTACAGGGATATTATCTTTATTGGTATGGAAATAAATATTGCCATCATCATTGAATACCCTTACCAAGTTTTCCAATTCTTCTTTTAGGTCAAAAGATTCATCATTTTTAGGAGGCAATTTGGCAAATTCCGAAAAAGCACTAGCCACTGTAGCAACTAAATCAATCTGATCTACCAAACTTTTACTGATATTTTTAACCTTATTTTCTATATCTGGGTCGTTTTTATCAAATTTTCTTTCAAAATTTTGAATGAGTAACTTCATTGGCGTGAGCGGATTTTTCACTTCGTGAGCCACTTGTTTTGCCATCTCTCGCCAAGCCTCTTCTCTTTCTTTATTGGCAAGAAGCATTTTCTGGTCTTCAATTTGGTAAATCATTTTATTATAGGATTTCACCAATCCACTTAACTCGTCATTTTGAAAATACTTAATAGGCTTCATTTCTCTACCAAAAAGCGTAGTTCTGGTAATGAGTTCTGAAATTCTGGTAATCGTTTTGGTAAGATTTTTAGAAATCACCCAGCTCAGCCAAATACTCAACAAAACAAGGAAAAGATTAACCAAAATGATATATTGCACGTACTTATTAAAAGCTCCTGAGTAAATATTATCATTATGATAAAAAGGAAAATACACAATCGCAATAGGCTCTAACATATTATTCCTAAGAATCATATATGAAGAGGTAACATTGCTTCCCACCTTTTCATCATATTCTTGCACGTCTACTCTTTTGTCTGACTCTAAAACATTCATCAAGGTTTCGTAAGGGATTTTTTTCTGGGCAACCAGATTAATATCTTTATTCGAAACCAAATAATTGCCTTGCAAATCGTAAAGAATTACATCATGCTTATTGATATCCGAAATCTCGTAAATTTCGTTTTGGAGGATATTGACTAAATCTTTGTCTTGAGTAATATTGGTATGACTTACTGCATAATCCAGCGTTTTCATTAATGCTTCAAACTTACTTTGCATTTCTGTAACGCTTTGCTCATCTGTAGATTTCTTAATAATAAGATACGACATGGCTGTAGAACCTATGATACTGAAAAAACAGACTACCATAAATCCTATAAAAATTTTTGTTCTTAAGCTATAGCTGTGCAGTGCCATTTTTTATCTCTTCATAAGCTTGGCAACATATTTCCCAATAATATCGAATTCTAGATTTACGCGGTCTCCCACTTTTAAAGTACTCATATTGGTATGTTCCCAAGTATAGGGAATAATTGCTACAGAAAACTGATTTTCTTTACTATTTGCAACAGTTAAGCTAATTCCGTTTACTGTTATAGAACCTTGCGGAACAGTGGTGAACGAACCGTCTTCTTCGTAAGTAAATGTCACAAAGTAACTTCCATCAATATTTTCAATAGAAACAACTGAACCCTTTTTATCTACGTGACCTTGAACAATATGACCATCTAATCTACCATCCATTTTCATACAACGCTCTAAGTTTACTATGCTTCCAACTTTTAATTCACCTAAATTGGTTTTTTCTAGCGTTTCATTTATCGCTGTAACCGTGTACAAATCACCATCAATTTCTTCCACAGTAAGACAGCAACCGTTATGTGCTAAACTCTGGTCTACTTTAAGTTCCTGCGTAAAAGGACCGCTAAAAGTAAAGATAACATTAGTCCCTTGCTTTTCCAATTTTTCTACTTTTCCTGTCGCTTCAATTATTCCTGTAAACATATTGTTTGTATAAGTTATAAGTTTAAAATATTAGAGTAAAGATTATAAATTAAAAATCACTAAATTTGTGACAATCTATTTTAAAATTCAAAGATAATTAAAAATGAGTTCTAAACACCATAAAATTAAGGTAGGAATTTCAGTAGGAGATTTTAACGGAATAGGCGTAGAAATTATCCTAAAGGCACTGAAAGATAAAAACATTACTGATTTTTTTACGCCAGTAATTTTCGGGTCAGGAAAATTATTTTCTTACCAAAAGAATGTGTTTAAGATTAACACCACTTTTAATTATGTACAAACTGCCAAAGAAGCCACTAATGGTAAACTCAACATTGTAAATCTTTGGAAAGACAATGTAAATGTAGATTTCGGGACACCCACCGAAGAATCTACTAAAATGGCAATAGATTCTCTAGAGGCAGCTACAGATGCTTTAATGAAAGGAGAAATAGATGTTTTGGTAACCGCGCCTATCAATAAAGACGAGATGATGAAGCAAGGCTTCAAACATGCTGGTCATACTGGTTATTTTGAAGAAAAATTCGGCAAAAAAGGACTCATGTTCCTTGTAACCGAAAAATTAAAAGTTGCAGTTTCTACACATCACATTCCTGTTTCAGAAATTTCTAAAAACATTTCTAAACAAAAAATAAAAGATCAAGTAAGAGTTCTCAATCAATCATTGATTGAAGATTTCTGCATCCAAAAACCAAAAATTGCTATTCTAGGACTTAATCCTCATGCTGGAGACGGCGGTGCAATTGGGAAAGAAGAGATAGAAATTATAGAGCCTGCTATCAAAGAATTATTTGACGAAGGAATTTTAGCTTTTGGTTCTTTCCCGGCAGACAGTTTCTTCCAACCAGAGAAATACAGCTCATTTGATGCTGTTTTGGCAATGTATCATGACCAAGGATTAGCTCCTTTTAAAACACTGGCTTATGAAGAAGGCGTAAATTACACGGCTGGACTGCCTTTCATCAGAACCTCACCAGATCACGGTGTAGCGTATGACATTGCAGGAAAAAATTTAGCAGATGAGCAATCTTTTTCTGAGGCCATTTTTACAGCAATTAAAATTTTTAAAAATAGAAATGAGTATCAAGAGCTCATAGAAAACCGCTTGAAACCAAGAGTTTTAGCCCATGATAATGGCATAGATGAAGATTTGCCAGAAGAAAATGAATAAAACTTTTGTTATTTAAAAAAATTAACTTATTTTTGCACACCATTTTTTATGGACAAATTTAGAAATTATGACGTAGCATTTTCAGGGCTTAAGACTGGAAAGCACGAATTTAAATTTGAAGTAGAACAAGCGTTCTTTGATTTATTCGAGACTGAACAAGAGTTTTCAGGCGCTAAAATAGATGTAGACGTACTATTAGAAAAGCACTCTACATTTTTAGATTTCCTGATTAAAATCTATGGAACAGTAAATTTAGTTTGTGATATCACCAGCGAAACATTTACTCATCCTATAGAAAACGAAATAAAATTCTTGGTGAAATTCGGAGAAGAATATGATGATAGTAATGAAGAAGTAATTACCATCCCACAAGGAGATAGTGCTTTTAACATTTCTCAGGCAATTTACGAAGCAGTAATATTATCTATTCCTATGAAAAAAATCTCTCCTAATGTAAAAGAAGAAGATTTTGAACTCATCGAAAAATTCAGTCCCAAAGAAATTGAAGAAGAAGAAACCCACGAAATAGACCCTCGTTGGGAGGCTTTGAAAAAATTAAAAGACAAAAAATAGAAATCTTACATAAAGTTTAAAGAATTACAAAATGGCACATCCTAAAAGAAGACAGTCATCTACTAGAAGAGATAAAAGAAGAACTCACTACAAAGCTGTGGTTCCTCAATTAGCAAAAGATGCAACTACTGGTGAATTACACTTGTATCACAGAGCACATTGGCATGAAGGAAAACTATACTACAGAGGAAAAGTAGTATTAGAGAAACAAGTAGAAACTACTGAAGACTAATTAAGAAAAAGCATAGCTTTTTTCTTTTCGATAAAAAAACCATTCTATTTTTATGAAAAATTGAATGGTTTTTTGTTGTTTTATTACTATATTTGAAGCCGTAAAAAATTATATATATGGACTCTAAAGAATTATTAAATCTTATAAGATTCGTAGCAAAAGCTGGTGTTTCTGAAGTGAAATACAAAACAAAAGATTTCGAAATTAACATAAAAACTCCACTTGCTGGTAGTGAAGCAGTAAGTTATGTACCTCAACCCGTAGCATATCAAGCTCCTGCCGCAGCTCCAGTTGCCGCTCCAGCTGCTGCACCTGCTACCGAAACAAAATCTGAATCAGCTTCTTCTGATGACAGCAAATACATTACTATCAAGTCTCCTATGATTGGTACTTTCTACAGAAAACCATCTCCAGACAAAGATGTATTCGTAAATGTAGGTAGTGAAGTAAAAAATGACACAGTAGTTTGTGTAATCGAAGCAATGAAATTATTCAACCAGATTGAAGCAGAAGTTTCTGGTAAAATTGTTAAAATTTTAGTAGATGACGCTTCTCCTGTAGAATATGATCAACCATTATTCTTAGTAGACCCTTCTTAATAATTGATGATTGATGATTGATAATTGATTTAATCAACAAAATTTTCAAATTATTACATTTTCAAATTTTCAAATTATATTAAGATGTTCAAAAAAATATTAATTGCCAATCGTGGAGAGATTGCTATGAGGATTCTTCGTACTTGTAAAGAGATGGGAATCAAAACGGTAGCAGTTTACTCTACTGCAGACAAAGACAGCTTGCATGTGAGATTCGCAGACGAAGCTGTTTGTATAGGACCACCTGTAAGTAAAGATTCTTATCTTAAAATTTCTAATATCATTGCTGCTGCAGAAATTACCAATGCAGATGCCATTCATCCTGGTTACGGATTCTTATCAGAGAATGCAAATTTTTCAAGAATTTGTCAAAAAAATGGAATAAAATTCATTGGTGCTACTCCAGAGCAAATAGAAAAAATGGGAGACAAAGCTACGGCTAAATCTACCATGAAGGAAGCTGGTGTACCTTGTGTTCCTGGTTCTGATGGCTTAGTTCCTAACTATGAAACCGCTGCTAAATTAGCTGAAGAAATAGGCTATCCTGTAATGATTAAAGCTACAGCTGGTGGTGGTGGAAAAGGAATGCGTGCTGTTTGGAAAGCAGAAAACTTAAGAGATTTATGGGATTCTGCTGTACAAGAAGCTACCGCAGCTTTCGGAAATGGAGGTATGTATATGGAAAAACTTATCGAAGAACCAAGACATATCGAAATTCAAATTGCTGGAGACCAATATGGTAAAGCATGCCACCTTTCAGAAAGAGATTGCTCTGTTCAGAGAAGAAATCAAAAACTAACCGAAGAAACTCCATCTCCATTTATGACCGAAGAATTGAGAGAAAAAATGGGAGAAGCTGCTGTAAAAGCGGCAGAGTATATTGGTTATGAAGGAGTAGGAACTATAGAATTCTTAGTAGACAAACATAGAAATTTCTATTTTATGGAAATGAATACCAGAATTCAAGTAGAGCACCCTATCACTGAACAAGTTGTAGATTTTGACCTAATTAGAGAACAAATTCTATTGGCAGCTGGTCAATCTATTTCTGGCAAAAATTACTATCCAAAATTACATTCTATAGAATGTAGAATTAATGCGGAAGATCCTTTTAATGATTTCCGTCCGAGCCCTGGAAAAATCACAGAATTGAACATTCCTGGAGGTCACGGCGTAAGAGTAGATACTCACGTTTACAAAGGATATACCATTCCTTCTAACTATGACTCTATGATTGCTAAAATTATTACTACAGCACAGACTAGAGAAGAAGCAATTGCAAAAATGAAACGTGCATTAGAAGAATTCTACATTGCAGGAATTAAAACAACCATTCCTTTCCATAGACAATTGATGGAGCATCCTGATTATCTTGCAGGAAACTACACCACTAAATTTATGGAAGATTTTGTAATGGATAAATCTTACGAAAACATTATTTAAAATGTTTTAAATAAATGAAAAGTTGTCTTGAAAAAGGCAACTTTTTTTATTGAAGAATTCTAAAATTAAAATGTAAATTTGTAAAAATTCAATAATACATATATGTCTACAAAAAACGCTCAATACTATATAGATTTAGAAGATAAACATGGTGCTCATAACTATCATCCGCTTCCTGTTGTATTAGATAAAGGAGAGGGTGTATACGTTTGGGATGTAGAAGGAAAACAATATTTTGATTTTCTATCAGCATATTCCGCTGTAAATCAAGGACATTCTCACCCAAAGATTGTAAAAGCACTTACAGACCAAGCTCAGAAACTTTCTCTTACATCTAGAGCGTTCTACAATTCAAATTTAGGAGAATACGAGAAAAAAATCACTTCTCTTTTTGGATTTGACAAAGTTCTTCCGATGAATTCTGGCGCAGAAGCAGTAGAAACCGCTATTAAACTTGCTAGAAAATGGAGCTACGAAGTTAAAGGAATTAAAGACGGATATGCTAAAATAATTGTTTGTGAAAACAACTTCCACGGAAGAACCACCACCATCGTTTCTTTTTCTAATGACAAAGACGCACATAATAATTACGGACCATTCACACCTGGTTTTATAAGAATTCCGTATAACGATATTGAAGCACTAGCAAAGGTTTTAGAAGATGAAGCAGAACACATCGCCGCATTTTTAGTAGAGCCTATTCAAGGAGAAGCTGGTGTATATGTTCCAGATGAAGGATATTTAAAAAATGCTTCAGAATTATGTAAAAAACATAGTGTTCTATTCGTTGCAGACGAAGTTCAAACGGGTATTGCTAGAACAGGAAAATTAATTGCTTGTCATCATGAAAATGTTCAGCCAGATATTCTAATCTTAGGCAAAGCACTTTCTGGAGGAATGTATCCTGTTTCTGCCGTTTTAGCAAATGATAACATTATGCAAGTTATTCATCCTGGCCAACATGGTTCTACTTTTGGAGGGAATCCATTGGCTTGTGCAGTAGCAGTAGCAGCTTTAGATGTCGTAGAAGAAGAAAAATTATCAGAAAGAGCAGACGAATTAGGAAAGTTTTTCCGTGCAGAAATTCAGAAAATCATTGCAAAAACAGACTTGATTTATCAAGTAAGAGGAAAAGGTTTATTAAATGCTATTTTGGTAAATGACAGTCCAGAATCATCTACAGCATGGAATCTTTGTTTACAATTTGCAGAAAATGGCTTGTTAGCAAAACCTACTCATGGCAATATTATAAGACTTGCACCACCTTTGGTAATTACTAGAGAACAACTGCTAGAGTGTGTTGCCATTATAGAAAAAGTAATTTTAAATTATAAGAACTAAAAAAAATCCCGAAATGTTCGGGATTTTTTTAGTTTAATTTCTTTCGTAATCGTCTTGTAACCTTATGATATCATCTTCGCCAAAATAAGTTCCAGTTTGTACTTCTACAAAAACCAAAAGTTTATCTGTACGATTTTCTATTCTATGTTTAGCTCCTTGAGGAATAAAAATACTCTGCCCATATTGTAAGAAATTTTCTTCACCATCTAACACTACTACCGCCTCTCCTTCTACTAAAGTCCAAAATTCTTGACGATGATGATGGTACTGATAAGAAAGTCTTTGATTAGGCAAAACTTCTATTCGCTTCAATTTAAAATTAGGCTCATCTTGCAAAACAAAATATTTTCCCCAAGGTCTTTCTCCAACTTCTAGCATACTTTTAAATTTAAATTAGAACGCAAAATTAAGAAATAAAAATTTTAGGTACCGTATAATAATCAGAAAACTATAAAAATCGTAAATTTGCAACTTAAAATTTCATAAAATGAGCAAAGTAAGAGTGCGTTTTGCACCAAGCCCTACTGGACCTTTACATTTAGGTGGTGTAAGAACAGCGTTATACGATTATCTTTTTGCCAAAAATCAAGGTGGAGATTTCGTTCTAAGAATAGAAGATACAGATACAGCAAGATATGTAGAGGGCGCAGAAGAATACATTATGAAAGCTCTAGAATGGTGCGGCATTGTCCCTGACGAATCCCCTATTCACGGAGGAAACTTCGGACCATATAGACAATCAGAAAGAAGAGATATTTACGACAAATACACTGCAGAAATCCTAAAAACAGATTATGCGTATATTGCTTTTGACACGCCAGAAGAATTAGAAAAAGTAAGAGCAGAGTACGAAGCAAAAGGCGAAGTTTTTTCATACAATAATTTTACTAGAAACAGTATGAGAAACAGTCTTACGCTTTCTGAACAAGAAACTCAGGAACTCATCAATCAAAATGTTCCTTACGTAGTAAGATTTAAAATGCCGATTGATAGAATTGTAAATCTAGAAGACATCATCAGAGGAAAATCTTCTGTAAACACCAATACTTTAGATGATAAAGTTTTGGTAAAAAATGATGGAATGCCTACCTATCACTTCGCTAATATTATAGATGACCACGAAATGGAAATCACCCACGTCATTCGTGGTGAAGAATGGCTTCCTTCAATGCCTTTACACGTTTTATTATATGAAGCAATGGGTTGGACTGCTCCAGAATTTGCCCACCTTTCTCTAATTCTAAAACCAGAAGGAAAAGGAAAATTAAGCAAAAGAGATGGTGCAAAATTTGGATTCCCAGTTTTCCCAATGAATTTTTATGACGAAGCAACTGGCGAAACGTATAAAGGCTATAAAGAAGAAGGCTATTTGCCTGAAGCTTTTGTAAATTTCTTGGCTCTCTTAGGCTGGTCCCCTTCAGACGACAAGGAAATCCTAAGCCTAGAAGAAATGGCTGCAGAGTTTGACTTGCATAAAGTTCACAAAGCAGGTGCAAGATTTTCTAAAGAAAAAGCAGAATGGTTTAATCATCAATATCTTCAGAGACATTCTAAAGAAGAGCTTTTAGAAAGTTTTAAAACTCTAGAAGAAACCAAAAACATCAATCTTTCAGACGAAACTTTATTAAAGATTATTGGCTTAATGAAAGAAAGAGCCACTTTCGTGAAAGATATTTATACTCAAGGAAAATTCTTTTTCGAAGCACCTAATGCTTATGATGAAAAAGCGGTAAAAAAAGCTTGGAATGATGAGACTTCTTCTCTTATGACAGAACTTTCAGAAAAATTAAACACTACAGAATTTAAATCAGAAATTTTGAAAGAAGAAATTCATCATTTTGTAGAAGAAAAAGGTTTAGGCTTTGGGAAAGTCATGATGCCGCTTAGACTCGCTCTAGTAGGGGAATTAAAAGGACCAGACGTGCCAGATTTATTAGAAATTTTGGGTAAAGAAGAAAGTATAACAAGGCTAAAATTAGCCATAGAAAAAATAAAATAATTCTTTCAAACAAGAAATTTTACTACATTTGGAGGATTAATTCTAAACAAAAAATGGAATATTTAGATTTTGAATTACCAATTAAGGAGTTAATGGAACAATACCAAACTTGTTCTTTAGTTGGTGAAGAAAGCGGTGTAGATATGAAATTGGCTTGCAGCCAAATTGAAGACAAAATCATCGAAAAAAAGAAAGAAATCTACGGAAATCTTACGCCTTGGCAAAGAGTTCAGCTATCACGTCATCCAGACAGACCATACACATTAGACTTTATTAATGGAATAGTAGACAAAGATAGTTTTGTAGAATTACACGGTGATAGAAATTTTGCTGATGATCCTGCTATGGTAGGAGGTCTTGCAAAAATAGACGGTCAAAGTGTAATGATTATCGGAACTCAAAAAGGAAGAACAACTAAGGAAAGACAGCGCAGAAGATTCGGGATGAGTAACCCTGAAGGATACAGAAAAGCGCTTAGATTAATGAAATTGGCAGAAAAATTCAGAATTCCTGTGATTACTTTCATTGACACTCCTGGAGCTTATCCTGGTCTAGAAGCCGAAGAAAGAGGGCAAGGTGAAGCCATTGCAAGAAACATCTATGAAATGTGCCAAATGAAGACACCTATTATCACCATTATTATTGGAGAAGGGGCTTCTGGTGGTGCTTTAGGAATTGGTGTAGGAAATAAAGTGTATATGCTAGAAAATACTTGGTACTCTGTAATCGCACCAGAAAGTTGCTCTTCTATCTTATGGAGAAGTTGGGAGTATAAAGAAACTGCTGCTAATGCATTAAAACTTACTCCACAAGATATGCTGAAAGAGAAAATCATCGATGGTATTATAGAAGAACCGCTTGGTGGTGCACACTATGATCCGCAAATTGCGTATGATAATGTAAAGAAAAGCATTTTAACCAACATCAAGTCTCTCAAAAATTTCACTGGTGATGAATTGATAAATCACAGACAAGAGAAATTTATTGCAATGGGTAAATTTGTAGGTTAATTTATTACAAAATATTATTTAAATAAAAAAAGTCAGAAATTATTTTCTGACTTTTTTTGCTGCATTCAAGTTGATTTCTACATCTTGAGTTATATTTTTTACCGATGCATATTGTGCATTACAAATCATGGTGGTAATCCTGTACGTTCCTTTTTGAACTAGAATATAGTTTTCACCCATTCTAGGAACATCTAGATTATAGAATTTTTTTCCTTCGAATTTTACAATGAGGTTACATTCAGACTTATTTCTAATCAAAACGTAAGCATCTTTTTTACTGGGGTCATTATTAAATAAGTGTGTAAGAACTTCTGCTGTACGTTTTGCTTTAGCATCTGGCTCTCCTTTTGCTTCACTTTTTTCTACCTGTTTTTCTAATTTTTCGGTATTCAGAGGTTCTATACTTGGCTTAGCGGCTGCACTTCCACTCCCAGTTAAGCTGTTTAATTTTCTTTGTAGAAAAGGAGTGTTTTTATTATTAGGATACTTATTAATAAATTCTGCAATCACTTTAGGATCTTTACTCATGATTGCTTTGTCTAATTCCTGAGAAGTTTGTGAAAACGACAAGGTAGAAAAGACCAGCAAAATAAGAAGTAAAAGTTTGTTTTTCATTTTCAGTTTATTATCAATTATTTTTAAAAATATAACGCAAAAACCCTCTTTTTAGTTTACACGAAATTTCATATCTTTGCCCATCAAAAATTTATACCACAATAATAAACAAAAAATTTCAATTATGTATACACCAGTTGCTGCAGACGTAGCTAAACTTAGAAACACAACAGGTGCAGGAATGATGGACTGCAAAAAAGCGCTTACAGAAGCTGAAGGAGATTTCGAAAAAGCTATTGAAATCCTTAGAAAAAAAGGACAAAAAGTAGCTGCTAACAGAGCAGATAGAGAATCTACAGAAGGAGCTGTAATTGCTAAAGTAAATGCTGACCACACTGCAGGTGTTGTAATCGCATTAAACTGCGAAACTGATTTCGTTGCTAAAAACGAAAGCTTCGTAAAATTAGCTCATGATTTCGCTGAAAGAGCGCTTAATTTTGACTCTAAAGAAGATTTCTTAGCTTCTGACTATAATGGTATTTCAGTTGCAGAAAAATTAATTGAACAAACAGGTGTTATTGGTGAGAAAATTGAAATCGGTGCTTTTGAAAAATTAGCAGGTAATTTCGTAGGTTCTTACATTCACGCTGGTAACAAAATTGCTACTCTTACTTCTCTTTCTGCTAATGTAGAAGGTGCAGAAGATGCTGCTAAATCTGTAGCAATGCAAGTAGCTGCTATGAACCCAATCGCTTTAGACGAAACTCAAGTTTCTCAAGAAGTTATTGACAGAGAATTAGAAATCGAAAGAGATATCTTAACTAAAGAAGGAAAACCTGCAAACATTATTGACAATATCCTTAAAGGAAAAATGCAGAAATTCTACAAAGAAAACACTTTAGTACACCAAGCTTTCATTAAAGATGGAGGAATGTCTGTAGCTGATTTCGTAAAATCTGTAAACGGAGATTTAAAAGTAACAGGATTCAAGAGAGTTGCTCTTTCTTAATTCTTTTTAAATACTTAACTCATAAAAAACTCTGTAAGAAATTCTTACAGAGTTTTTTTATGCATTATTGATAATAATAAAGTAAATTTGCTGTCCATTTCATAAAAATGAATTCGTCTAAGAATCTTAGTTTCATATTATTACTATTTATCACGTTCATTAATGCTCAATACATTAGTGTAAACACTTCTTTTACCGCAAATGATTTGGTCGATAAGCTTATTGACACCAATAACACTTGTTTATCTGTATCTAATGTTTCAGTAACCGGTTACAATTCTGGCGGAATAAAAAGTTACGGGTACGTAAATGCTAATAGTTCTGGATTCGAAATAAGCGAAGGAATCCTTCTTACTACTGGAGATGCTGCAAATTCTCCTGGTTCATTTACAGGAATTCAAAGTTTTGGAAATAATTCTGGATGGCAAGGAGATAATGATTTAGAAAATGCTGCAGGAATTTCAAACACTACCAATGCTACCATTTTAGAATTTGATTTCATTCCGAATACTAATAAAATTAGTTTCGACTACATGTTTCTCTCGGAACAATATCTAAGACAAGGTGATCCTGGAACTTGCGGTTATACGGACGGATTTGCATTTTTAATTAAAAAAACTACAGACACCAATTATAAAAATTTAGCTCTAGTTCCTAACACCAATATCCCTATAACCTCGGAGACAGTAAGAGGTCCTGGAGGAAAATGCCAAGTAAGCAACTCAGAATATTTTGGGCATTATAACCCTAATGGAAGCCCAACAAGTTTTAACGGACAAACTGCTATTCTCACCGCAGAAACAGACGTAATTCCCGGCACTAAATACCACATAAAACTCGTGATTGCAGACCAAGGAAACGGTTTATACGATTCTGGAGTGATTCTAAAAGCAGGAAGTTTTGTTGGCAGTAAAGATTTAGGACCAGACAGATTAATTTCAACCAACAATCCACTTTGTGAAGGAAGTACTTTAACTTTAGATGCTACCGTTTCTGGCGCAACGTATCAATGGTATCAAAACGGAAATATATTAACCGGAGAAACTTATGCAACTTATACTGTAACTTCGGAAGGCAGATATGAAGTGAATATTTTATCACCCAGCTGTAATTTAAACGGCTCTATCACAGTAGAATACATTGAAAAAGCTAAAGTAACCCCAAAAACTTTCACGAATTGTGATACTAATTTTGACGGAAATATTCCAATTAAATTAGATGACCTAAACTCTATTGTCATTACCAATTACAAACCTGAATTTGTAGTAAAATATTATCAAAATTTAACAGATGCTACTCTAGGAAATGCCAATACTTTGCCTAACAATTGGTCTTACAATACAGACACTACCATTTATCTAAGAGTAGAAAACGGTGTTTGTGCTCCAGAAATTCAGTCTCTTGAATTCAAATTCGGGAATAAAGTCTCAGCAAACAATTATTCTACCACTATTTGTGATGGTGATTTAAATAGTAGCGAAGCTGTAAACTTAGCTACTTATCTACCTCAACTTACCTCAGAAACTGGATATACATACCAATTTTATCTTACCAAAAATAATGCAGATTTAGAACAAAACCCTATTGCTTCTTCGCAAAACTTGATCGCAACTACTACTTTCTACGTAAGAATCAAAAAGTCTGGAATTTGTGACAATATAACTGCTCTTACACTTAATTTTGGGCAACCTAATAAATCTACTACACTTCCAACTCAAGTTACAGTTTGCGAAGGAAGCACCACAATTTTAGATGCTGGAGCTGGTTTTACTTCCTATCTTTGGAGCAATGGTGAGACCACTCAAACCATTATCGTAGGAAAAGGAGATTATTCCATAGTTCTTACTTCTCCAAATTCGTGTACTTTTACTCAAAATGTAAAAGTTGTAGAGTCTCCAAAAGCGATTGTAGATATTTCTAAATTCAATACTACAATTTGTGACCAAAATTTAGATGGAACTATCGAAGTAAATCTGAACAATGTTACTTCTGCAATTCTTCTGAATCCAGGAATCTATCGAGTTAAATATTACGCTAATAGCGCAGATGCAAATGCTGGAAACACGAATGTTTTAAATAATTCTTGGTCATTTTCTACAGACACTACTATTTTTGTAAGGGTAGAATCTGATTATTGTCCTGCACAGATTTACCCATTAGATTTTAAATTTGGGAATAGAGTGAATGTGTTAACTTCTACTCTTTCTCAAGAGGTTTGTGATGATGATTTAGACACCATAAAATCTGTAAATCTTAAAACATTTGAATCTTTCTTTACCACAGATAACACTGTTTTCATTACTTATTTCAACTCTGAAAATGATGCGAAAAATAATACCAATCCTATTTCGAGTACACAAAACATTACTTCAACTGGAACTTTTTTCTTAAGATTTGAACAAGCAAATTCTTGTCCGAATTGGGCAAAAATTATTATAAATATTAATATACCAAAAGCTTCAACTAATCTACAAAATGTAGAAATTTGTAAAAATGAAACTTATACGTTAGACGCAGGTACAGGCTTCAACAGTTACAAATGGAGCACTGGGGAAACTTCTCAAACGGTCACTAAAGGAATTGGCGAATATTATGTTGATTTAGAATCAAATGGTTGTGTTTATAGACAAACTGTAAAAATCATCGCTGCGTCTGAACCTACTATTGACAGTGTGATAGAACAAGGAAATAGCATTACCGTAAATGTTTCTGGAGGAACTGCACCTTATGAATATTCTCTAGACCAAATAAATTGGCAGACTTCTAATCTTTTTTACAATCTAAGTAGAGGCGTTCAGAAAGTGTATGTAAGAGACGGTAAGAAATGTACAATTAAAGAATATGAATTCTCCATTATTAAGCTCCTTAATGTAATTACACCAAATGACGACGGAATAAATGATCTATTAGATTACTCAGATTTAAGGGTAAAAAAAGACGTGAAAATCCTCATTTTCGACCGTTTTGGAAAGAAAATTTTTAGTAATGAAACCCAAATCAACTACATTTGGAACGGCACTGAAAACGGGAGACCACTTCCTAGTGGTACATACTGGTACATTCTAGAATGGATAGAACCCGATACTGGAGTTCAAATAAACAATAAAGGCTGGATTCTTCTAAAAAACAGAAATTAAAATTCTCTCAAAAAAAACATTACATTTGTTAAGTTTTTTATACAAATGAAGAGATTATTTACTTTTTTATTATTCTTATTTTTCATTACGAAAAGTTTTGCTCAATTTGATACCGAACATTGGTTTGCACCAATGATAGATAGAACTGGAGGTGTAGAAGCAGAACAATATTTATATCTTTCTACAAATAAATCTACTCCTTTTACTGTAGAAATCTATAATAATAATAGTCTATATAAAAGTGTTAAAATCAGTAAAGGAAACCCTGCCAAGATATACATTGACAGAAGTTTAATGATAACAGAAAATCAAAGAGATTTATTTACACCAAATAAAATGGGGCTCCATTTAATTGGCGAATACAAATTTTTTGCACATTTTAGATTTGCAGTTAAAAATCATGCAGAGATTATTACATCAAAAGGAAAAGCTGCATTAGGCAAAACCTTTTATGCTGGTATGGCAGAAAATCCTGTTGGTAGAGATTATATAAATTCAATGGTTGGAATTACAGCAACAGAAGACAATACTGTAATAAACATCTCTGGATATAAGCCAGGGGTTATTTTTTCAAATGGCACCACTGCTGCCACAGCTAATAGCTTAACTACTACCCTCAATAAAGGTGAATCATATATTTTTGATGTAATAAGTAGTACAAATAGAGACAACTTAAATGGTTTGATAGGAACAAAAATTGAATCTAATAATCCTATTTGCATTACAAATGGAAATTTTGATGCAATTTCACCAAATAAAAGTAATATTGATATTGTTATGGATCAATCCATTCCAGTAGAAAGATTAGGAAGAGAATATGTAATTATGAATGGAAATGGATCCAAAAATTCTCCTAACTCTAATTATACTGGCATGGAAAAAACATTAATAATTGCAACTGAAGATAATACTAATGTTTTCCTTAATAATAATACAGCACCAATTAACATCGCAAAAGCAGGAGACTACCTAATTGTAGAGAGTACAAACTACATAAGCCAATCTACTGATGTTTTTAGTCTCTATGTAAACTCGTCCAAAAACATATACGTTTATCAACATTTAGCGGGAAACAATACCGGAACAGAGTTTGCTAGTGCAGGAATGAATTTAATTCCAGCTTTGGCATGCTTACTCCCCAATAAAATTGAAGAATTTGGATTAATAAATGAAATTGGAGATAGTGTTTATGATACTAAGTTAAATATTATAGCAGAGAAAGATGCAAAAGTATATGTTAACGGGACTCTACTCAATGGAGCATTAGGTCCGTTTCCTATTTTAGGCAACACAAAATGGGAGACCTATTATTTTCCAAATGTTAGAGGGAATGTAACAGTTTCTGCAGACAAAGCAATCACTGCTGGAATTGCTGCTGGGAATGGCGCAGTAGGTTATGGCGGTTATTTTGCGGGATTTAATTCAAATCCTATTATTTCAAAAGGAGGAGATTGTGACAAGAACAATATAACATTAGAGGTAGATGACACCTATGATTCTTATCAATGGTATTGTAATGGTAATCCATACACTGGGACTGGTAATAACACTTATATTATTAATCCAAAAGAAAGTGGTGAATATTATGTAAAAATTGTAAAAGCGGGTTGTGGCTCTCTTGATTCTCCTGTTTTTAATTATCAAACCTGCCCGTACAAAAGTGTAAATAACGTTGACATTAGCAGTTGTAAGCCTACTTACACCACTCCTGTTCCTACCTTTAGTAATTCCACTCAAAGCGTAGACATCAGTAGTTTAAAAATAACCAAGAATCCTACAAATGGTTCTGTATCCATCAATCCTTCGACAGGTGAAATTACCTACACCTTAACTAATTTTTCTGCAACAACGGATACATTTACCTATAGCTTTTCTGGAACTGACCCAAAGTTTCCTGATACAGAATTTGTTACTGTAAATATCAATATAAATTATCTAAAAGTTTTTACGGGAGAAACATTTGCCTGCATTAAACCAGATAATACAGGAGATTTTGACCTTACTAGAGCTGCTATTTCTAATGATAGTAACATAACAAGCATAGAATATTATGAAAATTATAACTCAGCCACTAAAACCTTTTCTAATTTAATTTCAAATAGTACTAGTTATAACTCTACCCCTAAAACAGTATTTGCTAAAGTGACCAATAGTTTTGGCTGTGTAGAAGTGGCAAATATTGAATTAAAATTTTATCCTATACCTAATATCAATACCATTAGCTATAATTCTACTCTTTGTGATATAGATTTGGATGGACTATATGAAGTAGATTTTCAAAAAGAGGTGGCTCCTTTTGTTGTGAATGGATATCAGAATTTTGACATTTATTATAGTTTATCGAATGATTTTTCTATTGCAAACAGATTACCCAATAATTGGAGCTACACTACACCCACTCGTGTTTATGTTTTAGTGGCTTCAAAAAGTGGCTGTACAGATGCTACTGGGTACATAGATTTTAAAATTGGAACTAAAATCACTGTAAACAATATTTCAGCCTCCGCTTGTGACAATGAAAGAGATGGCAAAACCAATATTAAAATTTCGGATTATTTACCTTTTGCAACAGCTGGCACCCAATACTATTATTATGATTCTTTTCAGAAAGCCCAAGAAGCATTAGCAGGAACTACCACTACAGACAGTCACGAAATAACAAAAAATACTACGTTTTATATTAGAGCAGAAAATCCTGGTTTTTGCCCTAATATTTTTGAATTACAAATCATCTTTAATCAGCCCAATGTTTCTACAACCCTTAAAGATAAAGTGATTTGTAAAAATACAACAACTGTTATGGATGCAGGAACTGGATTTACCCAATACAAATGGAGCAATGGAACAACTGGGCAAACTGCCACTTATGGACTGGGGACACATTTTGTAGAACTTACTTCTCCTAATGGATGTATCTACAAACAAGTTTTTACCATAACTGAAGCTATTGACCCTGTAATTGACAGCGTAATAGAATTAGGAAACAGCATTACGGTAAACGTTTCTGGCGGAACACCTCCCTATGAGTATTCTCTTAATAATAATAACTGGCAAACTTCTAATTACTTTGACAATTTACAACGAGGTCTCCAAAAAGTGTATGTAAGAGATGCTAATATATGTACTCCTTTAGAATATGAATTCTCTATAATTAATCTGATTAATGCCATTACACCAAATGGTGATGGAATAAATGACGTCCTAGATTACTCAGATTTACGAGTGAAAAAAGAGGTTAAAATTTCTATCTTTGATAGATATGGCAAAAAAATATATTCTAATGATAATCAAACCAATTATATTTGGAATGGAACAAATTCTGGCAGAATCATCCCGAGTGGTACATATTGGTACATTCTAGAGTGGACAGAACCAGACACCGAAACTAAAGTAAATTATAAAGGTTGGATCATAATAAAAAACCGAAATTAATTTTCTTATCTTTAGCAAATGATTAAGAAAATTATCATATCCATTATTATTTTTGTTTTTTCAGTAATTCCTGTTAAAGCACAATTAGATTTAGAACACTGGTTTCCTCCTTTTTTTCAAGGTGTTAGTGGTACCGCAATTTCTGAAATTAAAATATATCTTTCAACAGATAAAACCCAACCATTTAAAGTCAATATTTATAATCATAATCAACTTATAGATACTGTAACTTTAAGCAATACTCAACCTATAGAATACACTTTAAAAGATGATTCTATGATTAGGAGTACTGTAACAAAAAGAACCATGTCTGTTTCTAGCATGGGAATTTATATTGCCGGCGAACAAAGTTTCTACGCTAGCCTTAGGGTTCAAGACACCTATTCTGAAATTATTGCTTCCAAAGGAAAATCTGCTCTAGGCAAAGAATTTTATGTGGTAAATGACCAAGTTCTTCTCTATGAAAGCCCAAATGAACCACCCAATACGTTAAATGCTCCCAAAATGAACTATCAAGCTTCTATTTTGGCTACAGAAGATAATACTAAAATTAAAGTTTTTAATTATAATAAAAATTTAACTTTTTCTGACGGCAGTACAGATGACATCATCAACATCAATCTAAACAAGGGAGAATCTTACATCATTGCTGCACTAAAAAAAGATAATAAAGATCCTAATCCTCCAAGTCCTGTATTAGATGATAATGACCCTAATTTTATAGGTGCAAAAATTATATCTGACAAACCCATTGTTGTAAATAACGGAAATTTTTTAAGTCAAGATATTGGAGACCAGGGGGGAAACATAAACCTTGACCAATCTGTTCCAACTTCTAAAATTGGAAAAGAATACTTTGTAGTAAATGGAATGACAGTAGTAGAAGCTGCAATGGAAAAAGTAATCATCGTAGCAACTAAAGACAACACAGAAGTCTTTTTTAATAACGAAACCAAACCTACTATTACTCTAAATGAAGGAAAATATTTTCTGGGCCCATTTCCTAATAAATTTCTACCAGGTAGTGAGCAAACTTTTGTAAACGCAGAACCAAAACAAGTGCCCACAAAGGGGATGTATATCAGAACATCTAAACCTGTTTATTTATTTCAGTTAATTGGTGGCTATAACGATATGCCAAGGGGGCCTGTCTTGCCACAAACTGGTAAAACAAGCGGAATGACCTTCTCTTATCCCCTAGACATAGACTACTTTCCACACGAAAAACCAAACCTTATACAAGTTCCATTCATTGAAAAAATTGGAAAATTTCGCAATGACATAAAAATCACCATAAAAAGTCCCGAAGCTGCAAAAATCTATCTTAATGGGGGATTACTCCCAAGTGGTTCTGAAATGCAAGGAAAAAAAGGGTGGAAATATAACACCGTTTTATATCAAGTAGGGCATGTTAATATAAGCTCTGACAAATCTCTTAACATAGACGTAGTAGGAGGAAGACCTTTTACAGGTTTTGCCAGTAGCTATACAGGATTTTCTAACGATCCTTTTATTACCAAAAACGGCAGATGCATTGAAGAAACCGTTATACTCTCTGTAAGCAATGTAAACTTTGAAAAAATTCAATGGCAACTAAATGGTATAGACATACCTGGGGCTAATGCCCCTACTCTTTCACCATCTTTAGCAGGAACATATAGGTGTAAGCTCATTTATGCGTATGGAGACTTTTCTTATTTCACGAATGAAATCTTTGTAGACAAATGCCCCTATCTAGTAACCGAAAAAATAATTGATAATATCTGTTCAGGCAAAGATTTTACAATATTACCACAATTTAGCCCTCCGAATACTAAATTCGAAGTAATAAAAACAGAAATCATCACTCCGCCAATTCAAGGAGAAGCAAAAGTAATAGATACCGAAATTTCAGTAAAAATCTCAGAAAATTTTTCTGGAGAAAACAGAATTGTATACAAAATAACCGCAGATAATGGATTTTATGAAATTATTACTGCAAAGTTTAAAGTATATGAAGCACCAGATTTTCCTATTCTTTCGCCTATAGACCCAATCGGAATTGATAAAAATAAATTTATTTATAATTTATTACAGTCCACTGTTCTGAATGATGACAATTCTTTGAGTTTAAAGTTTTACAAAACCAATGTAATCAATTCTTCTAATGAAATTTCTTCTCCAAAAAATTTCATTACTACTCAAAAAAGTGTTTTCTTAAAAATAACCAACACCAATAATTGTTCTAAATTAGTAGAAATAAAACTAAACCAACCAGAGTTACCCCCAACCAATGTCCCAGACTCAGCCGAGTTCCCGAATACCTTTACGCCAAACAATGATGGATATAATGATTTTTGGCACTTCGAATCTTTAGAAAACTATCAAGATTTACAAGTAATGATTTTTGATAAACATGGCACCAAAGTATATCAATATACAGTGGGAAAACCATTTTATTGGGACGGAAAAGATTTATCAAACAGAAAATTACCTACGGGAACCTATTGGGTAATACTAAAAGGAATTAACCCAGATAAAAATGAACTGCTTAATAAATCCATGTGGATTTACCTTAGAAACAGATAAAATCTTCCAACATTTTGGAAGATTTTTTTATTAAGAAAATTTAATTTTCATGATTGAAAAAAAACATTTAATTTTGCAAAGAAAGTAAAGATGTCTATTCACAACAAAATCGTAGAAACCGCCATCACCTTTGATGATGTACTTCTTATCCCTTCTTACTCAGAAGTTTTACCCAACCAAGTTTCTTTAAAATCTAGAATTTCAGACAAAATCACGCTTAATGTCCCTATCGTTTCCGCAGCTATGGACACAGTTACAGAAGCAGATTTGGCGATTGCTATTGCCAGAGTTGGAGGTTTAGGTTTTATTCATAAAAATATGCCTATCCCCGAACAAGCTGCACATGTAAACCGTGTAAAACGTTCAGAAAACGGAATGATTGCTGATCCTGTCACACTTACCAAGGACCATACTTTAGCTGAAGCTAAAGAACTCATGGCGAAGTATAAAATTTCTGGACTTCCGGTAGTAGATAGCAGTAACAAACTTATCGGAATCATCACTAATCGTGATGTAAAATATCAGGAAAATCTTTCTGCAAAAGTAGAAGAATTGATGACCAAAGAGAATCTTATCACTTCTGATAAATCTACCAATTTAGAGCAAGCCAAAGAAATTTTACTGAAAAATAGAATAGAAAAACTACCGATTGTAGACGCAGAAAACCATTTGGTAGGATTAATTACCATAAAAGATATCGACAACCAGTTAGAATATCCTCAAGCCAATAAAGACCAAAACGGAAGATTAATCGTAGGAGCTGGAGTGGGTGTAGGAGATGACACCATGACTAGAGTTGCTGCATTAGTAGAAGCTGGCGTAGATATTATCGCAGTAGATTCAGCGCATGGTCATTCTAAAGGCGTTCTCGATAAAATTACAGAAATTAGAAATGCTTTCCCTAATTTAGATATTGTAGGAGGAAATATTGTTACAGCAGATGCAGCTGAAGCTTTAATCAAAGCTGGAGCAAATGTGTTAAAAGTAGGAGTTGGTCCTGGTTCTATCTGTACTACTAGAGTTGTAGCAGGTGTTGGTGTTCCTCAACTTTCTGCAATTTATAACGTTTATGAGAAAGCTAAAGAATATAATGTAGCCGTAATTGCAGATGGTGGAATAAAACTTTCTGGTGATATTGTAAAGGCTATCGCTTCTGGAGCTGGCGCAGTAATGCTAGGTTCACTTTTAGCAGGGACCGAAGAAGCACCAGGTGAAGAAATTATTTTCCAAGGTAGAAAATTCAAATCTTATCAAGGAATGGGAAGTCTTTCTGCAATGAAACGTGGAGGGAAAGAAAGATATTTCCAAAGTGAAGCCAAAAAATTTGTTCCAGAAGGGATTGAAGGAAGAGTTCCATACAAAGGAAAATTAGAAGACGTTATCTTCCAATTAACCGGCGGAATCAGAGCGGGAATGGGATACTGCGGAACAAAAGACATTGAAACATTACAAAAAGACGGAAAAATGGTGATGATTACAGGTTCTGGATTGAAAGAATCTCACCCTCACGATGTAATTATTACGCAAGAAGCTCCGAATTATTCACTATAATTCCTAGAAACTTTAAAATAGAAATCTCTCAAAAATTTTTGAGAGATTTTTTTATATCTTTACTTCACATCAAATTAAATCATATGAAAACAGTTTACAACATTTTATGCATTCTCTTTGGAGTGGGAATGATTATTTTCGGAGCAAATAAATTTTTCAACTTTATGCCAGCACCAAAACTAACTCCAGAACAACTAGAAATGTTCGGTGCTTTTGGCAAAATTGGTTGGTTAATGCCTCTCGTTGCAATTACAGAAATTTTAGGAGGACTTTTAGTATTACTTCCAAAAACTAGAGCAGTTGGCGCATTAGTAATATTGCCTATCATCATTGGAATTTTAGCACATCATTTTCACCATGACCCTGCCGGAATTGTTCCAGGATTGGTTTTCGCGGTTATTTTACTTTGGATTTTGTGGGAAAACAGAAAAAAATATGCTCTCCTTTTAGATTAAAATCAATCTTAAAATACATGAATATCTCTCAAAAATTTTGAGAGATATTTTTATATTTGGAACATGAAAAAAACCTTAATAATCATCTCATTTTTTATTTCAATATTCACTTTTGCTCAAATTGAAAAACTTTCTGGAAAATGGATTTTAGATAAAGTCTTATATAAAGACGGTAATAATCTTGAAATCAACTCGCCTTATTATTCTTTTTTCTCAAAATATGAATTTAGAGATAATTACTTGTATATTGATACAGGAAAACAGAAAATAACGGTAGATTCTAAACAAATAAAATCAGATTTTAGAACATTAAACTATTTTTTCATTGACAATTATTTAGTTCTAGAAGATATTGACGATAAAGAAAAAAAAGTATTTGTCTTTTTAAGACCAAATGATTTTATAAATAGATACCCGGAATTCGCACCAAAAAGAGAAATGAGAAACGGTAAAAATGTTCTCGTTTGTAATGAAGTTTTCGAACCTAATTTTAATTACGAAGATTCTTATAATGCCTTTTTCATCAGGAATACACCACAAGGAAATTCAAAAGATGATGTTGATTTGTTTTTCAAAATAGAATACATTCTTACAAAAGATAATAAAATTGATTATATAAAAGTTCTAGATTCTAAGACTCCAAATTATGATTCCAATTATATTTCCGCATTAAAAAAAGCTGAAAAATATTATGAAAACCCTTTTAATGAAGACATACTCATTATCCAAGAAAAGCTATTTCTAAAATGGAAAAACGACCTCACCAATAAAGAAGAGATAAAACTTTATGAAATTAGAAGAAATATTTTACAATATTATGAAGTCAATAAATTTGAAGAAATTGCTAAAGAATATGAAAAATTAAAGTCTCTTAATATTGGAGAAAACAGGTTTAATTCTTTCTTTGAAGAAACCTTCATAAAATCGGGAATTGCTTTTTTAGCATTAAACAATAATGTAAAAGCATGTGAATGCTTTGAAAAAGCTGGTGATAAAACCAATTTCAAAGTAAGAAATTATTTAATCAATTTTTGTGATAAAACGAAAAACTAGATTTTTATTGAGCTTTTTTATTTTTCACAAAAAACGATAACCCAATTCCCAAAGCTATTAAAACCAAAGCTACTTTATAGGCATATAAACCAGCGTCTTCAGAGAAATGGTCTTTCATGTAAGCGGTAATTTGAGGTCCTAAAATTCCGCCAACTCCCCAAGCGGTAAGTGCTGCTCCATATACAATCGGCATCAATTTCGCACCAAAAAAATCTTTGATTAAAGACGGTAAAACGCCGAAACCACCTCCATAATTCAGTAAAATCAAACAAACGCCCACAGAAAATAGAACAGGAGATTTAATAAAAATCAAGGAAGCAAAAACGCCCATTTCTATTAAAAGCAATAATCTGAAAGTGGTTACTCTTCCTAATTTATCTGAAATACTTCCCCAGAAAAATCTTCCTAAACCATTGAATAATGCACTAATTGCAATTAAAGTGGCTCCACTTTTTTCTAGAGTTACGGTATCTATATTTACGTTTTCTGCTTTTAATAAATCTTGTAATAAAGGAGATTGAAACGATATAAAAATCATTCCTGCGACTACATTAAACATGAAAATCAACCAAATGAGAATGAAATTTGGAGAGAGAATTTCTTTAGTAGCACTTAATTTTTCGGCAGAAATTTCTGTTGTTTTTTCTTCTGTTGGTAAATTCAGAAAATTGGCAAAAAAAGGTAAAAGTACTAAAAGAGTAATCCCAATCGCAAGGAAAGTTTTGGCTAAATCTTTTTCAAAATATTCTAAAAAAATCGGTGCAAGAAGTTTTGACATAAGCAAAGCGCCCAACCCAAATCCCATGACTACCATTCCTGTTACTAAGCCTTGCTTATCTGGGAACCATTTAGAAACCGTCGCAACTGGCGTTACATAAGCCAAACCTAAACCAATTCCGCCTACAATTCCGTAACCGAAATACAGCAACCACAAACTCTCGTTTTGCAAAGCAAAATAGGAAATAATATAACCAAAAGCGTAGAGAAATGATCCTATTAATGCTAATTTTCTTGGCCCGAATTTCTGTAAATTTTGTCCGCCCCAACTTGCAGTCACCCCCAACATGAAAATAGCTAAACTAAATGCCCAAGCTGTTTCTGAATTGCTCCAGCCAAAAGTTTCGGAGACGGTTTTCTGGAAAAAACTCCACGCGTAAACTGTTCCTAAACACAGATGTACTAAGGTCGCCATCACGGCAATAAACCATCTTTTTCCCGAATTCTGCATAGCACTTTTCATATATAATTTGACGATGCAAAATTATCACTTGAAAAAACTTCCAGAAATTTTATGCGGGTGAATTATCGCAGGTTTTCGAAATTTTATTTACCCAGATTATTCTTAAAATCCTCTATTCTAAAATCTGTAGCGGCATTTCCTTTTTCTATTTTTTCTTTGGAATACAATCTGTAATCGTTTTCGGTTTTGTCTAGAAGATAATCATAAGGCCCAACAGAGGAAATTAGTTTTACCAAAACAGGCGAAATTTCTAGCGTAATAAACATCATCATAATGAAAAATGATGCAAGAGCCATGATAGAATTAGTGTCTCCCAATTCAGAAAGCGCTTGTAATCTTGCAGCAAAACCATCAAATTTATTTTCTGCTTGTTCAGAATTTTTCTGTTCGGTTTGTAGATTTTGATACACTCCAGAAATTTGAGAATCCAAATATTTCAATCTCGGTTCCATTTGTTTTTGGTAATTTTCTAAATCTTTTCTGCGCTGTTCTTTCAGTTCAGATTTTCTTTTAGCATTCGTTCCAAAGCCTACTTTCCCTGAAGTTAAACCCGTTTTAGTCCCTAGAATTTCTTTTTCTAACTCCACCGCAGCAGAATCGTAAGAAGCTTGATAAGTTGCAATTTGTTTCTGAATTTTCTGTTTTTCTTCTGCAAAAGGACCAGATTGTTGCAAAATTCTACCATTCATAGTTTTTTGCAATTCGGTTTTATTTCTTTGGATAATGGTGTTCAGTTGTTTATTGACTTCTTTTTCAAAAATTTTCAATTCTAAAGGCTTTGAAATCACAATCCCGAGAAAAGTTGCCAAAATCAAACGCGGAACAGCCATGAAAAACTGATTCCAAAAACTACCCGTTTTTTTAATGGAAGAGACAATATATCTATCGAGATTAAAAATCATGAGTCCCCATAAAATCCCAAATCCTGCAGAAATCCAAACATCTTCGAAAACAGTAAACATAGCATAACTTGCAGAAAGCGTGGCAAATACTGCCGTGAAAAGTACAATTCCGCCAATTCCTGCGTATTTATTCCATTCGCTGGGAGATTTTTGTAAAATATGAATATTAGAACCAGAACACATCATCAAAAATTTCTGGAATCCGTTCATCTGGTGATACATTCCACCTTTAGTAGGAATATTTTTATCGGGAGTTTGCGTTTTATTTTCCATAGGAATATTTTTTGATTGGTCGAATAATAACGCAACAATGTTACGAATAGTATTAGGTTTTACACAGTAAAATACTTGTAAAATAATTTTACAATTTTAAAACATTGAATTACAGCAATCTAAAATTAAATTTTACAAGATTTGAGACTCTGAAAATTACTTAATTCTATCAGGATTTTGTTTTAAGAAACTTGCCCAACCGGTGTAGTTTTTATCATTTTCAGGTTTTCCCAAATTGAAACTGTGACAAACCGCCACTGCTAAACCATCAGAAGCATCTAGATATTTGGTAGGAAATTCTTTCAAACCCAGAAGATTTTGTAGCATTCCTGCCACTTGTTCTTTGCTGGCGTTTCCGTTTCCAGTAATCGCCATTTTTACTTTTTTGGGAGAATATTCGGTGATGGGAATATCACGGTGAAGACTTGCAGCCATTGCCACACCTTGCGCTCGTCCTAATTTGAGCATAGATTGTACGTTTTTCCCGAAAAATGGTGCTTCTAAGGCAACTTCGTCAGGATGAAATTCATCAATTAGGGCTAAAGTTTTGTCAAAAATCCTTTTGAGTTTCGTTTCATGATTGGGTTCTTTTTTCATTACCAATTCATCTATGGTAACGAGTTTCATTTTTCCTTTATGAACAGAAATTATTCCGAAACCCATTACAGAAGTTCCCGGGTCTATTCCCAAAATGATTTTTTCGGCTTGCATAAGGCAAATGTAGAGAATTTTTTCTTTAGAAATAAAGCTATCTCACGTTAGAATTTTTATAATTTCTAATCACGAAATTGAGTCCTGTCTCTAGAATTTCGCCCATAGATTCACATTTCTTAAACTGAACATTGTAAGTGAGTTTATGCAAACCTGTTTTCAGTTCTACTACATGCTCTGGTTTAGAAATATTATCCTTTTTCATTATTTCTAATAACTGAGGCAATCTTCCGTCTGTACTGGCACGTTTAGCAATAGCAGAACGAACTTCTTTTCGATATTGTTCGATGGAATTAGGTTTTAATTTCTCATAAACCATTTCTACCATTTTCTTGTTTTCTTTGAAATATTGAGGCAAATAAATTTTGAGATTTCCTTCGTAGCATTGTTGGTCAAAATCAATCGGGCGAATTCTATACACCACTTGGTCAAAATCGTGTGTAGGAATTATCACATAATTATAAGAACGCATATCTCCGAGTAAACCTATAAGACATCTTTCGTTAAATTTCACAAACTCTTTGGCAATTTGAGCCTTTTCTAGAGGTGAGCAATGGTCTAAATGCTCTTCTATAAATACATCTCCAGGAATTCCTAAAATATGTTCTTCGATTAAAGTGTCTTTATACAAAAGAAAATTGATACGATTTGGTGAGAGAATTTCTTCTAGTTCTAGACCATAAATTCTAGAAGCATCTGCTTTTTTAATATAAAAATTGGTGTAATTATCATTCAGAATATTTCTTACTCTAATTCTGAACGGCTTGGAGTTTCCAAACGTACAAAAATGAATAGAATCTACTTTTAAAAATGGGAGTACATCTACATCTCCATCAGAGTGTAAAAGCGTGTAAATTTTGTTAAGATTCGCTTCGATTTCTGCGTGTTCAAATTCGGGGTAATAAACATTGAGCCAAAGGCTGTCTTTTCCATCTTTGCCATAAACAGGAATGTAGTCAGAAAAACGTAATAAATCATCATAATAAAATCTGATGTTGGTAAGACGGTTGTTTTTCTCCAGGTAATCCATCAATTCTGGATTTACGGGATACATGGGTTTTCTAAATTCTATTTTTACGTCTTTCATCCTGCTGAATTTGTCTTTCAAAGATACAAAATCTTTTGCAGGGCTTTTCTTTAACCTCAACAAAAAACCTCCAAGAAAATCTTGAAGGTTAATTATTTTGTAATCTATTTTTATGCTTTTACGGGAATGGTTTTCAGTTGTCTGAAGGTAATCATTCTGTAATTTTCTTCGTCCCAAAGTGTATAAAAAGCATATTTTACACTGCTTAATAAGGTAATAGTTGTCACATATTTTTGGAAAACAGGGTTCTCCTTACTGCATTTTTCTAATTTATAGAAAGGAACTTTCGGAGCCAAATGGTGAATGTGGTGATACCCAATATTTCCTGTGAAAAAGTTGAAAATTTTTGGCAATTTATAATAAGAACTTCCTTTAATTGCTGCTAAAAGATACTGCCAATCTTCTTTCCATGCTTTGTAATTTGGGTCGTGCTGATGTTGCATATAAAAAAACCAAATTGCTGTAAAAGCAAACGTGATAAGGATAGGAATATATAAAAGTGCTAATTTTTTAAAACCTTCTATAAGGTCAAAAGTCGGCAAACTTAAAATCACTCCTAAAATGGCAAAAAATCCTAATAAGTATAAATTGGTTCTCAACAGCGTTAAACGTTCTTTTTCCCAACCTTTAAATTTGATAAAAGGAATTCTGTTGTGAATAAAAATATAGTAAATCGGTCCAAATACAAACATTACAGGAACCGAACGGTAAATTCTGTATTTAATCTTTCCCCAATTAGAAAGTTCGTTGTATTCTCTTACCGTCAAAAGGGTAACATCTCCGATGGTTCTGGTATCTAACTGTCCTTGATGTGCGTGATGATGATTATGAGAACGTGCCCAATATTTGTAAGGAATACACGTCATCAAACTCATTAGAAATCCTGTTCTATCATTTTTAGTTCTGTCTGGGAAAAAAGATTGATGCCCACAATCATGCTGAATAATAAAAATTCTAGTTAAAAATAATCCTGCCAAAAAGCAAATTCCTAAAGCTCCCCAAAATTGAAATTCATAAACTATAGCTGCCGCTATAAAAAGCAAACCGAAAGGTAAAACCGTTTTCCAAACCTCTTTTCTTGCTAATTTTACTTCGGGAGTAGCATAAGGTTTAATAAGTTCCTTCCAGTTTTTTAAGTCGTTAATAATGTTTTGTTCTCCTCTCATTTAATTATTATGTTAAAAAGACAAAGATATTATTCTACGAATAAAAATTATAAATTTTAAGACTATTTAACGTATAAATAATTAAATTCGTGAAAAATAATATCATGAATCGCAAAGAATTTCTTACCACTTCTCTTGGCGCAACTTTAGGTGTTGCTATTTTGCCTCAGTTATGGGCTTGTACTTCTCAAAGAGCAATTTTCGAGGTTTTAAAATCTTCAGCAGGTGATATTTCTAAAATCAGAGGAAATGTGAGCAGTTTTACCAATCGTGGCGGAACCGTAGGTTTACTGGAAACCAAAGATTCATTTGTAGTCATCGATTCTCAATTTCCAGATTATATTCAAACCCTAATAGATTCCGTTTCTCAAGTCAAAGGAAAACCTATTGAGTTTCTTTGCAACACGCATCATCACGCAGATCATACAGGCGGAAATTTCGCTTTTAAAAATTTGACTCAAAAAATTGTAGCACAAAAGAATGTTCCAGAATTGCAGAAAAATGCAGCAGAACTCGCTAAAAATTTAGATAAGCAGGTATATGCTAATATTTTATTTGACGACCAATATCTTATCAAATCTGGTGGAGAAAGAGTAACCGCTTATCATTTCGGAGCGGGACATACTTTTGGTGACGCGATGTATCATTTCGAAAAAGACAATGTGGTGCACATGGGAGATTTAATGTTTATCAACATGATTCCTGTTTATCGTGTAAAAGATGGTTCTAATTTTAGAAGTTGGATTTCCGTTTTAGAAAAAGCCATTTCCTCTTTTGATAAAGACACTTTGTTTATTTTTGGGCATGCTCCTGATAAAAATCTCACGAAAGGAAACCTAGAAAATCTTACCGAAATGAGAAATTTCTTAGAAGCCAGCGCAGATTTTATTAAAAAATCTCTTGCCGAAGGAAAAACCACAGAACAGCTTACTGAAAATCTAGTGATTCCAAAATTTGAACACCGAAAAGCTATGAACAAAGATTTCACCAAAACATTTGTAGAAGGAATTGCTAGTCAGTTATAACAAAAAACTCCAGAAATTCTGGAGTTTTTTATTTTGAGTAAAGCAAATATACTGTTCCAACGTATGCATTTTTGGTAATAATATCAGTCATTACTTCTTCGTCTAAATAAATGTATTCAAAATTTGGATTTTCTTTTTTAATTTTTTCAAATTTATTTCTAGAAATTCTTTTACCATCAAAATAATAAAAATCTGGAGGAGTTGGTGTTACAATTACTACTGCTCCTATTTCAAGCATTCCATCATCAGCATGTAGTGTTTTGTTAGAAAACAAATCATTTTTAGAAAGCAAATGAATAGAACTTCCCTTAATTACTTTTCCATATTTAATTTGATTATAGGAAATTTTTAAAATATTCTTTTGTTGAATTATAGATTCTGGAACTTCGATTTGAAAATTATTATCAGTATCAATTGTTCCATTGTATAATTTTGATTTTGTTATCAATTTTATTGATTGAGGTTCTCTAAAACCAATTTTTACAGAATCAATTTTTCCTTTAATTAAAATCTTTTTATCTAAAATATTCTCAATAGAATTATTCTGAATAACTTTTTGATTAGAACAAGAAACTGTGGTTAATGAAACAGCAATTAAAATGCTTGATGCAATATTTACTTTCGATTTATTAATTCTTCCGCAGAGTTTTGGATTTTCTTTAAGAATTCCCCCAATTTCTTCTGTAGGTTTATCAGTTAAATCCCAAACTTTTTTTGAGCAAACATTACAGAATTTACCTTCTGGAATATCTATCATGCTTTCCCAATTCTCTGAACAAGGATTCTCTATTTTAAAAGATTTTTTCATTTTATTAGTTTATTCCAAATATAACAAAAAACTCCAGAAATCCTGGAGTTTTTAAATTTTTGGAAGCCGAACTTCGGTCTACATATTTCTTCGGTATTTACCGCCCACTTCGAAAAGTGCGTTGGTAATTTGTCCGAGTGAACAATATTTTACTGCTTCCATCATCATTTCGAATAAGTTTTTCTGATTGATGGCAGCCATTTGAAGTTTCTGCAACCATTCATGAGTTTTATCTTCATTTGATTTCTGGAAGTTCTCTAAATTCTGAATCTGCAACTGCTTTTCTTCTTCAGTAGAACGAATTACTTCTCCTGGTAAAACTGTAGGTGAACCGTCTTTTCCTAGGAAAGTATTCACTCCAATAATTGGATATTCTCCTGTATGTTTTAGCCATTCGTAATGCATCGATTCTTCCTGAATTTTTGAACGCTGATACATGGTTTCCATTGCTCCTAGAACTCCTCCACGTTCTGTAATTCTATCAAATTCTGCATACACCGCTTCTTCTACCAAATCCGTTAATTCTTCAATAATAAAAGACCCCTGCAACGGATTTTCATTTTTCGCTAATCCAAGTTCTTTGTTGATAATCAACTGAATCGCCATTGCTCTACGTACTGATTCTTCAGTTGGCGTAGTAATCGCTTCATCATAAGCATTGGTATGCAACGAGTTACAATTATCATAAATTGCGTACAACGCTTGAAGCGTAGTTCTGATATCGTTAAAATCAATTTCTTGTGCGTGAAGTGAACGACCAGAAGTTTGAATGTGGTACTTCAACATTTGGCTTCTTTCATCAGCTCCATATTTCAGTTTCATTGCTTTTGCCCAAATTCTTCTCGCCACTCTACCGATTACAGCATATTCTGGGTCGATTCCATTAGAGAAGAAGAAAGATAAATTCGGTGCAAAATCATTGATATCCATTCCTCTGCTCAAATAATATTCCACATAAGTGAAACCGTTTGCCAAAGTAAATGCCAACTGAGAAATCGGGTTCGCACCAGCTTCAGCAATATGGTAACCAGAGATAGAAACCGAATAGAAGTTTCTCACTTTATTTTGAATGAAATATTCCTGAACATCTCCCATTAATCTCAAGGCAAATTCTGTAGAGAAAATACAAGTATTCTGTGCTTGATCTTCCTTTAAAATATCCGCCTGAACAGTTCCACGAACCGTAGCAATAGTTTGTGCTTTTATTTTTTGATAGGTTTCTGCATCTACAATTTCATCACCTGTTAAACCTAAAAGTTTTAAACCCAATCCATTATTAGATTCTGGCAGATTGCCATTATAAACTGGTCTTTTTAAGCCTTTATCATCAAATTTTGCTTTAAGTTTTTCATCAACTTTAGACCAAAGATTGTTTTCTTCGATGTATTTTTCTACGTTTTGATCGATTGCCGCATTCATGAAAAACGCCAAAATCATTGGAGCAGGGCCATTAATCGTCATCGAAACTGAAGTCAATGCATTGATTAAATCAAAACCTGAATATAATTTTTTAGCATCATCTAAAGTCGCGATAGAAACTCCCGCATTACCGATTTTTCCGTAAATATCTGGTGGGAAAGCAGGATCTTGACCATATAAAGTCACAGAATCAAAAGCAGTTGAAAGTCTTTTCGCAGGCATTTCCGCAGAAACATAGTGAAATCTTCTGTTGGTACGTTCTGGACCGCCTTCACCTGCAAACATTCTGGTAGGGTCTTCACCTGTTCTTTTGAAAGGATAAATTCCCGCAGTGTAAGGAAATGCTCCCGGAACGTTTTCTTGACCTTTCCAACGAATTAAATCGCCCCAATCTTGGAATTTTGGCAAAGCAATTTTTGGAATTTTAAGATGAGAAAGTGATTCATATTTCGTTTCTACCTTAATTTCTTTTCCACGAACCAAATAAGAGAAGCTATCTTGTTGCATTTCTTCTTTGAAATGATGCCAACCTTGAAGGAACAATCTGTTTTCTTCCGAAAGTTCTTTTTTGGTTTTTAGGAAAACTTTTTCAAGTTTATCTGTAGTATGTTCATCATCTGTAATCAGCGCTTTAGCACCATCAATGAGATACATTTTTTTAGCGATTAATGCTTGTTCCTCAACTTCTTTGTCGTAATTTTTATTATTGTCTACAATTTCAGAAAGGTAACGAACTCTTTTTGGTGGAATAATAGTAGATTCTTCCGAAACGTTTTGTTCTTCGTACGATTTTAAATCTAATGAAGTGAATTTAGCATTCACTTTTTCAATCAATGCATTGTACAGAGCGGTAGTTCCCCAATCGTTAAACTGACTTGCCTTCGTAGAAAAAACTGGCATTTCTTCTAATGGTTTTTCCCACAATTGGTGGTTACGCTGAAACTGTTTTCTCACTGCTTGAATAGCATCTAAAGCTCCTCTTTTGTCAGATTTATTCAATGCTATTAAATCTGCATAATCTAACATGTCAATTTTCTCTAACTGCGTAGAAGCACCATATTCTGGAGTCATTACATACATAGAAACGTCTGCAATTTCAGTAATTTCTGAACCAGACTGACCAATTCCCGAAGTTTCTAAAATGATAATATCTGGACTAGAAATTTTTAAAACATCTAATGCAGAATGAATGTAAGGCGAAACCGAAACATTGTTCTCACGAGTAGCCATAGAACGCATGTAAACTCTAGAATCATTAATAGAATTCATTCTGATTCTATCGCCGAGAAGTGCGCCTCCCGTTTTCTTTTTAGAAGGGTCTACGGAAATAATCGCAATTTTTTTATCCGCGTTAGCTCTTAAAAATCTACGCACCAATTCATCTGTTAATGAAGATTTACCTGCACCACCAGTTCCTGTAATTCCAATGATGGGAATATTGAAATGTTTTGCTTTTTCTTTTAATGCTGAAACCAATTCTGGTTTCTCATCTGAGAAGTTTTCTACTGCAGAAATCAATTGAGCGATAGATTTGGCATCTTCAAATTTGATATTTTCAATGTCAGAAACGGTAATATTTTCGCCAGTTGCAAAATCAGATTTCTGAACCAAATCATCAATCATCCCTTGCAATCCCATTTCTCTACCATCATCTGGAGAATAAATTCTGTCTATTCCGTACTGCATTAAATCTTTGATTTCTTCAGGAAGAATTACTCCACCACCTCCACCAAAAATTTTGATTTGAGGAGAATTTTTCTCACGAAGTAAATCATAGATGTATTTAAAATATTCATTGTGACCGCCTTGATAGGACGTAAGTGCAATAGCGTTTGCATCTTCTTGAATAGCACAGTTTACTACTTCTTCTGCAGATTTATCATGGCCAAGGTGAATGACTTCGCATCCTGTTCCTTGAATCACTCTTCGCATAATGTTAATGGCAGCGTCATGTCCGTCAAAAAGAGAGGATGCTGTAACTACTCTTACCTTGTTTTTAGGTTGATATTTTTGGGTTTCCATAAATAACTTTTCGATAGGCCTCAAAGATAGAAAAATCCCGAGAATTGAAAAATTAAGTATTTTTGTAAAAATTTTAAAACATGAAGAGAGCTTTATTATACACCATAGCAGGAACTTTAATCAGTTTTTTAATCAATCATTTCTTATTAGAAAGTGGTGGATTATGGCTTGAACTTTTTTACAGTTTTGCTTTCGGATTAGCTTGGGGAATGGCTTATTACTTAGATAATCCTGTTATTTCTCTGCCAAAAAAATTAGGAATTTCTTTTGGTGCTATGATTTTTTTAGTTCTGGTAGGCGCTTTACTTTTTGACCTAGAAAAAGCGTTGCCGTCTGTTTTTAAATTTTCTATTGTTTTTGTGGGGTATTATTTATTGGCTAGTTTCAGAAACACCAAGTCATTAAGAGATTGAAAATTAAATTTTTAAGGGGAAAATTATGTTTAAATCCTGATAAAATTTTTCAATTCCAAAAAAAATTCATACCTTTGCACACCTTTTTAGGGGAAAATTATGTTTAATCGTAAACGATAATAAGTGAATACATTAAGTTACAAAACCGTATCAGCTAACAAAGCTACCGCTAAGAAAGAATGGGTTGTGGTAGATGCAGCTGGGCAACCGTTAGGAAGATTAGCTTCTAAAGTTGCAAAGATTTTGAGAGGTAAGCACAAAACGAATTACACTCCACACGTAGACTGTGGTGATAACGTAATCGTTTTGAATGCAGAACAAGTTGCTTTATCTGGCAACAAGTGGGCAGACAAAGAATACATTTGGCATACTGGATATCCAGGTGGTCAAAAATCGTTAACTGCTGAAGAAGTGCACAAAAAAGACAATTGTAAATTGGTAGAAAAATCTGTAAAAGGAATGTTACCAAAAAACAAATTAGGAAGTGTTATCTACAAGAATTTGTATGTATACGCTGGGTCTGAGCATAAGCACGAAGCACAGCAACCAAAAGTTATTAACCTTAACGAAATTAAATAATTATGTCTATAGTTCACAAGATTGGAAGAAGAAAAACTTCTGTAGCTAGAGTTTACGTGAAACCAGGTACTGGTAACATCACTGTAAATGGTAAAGATGCAAAAACTTACTTCTGTACTGACATGTTAGTATATAAAGTAAACCAACCGTTCTTATTAACTGAAACTGTAGGTCAGTACGATGTTACTGTAAACGTTTTCGGTGGTGGAATTACAGGTCAAGCTGAAGCAATTAGACTAGGGATTTCTAGAGCACTATGTGCAATTAATGAAGAAAACAGATTAGCGCTTAAGCCAGCTGGTCTTCTTACTAGAGACGCTAGAATGGTAGAAAGAAAAAAACCAGGTCAGAAAAAAGCAAGAAAGAGATTCCAATTCTCAAAACGTTAATCTTTTTTCTCGGTTTATTTACAAATTATTACAAAAATTGCCCGTTATGTTTAGCACCCAAACTTTACTCCCATCCAACGTAAAGTTGATTGCTTAAAAGCGGAACGTAAACTAACAAAAATTAAAAAAATGGCAAAAGCACAAGTTAAAGACTTATTAGAAGCAGGCGTACACTTTGGTCACATGACTAGAAAGTGGAATCCTAATATGGCTCCATACATTTTCATGGAGAAAAACGGTATTCACATTATCGATTTGCATAAAACTGCAGTGAAATTAGATGAAGCTTGCAACGCTTTAGAAAAAATTACTTCTGCAGGTAAAAAAGTTCTTTTCGTGGCTACTAAAAAACAAGCTAAAGAAGTAGTAGCAAAACACGCATCAGAACTTAACATGCCTTACATCACTGAAAGATGGCCAGGTGGAATGTTAACTAACTTCGTTACTATCAGAAAAGCGGTTAAGAAAATGAACGCTATCGATAAAATGAAGAAAGATGGTACATTCGAAACTTTATCTAAAAAAGAAAGATTACAAGTAGACAGACAAAGAGCTAACTTGGAGAAGAACTTAGGTTCTATCGCTGACATGGTTAGACTTCCTTCTGCTGTATTCGTAGTAGATATTATGAGAGAACACATCGCTGTAACTGAAGCTAAAAAATTAGGTATTCCTGTATTTGGTATCGTAGATACTAACTCAGACCCTAGAAAAGTAGACTTCGTAATTCCAGGAAACGATGATGCTTCTAAATCTATTGACATGATTCTTTCTGTAGTATCAGAATCTATCAAAGAAGGTCAATCTCAAAGAAAAGCTGATAAAGAAAAATCTAAAGAAGGTGAAAAAGTAACTGCTGATGCAGATAAAGACTTTGACGCTGAATAATTTTTCGAAGATCATACCAACAAAAAACTCTCAAGAAATTCTTGAGAGTTTTTTTTATTGATATTGTTTTTTTAATTTTCCATTCTTTTAATAGCTACTAAAAGATTTTTGCTGAGATCCTTCTGAGTATCATATTGTAATTCACAAACTTTACCCGTTAATTGATATACTCCTTTTTCTACCATCACTGCATTCTGGCCATTTGCAGGAATAGGAATGTTATAGCTTGTTTTTCCCACCACTTTTAGTACCATATTACAATCTGATACATTTTTCACCAATAAAAGGCTTAATGTGTCTTTCTGGTCACTCCCAAGCATTTCATTTAAAACTTGAGCTGTAAGGAGTTTTTTGTTTTTTTCGTTTTCAGATTTCATCAACTCTTCGAAAGCAGCATTTTCATCCTTATCAGTCTTAGGCTTTGTGACTTCTTTTTTTAATTCACTAGACTCTTGATTAGTATTATAATTACCAAGCATAGATACAGCCTCTACAGTAGACACTTGACTTCTTGCTGTAAGCTGAACATTTTCGGTTTTTTCTTGAGCCGAAAAATGTACGACACAAAGTGCCGTAAATAAAACAAACGCTCTTTTCATTCTTTTCTTTTTTATTTCGATTTATAACCTAAACTTAATATAAGTAATCGTTTTGCCTTTAGCAGAAAACAATTCCTCATAATAAGTCTTTATTTCTCTTAAATAAAGAGTATCTGGTTCATATTCTGGCGCTCCATAAATATCATGATGAGCGGTTAGAATTTCATGGCCATACCCTTGTAAAATTCCTAAAGTATAACCATGCAGAAACTCAGAATCTGTTTTTAAATGAATTATAGCAGAAGGTTTCAGAATTTTTTTATAACGATTTAAAAAATCTGGATGAGTCAATCTATGCTTTCCTCTTCTGTATTTAATCTGAGGATCTGGAAAAGTAATCCAGATTTCATCTACTTCATTTTCATCAAAAAAACAATCTATTAATTCTATTTGAGTACGTAAAAAAGCAGCATTATTTAGACCTTTTTCTAAAGCTTCTTTAGCTCCAAACCAAAATCTCGCTCCCTTAATATCTACTCCGATAAAGTTTTTTTCTGGGAAGGCTTTTGCCATTCCTACACTATATTCTCCTTTTCCGCAACCCAATTCCAAAACTATTGGATTATCATTTTTAAAAACCTTTTCTCTCCATTTACCTTTCAGTTCAAAATTACCTAAGGCTTCTTCTCTACTTGGTTGTATTACATTTGGAAGTTTTCTATTTTCTTCAAATCTTGCTAACTTATTCTTCCCCACAAATATTTCGATTTATGGGACAAAGATATAACTATTTTTAAATAGAAATACAAAACAATTGTTAAAAAGCGATAAAAATCATAAATATAAACGGATTCTATTAATAATTTTAACTAACAACTATTAGTTAGTTAAAATTTCTTGTAAATGAGAATTACGAAGTCTTTTCTGATAAATAGGCAGATATTTTTCGATGGAAACCTTTACTGCTTCATAATTAGCAACATCTATATAGATTTTCAAATTATCAGAAGTATAAACAAATTGTAAGAAATTATCTACCAAATGAAGAGGCACTTTTAATCTGGTAAAATAATCATCGCCCAGATAAGCTTTAATGTTTTTAATGCCTATCTGCATTCTTTCGTATTCTTGAAGTCTTTGTTTTTTCTTTGCTTCACCAGAAATTACATCATAAAGACTTTCTAAACTAATGCTAAATCCACCGTTTACTAAACTTGCAATCGGAGTAACAGGAGGGGTTCCGTCACCTTTTGGAGCTGGCAAGCCAACTATTTTAGCCACTTCTAGAGAAGATTTCTTAGAATCCAAAGCACGAACATCCTTTCTAAGGTTTCCTGTAGGCTTAAATCTACTCAAAATAACTTCTTGAATATCTCTGTAAGCAACCTCAAGTTCTATTAAATTTCGAGGATTTTCGAGTAACTGAGGAGTAATTTTAATATCTTTTCGTTCAGAAACAATTGAGGTAAACCTTATTACATCACCTACTTTCGCTGGAATCTTAAAATCACCAGTGTATGAAGTAAGGTAAGTTCTCTGCTCATTTAAATTGGTTACGTATATCTGGTTGAGATAGAAAGATGATTTATCTCGCATAAAAAGAGTTCCAGAAAAAGTCTGAGCGCTTATTGATGTAAAAAACAGCAAACAGCTAAGTAGTAAAATTCGCTTCATAAATATGGAGCAAAAATACTTTGTTTTTAGGATTAAATAAAACAGTTAAAACTAGTATTATAGTTAAACTTCTATTAAACTTTTTTTTCAACTGTTAATAATTGTTAGAAGAACTCAAGGATTCTAAAAAATTTTAACATTCTGGAAATTTCGCCTTATTTTACAGCAGTTTAGAGAAAACTTTTGGGGTTAATTTAAAACTTACTAATTATTCCCCAATGAATTTTGGTATCTTGAAATTTAAATGGATTATTAAACTCTTGCCCGTTTGAAATCTGAAAAGTCATCAAGCCAATTGGTAATAAAAAATTAAAACCAAGCCCGAAACTATAGAGTTTAGATGTGGTTTTCAGTGTAGAATTCCTCACATTAGCTAACTGCCCAAAAACATCAAAAAACGCTTGATTATTAACTAAATAACGATATTCTAACCCACCAAAAGCATAAAAATCTGTAAAAAGTGATTGTTCATTGAAACCACGCAACGAATTATAACCACCAATTCTGAAAAGTTCATTCGTAGTGATCTCTCCATCTGAATCTAGCATTGCAGATTCAGCTTTCACATTGAAATAATGATTCCCTTTAAGATGAAAATTGCGCTCTGCAAAAACAAAATAGCGGGTTTGTTGAAAAGTTTTTTCTAAATTTTGGTAAAAAGAACTGAGTAAATCCGCCTCACCAATAATTTTGGTTTTGTAAACAAAAAGAGCTTCTTCTGAGGTTTCTGTAAACTCATAAAAAGCACCAATCCCTTTTTTGCTAAAGTCTTGTCCCGAAGTATAAGTATCATCTAAAACAGACGAAATTTCAAAATTTCCTCTTGCGCCAACTTTCTGTTTTGGTGAAAGATGAAAATACAATGCCGGACGAAATTTAACATTTGCAAAAGTAGAATCTTGACGGTAAATATTCATATTGAGATTCGTACCGATGTTAGAACCGAAAAGGTAAGGAATATCAGTTTGGAAGTCGAAGTTTTGTCCGCTCTGTTGATTTCTTTGCCAATACAGAGAGATAATTTCAAAACTATTAAAAACATTCTTCAGATTAAGATTAATACTTCCTGTGAAACTAAATTTATTTTTATCATTATTCCCGAATCCGAGAATTCCATCAAAATTATTGGCTTTTTTCTTTTGAAAAGTAAGATAAATTTGTGTAGAATCTTTGGTAAAAAGGGTTTGCGGAGTTTTTTCTAGAACCAAAAAAGGATGGTTTTCTAACCTTGAATTTATTTTAAGAAGATTACTATCATCATACGTTTTTCCTACAAATTCTTTTTCTAAATTTTTCACAAAGCGTTTCGGAACCTTGGTAAAACCTTGTAAAACAAAACCATTGATTAATCTTTTATCACCTTTGAAAACAGAAATTTCAACTTTCGGAACATCGTTTTCAAAGCCTAAAAATTGTGTTTTCACTCGGTTAAAAGCAAAACCTTCATTAATGTATCTTTGGTTGATATTTTGTTTGAGAGAATCTAAATTTTTGGTGAAAATTTCTGATTTGGTCTTTAAAAACTTAGTAGTCTCTGGTGAAAATTGCACTTTCGCTTCATTGAAATTCTTGCCTTTATCAAAATTTATTTTCGTGATTTTGTCTACTTTTTCAACATTTAAAATCTTGGTAAAGTAATAGTTATTTTCGGCTAAAGAATCTAGAAATAGAGCTGCGGAGAGAGAATCTTTTTTAATGAATTCTTTTTTGGTTTGAACATCAATTAAGATGAATTGTTTCTGTTGCGCATTATAAAAAACGCAAAACAGAACAAAAAATATTTTTAAGAATAACTTCAATAATTTTCAACTTTCAATTCACAATTTTCAACTGAAATCAATCCATTTTATTATATTTCTTCATCAGATTTTCATAGGTTTTCTGAGGAAGAATCCATTTAAGAGGAACACCAATTTTCTGCCCGAACTTCCCGAAATAATAATGCGCTTTCCAAGATTTTTTTTCTAATAATTTTTCAATAAATAGTGCTACTTCCAAAGGTTCTGTTCCTTCATCTACGTGTGCATTCATCAAAGAATACACCTTATCAAAAACATTTTTATACGGTTCTGAAACTTGAGTTTTCACTCTATTCTCAGCGATTTTGGTTTTGATATCACCCAAATGCAAACTGCAAACCTCTACATTCCATTGATAGACTTCGTAACGCATAGCTTCTACCACTTTATCTAGCGCAGATTTAGACGCCGAATAAAATCCACGAAACGGAAGTCCCATTTCTGAACCAATACTCGATACATTGATGATTTTACCGAATTTTTGTTCACGCATTTTGGGCATTACCGCAGTCATCATTTGTACCGCCCCAACTAAATTCAGATTGAGTAACTTCAAAATGTCTTCTTTGGTAGAATCTTCTACAGCGCCTACCATTCCCATTCCTGCATTATTGATGAGCACATCTATTCTACTTTCCGTTTTCAAAATTTCTGAAATCGCAGCTTGAACTTGTGCATTATCTGTAATATCCGTTGGAATTGTGGTAAAATATTGACTCTCCACATTTTTTCGACTTAAACCAAAAACTTTATACCCTTTTTTGCCAAAATATTCAGCGAGTGCAAAGCCAATTCCCGTTGAAGTTCCAGTGATTATTATTGTCATCGACTATTATTTTATTTAAGAAGTCATTACGATTTCTCTGTAATTTCAAAAAAATCCGTCCAAAAATCTGGATAAGACTTTTCTACTACATTTTCGTTTTGTATGTCTAATTCTTTTACCAAAGCAAAAGGCGCAAAGCTCATCGCCATTCTGTGGTCATTGTATGTTGCAATAGAAATCTCATTCTTCGGCTCAAAAAACTCTAGAGATTTAATGGAGTTTTCGGTAATTTCTGTTCTGCAACCTATTTTTTCTAATTCATTTTGAAGTGCAACCAGTCTATCTGTTTCTTTCACTTTCAAAGTTCCTAAACCTGAAATTTCAAAAGGCAATTTCAGCGCAACACAAGTCACACAAACTGTTTGAGCAATATCTGGACAATCATTCATATCCAAAACGAATTTTTCTGGATATTTAAAATGGGTATCTGGAAGTAATGTGATTTTATTCTCTCCTGCATCAGAAATGGTATTTACCCCGAAAAATTTCAAATAAATTTCCTTTAAGGCAGAATCCCCTTGCAATGAATGCGCGTAAAAACTCTTGAGATGCATTTTTTTCTTACCAATTGCCACCAAAGAATAAAAATAAGAAGCCGAACTCCAATCGCTTTCTACCGTATAATGCTTAATCTTAGAAGAGTGATAATGCCTATCTAATTTTTGATTCGATAAAGACGACGCAGCACTTAATATTTTTATAGTATTTCCTTCAAAACGTGTTTCACCCCCAATGTCTTTTAAGATTTTAAGTGTCATTTTAATATAGGAACGAGAAGTTATTTCGCCTTGTAATTCTATTTCTAAACCGTTTTCTAAACTTGCCCCTATCAATAATAATGACGTAATAAACTGTGAAGAAATATTAGCAGAAATTTTTACGAAATTTTTCTCAATTTTTCTTCCTTGAATTTCTAAAGGCGGAAAACCTTCATTTTCCAGATAATTAATTTCTGCACCTAATTCTCTTAATGAATGAACCAATGGTTTTATGGGTCTTTGCTTCATTCTTGCAGAACCAGTAAGAATGGTTTTTCTTCCTTCTTGAATGGCATAAAATGATGTCAAAAAACGCATTGCAGTTCCAGCGTGATGAATATCTACTGTTTCAGAATCTTCGTTGAGTGCTTTTTGTAAAAGTTGAGTATCTTGACTATTTGAAAGGTTTTCTAATTTTAAATCTCCGAATAATTTGCCCAAAATAAGCAAACGATTCGAGATACTTTTCGAACCTGTAATGGAAATAGTTTTTCCGTCTAAAAGATGTGATTTTGAAATTTTCATAATATACAGAAATGCTAAATTATAAGGAAATTTAATCAAATGCAATTATATGATGTTCGAATTTTAAAATTTCTTACTTTTATAAAAATTTAGATTATGAATTTAACTTTTGAAAATCATAAAAACGGAAACGGAGGCTTTATTTCTCTTAAAAATGAAAGCGAAGAAATCGGAAGGCTGACTTACACGATTCAGCCAGAGAAAAACACACTGATTATTTCTTATGTTATGGTTTTTCCTAAATTCGAGGGACAAGGAATGGGGAAAAAACTCGTAGAAAAAGGCATAGAATTTTCGAGAGAAAACGATTGGACTATTGTTCCACATTGTTCTTATGCTCGTTCTGTCATGCTGAGAATGAAAGATATAGAAGATGTATTTCCTTAATAAAAAAAAACCGCAAAATTTGCGGCTTTTTATTTTTATAGAGAATTCATCAGTTCATCTGTAATTTCCATATTGTGGTAAACGTTTTGCACATCATCATCATCTTCGAAACGTTCTAGCATTTTCATATTAGCTTTGAACTGTTCTTCGTTTACCTCTTTGGTATTATTAGCAATTCTTTGTAATTCGGCACTTTTAGCTTCTATTCCTAGCTCATCTAATTTATGAGACATAGAACCGAAATCTTCAAAAGCAGTAGTAATCATCACTTCTTCTTCATCGCTATCAATTTCTTCTGCTCCACCATCAATCATTTCCATCTCGAAGTCATCCCAATCCATTTTGATTAAAGATTTATCTATGGTGAAAATTCCTTTTCTGTCAAAGATGAAAGCTAACTCTCCGTTCTTGCCTAAATTACCATCAAACTTATTGAAAATCGCTCTTACGTTTGCAACCGTTCTGGTAGAGTTATTCGTTGTACACTCTACGAAAAAAGCTACACCTCCTTGTCCATATCCTTCATAAGTAACCTCATCATAATGTTCTGCATCTGCCCCAGAAGCTTTTTTAATCGCTCTTTCTACATTGTCTTTAGGCATGTTTGCCCCTTTTGCATTTTGGATACATCTTCTAAGAGCAGGGTTAGAATCTGGATCTGGACCGCCAGCTTTTACTGCAATAGCGATATCTTTCCCAATTTTAGAAAACGTTTTGGCCATTTTATCCCAACGAGCCATTTTTGAAGCTTTTCTATATTCGAATGCGCGTCCCATAATTTGATATTTTACGTTTGCAAAAATAAGAAAATTAGCACAAAAAAACACCCTTAAAAATAAGGGTGTTTAAATTTATCTTAAAATAATTGATTATTTTTTAGATTTTTTTGCAGCTGGAAGATCTGATTTTTGGATAGCATCCCAAGCAGCAGCAGAAATAGCTTCTACAACAACTCTTCTGTCAGCTAATCTTTCAGCGTCTGATGCAGTTTCAGCTACAGTAGCTTTAGCTTCACCAACTCCTCTTGATTTAAGTTGTTCAGGAGCTACACCTCTAGCTTCTAAAGCAGCAACAACAGAAGCAGCTCTTTGTCTAGAAAGTTTTAAGTTATAAGCATCAGAACCTTTTTTATCTGTTCTACCTTCGATTAAGAATTTACCAGCAGGGAAATCTTTAATATAAGCAGCAGCTTGGTCTAATTTTTCTTTAGATTCTGGTCTGATGGTAGCTTTGTTGAAATCAAATAAGATATCGTTTAAAGCTTTAGTTACATCATCAGCAACGTTTACATCAGTTCTTGGACAACCATTATATTGAGCTAAACCAGCAACTGTAGGACAAGCATCATCTTTGTCAAGGATACCATCACCATCTGTATCTGGCCAAGGACAACCATTGTTTGCAGCAGGACCTGCTACTGATGGACAAGCGTCATCTTTATCAAGAACACCATCACCATCTGTATCTGGCCAAGGACAACCATTGTTTTCTACTGGACCAGCAACTTCAGGACAGTTATCATCTTTATCAGCAACACCGTCACCGTCAGTATCTGGACAACCTTGGAATTGAGCTAAACCAGGTACATCTGGACAAGCATCATCTTTATCTTTGATACCATCTTTGTCTCTATCTGTGTTACCAAATCTGAACATTAATGACGCAGAAGCTTGCCAGAAGTTAGCAACACTTGAATCATCTCCAGGTGTAGCTACATAATCTCCTTGTAAGTTTAAACCAAAGTTTTTAGTTAACCAGAAGTTAGAACCTAAACCAGCAGCAGCTGTGAAGTGATTAGCTTTACCTACTAAATCATCTCCATTATAGCTTCCTAGTGTAACATCATTAGCATTGTCATGTCTTGGGAAAGTAAGACCTGAATAATCATGTCTTAAATAGTTAGCTCCAACTCTTGCATATGGATCAAACCAAGACTCTTCATCCCAAAGACTTGCAAATTTAAATTGTAAACCAAGACCTGTTTGTAGGAAAAATTCTTTCCCCATGTCAAATCTTTTGTTATTTACGTTACCTACAGAAGTCTGCCAGTCAAGAACAAAATACTTGTTAAGGTTTCTTGCAATAGTTAATTTTGATAATGGAGGAGTAATAGTATAGTTGTTAAGTGTGAAAACTTGATCGAAGTTGTCAAATACTTTGTCAACACCACCGTTAGCAACTCCCATATGATTCACTCCATGTGCACCAACTCCAATAACCCATGGGTTAGAAGTAGTTTGAGCGAAAGCAGTAGAGGCAAGTGTAAGTGCCAATGCTGAAATTCCTAATTTTAGATTTTTCATAGAATTAAATGATTAAATAATTGATAATGCAAAATAAACACAAAATATCGTTAAAAACAAAGTTTTTTTAGGTTTTCTTTAATATTCTGTCTAAATTTCTTTTATTTTCTCTGTTTTTTATTGTTTCTCTTTTATCAAAAAGTTTCTTCCCTTTTCCTAGTGCTATAAGCATTTTTGCCTTGCCTCTATCATTTATATATAGCTTAAGCGGCACTACAGTCATTCCTACATCTTTCAACTTTCTTTGAAACTTTTGCAATTCTTTCTTGTGTAATAAGAGTTTACGCTCTCTTTTGATTTTATGATTATAAAAAGTTCCCAATTTATACTCATCAATACTCATATTCACAACGAACAACTCATTTTCTATAAACTGACAAAAACTCTCTGTAATAGATGCTTTAGACGAACGAAGCGCTTTAATTTCGGTTCCCGTGAGAACAATTCCTGCTTCTATCTGTTCTAAAATTTCATATTCGAATTTTGCTCGTTTATTTAAAATATTTATGGTTTTTTCTATCTTCATTGTATACTGCAAATGTCTAATTATTGCTAAAATATAAATTTACATAATTTATATTAAAGTTTATAAAATTTTACCATTTTTATTGAATTCTGAAATCTTCATTAAAATGACAAATGACTTGAAAAACCTTGAAACAAGCACCAAAGCACGTGCCAAATTCAGTTTTTCCACTCATTTTAATTTAATTTAAGAACCAACTTACTGATAATCATTTATTAAAATTTATTAATTTTTTATGAATCAAATAATTTTAAAGGTCAATTCACCTACCCTAGAAATCTATTTTCCTTTATAATAATTCATTCTTTATCCGAATCTTAGCCTCGAAATACCAAATTCTTTTCTTACTTTTGCGCCAAATTTACGAAACAATATGTTAACAGTATCTAATTTATCACTACAATTCGGGAAGAGAGTTTTATTTGACGAGGTAAACATCATGTTTACCAAAGGAAATTGCTACGGAATCATCGGAGCAAATGGAGCAGGAAAATCTACTTTTCTGAAAATTTTAACAGGAAAACAAGAACCAACTACAGGAAATGTATCACTAGAACCAGGCAAAAGAATGTCTGTTCTAGAACAAGATCACTTTGCTTACGATAATTTTACCGTTTTAGAAACTGTATTAAGAGGAAATAAAAAACTCTTCGAAATCAAAGAAGAAATGGATGCGCTTTATGCTAAAGAGGATTTCTCTGATGCAGACGGAATTAAAGCTGGAGAACTCGGCGTAATCTATGACGAAATGGGAGGCTGGAATGCAGAATCAGATGCGCAAACCATGCTTTCTAACGTGGGAATAAAAGACGAAATGCACTGGCAAATGATGGGAGAGCTAGAAAACAAAGACAAGGTAAAAGTTCTCTTGGCTCAAGCACTTTTCGGAAATCCAGATGTTTTGATTCTAGACGAACCTACCAATGACTTAGACATTGACACCATCGCGTGGCTAGAAGATTTCTTAGCAGATTATGAAAACACGGTAATTGTAGTTTCTCACGACCGTCACTTCTTAGATACCGTTTGTACGCACATTGGTGACTTAGATTATTCTAAATTAAATCTTTACACAGGTAATTACTCTTTCTGGTATCAAGCTTCTCAGTTAGCAACAAGACAACGTCAACAAGCGAATAAAAAAGCTGAGGAAAAGAAAAAAGAATTACAAGATTTCATTGCTAGATTTAGTTCTAACGTTGCTAAAGCAAAACAAGCAACTGCTAGAAAGAAAATGATTGAAAAACTGAATATTGACGATATAAAACCTACTTCTAGACGTTATCCTGCAATTATTTTCGAAATGGAAAGAGAAGCAGGTGACCAAATTCTTGAAGTAAAAGATTTAGAAAAAACCAAAGACGGCGAATTGCTTTTCTCTAACGTAGATATTAAGTTGAAGAAAGGTGACAAAGTAGCTATCATTTCTAAAAACTCTTTGGCAATTTCAGAATTTTTCGAAATTATTTCAGGAAATGCAACAGCAGATAAAGGAGAATACAATTGGGGAGTTACTACAAATCAATCTTACATGCCGCTCGACAATACTGATTTCTTCCAAGATAAGAGCTTAAATTTAGTAGACTGGTTAAGACAATTTACTAAAAATGACGAAGAAAGACATGAAGAATTCATGCGTGGTTTCCTTGGCAGAATGCTATTCTCAGGAGACGAAGCGCTTAAATCTTGTACTGTACTTTCTGGAGGTGAAAAAATGAGATGTATGTTCTCTAGAATGATGCTCCAAAAAGCAAACGTCTTACTTTTAGACGAACCAACCAACCACTTAGACTTAGAAAGTATCACTACGCTGAACAACTCACTTTCTAATTTCAAAGGAAACATTTTATTGGCTTCTCATGACCACGAAATGCTTCAAACGGTTTGTAACAGAATCATAGAACTTACGCCAAAAGGTGTTATCGATAGAGATATGACTTACGATGAATATCTAGAAGACAAAAAAATCAAAGAATTACAACAACAAATGTATTCTTAAACTGAAAGTCGAAAGACAAAAGTTAAAAAATAGACCGCTCAAATTTTTGAGCGGTTTTTTTTGTTTTTAAAATAGAACTAATAACAAATGTCTATTAAATTAGCAATTATTTTTTCCCTAACTTTGCATTTATGAGCCAAAAATGGATATATAAACCAGCACCTGATGAAGAAATTGTAGACAGCATCAGTTCATCGATTGGTTTCGGGACTTTAGAATCAAAAATTTTGGTTCTAAGAGGCATTGATGATTACCAAAAAGCCAGAGAATTCTTCAAACCTAAGTTAGAAGACATTCACAGTCCGTTTTTGATGAAAGATATGCAATTGGCAGTAGACAGAATTGCCTCTGCTATAGAAAACGGTGAAAAAATCCTGGTTTACGGTGATTATGATGTAGACGGAACTACTGCAGTTTCGCTCATGTATCTTTATCTTTCTAAAATTGTAGAAAAAAAATATTTAGATTTCTATATTCCAGACCGTTATTCTGAAGGTTATGGAATTTCTGATGAGGGAATTAATTTTGCTAAAGAAAACGGATTCTCGCTTATCATCGCATTAGATTGCGGAATTAAAGCATTAGATAAAATAGAATATGCCAGTTCTCTTGGCATTGATTTTATTATTTGCGACCACCATTTACCAGGCGAAGAATTGCCAAAAGCTTTTGCCGTTTTAGACCCGAAAAGAACCGATTGTAGATATCCTTATAAAGAACTTTCTGGTTGTGGGGTGGGCTTTAAATTATGTCAAGGTCTTAATACAATTTATAAAATTCCAGAAAACGAACTCTACGAACTTACTGATTTACTCGCTATTTCTATTGCTGCAGATATTGTAGCAATGACTGGCGAAAATAGAGTTTTAGCAAAACTGGGATTAAAAACATTAAGAAAAACCAGAAAATTAGGAATAAGACTCCTGATTCCTGAAGAAAAAATTTCTACGTTTGATATTTCTAACATCGTTTTCGAAATTGCTCCGAAAATTAATGCTGCAGGAAGAATTTCTCATGGAAAAGCCGCGGTAGAATTGATGATTTCAGACAATTTGAAACACGCACATCAAATTGTAGATGACATCTTAAATCTCAACGATTCCAGACGAGAATTAGACGCGAATACAACTCAATCTGCCTTTAACCAAGTCATTGAAACCCAGCAAGAAAATAATTTCACCACTGTGGTTTATCATAATGAATGGAACAAAGGCGTAATCGGGATTGTAGCTTCTAGATTGACTGAAGTGTACTACAAACCGACTTTAGTTTTCACCGATGGAAACAATGGCGAAATGGTAGCTTCTGCAAGAAGTGTTTCAGATTTTGATGTGCACGAAGCATTAGAAGCTTGTAGCGAATATTTCTTAAAATTCGGAGGACACCAAGCTGCGGCTGGTCTTTCGATGGAGAAAGATAAATTTGAAGCTTTCAAAGAAAAATTTGAAAAAGTAGTTGCCGAAAAAATTCAGGAACACCAAAAATTCCCTTCTATTACGATAGATTCTGTCATTGAAATAGAAGATTTAAACCGTGATTTCTTTAATTTTCATAGAAAATTATCACCTTTCGGGCCACACAATATGAAGCCAGTTTTAGAACTGAGAAATCAAAAAGTTTCTGGTTACGTAAAACAAATGGGCAAAGACGGAAATCACCTAAAATTCTACATTCACCAGCCCGTTTCTGGCAGAAATATAGAATGTATTGGCTTTAAATTAGGTCAATATATGGATGATTTCAAAACTAAAAATTTCGACATTGCTTTTACTGTAGAAGAAAATCACTGGAAAGGAAATGTAACCTATTATTTGAATATTCGTGATGTGAAATTTCATTAGAGATAGATACTTGTTACGAGTAAAAAACTAATCCCTAACTCCTAAACCCTTTAATGAAAAAAATTGGACTGTTTTTCGGCTCATTCAACCCCATTCATATTGGGCATTTGATTTTGGCAAACTATATTTTAGAAAATTCTAATATGGATGAACTTTGGTTTGTGGTTTCTCCACAAAATCCATTTAAAGATAAAAAATCATTGCTCACAGACCACAACCGTCTTGATATGGTGCAACTTGCGGTGAAAAATTATCCTAAAATGCGGGCTTCAAACGTAGAGTTTTCTTTACCAAAACCGAGTTACACGATTGACACACTTACTTATCTCAAGGAAAAATATCCCAATTATTCTTTTGCGCTGATTATGGGCGAAGATAATCTAGACTCGCTTCCTAAATGGAAAAACTCAGAAAAACTGATGTCTGAGTATCAAATCATCGTCTATCCTAGAACTTTTGAAGGCGAGAAAAAAGACAATGAATATTTACAGCACGAGAACATCAGCATGGTAAATGCACCGATAATAGAACTTTCTGCCACAGAAATTAGAAATATGATTAAAGAAGGCAAAAATGTAAGACCTATGCTTCCACCAGAAGTTTTTGAATATTTAGACGGAAGTAGTTTTTATAAGTAAAATTCATTAATAAATCTTTATTTTTGTACTTCAAATCACGTAACACTCAATATAATGGAAGTCATCGAAAATTTCTTTTTATCCAAATATTCTCAAGAAAAACTCATCAAATGGTTTAAGCAAATTTGTATTGCAGAAGCAATTTCTTGGCTTTTGCTTTTCTCGGCTATGGTATGGATTCGTGAGGACAAGGAAGGAATTTTACCCATTATTTACATTAGTGTTATGGGGAGTATTCATGGTTTATTTTTCACATTATACCTGATTTTAGCCTTTCCTTGTAGAAAAATTTATCAATGGGATGACGAAGATTCTATATTCGCACTTTTAGCTGCGTTTTTCCCATTGGCAACCATTTGGATTGACAAAAAATTAGCCAAATTCAACCGAGAGTAAAGGTTTGATTTTTAAAATATTATAAAAAAGTGGAAAGTAATTTTCACTTTTTTTTGTTTTTTGATGTAATACTTTTTCCATTTCGATTGTCTTATTTCTGAAAGCAATTCATTAACTAAAATTTTTATCACTGAAAATCAACGAGTTAAATTCAGTAATAAATTTTATTTACTACTTTGTATTGCATAATACTAAATTAATTATATATCTTTGCAATGTAAATTATTAAACAAAACATACTTCAGCTAAATTGAAGAACTTTTAAAAAAAACTTTTAACCATTTAAAAACTAATAACCAAACTTGAAAAAGTCGCAGTGAAAAAATTAATAACCACAAAAACTAATCACCACACCCAATCACTCAACTAATAACCCACTGCGACTTTTCTTTTTTTACAGAATTTAAACTTAAAAATTATACCATGAAAAAATTATTATTTACAGCAGCACTTCTTACTTCGCTTTTTTCTTATTCGCAAGAAGAAAAAACGAAAGACATTCAGGAAGTGAAAATGACCAAAAAGGTTTTTCACAAGAAATCTGATAGAATGGTTTATGATGTAGCCAATTCGCCAGTTGCAAAAGGAAGCAATGCTTTTGAACTTTTAAAAGAAACACCCCTTATTTCTACTAGTGACAACGCCAGCCTTAAAATTTTAGGAAAGAATGACGCCATCATCTACATTAATGGTAGAAAAAGCAATATGAGCGCGGAAGCGGTTCTAGAAATGCTGAAAAATACGCCATCTGAAAACATTCAGAAAATAGAAGTCATTACTGTTCCATCGTCTGAATTTCAGGTAGAAAGCAATCAAGGAATCATCAACATCGTCATGAAAAAGAAGAAATATGATGGGATGAGCGGAACTTGGAAACTGGAAGACAAACAAGGTTATTATAACAATCCAAACACATCGGTTTCACTCAATTATAAAAAAGACAAACTTACTGTAAGCACCAATACTTATGTAGGAAAATGGTCTGAATATAACACCTATACTTTGAGCAACGGAACAGATACTTCTAGTAATTTATCCGTTGGAAACACCATAAATCCTAATGCTTATGTAGGCGGAAATATTAATGCTGATTATGAAATTTCGGATAAACAGATTTTAGGGATTTCTTACAGCTTGAATCTTAATAAAACCAAAGACGGTTCTTCTTATTTTAGAAACATCATCACTGATTATTCTAATAATTCTACAAGAGAAAACATCACCACAAATAACCAAAATGACCATTCTGCAAACCATTCTCTCAACCTGAATTATGAAATAAAAACAGATACTTTAGGAAGCAAACTATCACTGAATGCTGCGTATCTTAACTTCAATCAAAAGACAGAAAATGTAAATAAAACCAGTGATATAAATGGAGTAACTTTAGCCAATTTCAACCAATCTATCCCTCAACAAATTGATAATCTTGGTTTTATGGCAGATTACATTCAGAAATTCAACAAGAATTTAACTCTTTCTGTAGGAGGAAGTTACAACAAAACCAAAACTGACAATGATACTCAATTTGTAAATATTTTACCACCAACAGGAATTGATGATAACCAATCTAACCATTTTATTTATGATGAAAATATTGTAGGAGTATATGCTACGCTAGAAAAAAACTTCAATGATAAAGTTTCCACCAAATTAGGAACTCGTTTGGAACTAACGAAAAGCGAAGGAAGTGTATTAGATAAAGACGAACATTTTACCAGAGATTACAACAGCTTTTTACCTTATGCCTCTATAAATTACGCCATTAATAAAAATCATAATGTAACGTATTCATTCTCTAGCCGTGTAAGAAGACCTTCTTTCTGGGAACTCAACCCTTCTAGAATTTATCTTACTCAGACCAATTATGTACAGAATAATCCTTTTATGAAAGCGTCTCAGTATTACAATCAAGAACTGAACTATATGTATAAAAACACTTATTTCTTGGTTTTAAATACTAGCCTTGTAAAAGATGCATCAGACCAAATTCCTTTACAAAAAGTAGAAAATGGAAATACCGTTTTGAGATACATTAGAACTAACTTTGGCGACAAACAAGAATTCAGTGCAACTTTAGGATTCCAAAAGAATTTCTATAATGGAATTTGGAGTGCCAATTACACCACAACTTTTGGTCATAATGTCTTCAAAGGTAGCGTAGATACAGACCCTATTACAGGTGAAACTTTCCCAGCGTTTAATCTAAACAAGTCTACAAATTTATTTCATATTCAAGCGAATAACAATATCAGACTTTCGAGCAAAAAAGACTTATTCTTGGGCGTAAATTATTTTTATCTAGCACCTCAGCAAATTTCGATTGGTAAACTTTCTACTATTCAATCGCTTGATATTTCTGTAAGAAAAATTTGGAACAATTGGACATTCTTATTCGAAGCGAATGATGTGTTCGGCACTTCATCTAAGTACAAAATCAGCGATGTACAAAGCAATGGATATTACAATAATGTAAGAAAAAATGATTATAGAAGAATGCTTGCACTTACTGCAACCTATACTTTTGGAAACCAAAAAACTCAAAAAGCCAGAAATATAGAAGGAGCTAATAAAGACATTAAAAACAGAACAGGAAACTAATCTCACAAAACCATCATATTAATTTAAGTTTTAATTGTAAAACGTCTAGAATATTCTAGACGTTTTTTTTTGATTTAGCTTTGTAAAATATTTTAAAACACTTTATTTCTTCGGTAAGAAAACCTCGGCAAGCATACATCTTGCGCTTCCGCCACCGTTTATTTCTATGGTTTCCAGATTAGAATAGATAATCTCATTGTACTTTTTGATAGCTGAAATTTGCTCTGGAGTTAAAGAATTGTAAGCGGTTTCGCTCATTACCAAAAACTTTTTGCCATCTTCATTTTGCACTTGAAGCATATTTCCAGCGAATTGTTGCATTTGTTCTTCAGAAATTTCTATAATTTCCTTTCCTGATTCTAAAATGGTATTCACTACATTCACTCTTTCGGTTTCGTCATCAATACAATCAAGGCAAATTACCACAAATTGGTCTGCTACACACATCATCACATTGGTATGATAAATCGGTAATCTTTCTCCATTAGCTGTTTGAAAAGAATGAAAAACGACAGGTGTATACCCAAAATTCTCACAAAATTCTCTGAACAATTTTTCGTCTAACCTCAGCGAAACAGAACCATACGCTAATTTGTTGTCATGATCGAAAATCATGCTTCCTGTTCCTTCTAAAAATTTTCCTTCTTTTTCTGGAGCCGAAAAATCGATGATTTCTTTTATTTCAAATTTCTCTTGAAGCTTTTCTAAAATATCATTTCTGCGTTCCCATCTTCTGTTCATCGCACACATAGGATAGAGCACTACCTTTCCATCTTGGTGCATAGAAATCCAATTATTGGGGAAAATAGAATCTGGAGTATGAGGTTCTACGGTATCTTTAATCGTCATCACATTGATGCCATGACTTCTTAATTTTTCTGCAAAATTTTGAAACTCTTGTAGTGCTTTCCCTTGTGTTTCAGCATTTTCTGAATTCACTTGAAAATAATTATTCTGTGCCGTTTCTGCATTAAAACCAAATGCAACGGGCTCTATCATTAAAACGGTGCTTGTTGTTTGCATAATCTGTATGTTGTCTGCCAAAAATACAAATAAACAATCAGAAAACTAAAAAACCCCTCAACAGAAGTGAGGAGTTTTTAGAATTCTTTTATTGCTGAAAATATTTTTTCTAATTTATCTAGCTATTCTATCCTTATTATCCCATCCATTTATTCCATAGTATTCAATCTTTTCAATTTTAAGCTTAGAAAAGAATTTTACCATATCTTCATTCCATATTCCTTCATACTTCCTCGTCAAGGGTATTATCTCATCTGGTATCTGATCTTGAAACGTAATATTAAGCATAGGAATTGGGAGCTTATTGTCAATTAGAGGACCTCTTTCTTCTATTCTTGAAAAATATAACCGCAAAATATAGAGTTTCCTACTATTAGCATATTTACCGTCATAACCAAAGGACACTATTTTATCTTTTACTATAAAATTCTGGTAAAACTCAGAAAATTCTTTTCCATAATAAAGTTTTTTATTATTAGCACTTTTCTGCAATGTAGATAATAATTCATTATACTTCTTATTATAATCATTGAATTGTGCTGAACAATTTTGTATTAAAAATAACGCTAATACAAATAAAATAATTTTGTTTTTCATTTTAAAATTTTATTTACAAGTTGATGTAGAAGTTGTTCCATTTTCTTCTTCTAATAATTTGTATTTGCTTATAATTCTAATCAAAAAAAATAAAAATAGCAAAGAAATCTCCTTGCTATTTTTTGCTTTATTGTTTTGTGAAAACTAAATTTTCAATTTGTGGCAAGTGCACTGTAGTAGAAGCGTCTGTATAATCTGGACAATTTTCTTTAGTAATGATGGTACTCATTGACTTATAGTTATAAATGAATTAGAACTCACCAATTTGAAAAATAACATTCCTGAACCAACACGACAGTTTACTCCAGAATAATTTAAATAAACAATATTTGCGGTGTAGTTATAATTAATGCTAATTATATCATATATGTTCAAATCATTCACTATTTTGTTTTCTATTATATTCCCAGCATTGTCTTTAATTAAATGTTGAACAATTAGTACATCCTGAAAAAATGACTTTGAACCAAACATAAGAGACTTTTTAATAACTTTACTAATCTTCAGAGTTATAGTTTTATTATCATATACAGCTTTCCAATTTCCAATAAAAGCATCATATTTATTATCAATATCTTTAAAATATGAATTGGCTGGATATTGAGTGATATCTGAATTTAAAGGGTATTCTTGCGATTTACATGAGTTAATCATTATAAATGTTATAATGATTAGAATTTTTAATATTAGGGTTTTCATGATTTAATTTTTAATAGTTAACAAGGATTAGTTGTTGTAGTTCCATCTGAGTTTTCATTGATTGTAGATGTTGTACCGTTTTCTTCTTTTATTAGTAGTATCTTTCCTTCCAGTCCCATTTCTTTTAACAAATCAAAAAATAGTCGTTCATTTCCTTTTTGATTTAAGTTTATCCAATCATTCGAATACCTATTTTGAGGGTCTCTTAAAAGAGATGAAATCAATGTATTGTATGCATAATCAATATTTTTAAGATAAGCCTCTTTTTCCGTTTGTGTCATTTCAGGAGGTAATTCTGCACTTCCGCTAGTAAATCTAATAAAATAATTACCCGTACCAAAAACCAATCATAAAATTTATAATTTCTGAACCATAAATTACGATTTTGAGACGCAATAATGTCCTTTATACAAAAAATAAAGCGTCATTTTTCAGAGAAAAACAACGCTTAAGGAAAAAACAAGTTAATAATTATAAAATATCAATCAACACAAATGACACCTCATCTTGATGCTTTGTGAAAAGGTCTTTTAGTTGCTGAAAACGAATGCTTCCTACGAAATAAGCATCTTCTCTATTGCCATAAAACTCTTCGATTTCTTCAAAATAATTTTCAAAATTTTTGCTGTCTTTGGCTTTATGTCTAAATAATACTTTCAAAGGAAAATCTTGAGCCAGTTTCAGATTTTCTGAGTTGGCAATTTTCTTATATTCATATCTGTAATCATAAGCAATCGCAGAAATATCAGACAAAACTGCACTTGCAGTAGGCAATGAACCCGCACCTCTTCCATAGAAAAATTGCTTATCAGCAAAAGCGGTTTGCACTTTTACTCCATTAAAAACATCACTCACTGTAGAAAAAGTATCGGTAGATTTTACAAATTTAGGAATCACGAGTGCGATGACTTCTTCTTCATTTCTTTTTTGAGCGTATGCCAATAATTTAATCTGTAGATTTTTTTCTTTGGCATATTTGAGCTCTAAATCTCCCAAATTCTGAATTCCTACATTGAAAACTTCTTCTGGTTTTGTTGTAATTCCGAAAGAATGCGTCAATAGAATTTGAAGTTTAGAACGTGCATCAAAACCACCTGTATCCAAAATAGGACTGCTCTCTGCATAGCCTTTTTCTTGGGCTTCTTTCAATGCTTCTTCATAGCTTAAATTATCTTGGAAAGTTTTGGTCAAAATATAATTGGTAGAACCATTTACAATTCCTTGAATGGATTGCAGAAAGTCATTATTATAATACTCTTCTAAATTTCTGATAATCGGGATACTGCCACAAACTGCCGCTTCATACAGGAAAGGAACCTGATGCTTTTTTTGCAGTTCATACAATTCTTCGAAATGTTCTGCAATCATTTTTTTGTTCGCCGAAACCACTGCTTTCCCTTTTTCTAAAGCGGTTTTCACAATTTCAAAAGCTGCATCTGCATCATCTATCAATTCTACTACTAGATTAATTTCTTCGTCTTGCAGGATTTCGTTTTTATCATAATGAAAATGCTCCGGCGAAATATTTCTAGGCTTATCTTTATGCTTTACCACAATTTTTTTGATGGTGGCATCTACCGTTTTACTCTTGTGTAAGACGTCATAAAGACCAGTTCCTACCACTCCATAACCAAACAATCCTATCGTTAATTTTTTGCTCATTTTTTTAATTTTAATTTTTTTAAAATCATCTATCTTGCTTTCTTATAAGTTGAAATGCTTTTTAAGCAATGTTGAAATTTTCTCGGTTTCGATTAAAAATCCATCATGACCATAGAGTGAAGAAATAACTTCTAGCTTTGCGTTTTTTATATGTTCAGCTATAAATTTTTGCTCCGAAACAGGGAAAAGAATATCACTGTCTATCCCAATCACCAAAGTTTCAGCGGTAATTTGGTTCAAAGCATTTTCCACTGAATTTCTTCCCCTTCCCAAATGGTGAGAATCCATAGCTTTAGAAAGCATGAAATAACTTTCTTTAGAAAATCTTTTTCTGAGTTTTTCGCCTTGATACCTTTGATAAGAAGCTGCTCTATATTGTTCTAATTTTTCTTCTTCATCAGTTTGAGTAGATTCAAAAGTAGCATAGTTTCTGTACGAAAGCATGGCAATAGCTCTTGCTGCATCTATTCCGTTTTCACCTAATTCCAGCGCCATTCTTTGTACTTCATTAAAAGCAATTCCCCACGCAGAATGCTTTGCATTGGTAGCAATTACAAATAATTTTTTAATAAAATCTGGTTCTGCAATCGCCCACTCTAAACATTGCATTCCGCCGAGAGAACCTCCTAGAAGCAATTCTATTTCAGAAATTTGTAAAAATTTTGCTAACTCTTGGTGAAGTTTTACCATATCACGAATGGTGATTAATGGAAGTTTTTCTTGTTTTTGGAAACTCGTTCCGTAACAAGAACCTAAAATATTGGCACAAACTATGGTATATTTTTCGGTGTCTAAGGTTAAATTTTCGCCAATGAAATTAGGCCACCAATCTTGCGCATCTGAATTTGCAGTTAAGGCATGACAAACCCAAATCACTTTTTTTTCTGGGGATAATTCACCAAAAATATGATAAGCAATTTCTACATTTTGTATTTCTGTTCCACTTTCGAGTAGAAAATTTCCGACTTCTAATTTTTTCAAAATCTAAGGTTTTAGCAAAAATCTGTAAGTTAAATTTTAGAAAATGACTGCTCTAAATCTGCGATAATATCATCTATATGTTCTATTCCCACGCTTAATCTAATTTGCCCTGGAGTAATTCCTGCTTTCAGTCTTTCTTCATCTGAGAGCTGCTCGTGTGTGGTAGAAGCTGGATTGATGATAAGCGTTTTAGAATCTCCTACGTTTGCTAAGTGTGAAACCAATTGTAAATTATCAATAAATTTTACCGCTGCTTCTTTTCCTCCTTTGATTTCAAAATTAAGCACTCCCCCGAAACCTTTTTTCAAATATTTTTTAGCATTTTCATAATCTGGGAAACTTGGCAAACCTGGATACAATACTTTTTCTACTTTCGGATGATTTTCTAAAAACTCCGCTAATTTCTGAGCATTTTCTACGGTTCTGTCTACTCTTAGTGATAATGTTTCTAAACCTTGTAGCAATAAAAATGAATTGAATGGAGAAATTGTAGGTCCGAAATCTCTAAGACCTTCTACTCTAGCTTTAATAGCAAAAGCAATATTTCCAAAAGGTCCATTTACTCCAAAAACATCTGAGAAAACCAAACCATGATAACTGTCCGAAGGTTCAGAAAACTGTGAAAACTTACCATTTCCCCAATCAAAATTTCCTCCATCTATAATGATTCCGCCAATAGAAGTTCCGTGACCGCCAATCCATTTGGTCGCAGATTCTACCACTACATTTGCGCCATGTTCAATCGGTCTGAAGAGATAACCACCTGCTCCAAAAGTATTGTCTACGATTAATGGAATATTATGTTTTTTAGCTACAGCTGAGATTGCATCAAAATCCGCAACGTTCAACGTAGGATTTCCTATGGTTTCTAAATAAATTGCTTTGGTATTTTCGTTAATGAGTTCTTCAAAACTTTCTGGAGCATCGTCTTTAGCAAATTGTGCTTCGATGCCTAATTTTTTGAAAGAAACTTTGAACTGATTATAACTTCCTCCGTATAAATAAGGCGAACTCACGAAATTGTCTCCTGCTTGTAAAATATTAGTAATTGCCAAAAATTGTGCAGCGTGACCAGAAGCGGTAGCCAAAGCAGCTACTCCACCGTGAAGTGCAGCCACACGTTTTTCGAAAACATCTGTGGTAGGATTCATGAGTCTGGTGTAGATATTCCCAAATTCTTTTAAACCAAAAAGATTGGCAGCATGTTCTGCACTGTTAAAAGTATAAGATGAAGTTTGGTAAAGCGGAACCGCTCTAGAATTGGTAGTTGGGTCGATTTCTTGACCAGCATGAAGTTGAAGCGTTTCAAATTTTAAATTGCTCATTTTTTTAATAATTTTTAATTGTTAAATATTAGAGCAACTTATTTGCAGAAAATTCTTGACGAAAGAGCATAAAAAAACTCTTCCGACAAGTCGAAAGAGTTTTTGATATAGTGTATGACTATTTTAAACTGATTTCAGACTTATCTTTCCCGATTATCGGGGTTGAATTTGGCACCTTACTTTCATTTCTGTTAGCAGGTTGCCAAGGTTTCGCAGGGTCAATTCCCTCCACCTTTCTTAATAAGTTGCATGTATAAAAGAACGTTTTTCGTGTTGCAAATATAAAGACAAGTTTTATAGAAAAACAAATTTTTAGAACAAAAAATATTTTTTTATTTTTTCAAAATATTATAACCTTCTCATTTATAAGGAATTTAGCAAATTTTAAGTTGAAAATTAAATTTTCAAATAAGTTTTAGGAAAAATACATTATCTCATTTTGAGATAATAATAAAAAGTTGTAGTTTTACTGAACCAAAAAATAATTCTTATGTTCAAGAAAATTGCACTTGTTTGCTTAGTCTCGTTAATGAGTTTTCAAGCAAAAGCACAAGAAAAAAAGACCGCTATTTATTTAGATGATTCGCAACCTATAGAAGTCAGAGTAGAAGATGCGCTTTCTAAAATGACTTTAGAAGAAAAAGTAGCGATGCTTCATGCTCAGTCAAAATTTAGTTCACCGGGAGTCCCAAGATTAGGAATCCCAGAATTTTGGACTACTGATGGGCCGCACGGAATTCGTCCTGAAGTAAAATGGGATGAATGGGAGCAAGCTGGTTGGACTAATGACTCCATCATTGCTTATCCTGCGCTTACTGCACTTTCTGCAACTTGGAATAAAAAAATGTCATGGAACTATGGAAAAGCTTTAGGAGAAGAAGCTCGTTATAGAAAAAAAGACATTTTACTAGGCCCTGGTGTAAACATATACAGAACTCCATTAAACGGTAGAAATTTTGAATACATGGGAGAAGACCCATTTTTATCTTCTAAAATGGTGGTTCCTTACATTAAAGGAGTTCAATCTAATGGTGTAGCAGCTTGTGTAAAACACTATGCACTTAATAATCAAGAACAATTCAGACATACCAGCAATGTAATTATAGACGACAGAACGCTGTACGAAATTTATTTGCCTGCTTTTAAAGCAGCTGTACAAGAGGGAAACACTTGGTCTATAATGGGAGCTTATGATATGTATAAAAATCAATTTTCTAGTCAAAATCAATACTTATTAAATGATATTCTAAAAAAAGAATGGGGTTTCAAAGGAGTTGTTGTTTCTGACTGGGGTGCTGTAAACGATACCAAGCAAGCCATAATGAATGGGCTTGACATGGAATTCGGTAGCTGGACGAATGGACTTTCTGAAGGAACTAGCAATGCTTATGATAATTACTATTTAGCGCATCCTTATTTAAAACTCATCAAATCTGGTGAAGTAGGAACTAAAGAATTGGATGATAAAGTGAGAAGAATCTTAAGACTAGCTTTCTTGACCACTATGAATAAAAACAAACCTTTTGGAAACATTGCTTCTGAAGAACACAGAGCAATTGCCAAGGAAATTGGTGAAGAGGGAATTGTATTGCTAAAAAACCAAAAAAATGTATTGCCAATTAATGTTTCTAAAACTAAAAAGATTGCTGTAATTGGTGAAAACGCTATCAAAATGATGACCGTAGGCGGTGGCTCTTCTTCATTAAAAGTAAAATATGAAACTTTACCTTTAGACGGCATTAAAGCAAGATTCGGGAAAGATGCAGAAGTTGCTTATGCAAGAGGTTATGTAGGAGATGTAGGTGGAGAATATAATGGTGTAAAAACAGGAAAAGACCTTACTGACAATCGTTCACAAGCAGAATTAACCAAAGAAGCGGTAGAACTCGCTAAAAATTCTGACTTTGTAATTTTCGTGGGTGGACTTAATAAGAGTGATTTCCAAGACAGTGAAGGAAATGACAGAAAAGATATGGGCTTACCTTATCATCAAGATGAATTAATTTCTGCTTTGGCGAAAGCGAACAAAAATTTCACCGTAGTTTTAGTTTCAGGAAATGCTGTAGAAATGCCTTGGGTAAAAGAAGTTTCTAGCATTGTTCAAGCGTGGTATTTAGGTTCAGAAAGCGGTCATGCTATCGCTTCAGTTTTAGCGGGTGATGCTAATCCTTCTGGTAAATTGCCATTCACTTTCCCTGTGAAATTAGAAGACAATTCTGCTCATCAATTAGGAGAATATCCGGGTAACAAAGAAGAATTGGCACAAGGAAAAGGAAAAGACCAACAAAACCCTATCAACATAAAATATAACGAAGGAATTTTCGTGGGTTACCGTTGGCATGACACTAAGAACATTAAACCTCTTTTCAGTTTCGGGCATGGATTAAGTTACACCACTTTCGAAATTGGTCAAGCTAAAACAGACAAAGCCGTTATTACCGAAGATGAGACTATCACCTTTACAATTCCAGTAAAAAATACAGGCAAAAAAGCAGGTGCAGAAGTAGTACAATTATACATAAGAGACGTAAAATCTTCTTTGCCAAGACCATTAAAAGAATTGAAAGGTTTTGAAAAAATATACTTAAATTCGGGTGAACAAAAAGTAGTAACCATCACGATTGACAAATCTGCATTAAGTTTCTTTGACCCTGTAAAACACGATTGGGTAGCAGAACCAGGTGATTTCGAAGCGCTTATTGGGAATTCTTCAGACGCTATAAAAACAAAAATCAAGTTTTCATTACAATAATTTTTTATTTCTTATTTCTTTAAATCGAAAGGACAACCTCTAAATGAAGTTGTCCTTTTTATTTTGATCAAAATAATCTAATTATTCTCTAACCAAAGGCATGGTAGAACATCTGAGCAAACCGCCCATTTTAGAAATTTCACGATACGGAATTTCTTCTACCGTAAAACCCCATTCATTTCTCAGAAAGTCATTCATTCTGGTAAAAGTTTCGTCTGAAACCACTACTTCTGGTGAAATAGAGAAAATATTAGGATTCATCTCGAACATTTCTTCTGGTGTAATATGGAAACAGTTTTCTTCCCCGAAAATATCTATGATGAGTTGGTAATCACTTTCGTCTACAAACCCGTCTTTGTATATAATACATTTGTCTTTTCCGATAGGGTTAAACGTGCAGTCTAAGTGCAAAACACCTTGATACGGAACCTTGTCATTTTTCTTAAGGTCAAGGTCTATGATGCGTTTTTTCGGGAAATATTCTTTCAGAATTTCTATAGCATATTCATTGGTTCTGGCCGTTTTATAATTTCTGTAATCTTCGGAGAAACAAGTTCCCACAAAGAGAAAATCATCCCAAACAATTACATCTCCTCCTTCTATATGAGCGGTTTCGGGTAGATTGATGATTTTGCGCCATTCTACTTTTTCAAAAATTTTGCGATAGGCTTCTTGTTCATCTGCTCTATCTTTGATTACGTTTGAGATAATCATTTTATCTTCGATAACGAAGGCTACATCTCTCGCAAAAACCTGATTGTAATCTTTGATAATATTCGGTCTGAAAACTTCCACATCATATTTTTTGAGCACTTTTTCGAAGGCAGTCATTTCTGCGATGATGTCTTCTTCTTTAGGATAAATGCCATTTTCTATGGAGTAATATGATTTAGCATCATAACTTTCTTCTAAAGTAGGAACTGGGCCAATAGATTTTGGTTGACCGAGCACTACTGATTTTAATCTGCCTGTTTCGTTTTTTATATTGAGCTTCATAAATAATTTCTGCTTAAAGCAAATATAAATAAAGGTTTTGAAGTAAAGAAATTTTTATAAAAAATCAGGAGGGTTTTGATTTTTGAGCGTTTTTATTTGTTTTATAAATTTTTATACATTTGAGTATAATGATGTAAGCCACTTTATAGAATTCGAACATTCGCTGAAACATTTACAAAACTATATATAAAATGAAAAAACGACTTTTATTTCTAATATTTTTTTCAAGCTTCTTTTCTTTTCAAGCTCAACAAAATCTGTCTGAAATTAAAAAAGAACTTTTAATAAATTTAAAAACAATACAAAAAAATTATGAAAATAAAACTTTGGATAATCAACAAATTTTAGATTTTTTTTGTGAAAATTTCTATTGCTCTGTTTGTGAAAATAATTCTATGGAATCAACAATTAAGTTTCAAGAAATTAACAACTATTTACAAGATATAATTCCTATTATAAATTATAAAAATTTGAGAAAAAGTAATATCATTTATGATTCTGAAAATAATCAATATACTTTAGGATATCAAACTGCGAAGCCAAATCCTAAAACAGATTTTGAAGGCGCTAGTGCAATATTACATTTTAAACCAAAAAATGGGAAATTAAAATTTTGTGGAATTTTAGTTATTCCATAAAATTAAATTTACACTATTTTCAAATATACTTCTCCTTTATAAAAAACAAAAACCTCCCAAAATTTGAGAGGTTTTCTTTTTATAATTTTATTAAAATTATCTGTTTGCCATATCAATGTAGTCACGTTTTGGAGCACCTTGATACACTTGTCTCGGTCTACCAATTGGGTCACCGTGAAGACGCATTTCTTTCCACTGAGAAATCCATCCTGGTAAACGTCCTAATGCGAACATTACCGTAAACATTTCTGTAGGAATTCCTAATGCTCTGTAGATAATACCAGAATAGAAATCTACGTTTGGATATAGTTTTCTTTCTACGAAGTAATCATCTTCTAGTGCTACTCTTTCTAATTGCATTGCAATGTCTAGAGCTTTGTCTTGAATTCCTAGTTTGTTTAAGATATCGTCTGCAGCTTTTTTGATGATTTTAGCTCTTGGGTCGAAGTTTTTGTAAACTCTATGTCCGAATCCCATTAATCTGAAGCTGTCTTCTTTATCTTTAGCTTTTTTCACATATTTAGCAACATCTCCACCATCTTTTTCAATCATTTCTAGCATTTCGATTACTGCTTGGTTTGCCCCACCGTGAAGTGGCCCCCATAATGCAGAAACTCCCGCAGAAATAGACGCAAATAAACCAGTGTGAGCAGAACCTACCATTCTTACTGTAGAAGTAGAACAGTTTTGTTCGTGATCTGCGTGTAGAATTAATAATTTATCTAACGCATTTACTACTACTGGATCTATTTCGAATTCTTCATATGGTCTTCTGAAAGCCATTTTGTAGAAATTCTCTACATAGTTTAGACTGTTATCCCCGTGATTAAGAGGGAAGCCATTTGTTTTTCTATAAGTCCAAGCACATAGATGAGCGAACTTAGCTAGTAATAATTCTGCAGCATGGTCCATTTCTTCTTTAGATTTTACGTCTACAGCTTTAGGATTAAATGCTGTAAGCGCAGAAGTAAGTGTTGAAAGTACTCCCATAGGGTGCGCAGAACGTGGGAAAGCATCAAGAATTTTTTTCATTTCTTCTGCTACGAAGTTGTAATTCTTAATGTTATTCTCGAATTGGTTAAACTGAGAAGCGTTTGGTAATTCACCGTGAAGCAATAAGTACATTACCTCAGTAAAATTAGATTTCTCAGCAATTTGCTCTATAGGATAGCCTCTGTAGAAAAGTTCTCCTAAATCGCCATCTAAGTATGTAATATCACTTAAAGTAGCGCCAGTATTTTTATAGCCTAAGTCTAAGGTAATAAGTCCGGTTTGATCTCTCAACTTAGAAATATCAATCCCTCTATCACCAATTGTGCTTTCTACGATAGGATACTCATAAGAATTTCCGTCGTAATTGAGTATAACTTTATTATCTGACATGTTTTAGAATATATTTTCAGTAAAAATACGAAAAAAAGAATTTTAGAGAAAACTTTCTGTTATGCAAACCTATTTATTTTTACTATATCAGCAATAAACTTGCTAAATTAATATAGGTATTGTTTTTAAAAATAAATTTAGTATATGGGATTCATAAAAAAACCTCCTAAAGTAAGAGGTTTTTCAGATTTATGTGAGATAAATTATCTTTTAATTTTAAAAGCATCTAATCCTGGGAAAATAGCATTTTCGCCTAGAGCTTCCTCGATTCTTAATAATTGGTTATACTTAGCCATTCTATCAGAACGAGAAGCAGAACCTGTTTTAATCTGGCCACAGTTGCAAGCTACTGCTAAATCAGCAATAGTAGCATCTTCAGTTTCACCAGATCTGTGAGACATTACAGATGTATACTTATTATGCTGAGCCATTTGTACCGCAGCTAAAGTTTCAGATAATGAACCAATTTGGTTTACTTTAACCAAGATAGAGTTAGCGATATTTTCTTTAACTCCTCTAGAAAGTCTTTCTACGTTTGTTACAAATAAATCGTCTCCTACTAATTGTACTCTATCACCAATTTTATCAGTTAACATTTTCCAACCTTCCCAGTCATTTTCTTGCATACCATCTTCAATAGAGATAATTGGATATTTGTTTACCAATTCTGCTAAGTAAGAAACCTGTTCGCTGCTCGTAAATTGTGCAGAATCTGGAGTTTGGAATTTTCTATAATCGTAGATTCCATCTTTGTAGAATTCTGAAGAAGCACAGTCTAGTGCAATCATTACATCATCACCTGGTTTATAACCTGCTTTTTCGATTGCTTTTAGTAAAGTATCTAAAGCGTCTTCAGTTCCTTTGAAAGTTGGTGCGAAACCACCTTCGTCACCTACTGCTGTAGATAGACCTCTATCATGAAGAATAGATTTAAGATTATGGAAAATTTCAGTTCCTTTTCTAAGTGCGTGAGAGAAAGAATCTGCTTTTACTGGCATAATCATAAATTCTTGGAATGCAATTGGTGCATCTGAGTGAGAACCACCATTAATTACATTCATCATCGGCACAGGAAGTGTATTAGCATTTACACCACCAATATATTTGTAAAGAGGTTGTCTTAATTCAGCAGCAGCAGCTTTAGCAGCAGCTAAAGAAACTCCTAAAATAGCATTAGCCCCTAAATTTCCTTTATTATTTGTACCATCTAAGTCAATCATAATTTGATCGATAAGATTTTGGTCAAAAACTGGAAGTCCTACTAATTCTGGAGCGATTACTTCTTTTACATTTTCTACGGCCTTCAATACGCCTTTCCCCATATATTCTGAACCGCCATCGCGCAATTCTACTGCTTCGTGTTCTCCGGTAGAAGCACCAGAAGGAACAGCTGCACGTCCCATTGCACCGCTTTCGGTAAATACATCAACTTCTACAGTTGGATTTCCTCTAGAATCCAAAATTTGTCTTGCTTCAATAAATGAAATGTAACTCATATTATTCTATTTTAAAGTTTCTATTGTAGGGCTTCTCTTTCAAAAAAATGAAGACCAGCTCTTTTCTTATTTTTTGCATTGCAAATTTACGCATAATTTAGCAATGTGAGTTCATGATTTTTGTAGGGTATTTTTTGTATTTTTAAAACATAAAATCCTTCAAATTTTATTTAAAGATACTTATTAATTTTTAAAAAATTGCAATGAAAAAATCTTTTAACTATATCTTAATATTAGTCTTCATAGGTGTTATCAGCTGTGATAAAGAAAACAAAACTGCCATAGAAAAGCAAGTAAAAGTAATCAAAACAATAGATGCTAATGGAGAAAGCAAAACAGATTCTATAATTTTAGAAAAAACCAATTTAGAGGACAAGATTACCAAAACCGAAAATAAAATTGAAAAACAGGAGTACGTTTATCGTGCTTTTGATGGAACAGAAGCCAGTGTAACTTTTACTACGGGAACTAAGGAAGGTAACTTTATACTTATTGAAAGAAATAAACTCAAGATAGAATTGCCTCAAATCGAAAGTGATATTTATGAAAAAGATGGCATAAAGGCAATATCTAAAGGTGATTTACTAACCATTACCCAAAACGGACAAATTTTCGAGTTAAATCGTAAAAAATAAGCATAAAAAAAAACCATTCAGAAATCTGAATGGTTTTTTATTTATAGAAATTCTGAGAATTATTCTTCAGTTTTTTCTTCAGTAGCTTCAGCTTTTGGCTCTTCTACTACAGCAGTTTCTTCTACCACTGGAGCAGCTACTACAGCAGCAGCTTCTTTCTTAGTAGATCTTCTGCTTCTTCTAGTTGCTTTTTTCTCTTCAGCATTAGGATTGTAAAGTTCATTGAAATCTACAAGCTCGATTAATGCAGTATCTGCAGCATCACCAGGTCTGAAACCAGTCTTGATGATTCTAGTATAACCACCATTTCTGGTAGCAATTTTAGGAGCTACAGTTCTGAAAAGTTCTGCAACCGCTTCTTTACTTTGTAAGTAAGAGAAAGCAATTCTTCTGTTGTGCGTAGTATCTTCTTTAGCTTTAGTTAAGATAGGTTCTACGTATACTCTTAAAGCTTTAGCTTTAGCAACAGTAGTATTTATTCTTTTATGTTCAATTAGTGAGCATGCCATATTAGAAAGCAAAGCGCTTCTGTGAGAGGCTGTTCTACCTAAGTGATTGAATTTTTTTCCGTGTCTCATTGTTAAGGATTATTTATCAGCGTCTAACTTATATTTTGCAACATCAAACCCGAAGTTTAGTCCTTTTGAGTGAACAAGTTCTTCAAGTTCTGTCAATGATTTCTTACCGAAATTTCTGAATTTCATCAAATCAGACTTACTATAAGAAACTAGTTCACCTAGAGTTTCTACTTCAGCTGCTTTTAGACAGTTAAGAGCTCTCACAGAAAGATCCATATCTGCTAATTTAGACTTAAGTAATTGTCTTGTGTGAAGGGTTTCTTCATCGTATTGGATTGATGCTTTTACAGCTTCAGTTTCTAGAGTGATTCTCTCATCAGAGAATAACATAAAGTGATAAATTAATATCTTAGAAGCTTCAGTTAAAGCATTTTGAGGGGTGATAGAACCATCCGTCTCAATGTCTAATACAAGTTTTTCGTAGTCTGTTTTTTGCTCTACACGATAGTTTTCAATGCTATATTGAACTTTCTTAATAGGAGTAAAGATAGAGTCAATTGCAATCGTTCCTATAGGTGCATTGTTAGATTTGTTTTGTTCTGAAGGAACATAACCTCTTCCTTTATCGATGTTGAAATTCATTTCGAAAGACACCTCTTTTGTCAAGTTGCAGATTACTAAGTCTGGATTAAGTACCTCGAAGTTATTCATCGAGCTAGCAAAATCACCTGCAGTGATCACTTCTTTACCAGAAATTTTCACACTTACTTGTTCTGCTGATGCGTTTTCTACTTTTGCTTTAAGTCTTAATTGCTTAAGGTTAAGGATGATTTCAGTAACATCTTCTATTACACCTGGAATTGTTGAAAATTCGTGCTCTACTCCTTCTATTTTGATAGATGTGATAGCATATCCTTCTAGAGAAGAAAGTAAAACTCTTCTCAAAGCATTACCGATAGTAAGTCCGAATCCTGGCTCTAGTGGTCTAAATTCGAATTGACCTTTGAAATCCGTAGAATTAAGTAGAATTACTTTGTCGGGTTTTATGAATTGTAAAATTGCCATAATATTGGGTTGAGCAAAAATTTGATTAAAATTATTTAGAGTATAATTCGACGATTAGCTGTTCTTTGATATCTTCAGGGATCTGAATTCTTTCAGGAGCTGAGATAAAAGTACCTTCTTTCTTTTCGTCGTTAAATTGTAACCATTCATAAGATGATTTAGAAGCTAATGAATCAGCAATTACTTCTAGAGATTTAGATTTTTCTCTAATCGCGATTACGTCACCTGCTTTTAATAAATATGAAGGGATGTTTACAATTTCTCCGTTTACTGTTACGTGTCTGTGAGAAACTAACTGTCTAGCACCAGCTCTGGTTTTAGAAAAACCTAATCTGTATACTACGTTATCTAATCTAGATTCACATAATTGTAAAAGAACCTCACCTGTAACGCCTTTGCTTCTGTGCGCTTTATCGAAAAGGTTTGCAAATTGTCTTTCTAAGATACCGTAAGTATATTTAGCTTTTTGTTTTTCAGCTAACTGTACTGCATATTCAGATTTTTTAGCACCTCTTCTTTTGTTAGGTCCGTGTTGTCCTGGTGGTTGGTTTTTTCTTTTTTCGAAACTTTTATCGTCTCCATAAATTGCAGCACCAAATTTACGTGCAATTTTAGTTTTTGGTCCAATATATCTTGCCATAGGTTAAATTTCTAAAAATTAAACTCTTCTTCTTTTAGGTGGTCTACATCCATTGTGTGGCATAGGAGTCACGTCAATGATTTCTGAAACTTCAATTCCTGAATTGTGAATAGATCTGATTGCAGATTCTCTACCTGCACCTGGACCTTTCACAAACACCTTTACTCTTCTTAAACCAGCTTCATAAGCTACTGAAGAGCAATTTTCTGCAGCCATTTGAGCTGCGAATGGAGTATTCTTTTTAGAACCTCTGAATCCCATTTTACCGGCAGAAGACCAAGAAATTACTTCTCCGTTTTTGTTTGTCAAAGAAATAATAATATTATTGAAAGAAGCTTGGATATGTGCTTCACCAATTGCTTCTACTTTTACTTTTCTTTTTTTAACTACTTTAGTTTGTTTTGCCATAATTCTAATCTAAAGATTATTTACTTGCTTTTTTCTTGTTAGCAACTGTTTTTCTCTTTCCTTTACGGGTTCTAGAATTGTTTTTCGTTCTTTGGCCTCTTAAAGGTAATCCCAGTCTGTGACGTATTCCTCGTTGGCAACCTATGTCCATCAATCTCTTGATGTTCAATTGCACTTCAGAACGTAATTCACCTTCTACTTTAATGTTTTCAGTGATGTAATTTCTGATTGCAGCCAATTCATCGTCATTCCATTCGTTGACTTTCTTGTCTTCGCTGATACCGGCATGTTTAAGGATTTCAGAAGCTGTGCTTCTACCAATTCCATAAATGTAAGTTAAACCGATAACGCCTCTTTTGTTTTTTGGTAAATCAATACCTGAAATTCTCGCCATAATTTAATTTTAGCCTTGTCTTTGTTTAAATTTTGGGTTCTTCTTGTTAATAATGTACAATCTGCCTTTTCTTCTTACGATTTTGCAATCTGCACTTCTTTTTTTAATTGATGCTCTAACTTTCATTAGTATTTAATTTAATATCTAAATGTTATTCTTCCTTTTGATAAATCATAAGGAGAGAGTTCTAATTTTACCTTGTCTCCTGGTAAAAGTTTTATGTAATGCATTCTCATTTTCCCTGAAATATGAGCGATGAGAACATGCCCATTTTCCAGTTCCACACGGAACATGGCGTTAGATAGTGCTTCCACTATAACGCCATCTTGTTCTATATGTTTTTGTTTTGCCATAGATGTTTTTTATAAGTTTGATGTTCTAGATAATTTAGATTGCATCAATCCATCATAGTGATGGTTCAACAAATACGTGTTGATTTGCTGAACTGTATCTAAAATTACTCCTACCATGATCAATAAAGAAGTTCCTCCGAAAAAATGGGAGAATCCTTCAGTCTGAACAAAGCCTCCATGCACTAAAGCTGGAAGGATTGCAAAGATAGATAAAAAAAACGCACCTGGCAAGGTTATTTTAGATAAAATATCATCTAAGTAATTTGCAGTCTCTTGTCCTGGTCTTACTTTCGGTATTAAACCTCCATTTCTCTTTAAGTCATCTGCCATTTGATTCACTGGAATAGTGATGGCTGTATAGAAGTAAGAGAAGATGATAATTAAAATTACTAATAATACATTATACTGCCAGCTGAATGGATTTTTAAATCCTGCTAAGAAAGTATTGGTATCATCGAATTTAGTTAACAAACCTGGAACAAACATTAATGCTTGTGCGAAAATTAGTGGCATTACTCCAGATGCATTTACTTTTAGAGGAATCCATTGTCTTGCTCCTTGTAATAAATTTCTGTTTGAACCACCTGTTGCGTGAGCTCTACTTACATACTGAATAGGAATTTTTCTTACTGCTACTGATAGTACAATTGCTAATAAGATTACTACCAACCAGAATAAAACTTCGATTAGAATCATGATGCTTCCTAAACCTCCGTTTCCTGTTTGAGTAGTAAATTCTTGTAAAAATGCAGTTGGTAAACCTGCTAGAATCCCTACCATGATTAAGATAGAAATCCCGTTACCAATGCCTTTATCTGTAATTTTTTCTCCTAACCACATTGCAAAGATAGAACCTGCAACTAATATCACTACACTTGGAACATAAAATGCAATAGATTGCGGATCAATATAATACGCAGATCTAAATTGTTCGTAAGGTAAAAAAACCTGTGTAATAGTACCTAGGTAAAATGGTGCTTGTACGAGACAAACACCTATTGTTAACCATCTTGTAATTTGATTTAAGGTTTTTCTACCACTTTCACCATCTTTCTGAAGTTTCTGTAAATAAGGAATTGCCATTCCCATAAGCTGCACAATAATAGATGCAGAAATGTACGGCATGATTCCTAGAGCCATGATTGAAGCATGACTGAAAGCCCCTCCAGTAAATGATGATAATAGACCTAATAGACCTGCAGCTTGTTTACCGCCACCTTGTTTTTGAAAATGATCTAATAAATTTCCTACTTCTGCCATGTTAATAGCTGGTAGAGAAATATAAGAAGCAAATCTATATACTAGAATCAAAGAAAGAGTGACAATAATCTTGTCCCTCAATTCTTGTAAACTCCAGATGTTTTTAAGTGTTTGAATAAAACCTTTCATTTGTTTTTATTAAAGAGTGATCGCTTTACCTCCTGCTTTAGAGATTGCCTCTTCAGCAGATTTAGTGAATTTGTTAGCAGAAATAGAAACAGAAGATTTAAGTTCTCCTCTACCCATAATTTTCACTAATTCATTTTTAGAAGATAAACCATTTTCTACCAATACTTCTTTAGTAACTTCAGAAAGATTTTTAGCGTCTACTAATGCTTGAATAGTATCTAGATTAATAGCTCTGTATTCTTTTCTGTTAATGTTATTAAATCCGAATTTTGGTAATCTTCTTTGTAAAGGCATCTGACCACCTTCAAAACCTATTTTCTGTGAGTAACCAGCTCTTGATTTTTGACCTTTGTGACCTTTTGTAGATGTACCACCTTTGCCACTACCTTGTCCTCTACCTACTCTTTTTGAATTATGAGTAGCTCCAGATGCTGGTTGAATATTATTTAAATTCATTTTGTTAAAATTTAATTAGTTTTCCTGTACTTCTACTAAATGTCTCACTGCAGCTACCATACCTAAGATAGATGGAGTAGCTTCGTGTTCTACAACTTGGTTTAATTTTTTAAGACCAAGAGCTACTAAAGTATCTTTTTGTACTTTAGGTCTTTTGATAGCACTTCTTACTTGTTTGATTTTAATTGTTGCCATGATATAAAAAATTAACCGTTAAACACTTTAGTTAAAGAAATTCCTCTCATTCTTGCAATTTCTTCTGGTCTTCTGATATCTAACAATGCTTTGAAAGTTGCCTTTACCACATTGTGAGGGTTAGAAGAACCTTTAGATTTTGAAAGTACATCATGTACTCCTGCAGATTCTAGTACCGCTCTTACCGCACCTCCTGCGATTAATCCTGTACCGTGAGAAGCTGGTCTTAAGAAGATATCAGCACCACCGTATCTAGCAGAAGTTTGGTGAGGGATTGTATGATTCATTACAGGAACTTTCACTAAATTTTTCTTAGCATCTTCTACTGCTTTAGCAATAGCAGAAGCAACTTCTTTAGATTTACCTAAACCGAAACCGATTACACCGTCTTCATTACCTACTACTACGATTGCAGAAAATCCGAAAGCTCTACCTCCTTTGGTTACTTTAGTTACTCTGTTTACGGCAACTAGACGATCTTTAAGTTCTAGACCACCTGGTTTTACTCTTTCTATATTATCTAATCCTAACATAATTTTTTAATTTTTAAAATTTCAAACCACCTTCTCTAGCACCGTCTGCAAGAGCTTTTACTCTACCGTGATATACGAAACCGTTTCTATCAAAAACTACTTTTTCAAATCCAGCAGCTATAGCTTTTTCAGCAATTTTCTTACCTACTGCAGTTGCAACTTCAGTTTTAGTTCCATTAGCATCTACTCCTTTCTCTCTAGAAGAAGCAGCTACTAAAGTTTTACCTTCTTTATCGTCAATTAATTGAGCGTAGATTTCTTTGTTACTCTTGTAAACAGAAAGTCTTGGCGCTGAAGAAGTTCCAGAGATTTTGCCTCTTACTCTTCTTTTAATTCTATCTCTTTTTTGTACTTTTGTTAATGCCATTGTCTTAATTTTTAAGCAGATTTACCAGCTTTACGTCTAATTATTTCACCAACGAATTTCACACCTTTACCTTTGTATGGTTCTGGTTTTCTGAATGAGCGAATTTTAGCAGCCACCATTCCCAATAATTGTTTGTCATAAGAAGACAAAGTGATGATTGGGTTTTTACCTTTTTCTGTTAAAGTATCTACTGTGATTTCTTTTGGAAGTTCTAGTACGATACCGTGAGAGAAACCTAGAGCTAATTCTAGTTTTTGACCAGAGTGAGATGCTCTATAACCTACCCCTACTAATTCTAATTTTTTTGTGAAACCTTCTGAGGTTCCTACCACCATATTATTGATTAACGCTCTGTAAAGACCGTGTAATGCTTTATGATTTTTAGCTTCAGATGGTCTACTTACAGTGATTTTACCATCTTCTTGCTCAAGAGTAATTCCGCCTGTAATTTCTTGAGAAAGTTCTCCTTTAGGACCTTTCACAGTTACTACATTATCGTTTACAGTAACTGTAACACCTGCAGGAATTTCTATAATTGATTTACCAATTCTTGACATTTCTTCCTAATTTTTACAATTAATAAACATAGCAGATTACTTCGCCACCTACTTTTTCTTCTCTGGCTTTCTTATCAGTCATTACTCCCTTAGAAGTAGAGATGATAGCTACACCTAAACCGTTTAATACTCTTGGTAATTCTTCTGTACCAGCGTATTTTCTCAAACCTGGTCTAGAAGCTCTTTGGATAGACTTAATAGCCGGTTTGTTAGTTTGCTTATCATATTTCAAAGCGATTTTGATAGTCCCTTGAACAGCGTTATCTTCAAACTTGTAGTTTAAGATGTAACCTTGATCAAATAAGATTTTCGTAATCTCCTTTTTGATTTTTGATGCAGGAATTTCCACCACTTTGTGGCCTGCGCTTTGTGCGTTCCTTACTCTAGTTAGGAAATCTGAAATTGGATCTGTTACCATTTTTTTATTTTAAATTATTATTGGTGAATGATATTCAGTATTGCAGATGGCTTTTAATTTTGAGGCTAAAAGCCATAAGCAACTTAAATATCTTGATTAAAAACTAATTGTTACCAACTTGCTTTTTTAACTCCCGGGATAAGACCATTGTTAGCCATTTCTCTGAAAGTAACTCTCGAAATACCGAAAGTTCTCATGTAACCTCTTGGTCTTCCTGTTAATTTACATCTGTTGTGTAATCTTACAGGAGAAGCGTTTTTAGGTAATTTCTGAAGTGCTTCATAATCACCTGCTTCTTTTAGGGCAGCTCTTTTAGCAGCATATTTAGCAACTAGTGCTTCTCTTTTGCGCTCACGCGCTTTCATTGATTCTTTTGCCATTTCTTAGTTCTTTTTAAACGGTAAACCGAAATGAGTTAATAATGCTTTTGCTTCTTTGTCAGTTTTAGCAGTAGTAACGAAAGTGATGTCCATCCCTTGGATTTTTTTCACTTTGTCGATCACGATTTCTGGGAAGATAATTTGCTCAGTAATCCCTAAGTTGTAATTACCTCTACCATCGAAACCATCGGCTTTGATACCGTTAAAATCTCTAATTCTTGGTAAAGCAGATGAAGTAAGTCTATCTAAAAATTCGTACATTTTTTCTGCTCTAAGCGTTACTCTTGCACCAACTGGCATACCTTTTCTTAATTTGAAAGCTGCCTCGTCTTTTTTAGATAAAGTTCCTACTGCTTTTTGACCAGTGATAGCTGTAAGTTCTTCTACTGCATAGTCTACGATTTTTTTGTCTGCAGTTGCAGCACCTAAACCTTGAGACACAACAATTTTTTCTAATTTAGGTACTTGCATGATAGATTTGTACCCAAATTCTTCCATCATTGCTGGAACAATTTTTTCTGTATATAATTTTTTGGGTCTTGCTACGTATTCCATAATTAGATTTCTTTACCTGTTGTTTTAGCAATTCTTACTTTTTTATCACCTTCTACTTTATATGCTACTTTTGTAGCTTTTCCGTTTGCATCTACAAGAGATACGTTAGAAATATTAATAGATGCTTCTTTTTCTACGATTCCGCCTTGAGGATTTGCTGCAGATGGTTTTACGTGTTTTTTAACAACGTTTACTCCTGCTACGATAACTCTAGCATCAGCGTTTTCTTTTCTAATCACTTCTAGAACTTCACCTTTACTACCTTTGTTTTTACCAGTAGTAACGATTACGTTATCTCCTCTTTTTATTTTAACTTTTGCCATTTTTTCTAAAATTTTTAAAATTATAATACTTCAGGAGCTAATGAAATGATTTTCATATATTCTTTGTCTCTCAATTCACGAGCAACTGGTCCGAAAACACGAGTTCCTCTCATTTCTCCAGCAGCGTTTAGAAGAACGCAAGCATTGTCGTCAAATTTGATGTAAGATCCATCTTTTCTTCTAACTGCTTTTTTAGTTCTTACGATAACTGCTTTAGATACTTGTCCTTTTTTTGCATTTCCTGATGGAGTAGAATCTTTGATAGTAACTACGATTTTATCACCTACAGAAGCATATCTTCTTCTAGTTCCGCCTAGAACTCTGATTACTAGTACTTCTTTTGCACCAGTGTTATCAGCAACTTTTAATCTTGATTCGGTTTGTAACATTACTTAGCTCTTTCAATTATACTTACTAATCTCCATCTTTTATTTTTACTCAAAGGTCTAGTTTCTTGGATTAGAACTTTATCCCCTTCGTTGCACTCATTGTTTTCATCGTGAGCGGTATATTTTTTCGTCTTTAATACGAATTTACCGTACATTGGATGTTTCATTCTCATCGTTTCACTAACTACAATGGTTTTTTCCATTTTATTGCTAGAAACGATTCCGATTCTTTCTTTTCTTAAATTTCTTTCCATGATAAAATGAAATTATTGTTTGTTAGTTAACTCAGTTTCAAGTCTTGCGATTGTTCTTCTTAAATCTCTGATTTGAATAGGATTTTCAATCGGGCTAATTCTGTGCGCTAATTTCATTTTGGTGTAATCAGCTTTAAGAGCAGCTAATTGATTTTTAATATCTCCTGCGCTTAGATTTTTGATGTCAGCTTTTTTCATTTTTCAAAGATTATTGAGGTTGAACAAAATCGTTAGCTACTACAAATTTGGTAACTATTGGAAGTTTCTGAGCTGCAAGTCTTAACGCCTCTTTAGCTATTTCATAAGGAACTCCACCTACTTCAAACATAATTTTACCAGGTTTTACTACAGCTACCCAATATTCTACAGCACCTTTACCTTTACCCATCCTTACTTCGGCTGGTTTTTTAGTAATAGGCTTATCTGGGAATATTTTAATCCATAGTTGACCTTCTCTTTTCATATATCTTGTAGCAGCGATACGCGCAGCTTCAATTTGTCTTGCAGTGATCCAAGCACCGTCTATAGCTTTAATTCCGAAAGTTCCATACGCTAATTGAGATCCTCTTTGCGCATTTCCCTTCATTTTCATTTTATGAACACGACGGAATTTCGTTCTTTTTGGTTGTAACATGTTTTCTAATTTAGATTTTAGATTTCAGATTTTAGATTTTAGATTTTAAAAAAGTAACGGTAATTTAAAAAACAAAATTTCAATCTAAAATTTTAATTATTTTCTGTCTCTTTTTTTACCAGCTGGTGCTTTTTTCTGTTGACCAACAAGTGGAGATAATTCTCTCTTGCCGTACACTTCACCTTTCATGATCCAAACTTTCACTCCTAGCTTACCGTACTGAGTAAGTGCTTCACCAATGTGATAATCGATATCTGCTCTGAAAGTAGACAATGGGATTCTTCCTTCTTTGAAAGATTCTGATCTTGCCATTTCAGCTCCGTTTAATCTACCAGAGATTTGAACTTTGATACCTTCTGCACCCATTCTCATAGTGCTGGTCATAGCCATTTTAACAGCTCTTCTGTAAGAGATTCTGTTTTCTATTTGCTTAGCAATACTTTCTGCAACTAGAATTGCGTCTAGTTCTGGTCTTTTGATTTCGAAGATATTGATTTGGATGTCTTTATCAGTAATCTTTTTCAATTCTTCTTTTAGTTTATCAACTTCTTGACCACCTTTACCGATGATAAGACCTGGTCTTGCAGTAGTGATTGTTACTGTTACTAATTTTAGGGTTCTCTCGATATAGATTCTAGAGATACCACCTTTAGATAATCTAGCTTCAAGGTATCTTCTGATTTTGTAGTCTTCTGCGATTCTGTCTCCATAATCGTTTCCACCAAACCAGTTAGAATCCCATCCTCTGATGATTCCTAATCTATTACCAATTGGATTTGTCTTCTGTCCCATACCTTTGATTATTGATTATCTTGTTTGTTACCTAATACTAATGTTACGTGATTAGATCTTTTTCTAATTCTGTAACCTCTACCTTGTGGTGCAGGTCTTAATCTCTTAAGTTGTCTTGCACTATCCACATAAATTTCTTTTACAAAAAGATTAGCAGCTTCTATGTCAGCACCTTCGTTTTTAGATTGCCAGTTAGCAATAGCTGAAAGTAAAAGTTTTTCTAACTTGTTAGAAGCATCTTTTTTAGAATATTTAAGGATATATAGGGCTTTATCTACGTTTTCTCCACGGATGATATCAGCAACGAGTCTCATTTTTCTTGGAGAAGACGGACAATTGTTTAATGAAGCTTTTACAACATCTTTGTTAGCTTCTTTTCTTGCGATTGCGCTATCTTGTTTTCTTGATCCCATGATTATCTGCTACCTTTATTTTTGTTACCAGAGTGTCCTCTGAAAGATCTCGTTGGAGAAAATTCGCCTAACTTATGTCCTACCATGTTTTCAGTTACATAAACTGGGATAAAAGATTTCCCGTTGTGTACTGCGATAGTTTGACCTACCATGTCTGGAGAAATCATTGATGCTCTAGACCATGTTTTGATAACTGTCTTCTTATTTTGTTCTATGTTTGCCTGAACCTTCTTTTCTAAATGATGTGCGATGAAAGGTCCTTTCTTAAGTGATCTTGCCATAATTATTTTCTTTTAGATACGATGTAACGGTTAGACACTTTGTTTTTCTTTCTAGTCTTGTAACCTTTAGCTGGTTTACCGTTTCTAGATCTTGGGTGACCACCAGAAGATCTACCTTCACCACCTCCCATTGGGTGATCTACAGGGTTCATAGCTACAGCTCTTGTTCTTGGTCTCTTACCTAACCATCTGCTTCTACCTGCTTTACCAGAAACGGTAAGTTGGTGATCTGAGTTAGATACTGAGCCAATCATAGCCATACATTCTACTAAAATCATTCTAGATTCTCCTGAAGGCAATTTAATGATTGCATATTTACCATCTCTAGAAGTTAATTGCGCAGAAGAACCTGCACTTCTAGCAAGGATTGCACCTTGTCCTGGTCTTAGTTCGATGCAAGAGATAACAGTACCTAATGGTATGTTTTTCAATTTCATTGCATTTCCTACTTCAGGTTCTACATTATCTCCAGAAACTACAGTTTGACCTACTTTAATACCGTTTGGAGCAACGATGTATCTCTTTTCTCCATCAGTGTATTCTACTAAAGCGATAAATGCAGTTCTGTTTGGATCATACTCCACAGATAAAACAGTAGCAGCTACATCAAACTTATTTCTTTTGAAATCGATGATTCTGTACTTTTTCTTGTGTCCACCTCCGGTATAACGCATGGTCATTTTACCAGTGTTATTTCTACCTCCTTTTTTAGAAAGTCCTACAGTTAGAGACTTCTCAGGTTTGTTGGTAGTAATTTCTTCAAAATTGTTTACAATTCTGAATCTCTGTCCTGGGGTGATAGGTTTTAATTTTCTAACAGACATTACTATTAATTATATAAAAATTATTAATTTGTTGCAAAAATATCAATGGTTTCACCTTCTACAAGTTGAACCAAAGCTTTCTTCAATTTATTGGTTTTACCAACTTGAAGTCCTTTTTTAGTGTATTTCGCAGAAACTTTAGGAGCATAAATCATTGTTCTTACGTCTTCTACCTTTACACTATAAGCAGCTTCTACAGCTTGTTTGATTTGGATTTTATTAGCTTTAGTATCTACTAAAAACGTATAAACTCCGCTCAATTCTGATTGGCTGTTTGCTTTTTCTGAAATGATTGGTTTAATGATAACTGACATGACTTATTTTCTTAAATTTTCTTGAAATTTTTCTACAGCACCTTCGAAGAATACTACTTCACCTGCATTAACTAGATCATAAGAAGAAATCTCATTATAAGTTAATACTTTTACTTTCGGTAAGTTTCTTGAAGATAAATATACGTTCTTGTTTGTTTCAGCAAGCACGAATAATGCTTTTTTGCCTTCCAAACCTAATGCATTAAATACATTGATGAAATCTTTAGTTTTAGGAGCAGCAAATGTTACTTCTTCTAATACTTTAATAGAGTTTTCTCTCATTTTTTGAGAAAGAACAGATTTCTTAGCTAATCTTTTTAATGCTTTATTTAATTTGAATCTGTAATCTCTTGGCTTAGGACCGAATACTCTACCCCCACCTTTGAAAGTTGGAGATTTAATATCACCATATCTAGCCGAACCAGATCCTTTTTGTTTTTTAAGTTTTCTAGTAGAAGCATTAATTTCGCTTCTTTCTTTAGACTTATGAGTTCCTTGTCTTTGAGCAGCAAGGTATTGTTTCACTTCTAAGTAAACCGCGTGCTGATTTGGCTCAATTCCGAAGATCGCTTCGTCTAGTTGCACTTTTCTTCCGGTTTCTTTTCCTGATGTATTTAATACTACTAGTTCCATTTCTTGATAATTACATAAGAATTTTTAGCTCCCGGAACAGCACCTTTTACTACTAAAAGATTTTGTTCTGTATCTACTTTTAACACTTGAAGGTTTTGAACAGTCACCTGTTTTCCTCCCATTCTACCAGCCATTCTAAGTCCTTTGAAAACTCTAGAAGGGTCAGAACCCGCACCGATTGAACCTGGAGCTCTTAATCTGTTGTGCTGACCGTGGGTAGCTTGCATTACACCACCAAAGTTATGTCTTTTAACAACCCCTTGGAAACCTTTACCTTTAGAAGTACCTGTTACGTCTACATATTCACCTTCGTTGAACATGTCTACGATTATTTGATCTCCTACTTTCACTTCGTGTTCGAATTCATTTCTGAATTCCACGATTTTCGCCTTTGGCGTAGAACCAGCCTTTTTGAAATGACCAGCTAACGCTTTAGATACGTTCTTCTCACTCTTGTCATCGAAACCTAGTTGCACCGCTTTGTAACCGTCAACTTCTTCGGTTCTGACCTGTAAAACCGCGCATGGACCAGCTTGAATAACTGTACAAGGAATGTTTTTCCCTTCTTCGTTAAACAAAGATGTCATGCCGATTTTTTTACCAATAATACCTGACATTATTAATATATATACTTAAATTGTTTATTATAACTCCCTATTTTAGAGGAATTTAGTAATATCTACGTCTGAAATAGGCATACTTTTTCCCTAAAATGAGTGTGCAAATGTAAGAATATTTTTTGAACTGACAAACAGTAAGTTAAAATTATTTTCTATTTTAATCCATTCATGTTCAGTCACTCGTGAAACCATAAGTCGATATTTATTCTATAATAAATATTAACTAAAATATGATGTTTGTAATTAGGAAACGGAAGTCCTTTTTATGGTTGTATTTTTGCTATAAATTTAAAATAGCTGTCAAATCGCATGTTTTTCGACACTTAATTTACTTTCATAACCGTTTTGAAAGCCGTATTTTTGCAAAATAAATTTAATCCTTTCTAAAAATGAATCATTCAGTTTATGTAATCACTTCATCTGCACAAAGCGGAAAATCTATTGTAAGTCTCGGATTAATGCAAATGCTGAAACGCACCACACCTAATGTGGCGTTTTTTAAGCCTCTTATTGAAAACAAAAATGTAGTAGACAATCATATAGATACTATTTTATCTCACTTTAATGTCAACATGAATTATGAGGATGCTTACTCATATTCTAGAAGTGAGTTTACCGAACATCAAAATCAAGGAAAAATAAATGAGGTTTATGATACCATCATTGAGAAATATAAAAAATTAGAAAATGAATTTGATTTTGTATTGGTAGAAGGAAGTGATTTTACAGAAGAAGGTTCTGTTTTTGAAATAGATTTCAATGGTTCTATTGCAAAGAATTTAGGAATCCCTGTTCTACTTGTTATTAAAGACGGTTTCGAAACAGTTTCTGAATTGGTAAATAATGTGATTGCAGAAGTAAATTCTTTCTTAGAAAAAGATGTAAATGTGATAGGGGTAATTGTCAATCGTTGCGAGAAAGAACAAAGCGAAGTTCAAAAACTCATCAACAAAGAGATAAAAAAAGGAATTTTCGTAGCAGTTATTCCAAACAATCCAGAATTAGGAAAGCCTTCTATTCATGAAATTATCAATCATATAAAAGGACACGTTTTATTTGGAAAAGAAAAGCTAGACAATATTGCTAAAACCACAGTTATTGGAGCAATGCAGTTAGGAAATTTCTTGCCTAGAATTACACCAGACAGCCTTTGTATTATGCCTGGAGACAGAAGCGACCTTATCGTAGGAACATCTTTGGCAAATATTTCACCAAAATACCCTAATATTTCTGGCATTGTTTTAACAGGTGGGTTCACACCAGAAAGATCTATCATAAAACTAATGCTAGATAATCAAAAACCAATTCCTATCATTACAACGAATCTGGGAACTTTTGAAACAGCAACTGCAATTTCTAGAATTAAACCGAAAATTTACGCCAAAAATAAATCAAAAATAAAATTAAGTATTGACTTGTTTGAAAGTTCTGTAGACGTAGAAGAACTCAACACCAAAATAAACTCTGTGAAAACAGAAAGCCTCACCCCGAGAATGTTCCAATACAATCTCTTGAGCAATGCTAAAAAAATTCAAAAGCACATTGTTTTACCAGAGGGCAATGACGATAGAATTCTAACCGCTGCATCTCAAATTGCAAATGATAAAGTGGCAAAAATTACCATTTTAGGAGACCCAGAAAAAGTAAAATCTAGAGTAGCGCAACTCGGATTAAGCTGGGACGAAAGTAGAATTTCTATCGTAGACCCTCACTCCAGTGAATTCTATGATGAATACGCCAATACTTTATACGAATTAAGAAAATCAAAAGGTTTAGAGCTTGCTTCTGCTCAAGATTTAATGCTAGACGCTTCTTACTATGGTACCATGATGGTTTACAAAGGTCATGCAGACGGAATGGTTTCTGGAGCAGTAAATACTACAGCTCACACCATAAAACCAGCTTTACAATTCGTAAAAACAAAACCTGGCTTCAATACCGTTTCATCAGTATTTTTCATGTTACTAGATGACAGAGTTTTAGTATATGGAGATTGTGCAATAGTCCCTAATCCTAACCCTGAACAATTAGCAGAAATTGCGATTTCTTCGGCAGATTCTGCCAAAACATTTGGTATAGAAACGCCTAAAGTGGCGATGCTTTCTTATTCTTCTGGAACATCTGGAAGCGGCCAAGAAGTAGAAAAGGTGAGAAAAGCTACAGAAATTGTAAAATCACTTCGTCCTGATATTTTAGTAGAAGGACCAATTCAATATGATGCTGCGGTAGACCCAATAGTTGGTAAAAGCAAATTACCAAACTCACCAGTTGCAGGACAAGCCAATGTTCTTATTTTCCCAGATTTAAATACAGGTAACAATACTTATAAAGCTGTGCAAAGAGAAACTGGCGCATTAGCAGTTGGCCCAATGTTACAAGGTTTAAACAAACCAATTAACGATTTAAGTCGTGGTGCTACTATTGAAGATATTTACAACACCGTAATTATTACCGCTATCCAATCGACCAACAATTAATTTTTAAAACTTCAAAAAAATAAAAATCATTACATGAACATATTAGTTATTAACGCAGGAAGCTCATCTCTGAAATACCAAATCATCGATATTATTTCTCAAAAAGTTTTGGCTAAAGGTCTAGCAGAACGTATAGGAATTGATGGTGGTAGAATAAAGCATCAATATGCAAAAGATGATGGCTTCGGCGAATATATTTTAGAAGAAAATCTACCAGAACATGCTACAGCTTTCGAGGCGATTACGAAATTATTAACGCACGTAGATTTTGGAGTTATCGAAAATCCAGAAAGCATCAAAGCAATTGGTCACAGAGTAGTTCACGGCGGCGAAAAATTCTCAAAGACACAAATCATTACTCCAGAAGTAAAAGAGAAAATAAAAGCTCTTATACCTTTGGCACCTTTACATAACCCAGCCAATTTAATTGGTATAGAAGCTTCAGAAAAGTTTTTTCCTAATGCTATACAGGTTGCTGTTTTTGATACTGCATTTTTTGCTACCCTTCCAGAACAGGCTTATCGATATGCTATTCCTAAAAAATTCTATACAGAAAATAGAATTAGGGTTTATGGGTTCCACGGAACGAGCCACAAATTTGTATATAACGAAGCGAAAAAAATCCTGAAAAACGACCAACTAAAAGCCATCACCATTCACTTAGGAAACGGCGCAAGCATGGCAGCTGTTAACAAAAACGGAGAAAGCATAGATACTACACTAGGTTTCGGTCCGCTTTGCGGATTGGTTATGGGAACCAGAAGTGGCGATATAGATCCTTCTGTAATTTTTTACATGGTAGAAGAATTAGGTTTTTCTTTACAAGAAGTGAAAAACATTTTGAATAAAGAAAGTGGAATGCTTGGTTTAGGTGGAAGCAGCGATGCAAGAGACATTAACGAAAAATGTGAACAAGGCGATGCTGATGCAAAACTTACACTGGAACTTTACACCTATAGAATTAAAAAATACATTGGTTCTTATTTTGCTGCGCTGAATGGAATTGACACGATTATTTTCACTGCTGGTTTAGGAGAAAATGATGCTGTGGTAAGAAGTTGGTCTTGTAAAAATTTAGAAGCGCTTGGCATAAAGCTAGACGAAGAAGCGAATGTGAAATTTAATCACACAAAAGTTCCTGTAGAAATTCAAGCGCCAGAAAGCAAAGTGAAAATTCTGATTATTCCTACGAACGAAGAATTAGAAATTGCACAGCAAACGTATGAATTGATTCAATAATTAGATTTTAAATAATAAAATGATAAAAATTTGGACTAATATTCTTAGTCCAAATTTTATTTTAAAGGAAGTTTTAGATATTTTATGTCGGAAAATGAGCATTCCTAAAAGTGAACCTACACTTCCGCCAAGAAATGACAGCAATAAAAGGACCAATTCAGAAATTCTATTTTCACCACGAGTTGCGTTTCTTTTGTCAAAACCAAAAAGGATGAAGCAGAGAATAGAAATAATAAGCGAAAAATATATCGTTTTGAATAAAATTACAAATTAAAACAAAACTCCCAAACTAATAAGTTTGGGAGTTTTTATCATAGCAAAGTGATTAATTATCACACTTTGATTTCTACGTCTACACCTGAAGGTAACTCTAATTTCATTAGAGCATCTACCGTTTTAGAAGAAGAAGAGTAGATATCCATCAATCTCTTGTGAGCAGAAAGTTGGAACTGTTCTCTAGCTTTCTTGTTAACGTGTGGTGATCTAAGAACTGTAAAGATTCTTTTGTGAGTTGGTAATGGAATAGGTCCGTTTACCACAGCACCAGTAGCTTTTACAGTTTTCACGATTTTCTCAGCAGACTTATCTACTAAATTGTAATCGTAAGACTTAAGTTTTATTCTGATTCTTTGTGACATTTTTAATTTTTTAAAGATTAACCTCTTGCTTTAGCAATTACTTCTTCTGCAATGTTTGTAGGAGCTGGTTCGTATTTCTCGAACTCCATAGAAGAAGTAGCTCTACCAGAAGATAAAGTTCTAAGAGAAGTAACATAACCAAACATTTCAGATAGTGGAACGAAAGCTTTAATAACTTTAGCGTTATTTCTATCATCCATACCGTTTACAGTACCTCTTCTTCTGTTAAGGTCTCCTACGATATCTCCCATATATTCTTCAGGTGTAACTACCTCAAGTTTCATAATAGGCTCCATGATAACCGCTTTAGCAGCTTTACCAGAAGCTTTGAAACCCATTTTAGCAGCTAATTCGAAAGATAATTGGTCAGAGTCTACTGCGTGGAAAGATCCATCTTTAAGGATAATTTTCATAGATTCTACTTCGAAACCAGCCAATGGACCGTTTTTCATAGATTCTTTGAAACCTTTTTCAACTGAAGGGATAAATTCTCTAGGAATGTTACCACCTTTAATTTCGTTGATGAATTCTAAACCAGTTTTACCTTCGTCTGCAGGACCAATTTCGAATACGATATCTGCAAATTTACCTCTACCACCTGATTGTTTTTTGTAAACTTCTCTGTGGTTAGCAACTTGTGTAAGAGCTTCTTTGTATTCTACTTGTGGTTGACCTTGGTTAACCTCAACTTTAAATTCTCTTCTTAGACGGTCTACAATGATATCTAAGTGAAGCTCACCCATACCAGAGATAATAGTCTGTCCAGAAGCTTCGTCAGTTTTTACTTGGAAAGTTGGATCTTCTTCTGCTAATTTAGCAAGAGCGTTACCTAACTTATCTTGGTCTGCTTTAGTTTTAGGTTCTACAGCAATACCAATTACTGGATCAGGGAAAATCATAGATTCAAGAACGATAGGTGCTTTTTCATCAGAAAGAGTATCTCCCGTTTTGATATCTTTGAAACCTACTGCTGCACCAATATCTCCAGCTTCAATATATTCTACTGGATTTTGCTTGTTTGCGTGCATTTGATAGATTCTAGAAATTCTTTCTTTGTTTCCAGATCTTGTGTTAAGAACATAAGAACCAGCATCTAGTCTTCCTGAATAAGCTCTAAAGAATGCTAATCTACCTACGAAAGGGTCTGTAGCAATTTTGAAAGCTAATGCAGCGAAAGGCTCTTTTACGTCTGGTTTTCTTACGATATCAGCATCAGTTCTAGGGTCAGTTCCTTTGATATCATCCTTATCTAGTGGAGAAGGAAGATATTTACAAACTGCATCTAGCATGAACTGAACTCCTTTATTCTTGAATGAAGAACCACAAGTCATAGGAATGATAGATAAATCAATAGTTGCAGCTCTAAGTGCAGCATTGATTTCTTCTTCAGTAATAGAATCTGGATCTTCAAAGAATTTTTCCATTAGAGTTTCATCGTAATCAGCTACTGCTTCTACTAATTTTTCTCTATATTCCATTACCTCATCTTTCATATCTTCAGGAATTGGAACTACATCAAAAGTTGCTCCTTGTCCTGCTTCATCCCAGATGATAGCTCTGTTCTTAATTAGGTCTACTACACCTTTGAAATCTTCTTCAGCACCGATTGGTAAAACGATTGGAACTGCATTAGAACCTAACATTTCTTTAACTTGTTTTACAACGTTTAAGAAATCAGCTCCTTGTCTGTCCATTTTGTTTACGAATCCCATTCTCGCAACTTTGTAGTTATCAGCCAATCTCCAGTTGGTTTCTGACTGAGGCTCTACACCGTCTACTGCTGAGAATAAGAATACAAGACCATCTAATACTCTAAGAGATCTGTTTACTTCTACTGTGAAGTCTACGTGCCCTGGGGTATCGATGATATTGAAGTGGTAAGGTTTAGTTTCAGGAAGTGCTTTCCCTTGATCTGTTGGGAAATTCCAGCTACATGTAGTAGCAGCAGAAGTAATGGTAATACCTCTTTCTGCTTCTTGTTCCATCCAGTCCATTGTAGCAGCACCTTCGTGTACTTCTCCAATTTTGTGAGTTTTACCTGTATAGAAAAGAATACGCTCTGTAGTGGTAGTTTTACCGGCATCAATGTGCGCAGCAATCCCAATATTTCTTGTGTATTTAAGATCTCTACTCATTTCTTAATTAAAATTTAAAGTGAGAGAAAGCTTTGTTAGCTTCTGCCATTTTGTGAGTATCAGTTTTCTTCTTGAAAGCAGCACCTTCTTCTCTAGAAGCAGCGATAACTTCTGCAGCTAATTTCTGAGCCATAGACTTATCATTTCTAGCAGTAGCATACTTGATTAACCATTTCATCGCCATAGAAATTTTTCTATCTGCTCTGATTGGCATAGGAATTTGGAAGTTTGCACCACCAATTCTTCTTGATCTTACTTCTACGTGAGGCATTACGTTAGTTAATGCATCTTTCCAGATTTCAAGAGAAGATTTTTCGTTATCTCCTTTTTTAGCTTCTACGATATCTAATGCATCATAGAAAATTTTGAATGCGATTGACTTTTTACCGTCAAACATCAAGTTATTTACAAATCTTGTTACCAATTGATCATTAAACTTTGGATCTGGTAACAACGGTCTCTTTTTTGCTTTTGTTTTTCTCATTGTTCTTGTTCCTTATTTAATGATTACTTTTTCTTACCAGTTGGCGCAGCCTGTCCTGGTTTTGGTCTTTTCGCACCGTACTTAGAACGTCTTTGCGTTCTTCCGTTTACTCCGGCAGTGTCTAAAGCACCACGAACAATGTGATATCTAACTCCCGGTAAATCTTTTACTCTTCCGCCACGTACTAATACTATCGAGTGCTCTTGGAGGTTATGTCCTTCTCCCGGGATGTAGGCGTTAACTTCTTTTCCGTTTGAAAGTCTTACTCTCGCAACTTTTCTAAGTGCTGAGTTAGGTTTCTTAGGAGTAGTTGTATATACTCTCGTACATACGCCTCTTCTTTGTGGACATGAATCCAAAGCAGCCGATTTGCTCTTCTTAGCAAGTGTGGCTCTTCCTTTTCTAACTAATTGTTGAATAGTAGGCATTTGATTGCTTTATATTATTTTTTATTTTAGGGTGCAAAATTATGAATTATTTTTAAACTGACAAGCATTGATTATGAATTATTTGTAATATTTTTTAAAAAAATTTAATTGATTTCTTTATCTACCACATCATATTATATATAGGGGTCATTCTTTTTGAGTTTTAATCCAATCAAATGATAAAGACTCTTCACTATATTTGGAAGACTCAATAAGATTTTTTAAATTTATACAGAAACTAATTTTATAAAATCTTACATAATGAAAAATTCTAATCTTATAGGCCTAAAAGAAGCCGATTGTAAAAAAATTGCTGAAAAACTAAATGTATTGCTTGCTAACTATTCTATTTTTTATCAGAATACGAGAGGCGCTCATTGGAATATTAAGGGAAATGATTTTTTTACCTTACATCTTAAATTCGAAGAATTATATGACGGCTTGGTTCTTAAAATAGACGAAATCGCCGAAAGAATTCTTACCTTAGGTTATACCCCTCACCACAACTTCTCAGACTACCAAAAACTTTCTGCAATTCAAGAAAGCAAAGAAGTAAATGATGGCAATAAATGTGTCTTAAATATTTTAGATTCTTTCAAAACTGTTATTGAACTCCAAAGAGAGCTCCTAGAAATCACTGAAGCCGCTGGAGACGAGGGAACCAATGCGCAAATGAGTGGCTATATTACCGAACAAGAAAAATTAATATGGATGTACAATGCTTATTTAGGCAAATAATTACCTCCCGAAATTTTCACAAAACTGGATAATTAATATTATTTGAATTTTCCGCAAAACATTTGATTTCATTTTTTCTTTTGTAATTTTGAAAAATGGAAATATTATACATTATTCTCGCATTCATTTTCGGTGCAGTTTTAGCATATTTTATTTTGAAATCTTCTTCGGTTTCTAGAAAAAGCTATGAAGAATTACAACAAAATTTCACTCAAAAAGAAGCCGACCTTAATAGAATTATAGCGGAAATTTCTGCTGAAAATAAAGCTCAAATTCAGAAAATAACAGAGCTACAAGAACTTATTAATGGACAGAACTTTGAAATTAAGGACCTTCAAAATGATAAAAATAATTTAATCGGTTTAAAATCTCAACTGGCGGCTCAAAACGAAAGTCTTCAGCAACTTCTAGATTCCCAAAAAGAAGAAATTTTAAAAATTCAAGAAGAAGCAAAACTGCAATTTGAGAATTTAGCCAATAAAATTTTGGAAGAAAAAACCATAAAATTCACGGAACAAAATCAACAAAACCTGAAGAACATTCTCAATCCTCTACAAGAAAAAATAACAGATTTCGAGAAAAAAGTAGAAAATACGCACAAAGAAAGTATTGATTATCACGCTGCTCTTCGTCAACAAATTCTTGGACTTAAAGAAATGAATTTGCAAATGAGCAAAGAAACGCTAAACCTTACCAAAGCATTGAAAGGTGATAGCAAAATTCAAGGAAATTGGGGAGAACTAGTTCTAGAGCGAGTTTTAGAAAAATCTGGCTTAGAAAAAGGAAGAGAATATGAAATCCAAAAAAGTTTTACCACAGAAGAAGGGAATAGAGTTCAGCCAGACGTAATCATCAATCTTCCTGATGGTAAAAAAATGATTGTAGACTCTAAAGTTTCTCTTACTGCCTACGAAAAATACATCAATGAGGAAGATGACGAACAAAAAACCAACTTCTTAAAAGAGCATGTAAATTCTCTAAAAAGACATGTAGAACAACTAGGAAGTAAAAATTATCAGCACCTATATCAAATGGAAAGTCCTGATTTCGTTTTACTTTTCATTCCTATAGAACCCGCATTTGCAATTGCTCTAAACGAAGACACTCAATTATACAATAAAGCTTTTGAAAGGAATATTGTTATTGTAACGCCTTCTACATTATTGGCAACACTTCGCACCATTGATAGCATGTGGACGAATCAAAAACAACAAGAAAACGCCTATGAAATCGCAAGACAGGCTGGAGCTTTATATGATAAATTCGATGGTTTCGTAAATGACCTAGTGAAGATTGGTAAAAAAATGGATGAAGCGAAAACAGAATATGAAGGAGCAATGAATAAATTAGTAGATGGAAAAGGGAACCTGATTACAAGTGTTCAGAAATTGAAAATAATGGGCGCAAAAGCTAAAAAATCTTTACCTGATGCTATAATCAATAGAGCAAATGCAGGCCTTGAAAACTTTGAAGAAGAATAACTTATGATTATCGAAAGCTTACAAAACGAAAAAATAAAAAACCTCAATAGACTAATTACTGACAATAGGTTTCGTAAGAAATCTGGTGTTTTTGTTGTAGAAGGGAAACAAGAAAACGAACGCGCTCTGCAGTTCGGTTTTGAAAATATAGAATTTTTTATTTGCGAATCTATTTTTGGCATCAATCATCCCGAAGGCAAAATACATTTTGTTTCTAGTCAAGTTTATGAAAAACTAACATACAGAGGAACTTCTGAAGGTATTATTGGCATTTACAAAACCAAAGAATTTGATTTAAAAAATTATCAGCCAAAAGAAAATTCTTCAGTTATTGTAGTAGAATCTGTAGAAAAACCAGGAAATCTAGGCGCAATTTTGAGAAGTTGTGAAGCTTTTGGAATAGATGCATTAATTGTTACCGATTCTAGAGTAGATTTTTATAACCCAAACGTTTTAAGAAGCAGCGTAGGTTGCTTTTTTGGGATGAACGTATTCTCTGCAACCAATGAAGAAACTTTAGCGTTTTTACAAGAGAAAAGTTTCAAAATATACACCACGTTTATGGATGAAACCGCCGAAGATCTATACAAGAAAAACTTCAATGAAAAATCCGCTTTATTTTTTGGAACGGAACATTCTGGCTTAAGTGATTTTTGGCTTCATAAAGGAGAAAACATACTCATTCCAATGTCTGGAACCATAGATTCCCTAAATCTAAGCAATGCAGTGGCTATTACTTGCTACGAAATACTGAGACAAAAACTCACCAAATAAAAAAACCACCTCGTGAATACGAGGCGGTTCTGTTTGTAATTAATTTCTTAATTATTTTTTCACAGCTTCTTCTGCTTTTTCAGCTCCTTCTTTCACATCTTTTGCTACATCTTTAGCAGCATCTTCTACTTTAGTAGCAGCTGAATCTACTACAGCAGCAGAGTCTACAGTTACCGCAGCAGAATCTACCATTGCGCTAGCAGCAGAGTCTACAGTTTCAGTTGTTTCAGTTGTTTCTTTTTTGTTACAAGCAACTAATGCTAATGCAGCTACAGCTGCTACAAATAATGATTTTTTCATAATAATAAATTTAATTTAAGGGTTTAAAAAATTTGTTTGTTTCATTTTGTTGATACAAATGTATAACCTCTACAAAAATTAAGTTTGAAAATTCATTGTAAATACTTTTGTAAAGATATTTTACAAAAGTACAGTCTTGAAAATCAGAAAAATAAAGTGTTTTAAATTAAAAACAATTACCATTTACTTCATTTTAAATTACAAAAAAATCATCTAAAAAAATTTAGATGACTATCTTTTTAATTTTACATTTGTAGAAATAAAAAAAACGCTCCTCTGGGAGGAACGTTTTGTTTTTTTTCTGTTGAGAAAAATTATTTTGCAGCTTCTTCAACTTTAGCAGCAGCTGAATCAACAGTTGCAGCAGCAGAGTCAACAGTTGCAGCAGCAGAGTCAACAGTAGCAGCAGCAGAGTCAACAACAGCAGCAGCAGAATCTACAGTTTCAGTAGCTTCAGTAGTTTCAGATTTTTTACAAGCAACAACAGCTAATGCAGCGATAGCTGCTACGAATAATGATTTTTTCATAATAAATTAATTTAATTAAATTGTTTAAAAATTGTTTTGTTCACTTTTAACGGAGCAAAGATAGGGGCATAGAAAAAATTTGTTTTAGAAAATTAATTGTAATATATTTGTAAAATAGTTTTACAAAAGACTAATACTGATAATCAAACACTTAAATAATCTTATAAGATTTTGGCAGATTTAGATTTATTGCATTTCGAGCAATTAAAAGCAGAAGTTCAGGCGGAATATCTTAAAAATCACCATCCTTCCTACGATGAAATTTCGAAGTGGAAAGGAATTGATATTATTTATTTTCAAGAGGATTTACGAAAAAAAGCTAAGGGAAACATTAGCGAAAAGTCTTTCTATACTTATTTTAAGACGGTTCCCTCTAGCAAATTACCTAGAATAGACATGCTCAATTTATTGGCAATCTATGCTGGGTATCAATCTTGGTATGATTTTAAGAAAAATCATCTTTTTGCTAATGAAATTATTTCTGATCATGAAAAACCCTCAGAAATTCTTATTGCAGATGAAGAAAAACTAGAAACTCCTAATGAAAAACCAGCAGAAGTAGCATTTTCAACACCTGAAAAAGCTATTCCATCCATTGAAAAAGCTACTGTAGCAGAAGTTCAAACTGCTCTTGAGGATACGAAAACAACCGTCACAAAGTCTACCCCATCACAAAGAATTTTCAAAAATCCATTCATAAGTCTCATTAAACAATATTTTTGGCTTATTTCTTCTGTAGTATTAATGACTATGGTCTTAATTTTAGTTTTTTGGCAAAGAATTTTTGCAACAGATTATAAATTTACTTTTATAGACGCCGATAGAAATACAAAAATCAAAGACATCATAGAAATAAGAGTTTTAAAAGAAAATGAAACTCCTATTAGATATATTATCAATTCTGGCAAAGATATTGAAGATGATGATTTAGGGGTTTTCAGGTTTCCTACTCAAAGCAAGACTTTGGTTATGGAAGTCAATTCACCATTTTACAGAAAAGATACTATTTATAGAAATCTAGATCCTGCAAGAACTAATGAAACGATAGAATTAGAACCAGATGTTTATGCACAAGCACTGTACTACTATTCTACTAATGATATTAATAAGAAGAGAGAAGAATTGGATAAAATCATTAGCAATAATGCTTTAATTTATCAAGTTTTCGACAATGAAACGTATGGTGTAGAAACCTTAGACAAACAAAAATATATAGGGCTTGTCACGACACCTACCACTTCTTTGAAAAATTTTAAAATGATAGAGACTAAAGTGAGTCCAGAAACTAAAAAAATAATCCTTATTAAATTTAAAATACAACCTGATGAAATCACTAAATAAAAATGTAATCTTTACTTTAATTCTAGCATTAATGACGATTATTGCTTGTAAAAAAGAGCAGCCAATAAGTGATATAGATGTATTGAGATACGGCAATAATGAAGATGTATATTCTACCACAAAACTAGACAGTGCACAAGCTATAGCAAGTATAACTCAGCAAAAACTGCAAGAATTATACGACATTTCTGCACTTTATTCTTCTGGAAATAAAAATACAGCAATTGACTCACTTAATTATGAGCAAATTCAAGGCTATTTTGTAAAAAAAGATTCAGCGAATGTAATGGGACTTTTGAAAGAATTAGATAGCCTAAAAGTAAAACTGGTGAAAGTGAAAAATCTAAGCATCAATACTGAAATAAAAGGAAAAGATACTTTAGATTATGCTAATTATACGGTAGAATATAAAGATAGAGACCAAAGAATGATTGGTGAATTCAATAAAAAATCTCAATATAAACTCCTTAAATCACCCGTGAATTTCAAAAAAGAATTCAAATTTTACTTTGTAGAAATTGATGTAAAACCAAAAGACAGCACTTCTGTAGGAGTAACCAAATAATCTAATCTTACATCTTGTAAGGAAATATCATCAATAGAATCACTCGGCGAGAAATAATTCACGCCGATTTTTTTTGCATCAAGATTAATCCCTGCAAAAAATTGGTCATAAAAGCCTTTTCCGTAGCCAATTCTATTTCCTGATGCATCACAATACAGTAATGGTGTAATTACATAATCAAAAGCATCAGATTCATTTTCATTAGATTCTGGTTCTAGAATTCCCCATGAATTTTGCAAAAAAACAGTATCTGGTTTAATCTGAATAGAAATAATTTTATTCCCAACCATTTTTGGAACAAAAACCTGAATATTTTTTCCAAAAAAATAATTGATAAAGATTTTGGTATTAATTTCGTTCAATTTTTCAATTGGAAAAAAAATATGAACTTTCTGATTTTCAATTACATTAAATTGTAAAACGAAATTTTCAAATATTTTTTGAGATAAAGACAAGACCTCATCTTTCGACAAGGTCTTTCTCAAATCCATATATTTTTTACGTAAATCTTTTTTAAGCATTTTAGATTTCCTTTACAGATATAATTTTTACCGGACAAGCTTTTGCTGCTTTTTCACACGGTTCATACGCATCAGGAATTGGTGTTTTAAGTGTAAAGAAACCCTTCTTATCAGCAGATTTCAATAAAACAGATTTTCCGTCTTTCTTAGACATACGAAAATATTCTGGCGCAAACTCGGCACAGTAATTACAGCCAATGCATTTATCTCTTTGTAGTGTAATAATTACCATTATAACTTAATTAGTGTGAGTAAGCTCCTTCCTCAACATTATTTTGTTGTGTCCCAGGTTCTTCTACCTTTACAACTTTGTATAATTTATCAGATGGACGAACTCTAAATTCTGTTTTAAAGGTAACCACATCAGATTTCGAAGCTTTAGTAGCCCCTTCTTTACCATCTACCATCATATGTTCAATTACAATTTCTTGTGAACCAGTAGTAGGCCCCTGTATCAGAACTCTATCTCCTATATTTAAATCATAGGCTTCAATTAAAAATTCTGCAATATTTGATTTTGGATAGAAATGTCTTCCTTTACCAATGTAAATTTTCTTTTGTGTAGCGCTGCTTCCAGAGTTTGAAGACCATTCTCCTAATTCTTGACCAAGATAATAACCACTCCAGAAACCTCTGTTGTAAACAGTTTCCAGTTGCTTCATCCAAACTTCTACTTTCTCTGCAGAAAAAGTTCCATCGGCAATACTATCAATGGCTTCTCTATAACATTTAGTAACCGTCGCTACATATTCTGGGGCTCTTCCTCTTCCTTCTATTTTTAAAACTTTTACACCTGCATCTACGATTTGGTCTAAAAATCCTATCGTACAAAGATCTTTAGGAGACATCATGTATTCATTATCTAATTCTATTTCGAAGCCAGATTCTTGATCAATAACCGTATATTTTTTTCTACAATTTTGTTTACAAGCTCCTCTATTTGCTGAAGAATTATGAGAATGAAGACTCAAATAACATTTCCCAGAAACCGCCATACAAAGCGCTCCATGACCGAAAATTTCTATTTCCACTAAATTTCCAGAAGGTCCTTTGATTTGTTCTTTTTCAATTTGAGAACAGATTTTTTTGATTTGAGTAATAGAAAGTTCTCTACTCATCACCATAGTATCTGCAAAAAGTGCATAAAACTTAACCGTTTCTATATTGGTGATATTAATTTGAGTAGAAATATGCACTTCTAAACCTACTTGTCTTGCATAAGCAATTACCGCCTGATCCATTGCAATTACAGCAGTAAGATCTGCTTCTTTTGCTTTATCAAGTAAGGTTTTAATGATAGATAAGTCATGATCGTAGATAATCGTATTAAGAGTAAGATAAGTTCTCACACCTTTTTCTTTACATCTTCTAGAAATTTCTGGTAAATCTAAAATGGTAAAGTTCATAGAAGCTCTAGCTCTCATGTTGAGCTGCTCTACTCCGAAATATACTGAATCTGCACCATTATCTAATGCTGCTTGTAAAGAAGTAAAATCTCCTGCTGGAGCCATTAATTCTATTCTTCCGCTTTTTGTCATTTTTAAGTTTGAAATTTTTTGCAAAGATATGTTTTTTAGAATAATTCTAAAAAACTTACCATAGATAGATTCGATTTATATTGATATCTAATTTATTTTAAACTGAATTAAAAATAATACATAATACATTTGGTTTTCAATACTATTCTAAAATTTTCTTAAACTCGTTAAACTTTGTTAAAAGTGTAACACTAATAATTTAGTGAACACTATTTTTGCATTAAATTTGTTATACATAAACTATAAAAGAAGAATTAACAATGAAGAACAGTTTAAAACAATTATTACCTTTTGCTGTTGTAGGTATATTATCTGGTGCCACAACTTTTGGTGCAATAGAGTATTTCAAAACAAATGAAAATAACAGCGATTTTTCTTATTTCCATACTGCAAACGATAATGCAAAATTTGCAGGTATAAATTCCACAAATGTGGGTGATGATTTTGTAAAAGCAGCTAAAACTACAGTTCCCGCAGTAGTTACCATTAAAAATTATCAATCCAGAAGCTCTAGTTCAAACAGAATGTCTGAACAAGACTTATTTGAACAATTTTTCGGAAATCCTTTTGGAAACCAAAGACAAAACCAAAAACAGCAACAGCCACCTAAAGATGTTCCTTCTGGATTAGGTAGTGGCGTAATTATTTCACCAGACGGTTATATTATTTCTAATAACCACGTAGTTGCTGGTGCTAATAAATTAGAAGTTATTCTAAGCAACAAAAAAAGTTATGTTGCTAATCTTATTGGAACAGACCCAAGTACAGACATCGCTCTTTTAAAAATTGAAGAAAAAGGTTTGCCTTACCTTAACTTTGCCAATTCAGATATGGTAGAAGTAGGACAATGGGTTCTGGCAGTAGGAAATCCACTGGGTTTAAATTCTACCGTTACAGCAGGTATTGTTTCTGCTAAAGGAAGAAGCATAGACTTATTAAGCCAACAATCTAGAACGCCTATCGAAAGTTTCATTCAAACAGATGCAGCTATTAATCCTGGAAATTCTGGTGGCGCTCTGGTAAATGTAAACGGAGACTTAATCGGAATCAACTCTGCCATTTCTTCTAATACAGGCTATTATGAAGGTTATGGCTTTGCAGTTCCTGCTAACTTAGCTAAAAAAGTAGTTGAAGACATTAAAAAATTCGGGTTGGTACAAAGAGGATTCTTAGGCATTGTAAGTTTAGACCTTTCTGACGAAAGACAAGTTGCCGCTTATAATCAAAACCAAAAAGCCAATATTAAAACCAGCAGTGGAATAATGATTACCGAAATCACTGAAAATAGTGGCGCAGAAGATGCTGGACTAAGAAAAGGAGACATTATCAAAAAAATTGATAATTCTTCTGTAGATACTTTTGCTGATTTGTCTGCTGCTATCGGAAGTAAAAGACCTGGAGACAAAGTAACAGTTACCTATACAAGAAATGGAAAAATCTACACAGAAACCGTAACGCTTAAAGACCAAAAAGGAAGCACTTCTTTCCGAAGCAAAGCTGACTTATCTGTTACCGAAAAAATAGGAGGTGAGTTCGAGGTTTTAAGCGACCGTTTTAAAACTGACTACGGCCTAAACAGCGGTGTAATTGCAAGAAACATAGTAGAAGGTGGTGAATTAGAAAAAATAGGCGTTTATGACAATTACATCATTATAGAAGTAAACGGGAAACCTGTAAATTCTCAGAAAGATGTTGAAAAAATCTTAGATGGATATAAGGGAACCGTACAAATAAAATACGTAGACGAATACGGTAGAATGTACACCAGAGGTTTTAAAATGCCTTAATCATATTTTTTTATAAATTCCAAAGAAAAGCCTTTCAAAAAATTTTGAAAGGCTTTTTTTATTTAGATTTCGGAAGTACTTTCCTTTTATTTCGTTCATAAATTACTTCTACTATTTTTCCTCCTAACCACGCAAAAGGGAAATAGGTAATGAAGATTAAAATTTTATAAAAAGTAGGATGATATGGGAAAACAATAATGTCTAACATGGCAATAAATAGCAAAATAAAACCAATAAGAATCGCATAAGCAACCTTTGCATATTTTACAATAATTGCAGTAGTTACACCACCAATAGTTGCACCAAAACCTGAAGAAAGAAGTAAAGTCCAAAAGAAACCCGGCTTATTTTCTACACTTTTTAATAGAGCCCACCAATGTTTAAATGGAAAAAAACCTTCATAATTCACCCATGATGAATTAATTTTTACACCCAACGAAATAACGACTCCTGCCATCGCCAAGCCACATAAAACGCCCAATGTATTTCTTAAAAAACTCATGTCTTAGAACTGATGTGCAATCATGGAGATTTCTACACTCACATTTTTTGGCAAACAAGAAACCTCTACCGTTTCTCTTGCCGGATAATTTCCTCCTTCGAAATAAGACGCATAGATTTCATTCATCACCGCTAAATCATCCATACTTTTTAAGAAAATAGTAGATTTTACCACATTCCCGAATCCCATTCCTGCTTCTTCTAAAATGGCTTTTAGATTTTTCATCACTTGGTGTGTTTCTATTTCTATTCCATCCAATAAATTCCCAGTAGACGGATCAATAGGTATTTGACCAGAAATATAGAGAACACCATTAACAAGGTTAGCTTGTGAATACGGACCAATTGCAGCTGGTGCATTGTTAGTAGAAACTATCTTCTTCATATTTTTGTAAAATTATCATGCAAAGATAAAATTTCTGAACAAATAAAAAATAGTGTTCAGAGATTCCTTCGTTTTTTAGAAAGTACTGCCACTTTGCTGGAAACTTCTTTCCTTGTATTTTACAGCATCTTTTAAAATATTAGCTTTTATACTGATGAAGAAATCATATACTTTATATTGACCAAAAGGCACCCAATTAAAGGTAAAAGAGAAACTTCTTTGGTCTCTAGAAAATCCTAATCTGGTGTACGCTAAACTTTTTGATACGAAATCATAATGCGTATTTCCGGTCAAACTCCAATACGGTGTAAGTTTTAAGCTACCATCTAAACCTAGTGAAGCTACACTTTTCCCAAATCTGGTATTGCTTTTAGAATAACCATAGTTGGCATTAAGATTCAAAGTCCAAGGTTGATTAAATCGGGAATAATTATCTTGGTCAAAATAATAGACTTCGTTTCGTATTTCTCCTTTGGTTTTATACTTGGTTGCTAAATCTTCTTTTTTTCCAAAAGTTTCGTTGTTCAAAGGAAAAGAAAAATTCATACTGAAACTTTGGATATTAAAATGCCCAAAATTTTCAGTTCTCACGCCATTTTCCTGCCCCGGAATAAATACAATTTGATAAGGATCAATCGAAATATTAGAATTGACACTTAATTTATTTTGGAAGAAAGAAGTCTGTGTACTAATTGAAATTAATGACCATTTGTATTTCTCGGCAGCAAAATTATACCCTCCTGAAATATTTAAACTCTCAAAAATTTTAATTTTTTTGGTTCCTATAGAATCGGTTTTACTTCTCATCTTCATCTCTAGGTTATTATTAATATTGAAACCAATAGACTGTGTTAAACCTTGATTAGGTGAGCCAAACATTCCTCCTTCGAAAATAGAATAGGTAGTCAAAACACCTCTTTCGTCATAATAGCTTTTGAAATACCCAAACTTTGGGTCTCCAAAATCTGGAGAATAAGTAAAGCCTATACTCGGAGTTATCATATGTCTGATGGCTTGAATTTTTGATTTTTCTCCAAACTTCATCATTCCATACAAGACCGTTTGTAAACTCGCAGAAGTAGAAAAAGTAGAATAACCAGTAAGGTTTTTATTCAAATTTCTTTCTAAAGTATTGGTGACGGGATTATAATTTTTACTAATCGTTTTAGTAGTCGCTACGTTATCAATATTAGCACCTAGTGAAAACGTAAAAAATTTAGCAACAGTAGTGTTGGTAGCTAGTGCTATATTGTTTTTAGCGCCAGTTTGCATATTCTCCCACATGGTTTTGGTAAATAAATCTCCATTTTTCACACCAGAAACATAGTTGCTGAATTGTAATCCTGTATTCACCGCAATATTTTCTAATAAGCCCGTTCTAATTCCCGTTTTGGGTTTAAATAAATAAAACTGATTGGTAGAAACATTCAACTGTGGTAATCTAATATCGGTAAGTCCCGTAGTAAAGTTCTGTGAATAACTCCCTGTTCCCGTGATAGTTATCGGCAAATTCAAAAATCTTTTGGTAAAACTTACCGTAGAGTTCTGCTGTGCATTCAGAGCACTTTGGTTAAAAATATGGGAGTTATTAACCGTGTTATTGTAGAATTTATTACTCGTAATGTTTACAGATGCCGAAAAATTAAAAAACGGATTGGCTTTAGAATCTTGAGCGTGAGTCCATGCAATGTTATAAACATTACTTTTAGTATAATTATCCAGACCTTTAATTCCTCTGATGGTAGTTCCTATTTCTGCTCGGAAGGAACCATTGTATTTATAATTTTTACGATAACTAACTTCCGGCCTAAAGTTCCAGCTTCCCTTGGTATAATAATCAAAGTATGTTTTCACATCGAAATGCTCACCAATAGGCAGATAATATCCTAGGTTATTGAGAAAAAAACCTACGTCTTGTCTTTCCCCAAAACTCGGAATGAGAATTCCCGCCATTCTTTTTTCTGAAAACGGCAGAATGGCAAATGGTAAAATAAGTGGCGTAGGAACTTGCTCCAGATACATTTGGATAGGACCAGTAATCAATTTAGAGTTGCTTTTTCCCTTCACCAATTTAATGTCTGGCGCAAGTAAATAATAATCTGCTATAGTATCTTTTTTCTTGAGAAAATATTCGTCTGTAGTATATTTTCCTCTCTTAAGATAAAAAACAGAATCGTTTACTTTTTTGGTTTTTTCAGCCACGATTACACCTTCGCTTTCTTCTGTTCTAGCGTTATAAGCAATGGCTTGCTTAGTTTTGTAATTATAGTTGAATTCAGAATATTCATATTTTTTTCCACCTTGAGTAGCAACAGCAGGTTCTGTAATTTTTCCTGTAGAATCTACTTTTCCTCTTGCAAAAATGAGTCCTTTGTCCCAATCTATCTGGATATAATCAGCATTTATCTTCATATCCTGATATGAAACTTCTGCATTTTGATTGAGATAAGACATTTTTTTCGGAACTTCGCTTCTAATATTATCCGCTTTAGAACGTACAACATCATCTAAACGTTCTTGTTCTATTTTTACGGTATCTGTTTTAGAAACAGCAGTAGCATTATCACTATTTTTAGGCGCATTTTCTAGCTTATTTTGTGCTAAAAAATTGTTAAAAATTAGGATAATTAAAATTTGTAAGGTATTTTTGAGACCGTTTTTAATCAATGGAGCTTATAATTTCAGGCTCCAAAATTAATAATTTTTAAAAAATGAAGACGCATAAACACGCATTTAATATAATTTTAACAGTATTATTTTTAATTTTCGCTCAATTAGGCGCACAAAAGAAGTTTGTTATTGTATTAGATGCTGGTCACGGCGGTTCTGATGTGGGAGCAACTAGAAAATACGAAAACATAGGATTAGTACAAGAAAAAGACGTTACACTAGGCATTGTATTGAAGTTAGGCAGAATGCTCGAAAAAAATAAAGATTACAAAATCATCTACACCAGAAAAATAGATGAATATCCTTCTCTAACAGACAGAACAGATCTTGCCAATAGAAGCCACGCTGATTTATTTATCTCTGTACACTGTAATGCCAGTACCAAATCTACTCCTTACGGAACCGAAACTTATGTACAAGGTCCAGACCAAAACAAAACCAATTTAGAAGTTGCCAAAAGAGAGAATGACGTAATTCTTCTAGATGAAAAAGACCGTGAGAGATTTGCTTCTTACGACCCTACTTCTCCAGAATCATTAATTGCATTAAGAATTCAGCAAAGTAAATACCTAGAAAGCAGTTTGATTTTCGGCGGTTATGTAGAAGAAAATTTCGTAAAAAAAGATAAAAGATATTCTAGAGGAGTGATGCAAAAAAACCTTCACGTACTACGCCTAAACGCGATGCCATCTGTTTTAATAGAAACAGGATTCATTAGTAATGCAGAAGAAGCAGAATATTTAGCCTCTAACAAAGGTCAAGACGAAATCGCAGAATCTATTTATGACGCTATTACCAGTTATAAAAAACGCATAGATCGAAATCAGAAAAAAATAGTAGAAGAGCCAAAAGAACTACCTCTTAAAAATGATTTCAGGATTCTTTTAATGAGTACCCCGAACAAATATACCGAGGGAGACCCTGCCCTTAAAGGACTTAATTACATCTTAACAATCAAAGAAAACGGGCTTTATAAATATTACTACAGCGTAACTAATTTCGCTTCTATTAAAGAAAACAATCTTAAAACAGCCAAAGACGCTGGATTTAGAAATGCTTCTGCAGTAAGTTTTATTCCTAACCAAGACATGAATACGGGCTATTACAGATTAGAAGTATATACTGGAAAAGATAAATTACCTAACTCTTCACCCATTATAAAATCATTAAAAGAAGTAGAAAAAGTAAAAGCTAATGGTATATTCTATTACACTTATGGCAATGTAAAATCTCTAGAAGCAGCCATCAAACTACAAAAAGATCTAGAGGAAAAAGGTATAACCAATACCACGATAGAAAAAGTTTATAAATAATCAAGAAAATTTTGCGAGTTCTAAAAAAGTTCTTATTTTTGCACGCACAAAAAAAGAATGGCCTATTCGTCTAGTGGTTAGGACTCAAGATTTTCATTCTTGCAACAGGGGTTCGATTCCCCTATAGGCTACAAATTTTAAAAAATTTTAAAAAATAATTTGCAAATTAAAAAATAGTTTTTATCTTTGCACCCACATTTCAGAAACAATTATGGCAAATCATAAATCAGCACTTAAGAGAATCAGACAATCTGAGAAAAGAAGATTGAGAAACAGATACTATCACAAAACTGCTAGAACAGCTGTGAAAGTATTAAGAAATGAAGAAAACAAAGCAGCTGCTTCAGAGCAATTGCCTAAAGTAATCTCTTTATTAGACAAACTAGTAAAGAAGAATATTATTCACAAAAATAAGGCTGCTAACTTAAAAAGTAAGTTAACTAAGCACGTTAACAAGTTAGCTTAAGAATAAATTTCTGGCCCGTTCGTCTATCGGTTAGGACTCAAGATTTTCATTCTTGCAAGAGGGGTTCGATTCCCCTACGGGCTACCAAAATCCTCAGAAATATCTGAGGATTTTTTTTGTTTTAAAAATTTCATACCTTTGAGAATATGAAAATTCTAATACTAAACGGAGCCAACCTTAATCTTCTAGGAACTCGCGAACCAGACATCTATGGAAATACTTCTATGGAAGATGTTTTAAAGAATTTAAAATCTGAAAATACACAACATATTATTGAGTATTTCCAGTCTAATTTTGAAGGGGAAATCATTGGGAAAATTCAAGAAAATGATTTTGATGCGCTTGTCATTAATCCTGGTGCTTTCACACATTATTCTTACGCCATCGCAGATGCGCTTAAAAACCTTAGAAAACCCAAAATAGAGGTTCATATTAGTAATATTTATCAGCGCGAAGAATTCAGGCAGAAATCAGTTACCGCAGCTTATACAGATGCTGTACTCTCTGGTTTTGGCACAGAAGGCTACAGATTGGCGATTATTCATTTAATTTCTACAATAAAATAAAAAAATCCTCAGTTTACGCTGAGGATTTTATATTTAGGTATTTTTCTGATTTTTATAATTGAGGACCAGCCGCAACTAATCTTCTACCTTCTTCTGTATCACAATATTGCTCAAAGTTTTTAATGTATCTAGCTCCTAAATCTTTAGCTTTTGCTTCCCATTCACTAGCATCAGCATAAGTATTTCTTGGATCTAGAATTCCTTCAGTTACATTTGGTAAAGAAGTAGGAATTTCTAAATTCATAATTGGAACTACATTTTTAGGCGCACCTTCTATAGAACCATCTATAATAGAATCAATAATTGCTCTAGTATCTTTAAGAGAAATTCTCTTACCAGTTCCATTCCAACCTGTATTTACTAAATAAGCTTTAGCACCGTGTTCTTTCATTTTACCAATTAATGTTTTAGAATACATGGTAGGGTGTAATGTAAGGAAAGCTTCACCGAAAGCTGGAGAGAATGAAGGTTCTGGAGAAGTGATTCCTCTCTCTGTTCCTGCTAATTTAGATGTATAACCGCATAAGAAGTGGTATTGAGCTTGATCATCACTTAAAATAGATACTGGAGGCAATACTCCGAATGCGTCTGCTGATAAATAAACGATTTTTTTAGCGTGACCAGCTTTAGAAGGAAGTACAATTTTATTAATATGATAGATTGGGTAAGAAACTCTAGTGTTTTCTGTAATAGAATTATCTTTATAGTCTATTTCGCCATATTCATTTACCACTACGTTTTCTAATAAAGCATCTCTCTTAATCGCTCTGAAAATGTCTGGTTCTTTTTCTTCAGTAAGGTCAATTACTTTTGCGTAGCAACCACCTTCATAGTTAAATACACCATTATCATCCCAACCGTGTTCATCATCACCAATTAAATATCTTTTTGGGTCTGCAGAAAGTGTAGTTTTACCTGTACCAGAAAGTCCGAAGAATAATGCTACATCACCTTCTTCACCTACGTTTGCAGAGCAGTGCATAGAAGCCATTCCTTTTAATGGAAGATAGTAGTTCATCATTGCAAACATCCCTTTCTTCATCTCACCACCATACCAAGTTCCTCCAATGATTTGGATTCTTTCTGTAAGGTTAAACATTACAAAGTTTTCAGAATTTAATCCTTGAGCTTGCCAATCTGGATTCACTGTTTTAGAACCATTCATCACGATGAAATCTGGAGTTCCGAAGTTTTCTAACTCATACAATGATGGTCTAATAAACATATTCGTTACAAAATGAGCTTGCCATGCTACTTCCATTACAAATCTTACTTTAAGTCTTGTATCTGGATTGCTACCACAGAATGCATCTACTACATATAATTTTTTAGAAGAAGAAAGTTGTTCTAAAACTAATTCTTTACAAGATTTAAATATCTCTGGAGTTGTAGGAAAATTAACTTTTCCATCCCAACAAATAGTATCTTTTGTTACATCATCTTTTACGATATATCTATCTTTAGGTGATCTACCTGTGAAAATACCTGTTTTTACAGCAACCGCTCCTGATTCTGTAAGAGCACCCTTTTCATAACCTTTATTTTTAGCAGACATTTCCGCTTTAAAAAGTTCTTCATAGGTTGGGTTATACACTACTTCGTGATAACCTGTAATACCTAGATCATGTAGCTCTTGAATGATTTTAATGTTTTTCATAACTAAAATATTATTGTTCATATTTTTTTGTATTACAAAATTAGCAAAAGTATATAGTTTTATTATATCATAAATAATGATTTAAGTCACTGAAATCGGTCATATCACCAATTTCCAATAAATTGATTTTCAGAATATTAAATCTTTCCATTCTATGATATTTTTAAAATTTCGCTCAAAAAAGTAATTTTTGTAATCCCCAAATTTTGAAGCTAGAACGAAATCTCCGCCCCAAGCTCCCAAACTTTTAATAAAACTCGGGCAATCTTGAAAGTAATTTTCTTTGGCTGTTTTTATTCCTAAAAATTTACTTAACTTACTCTCGTGCAACATCATAAGATTAGAAAACTCTTCTAAACTCTCACACCTTAATACTTTTTGAGTGATTTCTGAAAACTCAGTTCTTAAAACTAAAGATTTTTTTTGAGACTGAAAAACTCTTATTCCTTCTCTGCTATCTTGCTTTTGATTCAGGTGAATAAAGATTAAATCGTCAGCAAAACTTGGGTTAAAATTTACCCTTTTTACTCTCCTAGGATTATTTTGATAAAGAATTGCAGATTTTTCTTGAGCTACAGCTATGTCATAACCACTCCCGCCTAAAGAAAGTTCATTAAGAAGAAACGCATCTACATGAGACCATTCTGCTAAATTATTCATCAGTGTAGAGCTACTCCCCAGTCCATAATTCGCAGGGAACTGTAAATTGGTGGTAATCTTGTAGGTAGAATCACTATGAAATTTATCTGCAGAAAGTTTTTGTACGTTTTGAAGTACTTTTAAGATAAATGCTGCACTTTCGGGAAGATTAGTCTGTACAATATCCCAATTTTTATAATCTATTTGGATAGAAAGCCAAGGTTTGCTCTCATGCAAAGCCTCCCAAAAAACTATGGAAGCGCCATCTTTTTCTTCTTCTGAATAAAAATCTTGTCCCAGTCGAGTAGGTACAGCTAATGCTAAAGCTCCATCTAACACAAAATATTCTGACGTAATAAGCAATTTGCCTGGTGAAAATATGTGATTTTTCAAAGGATTTTATTTTTAACAAAAATATAAAAGAAAAAGCCACAAAAAAATTTGTGGCTTACTTTTATTTTAAATTGCAGACGAGACTGTTATTTCTGAATTAATCTTCTTTATTAGTCCTTGCAAAGTTTTTCCTGGTCCTACTTCTACAAAACTTGTGGCACCGTCTTTAATCATATTTTGCACAGACTGCGTCCATTTTACAGGTCCTGTCAACTGAGCAATTAGATTTTTCTTAATTTCATCTGGATCTGTAACTGCAGTCGTTGTAATATTCTGATAAACCGGAATGGTTGCTTTTCTAAATTTTGCATTTTCTATTGCTGCAGCGAGTCTTTCTTGTGCGGGTTGCATTAAAGGTGAATGAAACGCACCATTTACTGGCAAAATCAAAGCTCTTTTTGCACCTGCTTCTTTCATAGCATTACACGCTTCTTCTACCGCTTTGGTTTCACCTGAAATCACCAATTGTCCTGGACAGTTGTAATTCGCAGGAACCACTACTCCATCAATAGATGCACAAATTTCTTCTACTTTAGCATCATCTAAACCTAGAATTGCTGCCATAGAAGACGGATTGATATCACAAGCTTCTTGCATAGCCAAAGCTCTTTCTGAAACCAATTTAAGCCCATCTTCAAAACTTAAAACTCCATTGGCAACCAATGCAGAAAATTCTCCTAAAGAATGCCCTGCTACCATTTGAGCTCCTGTTCCGTCAATTGCCTTTACAGCAGCTACAGAATGAATAAATATTGCTGGTTGTGTAACTTTTGTTTTTTTAAGGTCTTCATCTGTTCCTTCGAACATGATTTTCAGTATATCAAAACCTAGAATTTCATTACTGAAATCCATTAGGTCTTTAATTTCTTTTCTACTATCGTAGAGTTCTTTTCCCATTCCTACGAATTGAGAACCTTGCCCTGGAAATACAAGTGCTTTCATAATTTTTTTTCGATAAAAATTGAGTCTTATTCTTTTTTTCTTTAGTATTAGTTTCCGCAACTATGGAACTAATCTTACTACTCTGTAACCCTGGTTTACGTATGCTCCGTTTTTGTTTCGTACAAATTCAAACTTGGTAGCCAATTGAGTTTGAGGTTTATTCATTTGCTTAAACAATTCTCCTTTGCTGTTTTCTCTGGTCAACATATCATTAACTACGTCAAAACCTATTACAGCATACTTAGAAGGTGCTTTGCAATATTTTTTCTTATAATCTGCGAGAACTTCTTTTTCGAAGTCACCGTCTGTGTTGATTTTTCTATCCATCAAATAAACTAAACTCGCGTTGCTGAGTTCTGCAATATTTTTTTCAAAAGATGGATGATAATACATACTGAATGATTTCATTCCGCTAGTTTCTTTAGCCAAATCAATGATTCTTTTTGAAAAATCACTTCCTGCATCATCATTATCATTCGCCAAAATAGCAATTACAGGAGCGGTTTGACCGGTCATCATATTTGTATCTAACTGGATATCTGCAGAAGAATTTACTATAGTGATGTTTGCATTTTTCAACTGGCTTCCCAATTGTTTTTTCATATAATTAGCATACGTCTTATCTGCATCTGCTAATATATATATTTTTTGGTCTGAATAAGCCAAAGAAACTTCTTTTACAATTCTGTCTGCAAAAACACTTTGCTCAGTTTCGATAATCACCAGATTACTATAGTTTCTAAGCTCTGGAGAGTTCGCAAACGGAGCTACCACAGGAATTTTTTGAGTTTTTACATAGTCTAAAACTTCTAAAACGTTTGACTTGAAAAACGGTCCTATGATTAAGTCTGTATTATTTTGATTGATTTGCGTAAGTGAATTTTTAAAACTTGCTTCACTTCCTGCATCTACTACTTTTACATCTAGTTTTTGACCTGCTTTAGCATTTCTTTCGATGGCTAATTTTGCACCAGTTAAGAAATCAGCAGCCATACTTCTGTATTTACTGTCACCATCATCAAAACCAAATGGCAACATTAAAACTACATTTAGTTCATCACCAGATTTTTTAACATAGCCAGCTTCTAGCTTCTTCACTTTTAGAACCATTCCTGGTTTTAAACCTTCTGAAAGTTTAGGATTAAGCTCTAGTAATTGGTCTAGAGAAACATTAAATTTATTAAGAATCCCGAAAACAGTATCGCCATTCTGAACCGTGTACGTTTGATATTCATCTGCAACTACATTCTGAACTTCTGCTTTTTCGGTTTTTTTATCTTCTTGCCAAGTTACTGGTTCTTTAACCTTAGAATTTTGAGGTTTTTTCACATTAATGACTTCGCCAGGTTGCAATCCTTTTTCTTCTAAACCAGGATTAATGGCAAATAATTCCTCTTGAGTAAGGTTAAAACTTTTGGTAATTCTGTAATAGTTATCTTTTGGCTGAATCACATAAGTTCCTTCATCTGCTTTTGGCTTTTCTATTGCCTTTTCAACAGGTTTTTCTACTGGAACTTCTGTTTTTGCAAATGCATTTTGATCTGCATATTTTTTGATATTTTCAGCAGGCAAAGTTACCTCGTCACCAATTTTCATATGCTGGTCTAAGTTAGGATTCAATTTTCTTAAATCCGCTTCAGAAATATGATATTGTTTGGTAATTCCGTAAATCGTTTGCTTCGGTTGAAGAACGATTTTGCCTAATTTTTGATTGGTTGTAGCCACTGCTTTTTCAGTAGTTTTTACAACTTCTGAATTTTTCTTAGTGATGATTAAAACATCTCCAATCGCTAATTTACCCTCTTTGATTTGAGGATTTAGCTTCGTGAGTTCGTCTAGTGTTACTCCATATTTTTTAGAAATATTATACGGAGTATCACCTTTTGCTACAGTGTGTGTTTTCTGTGCAAAAGCTACAAAACCTATTAACGTATATATGAATACAAGATATTTTTTCATCCTTGTTATTTAAATTGCAAAATTAATGTTTTTCGGGCTAAAATTCGCTAACAATTAAGACAGAATTTAAAACCTCCATTTCTTGATAACAATTTTCGAGCCATTTTTCGCCGTTTTCTGCGAAAAAGACACTGAAATTGAGGCTTCTTTCTTGCCAGTTATTAGCAGGGTGAATTTCTGAATACAAACGCTGAAGATAATCTATTTTATCTGCGTGAAGAATCTTTTCTGCACGTAACAATCTTTTCTTAAATTTCTGAAAAGACTTCAATTGTCTCGTTTCTTCTGCTTCTACCATATTCCTAAAGGTAACGGCAGTAAGTGAAGCTTTATTTTTTAAAGTTTCGAAATTTTCTTTTAATAATTGCTCTCGGCTTTCTAAATCGGTATTCAATTCTGATTCTTTCAGCAATTTTTGATTTAAGAATTTCTGAAAATCTCCTAAAAAGTATTGTAACGCTACTCCAGATTTTTCTATTTTATCTAAAGTCTTTTTTCTAAGGAACAACATAGAGTTTCTAGGAACCAAAAGAGGAAATTCTACACCAAATTTTTCAAAAACTTTTGGCATTTCTAACCAATACATAATTTCTGCATTCCCGCCAATGTATGCAATATTGGGCAAAACTTTTTCTTGAAAAACAGGCCTTAGCAAAGCATTTGGTGAGATTTTAGACCAATCTTCTGCTAATTCTTCTAAAGTAAACGTGAGATTCTTATCTACAATCTGAAATTGTTCCCCATCAAATTCTATTCTATTTCTGGTATCAGACAAGTAGAAAAGGTTGATTTCTCTAGGGTTTACTTGTACTTTCCCGTATTTCTCTGTTAGGAATTTTACATTTTCTTGAGAAAAATAATGGGTTGTTTGGTTCACCAATTCTTCTTTGAAGATATTTTGCATTTGATTTTTGAGCAAAACATGGTCGCCATCTATCATTAAAAGTCCAAACTCTGCAAAAATTTCTTGAACCAAAATCTGAGTAGCTTCGGCAAAAGTTCTTCCTTTTTGATAAGCTTTTTTGGCAAGAAGAATAAGCTGTGTTCCGAAAACATCATCTTTAAATTCTCTTTCGAATTCTTCTAAAAAACTATTGTCTTCTATAATAATTCTGCCAACTGCGCCACCAGAATTTCCTTTGACTTGATAAAATCCATTTGCAGTTTTAAAATGATTAATCTCCTCAAAGTCGTGGTCTTCTGTAGCCAACCAAAAGATAGGAACAAAATTTTTATCGGAATTTTGAGTTAAAAAATCAGCTGTTTTTATGGTTTGTAAAATTTTGTAGACAAAAAATACTGGCCCAGAAAATAAATTCAACTGATGACCTGTGGTTACAGTAAAAGTATTTTCGGATAAGAGCAAATCTAAATTCTGCGATTGCTTAGCACTTAAATATAAATGCTGATGCTGCGCTCTAAGAACTTCTACCAATACTTTTCTTTGCTCTTGTGTATAGTTATGTGCTTTCTTTTCTGCTTGTAATAGTGCGTTTTCTAAGGTAAACTGATATGCAGAAAACTGCGGAATTTCTTGTTGAAGAAAGTCCTTGATTAATTTCGGGATGGTTTCTAAATCTTGAAACGGAAATTTAAACTTCGGCATGAAGCAAATTTAGTGAAATAAATACCAAACAATTCCTAAATTCAATCGAAAATCATAAATAGGATAATTGGGAGCAGCGAATGATTTGTTTTTCATAAAGGTAGTGTTTACATGCTGCGCTTCTGCATAAATAAGCATTCTTTTTACCTTCATATTAAAATAAGCATCTGCAATAGGCTGACCACCAATAGAAGCGGTATTTGCAGAAACTGCAAATTCATTTAATACTGGGAAATATTCTCTAGAATTAAATTTCGAGAAATAATACAGTTTTACTCCTGTTTGAATTTCCGCAGCATCTTTGAACGCTTTTGATTGGTAATAAGCATTTAATCTACCGATAAAACTAGGCATTGGGTAAAGGTTTTTCTCAGACAAAGCCGATTGGAAAAGTAATTTGGTATTGAAATTAAGTTTCCAATAAGAAAAAGTAGCTTCGCCACCGATTTGAGAAATATTGAGTGATGATTCGCTTTGCTTAGGCTGATAATCAGCTCCAATGTAGGTGTAATTTTCTATTCTAAAATAATTAGCAAAAACTGAACTTTGGAACCACTTCAGATTGACTTTACCTCCGATTTCTAAAGTGCTTTCGTTTTTAGCGTCTAAGAAATTATAATTGAAATTTTGGTAAAAAGATGGATTGATTAAATAATTAAAACTCGGTTTAGAGGTTTGCAAATTTACATGAGCATCTAGAATATAATCTTTAATCGGTTCTAATTTCAAGTTGTTTTCTGAACGAAGGAAGTTGCCAAAAGTACTTCCGTTAGAATATTCTAGATTAGATTTTAAATCTACCTTGTCCCATAATTTGATTTCTAAATTCCCTACTGCACCAAATCTGTTTTCTTTATTATCTAAAGGAATATTGATACCAACAGTGGCTGGAAGTTCTTTATCTGTTCCTAAATTAATCATTTGATGACGAACTCCTGCTTCTAATTTGAAAGTAGACTTATCAAAAAGTAAGGTGAAGGTATTGCTTAAATTATTAGAAAATTTGTAAGCAGATGGTTCATACCCATCTACCAAGTCTGAATTATAAAAAGACTCTGATCCTTTTTGCTTATACCAATATTTATTGGCTTGATGGAAAATAGTATGTCTTACTTTAAAAGGATATTTCTCTGAATTCACAAACTGAAATTCCTGAGAGAAATAATATCTTCTGTATGAGAATCTAGAATCTGTAGAGTTGAGATTTACTGCAAGGTTTTGTCTGTTATTAAAACGGGTGTCATTTCCTAAAAAAAGGCTTAAATCTTCTATTCCACCATTTTCTTCGTTGTTTACATTCTGATGAATATAATGCGTGAAAAATCTATAACGATTGTTCTTAGAATTAAAACGAGAAGATAAAATGAAATTATTAGAAGACGCTAGTTCTCTCTGATATACACCTTGAGAACGCAATCCCATATATTCTAGCGCTACATTGAAATTTTTCCCTACGTTTTGGGTATAGGTAGTTTGCAAAGCTGCTCCCTGTTTCATAGCGTTATGATAGATGAAAGATGTAGTAGGCGTTTTTACATCATAATATCTGATATTATCAATTCCTAAAATGAAATGCGATTTTCTGGTAGGCAATAAAGCTAGATTTTGTTCTTTATTGACACGGAACATTAAATCTTGAAATCCAGAACCGATGTTGGCAAATTGGATTTTTCCAAAGTTGTCTTGGTTATTGTATTGTGTAAATTGATAAGATTTGTCAATAGTAAAAACGGTATCAAAAATTTTCTTCTCAGAAAACTGAGTATAATGTTGATAGTCATTTATGGTTGGCTTAAAGATTTTCAAAGAATCTTTTCTTCCTTTGTCAACAATCAATGTATCCGTAGGAACATTGCTATCTGTTTTATTAACAATTTGAGCGCCTAAAAAATGTACTGCAAAAAATATGATGAATAAAGTGTATTTCATCTGTTTATATTTATTAATTTTTAATGTCAGATGGAACACCCATAACCATGCAGTTGTTTGAAAAAAATAACAAGGGTGTTTCATTTTAATATTTTGAAGTACAAAAGTAAAAAAGATAAACAAATTAATACCAAATAAATATTTCAAATCGTTATAATTTTATATTTTTATAAAAAATTGAATCAAATGAAAAAAATCATTCTTTTATTAAGTCTTATTCCGAGTTATTATTATTCGCAAGTGAAAACCGATTTAGAGGTATTTGGAAACTCTAGAGGTAGTGTTTTCGAAGTAACAAATACCAATATAAAACACTATCCTGGCATAGATGGAATTCCTTATCTAGATGAAAACTTTCATCCAATAACAATTGATGGATATAATAAAAATCTACCTTCTGTAAGATATAATGCTTACGAAGATGAAATGGAGTTCAAAGTGAATAATGAACTACAATTTGTAACCAAACAAAATGATCTTAAATTTAAGTTTAGTGATAATGGAAAGGTCTATTTTCTGACCAACTATATTTACGAAAACAAAAACATCAATGGTTATCTGGTAGAATTAGTGGGTATAGGTAAATATAAACTTTATAAAAAGGAAAAAGTACAAGTAATAGAATACAATAATAATGTTACAAACACTTATCTTAAAGATAAAAATCCATATTTTCAAAAAGAGAACGATGTTTACTTAGTGAATAACAATGGAATATATATTAAAGTTCCTAAGAGTACAAAAGAATTAACTTCTCTCTTAAACATCACTAATCCTAAAGTTGTTTTAGACTTCGCTAAAGAAGAAAAAATTAATTTAAAAAAGGAAAGCGATCTCATTAGATTATTCAATTTTATAAATGGTTTGAAATAGAAAAACGCCTCGGTCTTTGACTGAGGCGTTTTTTTTATTTATTGTTTTTGATAATATTAATTATCATAACCTGGATTTGACTCTACTAGCGTACCTGCTAAATCAGTTTCAGCTCTAGGAATTGGGAAAGCAAGTTTATTGATGTTAACACTTGCAGGCTTAAATGAAGTTACACCCCATCTTAATAAATCCCACTGTCTAAATCCTTCACCTACTAATTCTTTAACTCTCTCTTTCTTAAGCATATCTAAATCAACACTTGTTACAGCTGTTAGACCTCTGTTTGTAAGGATTTGATTATAGTATAATAATGCTTTTGCTGGATCACCTCCTGGCATTAATTCTGCTTCAATAGCATTTAATAATACCTCTTCGTATCTAATCATCTTAACATTATCAGCACCTACAGTGTTGGTATACTTACCAAAAGTTACCCCTTGTCCGTTAGTATATGAAAGATAATGAGCAGTTGCAGTAGCTCTAGTAATTAAAGTTCTTCTAATATCAGCAGCATCATACAATGCATAAACACTTGTGAAAGGAACCACGTTTGCATAACCATTATAACTCATCACATAAGCATATGAAGATGTAGAAAGTGAAGAATCTGTACCTACTTCTAGTTCGAAAATAGAGTTAGAAGCTGCTCCTCTCAAAGTATATCTGAAAGATTCTTGATATAAGTCTTTAGGAATAACAGAATATTTACCAATTACATCAGCAGTAAGTGATCTTACTTTAGCATAATCACCTTTGTAAAGATAATATCTAGACATTAAAACTTTTAATGCACTAATAGATAACTCGGTTTTATTAGAAGGAGCATCAATAGCTGCATTTGCAGTCATCATAGTTAAAGCAGTATTGAAATCTGACTCAATTTGAGTTTCAGTTTGTGCAATAGTAGCTCTAGCTTGTTTTGCTTTTGGATCAAATTTAAGTGGTAAAACTACTCCTAGAGTTCCCCCCGTGTATTTTTGACCATAAAGTCTTAACAAATCAAAAAATCCTTGAGCTCTTAATGCATAAGCTTGCCCTTGATAATATTTAGCAGCAGGTAAATCAGCAGTTAAGAAACCAGTTAAATCTGTATTGATTACAATATTCATTTTACCTACCAAGGTATATATCTGATTGTATGTACCAGAAGCATAAGCATCACTTGATGTCATAGAATAATCTTGAACAGTAGTGTAATATCCTGATGCTTTATTACTATACATTTCGTCTGATCTTACTTCTCCGAAAGCTAGAAAATCTCTTCCATAATAAGTAGATGATCTCATAGATGAATAACCACCTCTTACAAAAGATTTAATTTCTTGAAGAGTTTTTAAATCTGATTGAATAACGTCTTGTCTGAATTCTCTATCAACAAAATCGTTACTACACGAATTACTAACCATAGTCAAACCAAACGCTAGTAATGCAATTTTATATAATCTATTTTTCTTATTCATTTTCTTATTTTTTAGAAATTTAAGCTAAATCCGAACAAATATGACTTAAGTACTGGTAACCCAAGGTTAGATGCTCCCGCAATATTTACTTCAGGATCAAATTTAAGTTTTTTATCAAACATATATGTATAAGCATTATTAGCCATTACATAAATTTGAACACTATTTAAACCAGTTCCTTTTAAGAACTCTCCATTAAATGTGTAAGAAGCTCTTGCATTACTTAATCTTATGTAATCACCATCATATAAGAATCTGGTAGATGCTCTGTTAGATAAAGTTGAGTTACCCCAGATTGGTTTTGGATTAGAAGCACCTGTATTTGTAGGAGTCCAATAATCACCAAATACATCACCATAACCAGGATAATTAGAAGTATACTGCCCGTCTGAATAAGTATAAACTGCCCAATCATCATAGATTTTAGATCCAAATCCATAAGCAAACTGTAGATCTAAAGCAAATCCTTTGTATGAAATTGCAGTGTTAGCACCTCCATAGATTTTATTAAGCATAGATCCTTGAACAGCTTGTTGAGCTGAGTTATAATTACTAGTAGTAGCACCATCCACTCCATTGATATACCATAGAGGAGCACCAGTAGCTGCGTCTACTCCAGCCCATTTACGTAGGTACCAAGTTCTTACACCTTCTCCAACTCTTAGAGTTGTAGTTCCTCCATTTACATTACCTCCATAAAGTTCGGTAATTTCATTATCTAATGTAGATAAGTTAAATCCTAAAGTCCAATTTACACTATCTCTATTTCCTTTAAGAATAGTTGAGTTAATTGCAAATTCAAATCCTTTGTTTACTAATGAACCAATGTTATCTGGATAAGATGTTAAACCTTGTGAAGTTTGCAATGGTAAATTATAGATCAAATCCTTAGTTTCTTTATTAAAGTATTCTGCACTTAAGGTAATTCTATCCTTGAATAAACCTATATCTACACCAGCATTAAAAGGATTTACAGTTTCCCATCTTAGATTAGGGTTCATTACACCACCATAAGTTGCAGCTGCATAGTCATTATAATTAGTATTATAATTAAATAAAGCGTATGGGTTTGCACTAACTTGGTTACCTAATTTACCATAAGATGTTCTTAATTTGAACATTGAAATAGCATTGATGTTTTTCACAAAATCTAATCTAGCTAAGTCTACACCTAAACCTACTGACCAGAAATTACCTGCTTTATTTTCAGGCATAAACTGAGACAATACGTCTCTTCTATATGAAGCATCTAATAATAGTAATCTATCATAATCATAGTGACCAGTTGCAGCGTAACCATATCTAGAAGAAACACCAGAAGAACCAGCATAACCAAATGGCACTACGAAATTAGATAAAGTCTCTAATGTAGGTGTTCCTACAGTAATACCTGTAGCTGATAAGAATTTGTTATCTGTTTTATATGCTTCTTGGATTAATGAAGCTCCGAAGTTATGTGAACCTACTTTATAACTATAGTCTAAGATATTCTGAACGTTGAAGTTAAAATATCTGTTGTTTGAAGTTCTTTGGTAACCACCATAGTTTCTACCATCACCATGTAATGGATTCCAGTATCTATCTTCTTCAATTTGGATGTATTCAGGAGAGAAAACGAACTTGTAAGTTAAATTCTTAAGAATTTTATATTCTAAACCTAAATTAGCATAAGTTCTGAAAGTTCCAGCTTTACTGTAATTCATGTCTAATACAGCACCTGGGTTAAACATACCGTTTGAAAGTCTACCTGTAGAAGCAATCCAATACCAAGATCCATCAGCATTTCTCAATGGGTCTGTAGGTCTATTGAAATATTGAGCTAAAATTGGGTTAGCGAAAGCACCACCATCACTCAATGTACTTAATTTAGAGAATGAAAACTGAATATCAGTAGTCAATTTAAATTTATCAGTAGCTTGATAAGCAATTTTATTGGTGAAAGCTAATCTATTAAAATAAGAATTTCTTACAATACTCTCTTGATTAAAGTAGTTAGCAGAAGTATAATATGTCATTCTATCATTACCTCCAGACATACTGAAATCTGCATTTTGCTGATATCCTAATTTCTGGCTAGCATCTGACCAGTCGCTATCAATGTTTTTATCTACACCTAAAGCTGGCCCAAATGTATCTCCTGTATATGTAGTTCCATATCTGTTGTTATATGAATCTGCCATATATGTTAACCAGTCAGATGTTTTGAATCTTTCGTGTTGTTTTACAGCTTTATCATTAAAACCATAGTTAAATGATAGGTTAAATTTAGGTTTACCTTTTTTACCTGATTTGGTATTAATTACTACAACCCCAGCACCAGCATCAGCACCGTATACTGCTGTAGAAACTGCATCTTTTAAAATAGTAACACTTTCAACATCATCAGGGTTTAAGTTAGCCAAAATGTTAGCGGTAGTGTTACCAGTAGTAAGGTCTCCATTAGCTACTCTCACACCATCTAGAATATAGATAGGTGATACAACTCCATTGATTGAAGAAATACCTCTTACTCTAACACTAGCCATACCTCCTGGCTGCCCAGAAGCATTACCTGTCATTACACCAGTTACTCTTCCTTGCAACATCTTATCAATTGATGCAACAGGTAATTGTTGAATAGCATCAGATTTAATACTTGAAACCGCACCGGTAACTTCCTTAACAGATTTTTTTTGACCAAACCCAACGATTACTACTTCATCAATAACTTTCTCATCTTTAATTGAATCACTCTTTTTTTGTGCCATAACAGTAGCTCCTCCTATAAAAAAAAGTACACCCGCTGTTAGCGCTTTAATTTTTACATTCATATTAACAAAATTTAATATATTGATTGACAAAAATGTTAATAAATTTTAACATAACCAAATTTTTATTTGCTAGATTTTTTTTAATATTTCTATTATTGTTACAGATTTTTTAGATTTTTTAACAAAATGTTCACTAATAAATAATTTATTCATTCTTTTTTGAATTAAATTATTTGCTAACTGTTAATTTACTCTAAATATTATAAAAAGTTTTATTTTATTTAGAATCAATATAAATAATTTTCTCAGCACAAAAAAACCACTCTCTAGAGAGTGGTTATAAAAATAATTTGTATGAATTACTACCAACCTGGGTTTTGCTGAGCCGCTAGTGTAGGGTTTGCACTGGTCTCTAAGGTCGGGATAGGCCATAAATATCTGTAATCAGAGTATGGTAATGCTGTTACATCTCCAGTCTTGAATACATAAGGTGTTCCAATTTTATAGTCTGCAAATACTGGATTCGCTCCATTTTTATATTTCTGAGGTACTCCATTCATAGGGGCAATATCATCATGCTGTAATCTGTGAATAGTATTCCATCTTAGACCTTCTGCTAAAAACTCTATTCTTCTTTCCATAAGAACCGCATTTACTGCATCAGCCTTTGTTGCAAATGCCGTATATTGCTCAGTAGCAGGATTTGCTAATGATCTGTTTCTCACAGCATTTAAATCTGCCAAATAAGTAGGATCATCTAATCTAGCTTTTGCCTCTGCTCTATTTAACAACACTTCAGCATATCTTAACAGCGGTGAAGCATCTGACAAGGTACTTGTATCTTTATACTTATTAGAAAGGTAACAGATAGGTTGATTTTGTGCATTTAACAGTGTTCTAACAAGATTAGATCCTCTTCTTTTATCTGTAGCTAACCACATAGACTGGTTCCAAATAACTGGGCTAATTGCAATTAATGCTCTACCATTATACTGTGAAGCTAAAGCACCATTAACACTTGGGTTATTAGTAGCTGAATTTTCTAAAGAGAAAATACTTTCTGTATTTCCGTAATTGTTAGCAAATGGTGCATTAGGGTCAGACGTTAGAGAATATTTCCCATTAAGCTTATCTGCCTCTGCGATAACTTTAGGATAATCACCTTTGCTTAAATATACTCTAGTTTTTAATGCTATTGCTGCCTCTTTTGAAACATACACGATTGCATTTTTTGCAGACTTAGTAGTCTTAGATAATAAATAATTTTCTGCTGTATCTAGATCTGAAAGCAACTGAGTATAGTTTTCTGCAACTGTTCCTCTTCCTAATTTTGAATTTTCTTCTATAGTAGCTACTGAATTACTTGGCTTCAATCTATATGGGACTCCGGAGTGACTTGCCCCTGAAGTAAATTTATATGGACGAGCAAAGAAATTTAACAATTCATAATGGCTAAAAGCTCTGAAGAAAAGCGCTTGACCGATTATATCTTTTCCTTCTGCATCAGAAATTACTCCTTTTTCTATTGCTTTTGTTACTCCTTCGATTACAAGATTAGCCCTGTTAACCAATCTATAAGTATCTATCCAGTAATAAACAGTATTCAATGCTCCTGAAGGATCCCAAGTATTAGTATAGGTAATCGCATAAAATGATGCTGTATTTACCATATCCTCACCTCTCATATCATTTTGCTGAAAGTAAGCTGCCCCAAAAGGATACCCTCTACCTGATTGTGAGGTGCCACCATTATTATACAATCCTACCTGCGCTGCTTGATACATACCGTTTACAGACAACAAAATGTTTTCTTTGGTATCAAAAGCAGAGTTTTCACTCAGTTGATTGTACGGTTCTAATTCAATAATATTTTCTTCTGTACACGACACTAATGACAAAGAAGACAATAATGCTCCGAAGAAATATGTTCTTAATTTATTATACTTTATTAATTTCATTGTTTTTAATTTTTAGAAAGTTGCGTTAATACCCATTGAAAATGTCATTTGTCTAGGCACAGAATTGTAATCCATACCGGTACTTTCCATTTCAGGATCTATCCCTGTATATTTTGTAAACATGATTGCATTTTGTAGCACTGCGTATACTCTAAACTTAGATAAGCTTACTTTTTCGATCACTGATTTGTCAAAAGTATATCCTAAAGTAATATTATCTACCTTAATAAAGTCTCCTTTTTCAACAAATCTAGAGTTAGCAACTCCTTCTAAATTTATAAAGCTTCCTTTAGTTCCATAAAGTCTAGGAGTCCACCCATCTCCAGGGTTGCTTACACTTTGCCATCTTCCAAGAATTTCTGTACCGTTGTTATAAAAATCTTGGTTTAGCAATTCTCTTCTCGTTACGTTGAAAATTTTATTACCTCCACTAAATCTAGCCATTACACCAAAATCGAAATTTTTAAATTTCATAGTTGAGTTCAAAGCTCCAAAATAAGTAGGCAAAGTATTTCCTAAAATTTGTCTATCAGCATTACTTAAAGATGACGCAGCTCCAAGCGCAGTAGGGTTTGAAGGATCAAAACCATAGTAAGTACTATTCGCTATATTTCCTTGTACTAAACTTCCATCAGCTTTATAGTAAACTGGGTTTCCGTTTGCCATATTTACTCCCCAATACTTAAATCCATATAAAGATCTTAGTGATTCTCCTACTCTAATTAAATATGAAGTCTGCCCATTTTGTGAACCAATGATATCATTGCCATCTACAAGAGACAATACTTTATTATCCATTAAAGTAAGATTACCTGTTACATTCCAGCTAAAGTTTTCATTTTTAACAAGATCTGCTCCCAAAGAGAATTCAAAACCTTTATTCTCCATACTACCAATGTTCTTATTGATAGAGTTATTTGGAACTCCTAACGAAGGCGATACAGGAACGTTCAAAATTAAACCGTCATTTTGGTTGATGAAATAATCTACACTCAAAGTAATTTTATTATTCATAAAACCAAAATCTGCACCTACGTTTTTCTTCACGTTTGTCTCCCACTTCAACTGGTCATTTCCTGCTTGAGAATAACCAATCCCTGTATAGTCAGCATATTTATAGCTACTATATAAGCCTAAATAAGGATAGTTACCGATATCTGTGTTACCTACTTTTCCATAAGAAGCTCTAAGTTTCAATTCAGATAACGCTTTGTTTCCTTTTAAGAAATTTTCATTGGAAACCGTCCATCCTAATGAAAGCCCTGGGAAGTTACCCCATTTATTAGCTGTTGGCAATGCTGATAATCCATCTCTTCTGATTGTCCCTTGAACGAAATATTTATTAGCATAGTTATAGCTCAATCTAGCAGCATATGAAATTAAACCATTCTCAGAGGCACCTCCACCAGAATATTGTGTAGTATATGAACCAGAAATCAAATTAATCTGACCAAAAAAGTCAGTAGAAAGCCCTTGCCCATCTCCAAAGAATGAGGTACTTCTCTGTTTTTGATATTCATTAACCAAAACCAAATTAAAGTTATGATCCAAAAATGATTTTTTCAAATCTAAAATGTTTTGGATATTCCATCTATCAAGATTTAAATAATTGTTATCAATATAACCTCCTCTTGAAAATCCATCTCCATGAACTCTGTTCCAATATAAGAAACCAGTTGTTACAGATCTATCTTTACTTACTTGCAATTTATAGTTTGCCCATTCTGCTAATTTTACATCTGCTGCTAAGCTTCCTATAAATCTTGTTAAATCAGATTGATATTTATTATTGTTTACAATATAAGCAATGTTGGTTAAAGCACTTGTAATAGGAATGTAGTTGTCCCATTGACCTACCATACTTGTAGTACCCTGTGTAAAGATGTTATACCCAGTAGGTTTAGTTGCGTCATAAATTGGTGTATTTGGTAATTGTCTTACCGCACTAAACATAGCACCAGAAATTGAGTTATAACCATTATTTAAACCCTTGTATTGAGTTTCTGAATAAGATAAACTAGAGGTTAATTTCAACCAATTGGTAACTTTTTGATCGGCATTCATTCTTACAGAAATTCTCTCCATACCGTTTGGTTTAATAACCCCTTCTTGATTAGTATAACCAAAAGAAGCGTAGTAATTACCATTACCTAAACCACCTGTCATAGATAGAAAATGGTCTGATTGAGTTCCTGTTCTAAGAACCGCACCTTGCCAGTCTGTATTGAAATCTGCACCTTTTGCCCAAATTGAATTTACAGCTGCTGCTTTTTCATTTGAAATCGTAATAAAATCAGGAGTTTCTAATAAATCAAATTTCTTAACAACATTTGCAATACTGAATTGATTATTGTACGTTACAGAAAATCTACCAGATTTTCCTTTCTTAGTTGTAATTAAAATCACCCCATTTGCTGCTCTAGAACCATAAATTGCAGTAGCTGCACCATCTTTTAAAACGGTCATGGTTTCAATATCCGCAGGGTTAATATCAGCTAATGCGTTTGCAGCAGTATTACCACCTCCTGTATCACCAGAGAAGATAGGAACTCCATCTACTACATAAAGTGGAGCAGTTCCAGAAGTAATAGAGTTAATACCTCTAATTCTAACTGCAGGAGCTCTACCAATTTCACCAGAGTTATTTACAACTTGTACCCCAGACGAACGACCCGCTAACTGAGCCTCGAAAGTTGGAGTATTAAGGTTAGCAATTGCATCACCTTTTACAGTAGAGACAGAAGATGTTACATCGGTTTTCTTTTGTGTACCATATCCTACCATCACCACCTCTTCAATTTCTTTTTCTTTTGCCTCGTCTTTTTTTTGTTGAGCCTGAACAAACTGTCCACCTATAAAAAAAAGTACTCCAGCACTTAAAACTTTTAATTTTCCATTCATATTAACAATATTTAATATTATTGCGACAAAAATGTTAATTAATTTTAACATGGCCAAATGCTAAATTTGTTAAATTTTCAATAACACAAATTATTTTTATTTAAAATATAAACAACATTTAAATCTAGATATTAATAAATGTATAATCTTAAATTTTTAATTATCAAAGACTGATTATTATCATGTTTTTTAAAAAATCAGCAAAAAAAATAATTGTTATTTAGAATAATTATAAATAAAAAATTAAGCAAAAAAAATCCCGATGTTACTCGGGATTGGTTATTGTAAATAAACTATTTAAGTTTTTTCTTTACTTCTATTTCTTCATAAACTTCTAAGATATCACCTACTTCTATATCATTATAGCCTTTGATATTAAGACCACACTCATAGCCCTTGGTTACTTCTTTCACATCGTCTTTGAAACGTTTTAGAGATTCTAGCTCGCCATCGAATTTCACAATTCCATCGCGTAGAAGCCTAATTTTAGAATTACGGGTTACTTTTCCGTTTAGAACCATACAACCTGCAATAGTACCCACTTTAGAAATCTTGAATGTTTCTCTAATTTCTACATTTCCTATTACTTGTTCTCTGATTTCTGGAGAAAGCATACCTTCCATCGCTTCTTTTACATCGTCTATAGCTGCATAAATAATAGAATATGTTCTGATTTCTATTTCTTCTCTGTCTGCCAATTCTTTTGCATTAGCACCAGCTCTTACATTAAATCCTATCATAATAGCATCTGATGCTGCAGCCAATAAAACGTCTGACTCTGTGATTTGCCCCACACCTTTGTGAATAATATTCACGCTGATTTCAGCAGTAGAAAGTCTTTGTAACTGATCAGAAAGTGCTTCTACAGAACCATCCACGTCTCCTTTTAGGATAATGTTCAATTCTTTGAAATCTCCTAGAGCAATTCTTCTTCCTAATTCATCTAAAGTAAGATGTTTTTTAGTTCTGATGGTTTGTTCTCTCTGTAATTGTTCACGTTTGTTCGCAATAGATTTCGCTTCTCTTTCGTCTTCGTAAACTTTAAATTTATCACCAGCAGTTGGAGCACCATCTAAACCTAGAATCGTTACAGGAATAGAAGGACCCGCTTCAGTAAGCTGTCTTCCTCTTTCATCAAGCATGGCTTTAATCTTACCATGGTTTTTACCAGCTACTACATAATCTCCTATTCTAAGCGTACCAGCTTGTACCAATACGGTAGAAACATAACCTCTTCCTTTGTCTAAAGATGCTTCTATAATTGCACCACTAGCATTTTTATTAGGATTAGCTTTTAACTCTAACATTTCTGCTTGAAGCAATACTTTTTCTAATAACAAGTCTACATTATTACCAAATTTTGCAGAAATTTCTTGTGCTTGTACATTTCCTCCCCATTCTTCTACTAAGATATTCATTCCTGAAAGTTGTTGACGAATGTTATCAGGATTTGCATTCGGTTTATCTACTTTATTGATGGCAATGATCATAGGAACCCCAGCCGCTTGTGCGTGAGCAATTGCTTCTTTGGTTTGTGGCATTACATCATCATCTGCTGCTACTACAATAATTACAATATCAGTAACTTGTGCACCTCTTGCTCTCATCGCGGTAAACGCTTCGTGACCTGGTGTATCTAAGAAAGTAATTCTTTGGCCGTTTTCTAATTTCACGTTATACGCACCGATGTGCTGTGTAATACCTCCAGATTCACCAGCAATTACATTGGTTTTTCTTATGTAGTCTAATAATGAAGTTTTACCGTGGTCTACGTGTCCCATTACGGTTACAATAGGAGCTCTAGGTAATAAATCTTCTTCAGTATCTTGTACTTCTTCTTCAGATTCTGCTTCTAAATCTGCATCTGCAAATTCTATTTTGTAACCAAATTCATCAGCCACCAAAGTAAGAGTGTCTGCTTCTAATCTTTGGTTCATGGTAACCATTACACCTAAAGAGAAACATGCAGAAATTACTTCTGTAGCACTTACATCCATTAAAGATGCCAACTCTGAAACAGTGATAAATTCAGTAACACGAAGTGTTCTGTCTGCTGCTTCTAGTTCTTGCTGTAATTCATCCTGCTCTCTACGGTAGGTTCTCTTTTCTTTTCTATATTTAGAACCCTTAGATTTACCTCCTTTATTCGTTAGTTTTTCTAAAGTTTCTTTGATTTGGTTTTTAATTTGTTCATCAGAAAGTTCTACAGGCATCACTTTTTCTCTGCCTTTATTAGCACCTCCTTTATAATTAGGGCTATGAGGTCTGTTTCTGTTTGCACCCCCTTGGTTGTTATTTCCGCCACCTTGGTTCGGACGATTGTTGTTATCTCTGTTAAAAGGTTTTTTATCGCCTCCCTGTTGGTTATTGTTACCACCACCTTGACCTTGTTGGTTTTGACCTTGTGAAGGAGCTGGACCATTGTTAATCCTTTTTCGCTGTTTCTTCTTATTTGGGTCTGGTTTAGAAGGTCTAGTTTGGAACTGAGAAAGGTCTATTTTTTCTGTAGAGACAATTTTTGGTCCATCTAATTTTTGATAAACTGTTTTAATTTTTTCAGGCTCATCAAATTTCACAGAAGTGGTTTCTTCTTTTACTGGAGCTTTTGGTTGCTCTTTTTTCACTTCTGGCTTCGGGAGTTCCTTTTTCTCAAATTTTGGAGCCTCTTGTTTTGGTTTTTCTTCTTTTTTAGGAGAAGGTTTTGGTTTATTAGATTCTATTTTACTTAAATCAATTTTATCCAAAACTTTAAGCTCTACAGGCTCTTCTTTTTTAGGCTCTTCTTTTTGAATTTCTTCCTTTTTCGGTTCCTCTGGAGCAACTACAGGCTCTACTGCAGGAACTTCGTCCTTAGGTTTTTCTAATTCTATTTTACCCAAAACTCTAGCCTCACCGATAGATGGAGCTTTCGCTTTGATTACTTCTGGTTTTTTAGGTTCAATTTCTAATTTTTCTTCCGGAACTTTAGAAATCACTACCTCATGAGAAGCTTTACGCTGTTCGCTATCTCTAGCAAACTCCGCTTCTAATGCTGCATATGCCGCTTCTTCTAATTGAGCGTTTGGATTGCTTTCTACTTCGAAGCCTCTTGATTGTAGAAACTCTACTAATCTAGACATCGAGATATTAAATTCCTTTACCGCTTTATTTAATCTAATTTTTGGCATTGATTGTAAATTGCTTTTAGGCTATTAAGCCAAATTATTTTTGTTATAAAATTAAAGATATTAATCTTCGAATTCTGCTTTTAGAATTCTTTTTACTTCTTCTATCGTTTCTTCCTCTAAGTCGGTCATGTTTACTAGTGCTTCTGTATCTTTATCTAAAACACTTTTCGCTGTTTCTAAACCTACTTTCTTAAACTCAGCAATAATCCAAGCTTCGATTTCATCGTCAAATTCTGTTAATTCCACATCATCATCTGCTTGTTTTTCTCTGTAAACATCTATTTCAAAACCAGATAACCAAGATGCCAATCTAATGTTTTGACCTTGTTTACCGATTACTTTAGAAATTTCTTCTACTGGCGTGTAAACGAGTGCGTAGTTTTCATCTTCATTGATTTCTACTTTATTAATCGTTACATTACCAAGTGCTCTCTTCACAAGAATTTCTGAATTTTTAGACCATTGAATTACGTCTATATTTTCATTTCTCAATTCTCTTACTACGCCATGAATTCTAGAACCTTTTACCCCAACGCAAGCTCCAACTGGGTCTATTCTATCATCATAAGCATCTACCGCGATTTTCGCTTTTTCACCAGGAATTCTCACTACTTTTTTCAAAATAATAGTACCATCTTGAATTTCTGGAATCTCAAGTTCTAATAACTTTTCTAAGAATTTAGGAGCAGTTCTAGAAACGATAATTTGAGGCTTAGAACCTTTGAAATCTACGGTCTCTATTATCGCTCTTACATTATCTCCTTTTCTGAAAAAGTCAGAAGGAATTTGGTTTTCTTTTGGTAAAATATATTCATTCCCTTCGTCATCTAGCAAAATTACATGTTTGTGACGAATATGATGTACTTCACCGATGGCCAATTCACCAATTCTATCTTTAAACTGCTCATAAAGCATTGCATTGTTATGCTCTTGCAATTTAGTTGCTAGAATTTGCTTAAGAGTTAATATATTTCTTCTTCCCAGTTGTGCTACAGGAATTTCTTGAGTATATTCTTCACCTACTTCGAAAGTAGGGTCTATTTTTTTCGCTTCTGAAATTTCTATTTCTAAATCATCATCTTCTGACATTTCATCTTCCACAATTGTTTTATTTAGAAATATCTGAAAATCTCCTTTATCAGGGTTTACAATTACGTCAAAATGGTCATCAGAATCATATCTTTTTCTCAAAAGAGTTTTCAATGAATCTTCAATGATGGCCATTAAATCAATCTTACTAATCCCTTTTTCGTCTTTAAAATCACCAAAGGATTCAATCAACGCTAAATTGTCCATTTTAATTTTTTTATATTAATTTTAATGTTATTTAAACCAGTTTTAGCCCTAAAAAGACTAAAATTTAATGACTACAAGAGCCTTTTTTATCTCAATGTAAGGAATTTCTTTATTCTCTACTACATCTTCTTTCCCTTTCCCTACTAATTTAGGCCTTCTGTATCTCAATACCAGAGTTACTTTTTCATCATCTACCGCTACTACTTCACCTTGTATTTTTTCATCAGAATTCAGAAGTACTTCTATCTCTCTGCCTATATTTTTCTTAAACTGACGAGGAAGTTTCAACGGCTCGCTTAATCCAGGGCTCATGACTTGCAAAGAAAAATCATGCTCTTCTCTATCGAGGTTAAATTCTATTGCTCTACTTGCATCTAGACAATCCTGAAGACTTAAACCTTCATCGCCATCTAAAATTACCGTAATATCATCTCCTGCAGAAATCTTTAAATCAACGAGATATAGGTCTTTTCTAGTTTCTAAAAACTCATGAACGAGTTGCTCTACTTTTGCTCTAAAATCCATAATCACATTTGAGGTTACGCTACGAAAAAAGGCTTTCTTTCGAAGCCTTCTCATTTCTTTTCCGTAAATCCGATGCAAATATACATAATAATTTTGAATTTCGCAAAGATTGTTGGTTTTCAAAAGATTAAGAATTTCCCCGAGAACTCAAAAAATCACTAACTTTGCATAAATTTAAAATCATAAAGCTTTGAATATTTCAATAGTAGGAACCGGATATGTAGGCCTAGTAACCGGCACCACCCTCGCCGAACTTGGTAACACAGTATATTGTGTAGATATTGATGAAAATAAAGTAGAAAGAATGAAACAGGGCATCGTCCCAATCTACGAACCTGGCTTAGAGGAAATGTTCCTTAGAAACATACAGGCAGAGAGATTATTCTTTACTACCAACATTAAAGAAGCATTAGACAAGTCTGATGTGATTTATTTAGCCTTACCTACTCCGCCAGGAGAAGATGGTAGTGCTGATTTATCATACGTCATCAGTGTAGCCAACCAAATTGGTGAAATGATGACCAATTACAAAGTCATTGTAAACAAATCTACTGTACCTGTAGGCACAGCAGACAAGGTAAGAGAGGTAATCTCTGCAAAAACACAAATCCCTTTTGACGTAGTTTCTAACCCAGAATTTTTACGTGAAGGTTTTGCCGTAGAAGACTCTATGAACCCTTCTAGAGTAGTGGTAGGAAGCTCTTCGGAAAAGGCAAAAGATATTATGGCAAAAATCTATCAGCCATTTACCAATACAGGCATTCCTATTATTTTCATGGATGAAAAATCTTCGGAATTAACCAAATATGCCGCCAACTCTTTCTTGGCCGTGAAAATTACTTTCATGAACGAAATTGCAAATTATTGCGAAAAAGTGGGCGCAGATGTAGACAAAGTACGTCTTGGAATGGGTAGTGATGACAGAATTGGTCACAGATTCCTTTTCCCTGGAATAGGCTACGGAGGAAGCTGTTTCCCGAAAGACGTAAAAGCATTAATAAAATCAGGAAAAGAAGAAAATTTTGATTTTAAAATTCTAGAAGCTACTGAATACATCAATAAAAAACAAAAAGTAATCTTAGTAGACGAAATCGAAAAATATTTCGGTGGAAACCTAGAAGGTAAAAAGATTGCCATGTGGGGATTAGCTTTCAAAGCTAATACAGACGATATCAGAGAAGCTTCTTCATTAGACAATATAGAACTTTTATTAGAAAAAGGTGCTCAAGTGGTAGCTTATGATGCCATAGCAGAAGAAAATGTAAAAAATATTTTAGGAGACAAAATAGAATACGCCAAAGACATGTACAGTGCTCTAGAAGGCGCAGATTGTCTTTTAATTGCTACTGAATGGAGCGAATTCAAAAACCCTAATTTTGAATTAATGGCTTCTAAATTAAAAAACAAAGTCATTTTTGACGGTAGAAATATGTTCTCTATGGAGCAAGTAGAAAACACTGGCTTCTTTTATAAATCCATTGGAAGAAAAACTATAAAATAATCATGAAAAACATCATCATAACAGGAGGAGCGGGATTTATTGGTTCGCACGTAGTACGTGAATTTGTAAAAAACAATCCAGAATGCAATATCATTAACCTAGATGCTTTAACGTATGCTGGGAACCTCGAAAATTTAAAGGATATAGAAAACAAACCCAATTATTTTTTCGAGAAAGCAGATATTACAAAACCTGAAGAACTAAGACCAATTTTTGAAAAATATCAGCCTGATGCAGTTATTCATTTGGCTGCAGAATCTCACGTAGACAGAAGCATTACAGACCCAAATGCATTTATCAACACCAATGTTTTTGGAACAGCAAATCTTCTGAATTTATGTAAAGAATTTTGGACGCTAAATCCAGAACATACTCACGGAAATTTCCCTGAAGGCAAAAGAGAAAATCTTTTCTACCACGTTTCCACAGACGAGGTTTATGGTGCTCTTGGCGAAACAGGATTCTTTACCGAAGAAACACCTTATGACCCGAAATCTCCGTATTCTGCAAGCAAAGCAGCTTCAGACCATTTCGTGCGATCTTACGGAAACACCTACGGATTACCTTTCGTGATTTCTAATTGTTCTAATAATTACGGGCCGAATCATTTCCCAGAAAAACTGATTCCGCTTTGTATTCACAATATCATCAATGAGAAACCTTTGCCTATTTATGGCGATGGAAAATACACCAGAGACTGGCTATATGTAGTAGATCACGCTAAAGCAATTCACCAAATCTTCCATGAAGCAAAAACGGGAGAAACATATAATATTGGTGGTTGGAATGAATGGCAAAACATAGATTTGATTAAAGAACTCATCAAACAAATGGATGCAAAATTGGGAAAACCAGCAGGTTATAGTGAAAAACTGATTACATTCGTAAAAGACAGACCAGGTCATGATAAGCGTTATGCTATTGATGCTACAAAATTGAACAAAGATTTAGGCTGGAAACCAAGTGTAACTTTCGAAGAAGGTTTGGCAAAAACCATTGATTGGTTTTTAGAAAACGAAGAATGGTTAAATAATGTGACTTCTGGAGATTATCAAAAATATTACGAAAAACAATATTCTTAAAATGAAAGGAATAATATTAGCAGGAGGTTCAGGAACTAGATTGTATCCACTTACCATTGCCGTAAGCAAGCAACTCATGCCTGTTTATGACAAACCTATGATTTATTATCCGCTTTCTGTATTGCTTTTGGCAGGGATTCGTGAGATTTTAATTATCACCACGCCTCAAGATCAAGAAAGTTTCAAAAAATTATTGGGAGATGGTTCTTCTATTGGCTGTAAGTTTGAATATAAAGTTCAGCCTTCTCCAGATGGTTTAGCACAAGCTTTTATTCTGGGAGAAGAATTTATTGGTAACGATTCTGTTGCCTTAGTTTTGGGAGATAATATTTTCTACGGAAGTGGGTTACCTCAACTTTTGGAAAGCAAAACAGACGTAAAAGGAGGTTGCGTTTTCGCTTATCAAGTTTCTGACCCAGAAAGGTATGGCGTAGTAGAATTTGATGAAAATTACAAAGCAGTTTCCATTGAAGAAAAACCTCAACACCCGAAATCCAATTACGCGGTTCCTGGTTTATATTTCTATGATAACACTGTGGTAGAAATTGCCAAAAATCTGAAACCTTCACCAAGAGGAGAATTAGAAATTACAGACGTTAATAGAATTTATCTAGAAAAAGGAGAATTAGAAGTGGGCGTAATGTCTCGTGGAACCGCTTGGCTAGACACCGGAACCTTTGACTCGCTACACGAAGCTTCAGAATTTGTAAAAGTTCTAGAAAAAAGACAAGGCTTCAAAATTTCCTGTATAGAAGAAATAGCCTACAAGAAGGGCTTTATCAATAAAGAACAACTGCTAAAATCTGCCGAAAAATATGGCAAAAGTGGTTATGGCGATTATCTAAAAAAATTATTGTAAAAAAACTACCTGATTATAAGGTAGAAATAGGTCCATCTATTTTTTTACAACCATTAGGAAGATTTTCTATATTTTTGTAATTAAACTTCTTTTTGGTGCATATTATTAAAACACAAATGGAAAATAAAAACACAGAATGGACTAATATCATTAGCTCCGAGCATTCTTTATTTAAACTAAATTTAAAAGAGGTTTGGGACTACCGAGATTTGGTCTATATGTTTGTAAAAAGAGATTTTGTATCTAGCTTTAAGCAAACTATACTAGGGCCTCTTTGGTTTTTCATTAACCCGATATTCACTACGGTTGTCTACCTTATCGTTTTTGGTAATATCGCCAATCTCTCTACAGATGGTGCCCCTAAAATTTTATTTTATTTAGCTGGGGTAACCTTATGGAATTATTTTTCGAGTTCACTCGGCGGAACCTCTAATGTTTTTGTGGGCAATGCAGGTATTTTTGGGAAAGTGTATTTCCCTAGATTGGTCATGCCTATCACCATCGTTATTTCTAACCTCATGAAATTTGGGGTACAGTTTTTACTCTTTCTGGTCGTATTTTTATACTATTGGTATTTAGGTGAAGTAACCCCTAACCTTTGGGTATTATTTACCCCAGTGTTTATTCTACTGATGTCTCTTTTTGCATTGGGAGTAGGAATGATTTTTTCTTCATTAACTACCAAATACAGAGACCTCAGCATGCTTTTGTCTTTTGGGATTAGCTTGTATATGTACGCTACACCAGTTATCTACCCCACCTCTATGTTATCTGCTAAAATTCAGCCTTATGCTAAATACAATCCGCTAACGGGCATTTTCGAAGGATTCAAATACGCATGGATGGGTGTGGGAGAATTCCATCCTATTATGTTGTTGTACAGTACCGTTATTATCCTAATTTTACTCGCGGTAGGCACCGTTATTTTTAACAAAGTAGAAAAAGGATTCATGGACACTGTGTAAAAAAGTGATGTGATAATGTGATAATTTGAAAATTTGATAATGAAGTAAAAGAATAAAAAAAAGTATTAAGAAATACCAAATACCAAATACTAATTACAAATCACTCATAACTTTATAACCTCATAACCTCATAACTTTATAACCTCATAACCCCATAACCCTCACAAAAATTGAATAAAAACATCGTCATAAAAGCTGAAAACATTTCTAAGCAATATCGTCTTGGGCAGGTAGGCACAGGAACTATTTCTCATGACCTGAATCGTTTTTGGCATAAAATAAGAGGCTTAGAAGACCCTTATCTCAAAATAGGGGAAACCAATGATAGAAGCACCAAGGGAGACAGCGATTACGTTTGGTCTCTGCGAGATATTAATTTTGAAATAGAACAAGGCGATGCTGTGGGAATCATTGGCAGAAATGGAGCTGGTAAATCTACCCTGCTTAAAATTTTGAGCCGAGTAACCAAACCTACCACTGGAACCATTTATACCAAAGGCAGAATAGCCTCTTTGCTAGAAGTAGGCACAGGTTTTCACCCAGAGATGACGGGTAGAGAAAACATTTACCTGAATGGCGCTATTCTAGGGATGACCCGAAAAGAAATTACCCGAAAGTTTGATGAAATTGTAGATTTCTCTGGCGTAGAAAGATATGTAGACACACCTGTAAAACGATATTCTTCTGGGATGTATGTACGCTTGGCATTTGCAGTAGCCGCACATCTGGAATCTGAAATCCTCATTGTAGATGAAGTACTTGCGGTAGGCGATGCGGAATTTCAGAAAAAATGCCTTGGCAAAATGGGTGATGTCTCCAAAGGAGAAGGAAGAACCGTATTATTTGTAAGTCACGATATGAGAGCAGTGTCTAGACTCTGTCAAAATGCTATTTCACTCAAAAATGGCTACATTCTTGAACAAGGCCCGAGTACAGAAGTAATAAAAAATTATCTCGAGAGTAACTACTCCGAAATTGAAATAAATAAATTTTCAAAAAAAATTGAAAATACAGGATTAGTATTAAATACTTTTTGTTTTAAGCAAAATAATGTAGTTACAAACAAATTAGAACAAGGTAAGCCTTTTTCAATTGAAATTGAAATAAAAAACAACAGCGAAACAGATGAACCTATTGAGTTTAATATTGAAATAAAAAACTCTTATGGTGAAGGAGTTACATGTACTGGAAATCAATTTCAAAGACAAGAAATTATTGCAAAAGCAAAAAAAAATACTAAAATTATATTTTCATATGATGAATTGATTTTAAGGGATGGCAATTATTATATTGATTTGTATGCTCTTTTATCTAATTTAAAAAAGAGTATTTACCTACAAGAGTTGATGACTATAAATGTACTAAAAGCTCAAGAAGAATATTTTATCAATAATGAAAGAAAATGGAATTATTTTCCACAAGGTATGCAACATGGCTATTCAGCTACAGAATTTCAATCTTTTAACATCGATTATAAATAACAAAACTTTCTAATTTTAATACCCTTCTAAAATTGATAAAGAAAGTATAAAAAATGTTTTTAAAAGATTAATCAGAATTTATAAAATAATAAAAGCTTAGCTCCTTAAATCAACCATTATAAAAATTTAACCAACAAAGATATATTATTCAATAGGTTGATTTGTTTATAAAGTACAAATTAGTTTAATTTACAAATATTTTAAATTATAAACCAAATTGATATAGATTTAAAATGATAAAAAAGAAAATGTGGGAAATAATAGATTTTTTTCTTGATAAACTGGATAAAAGAAAAAAAATAAAATATTGGGAATCGTTAATTTCTAACCCTAATGTAAAGATAGACGCTTCATTTATGCCTTTTTTTCAAAATAACATTTTCTTACTTGATAAATTGATGACGAAGATTTTGCGATAAAACAATATGGAAATTTAGAGAACTTTACCATCGTAAAAGGAAACTCAAAAAATGCTTGGAAAGACATGGCTTTGATGAGTTATTGCAAGCATCACATTATTGCCAACAGTAGTTTTAGTTGGTGGGGAGCTTGGCTTTCTACCTATAAAGACAGTATTAATATTGCACCCAAAAAATGGTTTAATCCCGAAGTAGCTCAATTTAACATCGATGATTTTGTACCTTCTCATTGGATAAAAATATAAAATATGAACACACCGAAAATAACAATACTTATAGCCAATTACAATAACGGTCATTTTTTTACAGATTGCTTTAATAGCCTAATTAATCAGACAGAACAAAATTGGGAAGCCATAGTTATAGATGATTGTTCTACAGATAATTCTGTTGAAATTATAAAAAGTTTAATCGCAGAAGATTCACGTTTCAGGTTTTTTAAAAATGAAAAAAATATAGGCTACCAAAAATCATTAATTAGAGGCATTGAACTATCAGAAGCTCCAATTTTTGCAAGGTTAGATCCGGATGATGCTTTAACATGTGATGCATTAGAAGAATCCATAAATGCTTTTAATCAAAATCCTAAAATTGGACTTGTTTTTTCAAACTATTTTATATGTGATGAAAATTTAAATCCTATTGATGTTCACTATGGAAAAAAAGTTTCATTTAATAATAATTTTTTTAATTTAGATTGGAGTATAGGCCATTTCGCTTGCTTTAAAAATTCAATTTATAAAAAAACTACAGGCATTGACGAGAACAATAAAAGAGCCGAAGATCAAGATATTTATCTAAAAATGGTGGAAATTGCACCCTCATTTCATATTAACAAAACACTTTACAAGTATAGAAGACATCTAGGAGGTGCGTCAAGTTTTTCTAATTCAGAAAAATATTTTTTTTGGCATTGGGTTGCAGTAATAAAAGCTGCTGAAAGAAGAAATATTAACATAGAAAATTTATTTTATGAAAACTTTTGTTTAAATAAGAACAATAAACTAGAAATCATAATAAACAAATTAAATAATTCAAAGTGGATAAAGCTTGGTAAATTTTTAGGGTTACTTAAAAATTCTGGTCTATGACACAAATAATATCTAAAATAGTAAGACTTAAAAATGTTTTTGAATTATTTCTTAAAATTTATCACAAAAAAAACATTTTTATTTTTCCAGTTTTTCACACAGGAGGGGCTGAAAAAGTGCACCTAGACATCGTGAAATCTTTTCCTAAAAAGGATAATCTAGTAATTTTTACTAACAAATCCTACAATATGCATTTTTTAGAAGAATTTGAAAAACATGCTAAAGTTTTTCATTATCATAATTTTAAGCATAACTATTATTATAGAATTATTATTCTAAAAATATTAAGTAACATAAAGAACAGCAATAAAATAACAATATTTGGGTGTAACAATACTTATTTCTATGACATTCTAGATCATCTACCCCTAAAAGTAAAAAAAATAGATCTACTTCATGCTTTTTCATTACCAGACCCTGGTGGTGCAGAAGTTTACAGCCTAAAAAAAATTCCTTTTTTAGACAAGAGAATAGTAATTAATCAAAAAACAAAAAACGATTTTATCAATTTATATAAAGAAAAAGGGATATCAGATGAGTATCTTGAACGGATAAAAATTATAAACATAGCAGTAGATACTCCTGAGTCAAAACCTATTAAAAACTTTAATAAAGAAAAACTAGAAATTATTTTTTGTGGAAGAATTGCTAAGGAAAAAAGAGTACATCTTGTAGTAGAAATTGCAAAAAAAGTAAGCGAAATTGCCAATGTAAAGATTTATGGGCATAAAGAAATGAACATTGAAGGAATAGATGAATTTTATCAGAAAAATATTATTAACCCAAATGAACTCAAACAAATCTATGAAATATCAGATGTTTTACTGATTACATCTTATAGAGAAGGATTTCCGGTAGTTATAAAAGAAGCTATGGCAAATGGGGTAGTTTGTATATCCACAGATGTAGGGAGTATTTCTGAACATGTATTAAATAATAAAACTGGGTTTATTGTAGAGAATAATAGTGAAGAAGAAATTGTAAATAAATTTGTAAAATTAATTACCCAATTATTCTCAGATAAAGCTTTACTCAAACAACTTTCAGACAAAGCTTATCATCACGCAATTGAAAATTATAACATGAATAAATTTCAACAAGAAATAAGACGAGTCATTCATAATTAGTTAAATAAAAAACTCCCCATAATTGGGGAGCTTTTTATTTAAAATTTTAGGGGAATAATGTTGCTTTTTATATTGGGCAAGCCAACTAGTTTTATTTTCTTTGGCCAAAGTTGTAGGGTGGCGTGGTGCAGCTTTCGTTTGACCTTAAGGTGTTGGATGTATTTTTTTAATTCTTTAGGACGATGTTTATTTTCGCCCCTCGGGAAATAGGTCAGTCTTTTGGCCAATCGGTCTACATCTATTATTCTGCTTCTCGGTCTTGGCGTAGTACGTCGCCTGATATGTTCATTAAGCGGGATTATATTGTCTTTTTCACCTTCAGGAACTTCGGGTTCATGTGCAGGCAATACCATAAAGTTTTTAGGATAGTAAATCTTACCACCAAAGCGAATAAATCTTATTTCGCCATTTTTTCTGCGGCGTTGCAAGGTTCTTTCAGAGACCATTAGCTTTTCCATCATTGAGACATTGTCATAAAACAATAAATCTTCATCAGATGGTCTGTCTAGAACAGATTCTGCTTTTTTTAAAGGGTTTACTACTTCTGCGATTACCTCTAGGGCTTTTTGTAATTCTTGTCCGCTAATTAAATACGTCATAAATAAGAATTTTATAAAAATATAGATAAGTTATTAGCTTTGGTTCACCCCTTTTTTTCTTTGTAAATCAGAGGGATAGACCAAAAGTGTATTTCAAAATTAGAAATTAATTTTTTAATCTCAAAATAGTTTTTAGTAAAAAGTTATAAAAAATGTATTTTTTTTAAAAAAAGTTATCCACATGTACATGAAAAATAAAATTACATATAAATAATTGTATATAATTTTGCGAATAATGAAATAACCAATGGAGAAAAGTGATATTTCTTCACTAGAATCTCCTTAGAGTTTCCCTTGAATCAAAGTGCAGTCAAAGTGCAGTTTTGTTCGGAAAAAGTACCCGTTTTCCGAAGCAGACTCGAACCTGATTCGAACGTGATTCGAACAAAACCCTATTTTGAGGGGTAGAAAATCCCAATTTCTATCCTGTCTATTTTTCAATTTTTAGGAAATCTTTCCGAAAAATCATTTTTCTCACTCCAGCCAAAACGCCACTAAAAGACAATACTTGCTAAACCCCGACAATACCCGACAAAAGCAGACAAATAGTTGATTTACAATGTTTTGCGATATATATTTGTACTCGTAATAGCGCTGCAGAGCTAATACAAGTGACTCTAATTTTTTTGTACAACCCCTAAAAATAAATAACAGTGGGAAAAATCAAAACAGGAATCCTCGGAGGATTCCAAGGCAAAGTAGGAACGGTAATCGGTTCCACATGGAGAGGTGAAAGCATTATGAGAGCTTTACCAAAATCAGCAGCAAAAGCGCCTTCTGAATTACAAAAACTTCAGCGATTAAAATTCAAAGCGGTAAGCGAATTCCTCAACCCGCTAAGAACCACCCTAAGTACTTACTTTGGAAATGATACTGGAGTAAAAAGCAAGTACAACATGGCTACTTCTTACCACATTACCAATGCGGTAGAAGTGACCAACGAGGTAGCACAAATTCTGTACTCTAGAGTATTGGTAGCCAAAGGAACACTTTTTGGGTTCCAGAACCTTACCTCTACACACGCAGATACAAATATTGCTCTGCAATGGGAAGACAATACCATTTTCGGTAATGCCAAAGCAGAAGACACCGTAAATGTGGTGTGCTATAGCGAGGAGGTAAATACCTTTTATGTATTCGAAAACATAGCGACCAGAGATGGGCTTACTGCCACTGTTACGCTACCACAGAATTTCATAGGGTATGATGTAGAAGTCTATGCATTCTTATATGACTCAGCTTCTAAAACAGCCAGCAACTCGGTTTATCTAGGGAACATTGCTCTCTAATCGGTAAAAGGTGTGGTGTACAAAACAACTCTTTAGGCTTTTGCTTAGGGAGTTGTTTTTGTTTTAATTTTGAGTAGAAAACCAAAGAGCAGCTACTCCTATATCCACTAATTTAAATAAAATGGTTATTTTTGATGAAATTTAAAACAATGCCTTTAATTTCTGTAATCGTTCCTTGTTACAATCAAGCGCAGTATTTAGACGAATGTCTGCAATCTGTACTCGACCAAACCTACCGAAATTGGGAGTGTATCATTGTAAATGATGGCAGCCCAGATCATACGGAAGAAGTTGCAAAAAAATGGACAGAAAAAGATACTCGTTTTAAATACCTATACAAAGAAAACGGAGGACTCTCTTCTGCTAGAAACGCAGGGATAGAAATGGCAAAAGGAGAATGGATTCTTCCTCTAGATGCAGATGATAAAATAGGTAACCAATATCTAGAATTAGCAGAAAAAGAATTTGGAAAAGATTACACTGTTATTTATTGTGAGGCTGAGCTTTTTGGTAATGAAACTGGGAAATGGCACCTCCCGGAATTCAGTTTAGAAAATTTAGCCAAAAAAAACTGTATTTTTTGTAGTGCTTTTTACAAAAAAGAAGATTGGAAAAAAGTAGGTGGGTATGATATAAACATGATTTATGGTTTAGAGGATTATGAATTTTGGATTTCTCTACTTAAAAATAAAAAAACTAATACAGTAAAAAAACTCCATCAGACTCTTTTTTATTATAGAGTAAAAGAAAACTCTATGCTTACCAATCTAAAGAGTGAGAGAATTAATAAAATGTTTAATTACATTTCTAAAAAACATACAGATTTTTTTTTAGAACATTTAGGGAATTTTAATGAACTGTTCCTATTACAAGAGAGGACCCTAAAGAAATACAATAAACTTGTGAACTCTAAAAAATTAAAATTTTTAGAATTTATTCTTAAGCCTTATGATAATTTTATAAAATATATTAAACAGAAGAGATGATTAAGAAACAAGATAGAATTTTAATCATAGATTTATGCGTATTACCAAAAGAATGTATTAATTTTTTACATTCTAAAGAAATAAATGCCACACTATTGCAATTCTCTACACCTAAGGAGCATGTTTATGGAAGTTCTTTATTTGAGCGTATAGAGAATATTTTCCAAAGAATTGTACTTAGAAATAAAAATTTTAGCTATACTTTAAAATACAGAGCTCATAAGAAACACTACGTCTCCGAACTAAAAAAATTTCTTAAACATCATAAGTGTTTTGATTATTGCTTGATCATCAGACCTGACACATTCGATATTGCATTTTTTAAAACGCTTCAAAAAAAAACAAAATATAACATAGGTTACATGTGGGATGCAATGAATGATTACAAATATTCTGAGCTCATTAAAACCAAAAAATTTCTAAAGAAAATCCTAGTTTTTGAGGAAACAGATTTAGTGAAATATCCCCAAATTAATGGCATAAAAGGCTCTAATTTTTTTTACGAAATACCTTCTTTTAAGGGGTTAAAAAAAGAAAATCTTGTTTCATACATTGGCCATATCACTACAGAGAGAAGAGATATCTTAATAGATCAGATGATTCCATACTTTTTATCCCAAAATCTTAATTTGGATTTTCAATTAGTCATCAATGTTAACACAGAAAATTCTGAAATAAAAAATAAAAACTGGATTCAGTATAGCAAAATAAGAAAACCTTATACCCATTATCTAAAAATGATGGCAAAATCTAAAGTTAGTTTAGACCTCAGTCCTAGTTATCATGAAGAATTTTCTTTTCGCGTGTATGAATCTATGTACTATGAGACCAAACTTATCACAACTAATAAAAAAATTCTACAATTCCCACTTTATAGAAAAGAGAATTTTTTACTTATTGAAAACCAAGATGATTTAGAAAAAATCCCTGAATTTATCAAAGAAAAATATACACCCTATTCAGAGGAAGAACTAGCTCCCTATAGATTTGACAATTGGCTAATAAATGCTTTTGAATCTTAATGTTGAAACTAAAAAAAATATTGGTGATTTATCAGCCTTGGAGAAGATTTTCCGAAGGTTTACATCTCCCTATGATTGAAAATCTGAAAAAATTAGGTCTAGAAGTTGCGTTTTTAGAGATAGAAAATCCACCAAAATTTCATAATAAAAATTGGGCTGATAAACTGAAAAATATTTATCACAGAATTGTAAAGATAGATAAAACCTACATTTATGTAGCCGAAAAAAAGCATTACAATCGTTTCAACTTAGAGAAATTAAAAGCATTTAAAAATCAAAAATTTGATTTTGTTCTCATCATAAAACCTGATGAATTTACACCAAAATTTATCAAAAAGGCATCTGAATTAGGCCAAATAACTGCTGGTTACATTTGGGACGGAATAAGACCTTTTTTCTTAGAAAGTCTACATAAAAGTAGAAAATATTTCACGTATCTTTATTCTTTTGACCAAAACGATATCAAGAAATTCCCAGAGCTGAAAATGGATTTTTTGACCAATTATTATGTTTTTGATAAAAACAGAGAAAATTACATTATTAAAAAACTTGATTTATATTACATAGGCGCTCTTGGCGGTAAATTACCTGAACAAAGACGTGATGTATTGCTAGAAAAATTACTAAAAAACTTCACTGGAAAAACCGAAGTTAAAATTCATTTGGAGAAAAATTTCCTCTTAAATGAAGAAGAAAAACTGAAAAACCCAAAGATAGAATACATCTACGATTACGTTTCTTATCAAGAAGCGATGGAGAAAACCAAGTCTTCTAGAATTGTAATAGATATTAGAAAAAAACATCACATTGGGTTATCTTTTCGCTTCTTCGAATGTATGTACTACGAAGTAAAACTCATCACAGACAATGAAACGGTGAAAAACTATGATTTCTACCGACCAGAAAATATTTTAATCGTAGACTTTAACAAGATAGATGAATATCAAGACCAAATTAAGCATTTCATCTCTGTTCCTTATCAAAAACTACCTCCAGAAATTTTGGAAAAATACAGCATCAAAAACTGGGTGAAATATATTTTCAGAATTGGTGATTATCAAAAAATAGAATATTTAGGTTAATTTTTAGCAGGAATTTTTTTCATTTTTGCTAATGCAGAACCTACAATTTGGTGCATATCATAATATTTATACTCCGCTAGCCTTCCTCCGAAAATCACATTTTCTAACACTTCTGCTTTCTTCTTGTAGTTACTGTAAATCGAATTATTCACCTCATCGTTTACAGGGTAATAAGGCTCTAGATTTTCGTTCCAATCTTGTGGATATTCTCTCGTAATAATAGTCTTTTCCTGAGTCCCGAATTCGAAATGTTTATGCTCTATAATTCTGGTAAAAGCTTCTTCGTGAGAGGTATAATTTACCACTGCATTTCCTTGAAAATTCTCCATATCTAAGGTTTCATTCTCAAATCTTAGGCTTCTGTAATTCAGTTTTCCTAATTCATAATTAAAGAATTTATCTATAGGACCTGTGTAAATAATATTTTCGGTAAGATTTTCGAAGTGCGCTGTATTTTCAAAGAAATCTGTTTCCAATTGTACTTCTATTCCTTCTAATAATTTTTCAAAAATTTTAGTATAACCACCCATAGGAATTCCTTGAAATCTATCATTGAAATAGTTATTGTCAAAAGTAAATCTCACAGGTAATCTCTTGATGATGAAAGCAGGCAGTTCTGTAGCTTTTACTCCCCATTGTTTCTCGGTGTATTCTTTGATGAGCAATTTATAAATATCATCTCCTACTAATTTTAGTGCTTGTTCTTCTAAATTTTTGGGAGTAATATCTTTGTACTTTTCTGTCTGTTCTGCAATTTTATCGGCAGCTTCTTTTGGGGTTTTTACGCCCCAAATTTGATAGAATGTATTCATATTAAATGGCAAATTGTACAATTTCCCATTATTAATTGCCACTGGTGAATTGGTATATCTGTTAAACTCTACCAAAGCGTTTACATAATCCCAAATTTCTTGATCATTGGTATGAAAAATATGCGCTCCGTATTTGTGTACATTTATGCCTTCTACATTTTCGGTATAGCAATTTCCTGCAATGTGATTTCGTTTTTCTATCACCAAACATTTATATCCTTTCTTAGTCAGTTCAAACGCAGAAATCGCTCCAAAAAACCCCGCTCCTACAATTAGATAGTCATACTTTTTCATACTTTCTCAAAATTTTTGTAAAGATATTATTTTTTAAATCTTTACATTTGTTTTTGCTAAAATTTACCTATGAATCCTAAAATTTCTGTAATTGTTCCCATTTACAATGTAGAAAAATACTTAGAAAAATGTATTTCTTCTCTTCTTGGCCAAAGTTTTACTGATTTTGAACTGATTTTAGTAAATGATGGGTCACCAGACAATTGCGGAAAAATTTGTGATGAGTTTAAAGAAAAAGACCCTAGAATTACAGTTCTTCATCTGGAAAACGGCGGCGTTTGTAGAGCTAGAAATAAAGGAATGGAACTCGCAACTGGGGATTTTTATGTTTTTGTAGATTCTGATGACTGGGTAGAAAAAGATTATCTCAAAGATTTTGTAGATCACATAGAAGATTACGAAACGCTCATTATACAAGATTGTAATCGTGATAATAACGAGAAGTCTGAAACACATTTTTTTGGATTTCAGAATAAATCTTTTGTCTTAAAAGAAGATTTCGGGAAATTATTTCACGAAAACGCACATTACGTTCCTGGTGGTTATCCTTGGAATAAAATTTATTCTGCTAAAATCATCAAAGAAAATAATCTGCAATTCGATCCTGCCATAAAATTAGCAGATGATGAAAAATGGAATTTTGAATATTTCGTTTACATCAAAAAAATGAAATTCATTGATAAGGCAAATTATCATTACATCTATAATCCAGGTTCTATTTCTAACCAAAAAAGACCTTTCGATAGAGAACTTACACGTTTTGAGTTCAAAACAAAATTCTTTGATTTCGCTCTTAAAAATTATCAAATTTCTGAAACCGATAAGAAAAAAATAATCGCTGAAGTTGAAAAGCATTTCCGAATTAATATTCTAGATAGAATGTATAAAAACGATGTCTCCAAGGAAGAAAGATTATCTCAATTGAAAGAAATTTCAAAACTTTCTAATGCTGCACTTCAATTTTTACAAAGTGATTTAAAATTCAGGAAAATAGATTATTCATTGCTCAGAAATAGAAAAATTCATCTTTTTGATGTTTTTAAAAATATGAGATTAAAATTGAATGCTTAAATTCAAATAATGAGCAAAATTTACCGCGAAAATAATTTTGATTTTTTAAGACTACTCTTTTCTTGCTTAGTAGTTTATTCTCATTCATTTCACATGTTAGGAACTAAAGAATTTCTATATGATTGGTCTAATGAGCAAATAGGAGTTGGACCACTATCAGTAAAATGTTTTTTTATCATTAGTGGCTATCTTATTTTCCAGAGCTTAGAAAGAAGCAAAAATCTTATAGATTACTATTGGAAAAGAATTTTAAGACTTTTTCCCGGCTTATTAGCAATGTTAACATTTGTAGTTTTAATAATTATCCCTTTAACTTATGATTACCACATTCCTTTGTTAAAAAACACAGAATACTTGACTTATCTTCCTAAAAATTTTCTTTTATATCCTTTTCAAGATTCCATAAAAGGTGTTTTCGCAGGAAATCATACTCAAGGAATCAATGGTAGTTTATGGTCTTTACCATATGAATTTACCATGTACATCATTATCTCATTATTAATTATTTTCAGTAAAAAAAATAGATTATTCATAATTAGCTTTTTATTCATTTGTTTTTTATTGCTTGCTAATTTTAAGCAAAATTTTCTACATACTTTATTTTCTAGTTTATTACTAAGTTCTACTCATTTTTATGATTTGGCTTGTTTTTTCTTAGCAGGTTCTATTTTTTCTTATGTAGATTTTAGTAAAATTAAATTTAAAAATTTTCTCATCTTTACATGTATTATCATCCTGACAATCAGTTTATTTTTAAATCAATTTTACATTTTAAAATATTTATTTTTACCACCATTAATTTTGTTTTTTGGGAATTATTCTACTCCATATATCAATAAAATTGGTTCTAAAATTGGTGACACATCTTACGGAATTTACATTTATGGTTTTCCTATTCAGCAAACGTTACTTTATTTTTTTAATCTCAGTTTACTAGAGCATATTGTTTTCAGTTTATTAATTACCTTTGTTTTAGGATATATTTCATGGCACTTAATTGAAAAGAGAGCATTGACTTATAAAAATTTATTTTCAAAAAACACAAAATGATTCCTAAAAAAATACATTATTTCTGGTTTGGAAGAGGTGAAAAGTCTCCTCTTGTAAAGCATTGTATAGAAAGTTGGCAAAAAATCCAACCTGATTTTGAAATCATAGAATGGACAGAAGATAACTTTGATGTAAATCAATGCGAATTCTCCCAAAAAGCCTACGAAAATAAAAAATGGGCTTACGTTTCAGATTTTGCAAGAGCTAAAATCCTCTTCGAACATGGTGGTTTTTATTTAGATACGGACATGGAACTGAAACTTCCGCTCAATGAATTTTTAGAAAATCAAGCTATTTGTGGCTTTGAAATGAAGGGAATTCCTTATTCTGCATTTTGGGGAGTAGAAAAAAATCATAAATTGGCAAAAGACATTCTACAATATTATTTAGATAAAAATACATTCGAGGAAATTCCGAATACCCAAATTTTCTCTGATTTATTGGTCAAAAAATATGGAGCTGATGCTGAAAAAGACGTTTTTCAGGAATTGAAATTCGGAGTAAAACTTTATCCTTCCACTTATTTTTCGCTTGATTTACCGAAGAATTACATTGCACATCATTTTTCTGGTTCTTGGCATGGAGCATGGAGCGAAGAAAAAAACACCTATAAAAATCTAGTCAATACGTATGGTTTGATGAAACTTTTCTCTGAAATTCCAGATGGAAAAGCCAATGTAAAAAACGTAGTGTACAATCATCAAAAAATGGAAATTGACCAAATTTTAAATCAAATTCCGCTTTCTTATTTAGTGAAATATGTAAAAAATCAAATTCTTAAAAAACTAAAAATCAAATGATTGTAGGAAACGGACTCATTGCGAATTTATTTAAAAACGATGACAGAGAAAATGTAGTTTTCTTTGCAAGTGGCGTTTCTAACTCTCTAGAAACCGAAAAATCTGCATTTCTGCGAGAAGAAAACCTTCTTAGAAGACACCTAACAGAAAATCCTGAAAAAATTTTCATTTACTTTTCTACCTGTAGTATTTATGATTCCTCTAAAAATGGAAGTCTCTACGTAAATCATAAACTAAAAATGGAGCGATTGGTAGAAGATTTGGCACATAAATATTTAATTCTCCGCGTGAGTAACGCAGTTGGCAAAGGTGGAAACCCAAACCTTTTGATGAATTATTTAGTAAATTCTGTGAAAGAAGAAAAAATCATCAATGTACATACTTTGGCCACCAGAAACCTTATTGACGCAGATGACATTAAAAATATTACGTTAGAATTAATTGACCAAGGAAGATTAAACCAAATCATTAATGTAGCTTATTTGGAAAATTTCTCAACTTCAGAAATTTTAGAAATTTTAGAAAAATTCTTCTCTAAAAATGCCAAAACAGAACTACACAAAAGCGGACAAACGTATAAAATCTCTATTCCAGAAGTAGAGCAATATTTCATCAAACATCAGCTGACCAACAAGGAAAATTATCTGCTGAGAATTTTAGAAAGGTATTACTAATTCCCAAATCTTTTTCTGAAAATTTTATACCCTAAATCTGTCGGTAGATTTTGTAAAAAGTTCTTCTTTTTAGTATCCTTAGAAAAGTCAGAACTCCAATAATCTGCAAAAGCTAGAGAAGCGATTTTTTTGTAGGCATCATAACTGTACTTCCAGAGTTTCTCATTTTTCTGCGCCTTCCAATTCATGAGAAGCGTCAAATCTTTATAATCGATGATATACGCTAAAATTTGTTTTTTACGCTCAGGATTTTTCTCTTTTTGATAATGCTTTTCAAAAATTTGTGAAATCGTAATCCAGTTATCAAAATGTTTTTTCTTTCGATTATGAATCACAGAATCTTGATGAAGATAGTAGATATACGTGTAATCTTGCAGAAAACAAACCGATTCTAAAACCAAGGCTGTTTCAAAACTTTGGAGTGAATCTTGCGCAAAAAGTCCGGGTGTAAAATACAATTGATTTTGCTTCAAAAAATCCATAAGGATTAGCTTATTCCAAGACGGAACAGGAAATTTACCTTGAATAAAAAAGTCAAAAATCTGTTTATTTCCTTCTATTTTTTTCTCAGTAATTGCTAGTTTGAAAGCATCGGTTTCTTCTCCTGTGTCTAATTTTATGGTTTTTACATTTCCGCAAACCATTTGTACTTGTTCACGTTCTGCAATTTCCACCATTTTCGAGATGCAATCTGGCGTAATTTCGTCATCAGAATCTAGAAAGAAAATATATTTTCCTTGAGCGTTATCAATTCCTACATTTCTCACGACTGAAAGCCCAGAATTTTTCTTATTTTTTAAAATTTTGAAATTTAAATGAAGATTTTTCTGAACAAAATCTTCTACTAAAAGCATACTGTCATCATTTCCTAAATCATCCACCAAAAGTATTTCTAAATTCTGATACGTTTGGCTCACTACCGATTTCAAGCAATTAATAATATAATTTTCGCATTGATAAATGGGTATAGAAATGGTAACTAAAGGAAGATTCATGGATGGGACTTAGTTTAAAACATTTGTTAATAAGCAAAAATAGAATTATTTTGATAAATTTGTAATAGAAAACCGATGAAAAATGAAATCTTTACTGATTAAACTCTATAATCTCCAAAAAAAATTAATTTCTGAAGACCAGAGAAAAAAATTCTTTAAAAACAAAAAAAGTAGCGTTCATTCTTCTTTTAAATTAGGCACTAACAATTATATCTACATTTCTGAAAACGCAGAAATTACCATAGAAGAAGGAGTAACCATCAATGAATCCAATAATATTGCTCTCAAGAAAAATGGTAAGTTCATCATCGGCAAAAACACCTATATTACAAGAGCTACCATTGCGTGCTATGAAAAAATAGAAATTGGCGAAAATTGTATTTTGGGGGAGGGAATGAAAATTTTCGACCATAATCATCAATATACTACCGAACCTTTCTCTGTATCTAAAACAGAATTTAATACCGCTCCTGTAAAACTCGGAAACAACGTTTGGACTGGTGCTAATTGCATCATTTTAAAAGGAGTAACAATAGGCGACAATGTAATTCTTGGAGCGGGCTGTGTAATTCACAAAGATATTCCTGCTAATTCTATCGTGATTAATAAACAAGAATTGGTAATAAAACCAATGTGAAAAACAAATGTAAACCTTATGGTAACACTATTTCAATTATAGAATATTAATGCCATTCTAAGATTTATAAGTTTTTTCTTAAAAAATTAAACCATATAATGACTAAAAAAATTAAAATAGCAATAGCAACTTCTCACAGATTTAAACCAATGGGCACATTCAGTAAGAATTATGAAGAATTGCTACCCTTTGAAAAAATAACTTTATTTGGAGGGTTTTTACCTTATTTTTATAAAGGTACATCTAAATTTCATCAAAAAATTATTCGTTATTTTTTCACATTAATTTCTTTTAAAAATCAAAAAAAGATTGATAAATTAATAAAAAACAGATTTAAAAAAATTTTGAAAAAGGAAAATATAGATTGTGTTTTAGCAGAGTTTTTTTACACTGGCTCTTCAATCAAAAAAGCTTGCGAAGAACTTAACATTCCTATTGTTTGTAATGTTTTAGGTCATGACATAAATAACACTAAAGAATACAATCAATACTCAGAAAGTTATGCTAAATTAGCGAATTACAACAGCATTGTGGTTCCTGTTGCAAAAAATATGATTCCTAAACTTAAAAAATTAGGTTATAAAGATGAACAAATTGTATATTCTCCTCTTGGAGCAAGAGATGAATTTTTCGAGATTATGCCTAATTATTCTTCTAAAGTTTTTGTGGCCGTTGGAAGATTTGTCAAAATGAAATCTCCCTTATCAACAATAAAAGCGTTCAATGTTGTACTTCAAAAACACCCAGATGCTAAACTTTTTTTTGCAGGTGACGGAGTATTATATAATGAAATGGTAAATTTAATTGAAATACTTAATATTAAAAATTCTGTCGAATTTTTAGGGTGGATATCACAAACTCAACAAACAGATTTATTTGCTAGAAGTACCATTTTTGTTCAACATTCAATAACCACCGAAGAAGGCGATGCGGAGGGAACACCCGTTGCAATTATTGAAGCCTCGGCTTCTGGTCTACCAATTGTATCCACGAAACATGGAGGAATTATTGATACTGTTATTAATGAAAAAACTGGATTTTTAGTTGAAGAAAACGACTGGGAAAGTATGGCAGAAAAAATGATTTATTTACTAGACAATCCTGAAAAAATAAAAGAAATGGGAAAAGAAGGGCGTAAGTTTATTTCTGAAAACTTCTCCATGAGAAAACATGTAGAAACAGTAAGAAAGTGTATAGAAAAATTAACTTAAGATAGCCTATGTTCTCAATTCTCATAGCTCATTACAACAATGCTCATTATTTCAAACAATGCTATGATAGTTTGAAAAAACAAACCTATCAAGATTTTGAAATCATAGTGGTAGACGATTGCTCTACTGATGATTCTTTTGAAAAAATACAAAACTATTGTGATGGTGATTCTAGAGTGAAATTTTTTCAAAATTCAGAAAACAAAGGAGTTGGCTTCACCAAAAAAAGATGTGTAGAAGAAGCATCTGGTGAAATTTGTGGTTTCGTAGATCCAGATGATGCACTTACTGAAAATGCTATAGAAATTTCAGTAAAAGCACATGAAAATAAATGTGTTGCTGCATATTCTCAACTTTATTTTTGTGATGAAAATCTAAATGTGCAGAAGGTTTTCAAAAACACAAAAAAAATAAAAAATAATAACCCATTATTTTTTAACATACAATTTGAAGTTGCACATTTCTTCACTTTTAAGAAAGAATCTTACCTCAAAACTGAAGGAATAAATCCAGATTATAAAGTTGCTGAAGACATCGATTACATTTTAAAACTTTATGAAGTTGGCAATTTCTATTTCATTGAAAAGCCTCTTTATTACTACAGAATTCATAAAAAAGGATTATCACATGACCAAGCAAAAGTAGAACTCAAAAACCAAACTTGGAATATAGTTATTCAAAAGGCTTTAGTAAGAAGAGGAATAAAAAAAATATATGGGAAAAATGCTTCCGAGATTAAAAATATTCAACATTTTATCTTCTCCAAACAAAATACATTTTTCAAAAAATTAATGAGAAAAATTTCATGGTAAATATCTTCATCAAATCTTTTAACCGCCCGTTTTACTTAGATCGCTGTTTGCAAAGCATAGAAAGCTTTGTAGAAGGGGATTTTTGCGTAAAAGTGCTTGATGATGGAACACCAGAAACCTATCTTTCTAAAATCAAAGAAAAGCACCCAAAAATAGAAATCATAAAATCTGAAAATTATCAAAATAAAGTTGCAGCAATTGCAGAAAACTTACAATCTGGAAAGGAAATTGACGGCTTCACTATTCCTACCAATTTATGGTACAGAGCTGCAAAAAACGCTTCGGAATACTTTATCATGATAGAAGATGATGTTTGGTTTACCCACAAAATAAACGTAAATGACTTACAAGAAGCTTGTGAAAAAAATCAAATTTCACTGCTAAAGTTAGGTTGGCTAGGCAACAAAAAGGATGATGAATTTATAGAAATTTCAGAAATAACAGAAGAAATTCTTCGAGTGGAACCGAAAAACTTACTTCTTTTTCCAGAATTTTTTAACGATTTATTCTTTTATAATAAATTCAAGTTTTTCACCATGCTTTACAAATTAGGAATCGTAGATAATACCACAAAACAAAAATATTGGGCGCTCAATTCTATTTTGATGGGATTTTGGCAAAAAGAATATTGGCTACACATTTGGAAAAACGCCAGAGGAAAAGTAGACGAAAAACAACAACTCAGAAATGCTTCTAATTACTACCGAAAACATCAAGACAATCCTAATTTTATTGCAAAATTAGAAAAAGAAGCACTGAAAACCACTTTCCAATCCTCGGCAACCAATTCTTACCATAAATACGGTGATGATTTTGATGTGAATTACTTTAATAATCTCATTAATCAGGCTTGGCTCAATGGTAGTTTTGATGAAATGCAAAATTTTCCTAAAGACTTCTCTTTAGAATATTTTGAGAAATTTTTAGATGAAAAAATAGATAAAACAGCATTTAGAAATTGGGTGCTAAAATTTAAAAATCAGTACAAAAATTTAGGCTGCGAAGTAGAATAATGGAGAATCAAAAAAAAATAAAAGTTCTTTTTAGGCTTCGCTCATTAGAAATGGGCGGAGTTCCTAGAGTGATCCTCGATTTATTGAGAAATTTACCCAAGGATAAATTTGATTTTACCTTGATGCTCAATTTGTATCAAGGCGAATTGGTTACAGAAATTCCGAAAGACATTAAACTCATCGTGGTAGAAAAAGGCCGTGAACAAATGTCGAAAAATCCTTTTATCCAAAAAATTCAACTCGGATTAAGAAGGCTGAAACTAGAAATTTATGACAAATTTCCTTCCGTTTTATATGCTTTAAAAGTAAAGGATGACTTTGACATAGAAGTTTCGCCAGGTTATTCAGAATTTGAAATGGTGCTGAATTCTCCCAACAAAAAAACTAGAAAAATCGGCTGGTTTCATACAGATGTAAGTTATGACACAGACCAAAACAGAGTCATGAAACGCATCAATCTGATGAAAAAATTCGACTGGATGATTTTTGGAGCTGCGCAAACCAGACAAGTGATAGAAGATTTGTACGGCGTTTCTTATCCGAAAAGTTCTGTGATTTACAATGTAATAAAACTTCCAGAAGTAAGAAAAAAAGCAGAAGAATTTCAAGCAGATTTCGAGATAAGACCAACTTTTATTTCTATTGGAAGACTACACCATAGAAAAGGTTATGCAGAACTGATGAAAGTCCATCGCAGACTTTTAGACGAAAATTTGATACATTCCATCGCTGTAATTGGTGGCGGAAACGAGATGGAAAATTTGAAAAATCAAGCAAAAGAATTAGGTGTAGAAAAAACCTTTCTGCTTCTAGATTCTCAAAAAAATCCTTGGCCATATGTAAAAGCGGCTGATTATTTTGTACTTCCTTCAAAATCTGAAAGTTATCCTTTAACGATTGGCGAAGTAATGGGATTGCACAAACCGATTATTTCTACCAACGTGGGCGGGATTCCAGAAATGATAGATGATGGAAAAGACGGAATTTTAGTTAACTTTGATGAAAATGAAATTTTCGAAGCCATGAAAAGGTTTCTTACCGAACCAGAATTGGTCAAAAAAATTATAGAAGGAACTCAGTCTGCCGATAAAAAATTTGATGAAAAGAAAATCTATCAACAAGTCACCGAAGTTTTTGAACAACAATATAAAAAATTAATAAAATAAATTGATGCGAGTTTCGAGTTTCGAGTAAAACCTCGTATCTCGTATCTCGTATCTCGTATCTCCAATGAAAAAAATTACCATTATCACGCCTACTTACAATCGGGCAAAAACGCTTCCAAAGGTTTTTGAATCTCTTCTCAATCAGAGTTTCAAAGATTTTCTTTGGATTGTTTTAGATGATGGTTCCACGGATAATACTTCCACAGTGGTAGAAAATTTCCAACTGATGAATCCTTTTTTTGAAATTATTTATAAAAAAGATAAAAACCGCCATAAATTTCTAACTGTTTTAGAAGGCGTAAAAATGGTGAAAACACCTTATTTTATGGTGGTGGATTCTGATGACGCTTATCCAGAAGACGCTTTGGAAAATTTAATTTCAGAAGTTGAAAAAATAGAAAATCAAGACGATTATATTTCTGTGATGGGACTTTCGGCGGATGAAAACGGTAAAATTGTTGGTGATAAATATCCAAACGAAGGTTTTGATGGAAGCATTTTCGAGATGCGCTACAAATACAAAGTTAGAGGAGATAAATTCGGGATTTTTATTACCAAAACCTATCAAAGAGAAGTTTCTGATAAAGATTTTAGTCATTATGAAGGCAAAGGTTACATTCCACAAAGTGTGATTTTCAATGAGTATGACGCTAGAGGAATTAAGACCAGATTTGCGAATAAAATAGTGCGATTTTACCTAAAAGATGATGACGATGAAGCTTCTGTTTCTAATACAAGATGGAGCGGAAAAAATTTTTTTGGATTGACAGAAGGTCATCTTTCATTTCTCAATTCATACGGAAATCAATTGTTTTTTTATCCAAAAGCATTGCTCAGAAACTTAATTGGCTACCAAACCTATGCTTTAAAAAGTGGAAGAAAAATTCCTACCCTTTTTAATGAGATTAAAAATCCTGTGATTAAAGTTTTAGGAATTCTAACACTCCCTTTTTCAATAATTTATAAAAAATTAAAATAATTTGGAAAAGAAAAAAATCCTCATCAGAATTGGTTCTCTACGTCACGGTGGCGCAGAAAAAGTTCTCGTGACTTTTCTTAAAAATCTTCCAAAAGATAAGTATGAAATCGATTTACTGCTGAATTTATACTCTGGGAAATATCTTGCAGAAGTTCCTGATTGGATTAGTGTACTTTATCTGAACAAAGGTGAAATGATTACCACCAACAGAATTCAGGATATTCCGAAGAAAGCGTATCGTGTTTTGTATCAAAAATTATTGAAGAAATTTCCGAAAATTCTCTACTCCACGGTTCTTAAAAATAAGAAATATGATGTAGAATTTGCTGCAATTCACGGAATGAGAGATGACATTCTGGATTCTCCTATCAAATCTTCTAAAAAAATTGTTTGGATTCACAATGACTTAAGAAAAACTAAATTTCACAATTACACAGACCAAGAAATTCGCAAGTTTTTTGGCTTTGATAAAATCATGGTGATTTCTGAACACATCCAAAAAGATTTTGAAAGTTTAGTCCAAAACGAAGTCGAAAAATCAAAAATTGTGAGGATTTATAATCCTTTGGATACTGAAGAAATCTTATTAAAGAGCCAAGATCCAAGAATCAAGAATCAAGACCAACAAACGACAACTGACAAACAGCAACCAACCTTTGTTTCTGTTGGAACCGTTTTTCCACAAAAAGGGTTTGATAGATTGTTGAAAGTCCATAAAAAATTGCTTGATGAAGGGTTTAAACATCGGATTCAAATCATTGGTGATGGATATGATTTTGAAAACATTAAGAATTTAAAAACGGAATTAGGTGTTAACGAAACTGCAGAAATGTTGGGCTTTACAGATAATCCTTACCCTTCTATTAAAGCAGCAGATTTTTACATATTGAGTTCTAGATACGAAGGTTTCCCTACCGTTTTATTTGAAGCCATCACCTTGAAAAAAAATATAATTGCAACTGATGTTTCGGGAGTTCAAGAAATGTTAGAAAATGGAAATCTTGGCCTCATCGTAGAAAATTCTGAAGAAGGAATTTACGAGGGCATGAAAAAAGCATTGACTGAACCTGATTTTTTTGAACAATATCAAGAAAACTTGAAAGAGTATAAAATGCCTTTCAACCTAGAAAATTCTGTAAATAAAATTATGGAAATTATTGATTATATTTGATACGAGATACGAGTTTCGAGTTACGAAATTTACCACGGAACTCGTATCCCGAAACTCGAAACTAAAAAATGAATTACTCAATCATCCAAAAAGATTTTTACAGAGAAAGCGGAAAATGGCTTTCAACAGGTGAAATTTGGGCAAAATGCATCAATCCTAATTTGCATTACGTTTATCTTTTGAGAAAATGCCAACAACACTACAAGAAATCGGTTTTAGGGATTTTTTGGAGATTCGTTTTGCGCCACCATCAGATTAAATACGGTTTTCAAATTTATCCAGAAACTCAAATTGGGGAAGGTTTTTATCTAGGACATTGGGGAACTGTGGTAATTAATCCAAAAGTGAAAATTGGCAAGAACTGTAATATTATGCATGGCGTAACTATCGCACAAGCCAATCGTGGAAAACATGTAGGCGTTCCAGAAATTGGAAACGAAGTTTGGATTGGCACAAATGCTGTCATCGTTGGAAAAATAAAAGTTGGGAATAATGTCTTAATCGCTCCAAATGTTTATCTCAACACAGATGTTCCCGACAATTCTGTAGTAGTAGGAAATCCTGCTCAAATTATATCAAAACTTAATGCTACTGAAGATTATATCAATCATAAAGTATAAATTTGCACGAGAATTAGACTGTTAAAAAGTCTTAAAGTCCTTATTTTGGAATAAAAATTGATGCTATCTATCGGAATTTAGATGTATTTAGAAATTTTTTATTCTACATTTGTAAATGAAAAATTATGGGTAAAAGCTACGAAACTATTTTCGAAAATAATAGAAAATGGGTTGAAGAAAAACTCGGTCAAGATGCTGATTTTTTTAAAAAATTAGCAGAAGGTCAAAGTCCAGAATATCTTTACATAGGTTGCAGCGACAGTCGTGCAACCGCAGAAGAATTAATGGGCATGAAACCCGGCGAAGTTTTTGTGCATAGAAATATTGCCAATTTAGTGAATACCCTTGATATGAGTTCTACTGCTGTCATTCAATATGCAGTACAACATTTAAAGGTAAAACACATTATTGTTTGTGGCCATTATGGTTGCGGTGGTGTAAAAGCAGCGATGACGCCTCAAGATTTTGGATTAATGAATCCTTGGCTAAGAACCATCAGAGATGTTTACAGATTGCACCAAGAAGAATTAGACGCGATAAAAGACGAGCAATTACGCTATGATAGATTGATTGAACTGAATGTTCAAGAGCAATGCATCAACGTTATTAAAATGGCTTGCGTACAAGAAAGATATATTTTAGACCAATATCCTATAGTTCACGGTTGGGTTTTCGACCTCAAAACAGGGAAATTAATTGACTTAAATATAGATTTCGAAGAAATATTGAAAAATATTCAAAAAGTTTATGACCTAACCAATTCTGATTGGGTGATGAGCAGAAAAAATAATAAAAACTTCTAAGAAAGTTTACGATATGAAGTATTTGAGCATTTTTGTTCTGGCAGTTTTCATCAATTTTACAGCTTTACCAAGTATCGCTGTGATTTTTGATTGGGAAATTCCTACGCTCAATAATAATATTTCAGAAGAAGAGGTTAAAAATAATCTCGCCAATTACAATGAAAAGTTTCCGCCAAAACCTTATAATTCTAAAGATTTTATTGGCGTTTTCTTTTCTGATAAAAAAATCAGCAAATACATCCTTAAGGACGATTCTATTCATCTAAGTCCTTTTAAATCGATTTTTTCTCCGCCTCCGGAAGTTTAATTTCTAAAATTTCATAGGAAAATTATGCCCTTTTTTCAAAAAAAATGGGCTGTTCCTTGACGCTTTTTAACAAATTAAATTTTCAAACATTAGAATTGATTACTTACATCTAAGTAATTGATTGTAAATACATATCGATATTCATACAATGAAAAAAACAAACACTTTATTCGGCGGAATAAAAGAAAATATTCCTTCGGGAATTGTAGTATTTCTCGTAGCATTACCACTCTGTTTAGGTATTGCATTAGCATCTGGTGCACCACCACTTTCTGGAATTTTAGCAGGAATTGTGGGTGGTATCGTGATAGGATTCATCAGTAATTCACACATTTCTGTTTCTGGACCAGCTGCAGGTTTAGCAGCCATCGTATTAGGAGCAATAACCGATTTAGGAAGCTTCGAATTATTTTTAACTGCAGGTTTAATTGCAGGTTTTATACAATTAGCACTTGGTTTTCTAAGAGCAGGAAGTATTTCTAACTATTTCCCCAATAACGTTATCGAAGGAATGTTAGCCGGAATTGGTGTTATTATCATTTTAAAACAAATTCCACACGCTTTAGGATACGACAAAGATTTTGAAGGCAATCAACAAATTTTTGATGGTTTTAACTTGGGAGAATATTTCACCAACCTTTTTAATGCCATTACACCTGGAGCCTTTTTGGTAACGATTATTTCATTGGCTATTCTTATTACATGGAAAAAAGTAAACTTTCTCAAAAAAATAAAACTTTTACCAGGAGCTTTAGTAGCGGTAATTGTTGGGATTTTGTTCAATGAAGTTTTCAGAGGAAGCGCGCTAGAAATTTCTAGAGAACATTTGGTTACACTTCCGGTTCCGCAATCGGTAGAAGATTTTAAAAACTTAATCACTTTTCCTGATTTCTCAGGATTTCTGAATCCGCAAGTTTGGATTATTGGTGCAACTATCGCAGTAGTAGCTTCCATAGAAACATTATTATGTATAGAAGCTGCAGATAGAATGGACGTACACAAAAGAATAACAGATACTAACTTAGAATTGAAAGCACAAGGTATTGGCAACTTAGTTTCTTCTTTTATTGGAGGTTTACCTATGACTTCGGTGGTAGTAAGAACTTCTGCAAATGCTAATGCTGGTGCAACAAGTAAAATTTCGGCTATTGTTCATGGTATTTTATTGTTAGTATCTGTTTTATCTATTCCATTTTTATTGAACAAAATTCCTTTGGCGACTTTAGCAGCAGTTTTATTAATGGTAGGTTATAAATTAGCAAGTCCTGCAAAACTTAGCCATTTCTGGAGCAAAGGAAAATATCAATTTATCCCTTTCATCGCTACTATTATTGCGGTGGTGGCATTAGATTTATTAAAAGGGGTAGGAATTGGTTTAGCCATCAGTATTCTTTTCTTGTTGCTCGGAAATATGAAACGGGCCTATTATTTAAGTAGAGAAGAATTAGAAAGCGCTGATGAAATAACCATTGATTTGGCAGAAGAAGTTTCTTTCTTAAACAAAGCAGCCATCAAAAAAACGCTTAAAAATATTAAACCCAACTCTAGAGTGATTATTAATGCTAAAAAAACTTCTTATGTCTCTGATGATATTATCGACTTAATCTCTGATTTTGCTAATGTAAGAGCCAGAGAAGAAGATATAGAAGTAGTTTTAGAAGGTTTCAAAACTTCTTACAAAGAATATGAAAACGACCAACATTCACATATTACTATTTCACACAGAAGGGTTATTTAAAAAAATATCATAACTTCATACATATTAAATTAACATTGTTTCCTTTTCGGAACCAACCTTCAGCGTTCCGAAAAGGTTTTTAAAAAATTAGAAAAAATTATGAAAGCACATACTTCAGAAACTCAAGCAACCATTAATCCAGAAAAAGCACTTCAATTTTTAAAAGAAGGAAACCAAAGATTTGTAAACAATCTTAAAGTAAACAGAAACCTTCTAGAGCAAGTAAACGATACTAGAGAAGGCCAATGGCCCTTTGCTACCGTTTTAAGCTGTATCGACAGTAGAACTTCTGCAGAACTCATTTTCGATCAAGGTTTAGGAGATATTTTCAGTATCAGAATTGCAGGAAATTTCGCCAATCAAGATATTTTAGGCTCTATGGAATTTGCTTGTAATGTGGCAGGTTCTAAATTGGTAGTCGTTTTAGGACACACCAAATGTGGCGCTCTAAAAGGTGGACTAGATGCTCCAATAATTGAAAATATGGGAATGGACAATCTTAATCACCTCATCTATCATTTCGAATCTTGTATCCACGAAATCATTAAAGAAGGTGAAGAACGCTCTTCTAAAAATGAAGATTTATTAGACCGTTTGACGCTTTGTAACATCCAAAAAACCATAGAAGACATTCGTCATCAAAGTTCTACTTTAAGAAATTTAGAGAAAGAAGGAAAAATAAAAATTGTAGGTGCCAACTACGATGTGGAAACCGGAGTTGTAACATGGCTCTAGTTTTTGCGACAAATAGAATAACACAAGCGAGAATATCTTCATATAACTTTGATTTTTAATTAACACTTTCTCGCTATAGCCCCTTAATTAGGGGCTTTTTTTTTAATTTTGATTAAATATTGCATGGCGTGAAAAACATTTCTAAAATATGGCTATCCGTTCTTTTCTATTTCTGCGGAATAGAATTAGTGGTACTTTTTACACAGCCTAGCCTTTTTCTAGACCTCAATTTTTTTGGAGTTCGGTTTTTATTTTTAATCATATTCTTGGCATTTTTCATTTTGAAAAATAAAATTTCTTCCCATATTTTTTTCTTAGTAGAAGGAGTTACAATTTATGCTTTGATGACTTTTTTATACAAAGAAACTGCGATTTTAAATACTTTAATTTTTCCAAAAATTGATAATTTTTTATCATATTTAGACCAAAAAACATTTGGCTTTCAGCCTTCATTAATATTTTCTGAAACTTTTGACTCTTGGTTTTTCAGCGAATTATTTTACTTTGGATATTTTTCTTACTACCTATTACCACTAGCTGCATTTTTAATTATTTTTCTGAAAATTCCAGAAAAAATTGAAGAGTTTAGTTTTGTTTTAATCACTTCATTTTTACTGTATTATTTCACTTTTATATTGATTCCAGCAGAAGGTCCGCAGTTTTATTTTCCGTTTCCAGAAAACACACTTGAAGCCAAAGGATTCTTTGGAAATATGGTCAAACTCATACAGAAAAACGGTGAAGTTCCCACCGCAGCTTTCCCCAGTTCACATGTAGGAATTTCTTGGATAGTTATTTTTTGGCTTTATCAAAATTTCAAGAAATCAGTAAAATATTTCATTCCATTTGTTGTCCTATTGATGTTTTCTACGGTTTACATTAAGGCTCATTATTTTGTAGATGTAATTGCTGGATTTATTTCTGCGCCGATTGTATTTTTTCTTACCTTTAAATTCTACAAATTTTTAAACCATACATTGGATGTCCGTTTCAATTAAAGAAGTCAAGACCAGAGAAGACTTAAAATCTTTTATTTATCTTCCCGAAAAAATTCATAAAAACCATAAAAATTGGCTTCATCCTTTGTATATGGATGATGAAAAATTCTTTGACAAAGACAAAAATTCACTCTTTAAACACAATGAAGCGGTACTTTTCCTTGCATACGAAAACGGAAAAGCTGTTGGTAGAATTATGGGCGTAATTCCTACCGATTACAATAAATTTCACGGGAAAAATGATGCCAGATTTTCTTTTTTTGAATGTTTTGAAAATAAAGAAGTTTTCAATGCTTTAATTACTGCGGTAGAAACTTGGGCAAAATCTAAAAACTGCACAGAAATCATCGGACCAATGGCTTTTTCAGACAAAGAACCTCAAGGTTTTCTTACCAAAGGTTTCGAAGAAAAAGCAATGCTTGTCACCAATCACAGTTTTCCTTTTATGGTAGATTTCATCAAGGAAAACCAGTACGAAAACTTTGTAGATTTAGTACAATATGACGTTCCGATTACTGCACAAATTCTGAACAGATATAAAAATTTCAATGAAAGAGTTTCTAGAAATTTAAAGATAAAAACGGTAGAATTCACCTCAACAAAATCGGTAAATCCTTATGTAAAACCTGTTTTTGACCTCATCAACAAAACCTACACTGAAATCTATGGCTTCACGAAACTCACCGAAGACGAAATGACTGAATTTGCCGAACGTTTTTTACCACTTCTCAATCCAAAACTCATCAAGATGATTACCAATGAAAACGGCGAAGTGCTGGCTTTTGTAATTGCAATGGCAGACTTAAGCGAAGCGATAAAAAATTCTAAAGGAAGAATTTTACCTTTTGGTTGGGCAAGAATTTTATGGGCAATGAAGACTTCAAAAAGGCTTCAACTTTTATTGGGCGCGATTCATCCCAATTATCAAAACAAAGGTCTGGATGCAGTTTTAGCAACCATGCTTTTCGGTTCTGCATTGAAATTAGGATTCAAAACGGTGGATTCTCATCTCATTATGAAAGACAACCTGAAAATGCGTGGCGAAATTGAGAAATTGGAAGGTTTTAACCTATATAAAGAGTATTGTATTTTTAGAAAGAAACTTTGAAATTGTAAAGTCATAAAACTTTTAAAGTAAAACAACTTTACAAATCAACGATTTTACAAAAATCTACTTTCCATTAAAAGTATTCATTGTATTATTCATTCCTGCGAAAACGAATGATAGACACGCTTTTGCAAAAATATCTATTCTATCTTGTAAAGTTTTGAGTTCTTCTTCATTCCATTTACCAAGAACATAATCTACTTGTTTTCCTTCAGAAAAATCTGCAGAAATACCGAAACGCAATCTTGCGTAATCTTGAGTTTGTAAAACTTCTTGAATGTTTTTTAACCCGTTATGACCAGCATCAGAACCTTTTTTTCTCAACCTCAACGTTCCAAAAGGAAGCGCCAAATCATCCGTAATCACCAATACATTTTCTAAAGGAATATTTTCTTTTTGCATCCAAAATCTTACGGCATTCCCAGAAAGATTCATGTAGGTATCTGGCTTGAGTACAAAAACTTTTCTGCCTTTGTATTTTCCTTCAGAAACCCAACCAAAATTGGCCGATTTAAAAGGAGCTTCTAAAGTTTGTGCAATTTTTTCGGCTACTTTAAAACCAATATTATGACGCGTTTCTGCGTATTCTTCGCCTTTGTTTCCTAAACCTACGATTAAGTATTTCACGTTTTTTTGATATTAATTAATGCTTGTTAAGCGCAAATTTAATTTTTTAATTTTTAATGTGACAAAATTCTATTTAAAAGAACATTCACCTCATCTACATTTTTCACACCATCTTTTCTCATCATGAGCTGATTGCCTTCTTTGCCTGATTTTTCCTTGAGTTGTGCTTCTCGTGGATTTTGAGAAAGGTAAGCGATAATATTTCTGAATTTTTCGCTTTGGTAGAATTTATCTTGAGGATTATCTGGGAAATAACCTAAGAAAATTCCGTTTTTCATGACGATTTTATCAAAACCAATTTCCGCAGCAAGCCATTTTAATTCTACCGATTTCAATAAATTAATCGCTTCTTTCGGAAGATTTCCGAATCTATCTACCAATTCATTTTCAAATTTTTGCAATTCTTCTTTGGTTGGGATTTCTGCCAATTTTTGGTATAATGACAATCTTTCTTCCGTAGAATTCACATAAGAATCTGGCAACATCAACTCAAAATCTGTATCAATGTTGACTTCTTTCTGAGATTTGAATAATTTTTTACGGTCTTCTTCATTCTCAAATAAATCTTGGAAATCATCTTCGTTTTGCAATTCTTCCAAGGCTTCTTGCATCAATTTTTGATACATTTCAAAGCCCATTTCATTAATAAAACCACTTTGTTCGGCTCCCAATAAATCTCCAGCTCCTCTGATTTCTAAATCTTTCATCGCAATTTGAAAACCACTTCCCAAATCAGAGAATTGTTCAATTGCTTCCAAACGTTTTCTAGCATCCGAAGTCATCATATCAAAGGGTGGCGTAATCAGATAACAAAACGCTTTTCGGTTGCTTCGCCCCACTCTTCCACGCATTTGGTGCAAATCTGCCATCCCAAATTTCTGCGCATCATTTATAAAAATCGTGTTCGCATTCGGAACGTCAACTCCAGATTCTACAATCGTGGTAGAAACCAAAACATCATATTTCCCTTCCATAAAATCGAGAATTCTGGCTTCCAATTCTTTTCCGTCCATTTGCCCGTGACCTGTAATGACTCTCGCATCTGGAACCAAACGCTGAATTAAACCTGCAATATCTTTCAGATTTTCAATTCTATTATTGATGAAATAAACCTGTCCGTCTCTTTGAATTTCGTAAGAAATCGCATCACGAAGAATTTCTTCATAAAATCCAATAATCTGTGTATCAACTGGTTGTCGATTTTGTGGTGGCGTTTTAATCACCGATAAATCTCTTGCCGCCATCAAAGAAAATTGCAAAGTTCTCGGAATGGGTGTTGCCGTTAAAGTCAAGGTATCAATATTGGCTTTTAGCGTTTTGAGTTTATCTTTTACATTTACCCCGAATTTATGTTCCTCGTCAATAATCAATAACCCTAAATCTTTGAATTCTATATCTTTGCCAACCAATTGATGCGTTCCGATGACGATATCAATTTTACCATTTTTGAGACCTTCTTTGGTTTCATTTTTTTGTTTTGTAGAACGGAAGCGGTTCAAATAAGAAATACTTACAGGAAAATCTTTCAACCTTTCTTTGAAACTTCTGTAATGCTGAAACGCCAAAATGGTGGTAGGAACTAAAACCGCGACTTGCTTTCCATCGGTTGCCGCTTTGAACGCCGCACGAATTGCCACTTCCGTTTTTCCGAAACCTACATCTCCACAAATCAATCTGTCCATTACGCCATCATTTTCCATGTCATTCTTTACATCTTGCGTAGCTTTTTCCTGATCTGGAGTGTCTTCGTAGATGAAACTTGCTTCTAATTCATTCTGCAAATAAGAATCTGGCGAGAACGAAAAACCTTTTGCTGTCTTTCTTTGTGCATATAATTTGATGAGATCAAATGCAATTTGCTTAACTTTTGCCTTGGTTTTTTGCTTTAAAGTTTTCCAAGTTGGAGAACCAAGTTTATTGAGAACGATTTCTCTACCATCTGGTCCGTTATATTTTGAAATTTTATGAAGCGAATGGATAGAAACGTAGAGCAAATCGTTGTTTTTATACGTCAATTTGAAACATTCTTGTGTTTTTCCGTCATTGGTAACTTTCACCAATCCCATAAATTTCCCGATTCCGTGGTCAATGTGCGTAATGTAATCTCCCACTTTCAAAGACATTAAATCTTTTAGGGTTAATTGCTCAGATTTGGCAAAAGAATTTTTGGCTTTATATCTTTGATAACGGTCAAAAATCTGATGATCTGTATACACCGAAACTTTCAGTTCATAATCTACAAAGCCTTCATGAAGCTCAGATTTGAAAGATTTAAACGGTAAATCGTGATTCAGTTCCTCAAAAATATTTTCTAACCTTTCCTTTTGTTTTTCCCCTGAAAAAGAAATCCATGTTTCATAACCTTCTTCTTTTTTTTCTTTTAAATCTTCGGCAAGAAGTTCGAAATTTTTATGGAAGGTAGGTTGTGCGGTTTGATTGAGTTGTAAAGTCGTAAAATCGTTAAGTTGTTGAGATGTAAAATCGATGACTTTAAATTTTTCTAAATCTCTTAGAAAAACATCATCAGAAACGAAAAGAATTTCTGGTTTTTGATGCTTGATTTCTTTGCTTAGCGTTTCAAATTTCTGCTCTGCTTTTTCGTAGAAATCTTTGAGTTTTTTTATCGTTAAGTAAGCGTTTTTAGTGACAATGAAACTATCTTTTGGCAATAAATCCAATAGAGAAACCTTGCTTCCTGAAACTGCAAAATTCATATTAGAAACCAATTCAAATTCATTAACTTTTCCTGTGGAAAGTTGAGTTTCGATGTCAAATTCCTTAATGCTTTCTACTTCATTTCCGAAAAAAGTAATTCTGAAAGGCTTTTCGTAAGCATAAGAAAAAACGTCTAAAATTCCGCCACGAACCGAAAATTCTCCAGGTTCCGAAACGAAATCTGTATAATTAAAATTGAACTGATTCAATAATTCTTCCGTAAAATCAAAATCCAGTTGGTCGCCAACTTTTATCGTGTGAGAAATCGCTTTGAAATCTTCCTTTTTCAACACTTTTTCTGAAAGCGAAGAAGCGGTTGCAACGATAATTTTTTTCTTTTTATCAAAATTTAAACTATTGAGCACTTCAGTTCGTAAAACGATGTTTGCATTTTGGGTTTTCTCAACTTGATAAGGTTCTAAATGCGTTTCAGGGAAATACAAAACGTTTTCTTCGCCTATCATTTCCTCTAATTCTGAGGTGATATAATTTGAAGATTCTTTATCTTCAATGATAAAAAGAACATCTCTTTTCTGCGTAAGAAATAATTCTGCCACCAAAATAGACGGAACAGAACCTGCAAAACCTTTCACAGAAATATGTTGGCTTTGGTCAAAATTTTCAAAAATTTCTTTTCCAAAATTCTTTCTTAAAAAATCAGGAATAAGCGTTTGACTAATATTTTTCAGCATTGTAATATCGTAAAATTGTAATTTTTCTCATCGCTTTTCAAAAATTGATAAAACGACGAAAGCGATTTCGGGTTGCTCCGAAATCGTTTGATGGTGCAAAGATAGTTTTTTCAAAACTTATTTTTAACTTTGGCAAATGATAAATTTCTTAAAGAAAAACATCGCCAAAATTTGGGCGAAAAACCATGTTGCCAAAACGGAAGACTTCAAAAATAACGCCGAAGTTCTTCAAGAAAAATTGTTACTGGATTTGGTCAAAAAATCCGAAAAAACACTTTTCGGACTTCAGCATAACTTTTCGGAAATTAAATCGGTAGAAGATTTTCAAAAAAATGTGAAAATCTCTGACTACGAAGACCTAAAACCTTTTGTAGAAAAAGTAAAACACGGCGACAAAAATATTCTTTGGCCAGAAAAACCAGAATATTTTGCAAAAACTTCTGGAACCACTTCTGGAACGAAATATATTCCTTTGACCAAAGAAGGAATGGACTATCAGGTAAAAGCTGCACAATCTGCACTTTTCCATTATATTGCTCAAAAAAATAATGCTGATTTTGTAAACGGGAAAATGATTTTCTTGCAAGGTTCACCAGAACTGGAAGATATTAACGATATAAAAACAGGCAGACTTTCAGGAATTGTAGCGCATCACATCCCAAAATATTTGCAAAAAAACAGATTGCCGAGCTACGAAACCAATTGCATAGAAGATTGGGAAACTAAAGTGGACAAAATTGTAGAAGAAACCGAAAAAGAGAACATGACGCTGATTTCGGGAATTCCGCCTTGGTTAATTATGTATTTTGAAAAGCTCATCGAAAGAAATGGCAAAAAAATAAAACAATTATTTCCGAATCTTCAGCTCATTGTAACAGGCGGTGTAAACTACGAACCTTATCGTGAGAAAATGGAAGAATTATTGGGTGGAAAAGTAGATATCATTCAAACGTTTCCTGCAAGTGAAGGTTTTTTTGCTTTTCAAGATGATTATGAAAAAGAAGGACTTCTACTTCAATCTAATCACGGAATTTTCTATGAATTTATTCCACTGGAATTATACGGAAAACCAGATGCACCAAGATTGACATTGAAAGAGGTAGAACTCAATAAAGATTATGCACTTATTTTAACTACAAACTCGGGACTTTGGGCATATTCTATTGGTGATGTAGTAAGATTTATCTCTAAAAATCCGCACAGAATTTTAGTTTCTGGAAGAACCAAACATTTCACCTCAGCTTTTGGCGAACACGTGATTGCTTTTGAAGTGGAAGAAGCAATGAAGGCAACAGTTGAGAAATTCCCAGCGCAAATTACTGAGTTTCACCTCGCGCCACAGGTAAATCCTGAAAATGGAGAATTGCCATACCATGAATGGTTTATAGAATTTGAAAAAGAGCCAGAAAATCTAGAAAGTTTCCGTCAAAACCTTGATGCAGAAATGCGTAAAAGAAACACGTATTATGATGATTTGATTGCTGGAAATATTTTGCAGGTGCTAAAAATTACCAAATTGCAGAAAAATGCTTTCCAAGAATACGCGAAATCAGAAGGAAAACTAGGCGGACAAAATAAAATTCCACGTTTGGCAAATGACAGAAAGATTGCCGATTTTTTAAAGAAATTTAAAATCTAATTACTCACTTACAAACTTCAGTCCTACGATTGAAATAATTAAAGTTGACACAAAAAAGATACGCCAAAAAGTGGCTGGTTCGTTAAAGAAAAAGATTCCCATCAAAACGCTTCCTACTGCTCCAATTCCTGTCCAAACTGCGTAAGCTGTACCGATTGGCAAACCATTTTCGCCAGCAATAGCTTTGTACATGAGAAACATAGAAAGAAAAAGGCAAACTGCAAATCCAGACCACCAATAGAGGTTTTCTTTGCCTGTAGTTTCTTGTGCTTTTCCTAAGCAAAATGCAAATGCGGTTTCGAATAATCCTGCGATGATGAGTATTAACCAATTCATTGCACAAATATAGACTTTAACTATTAAAAAAATATTTCTATTTATTTTATATTTGCCCAATGATTTCTCTTGAGCCCATTAAAACTCTAAAAAACAAAGAGTTTAGAAACTTACTTACTGGAAGATTTTTTCTAATTCTAGCGTTCAGAATGCTCGCCACCTTATTAGGGTGGTGGGTTTATCAGCTCACCAAAGATCCTTTTTCAATTGGTTTGATAGGACTTTCGGAAGTTATTCCTGCTGTTTCTACAGCATTATATGCTGGTCACGTTATTGATATGAAAGAAAAAAAGAGAATGCTTCTCTTGTGCACTTCGGGATATTTTGTGCTTATTGCCTTGTTATTGATTCCTGCATTTTATGCTTCTAACCTTCATTTTACAGGTCACGAAATCACATATTACATCTACGGAATTATATTTTTCACAGGAATTTGTAGGGCTTTCATTGGTCCGATTGTGCCAGTAATGATTCCCAAAATTGTAGGACAAGAAAAATTAGCTAACGCCATTACCTTAAACCAAGCGACTTTTCTTACCGCATCCGTTTCTGGTCACGCTATTGGCGGATTTCTCATCGCTCTCATCACTATAAAATGGACTTTGGTAGTCATTTTATTTTTAATTTTATTGGCTTCCTTATTTTTCCTTCTTATCAATAAACAACAGTCAGAATACCATAAAAATGAGTTACAAATTTGGGCTTCTATGAAAGAAGGAATCACTTATATTTATAAAACGAAAGAAATTCTAGGAGCTCTTTGTTTAGATATGTTTGCCGTGCTTTTTGGCGGAGCAGTTGCCATGGTTCCTGTTTACGCAAGTGATATTCTAAAAGTAGGAGCTGATGGTTTCGGGATCCTCAACGCTGCATCAGATATAGGCTCGATGCTGATTATTGTAACGCTTTCTTTTATTCCTTTAAGAAAAAATCAAGGCAAAATTTTAATCGGTGTAGTGGCTGGATTTGGTTTATGCATCATTGGTTTCGGCTTGTCAAAACTCTACTGGTTATCTTTCTTATTCCTCATGTTGAGCGGAATTTTTGACGGAATTTCAGTCGTGATAAGAGGAACCATCGTACAGCTGAAAACTCCAGATCACATCAGAGGAAGAGTCATGAGTGCAAATTCTATCTTCATTATGTCTAGTAACGAAATGGGACAATTTGAAAGTGGTGTTGCAGCAAAACTTTTAGGCGTGGTAAGATCCGTAGTTTTTGGCGGAACCATGACCGTTCTCATTGCACTTTCTGTAGGAAAATTTGTTCCAAAATTGAGAAAAATGGAATATTAAAAAAGCCTAGAATTATTTTTAAAAAAGTTTAAATATCAATAAGTCAAAAACTTATCAACATTCGGAATTTCGCCTCATCTTCCATTAACAAAGCATTTGCAGATTATTATCCGCAAAAAGCAGATTTAACCTCAAAAAAAATTTAAAAATTCTATCTTTGTGAAATGGCACAGAAGGAAACATTATCAAGTTTAACACATGGTAATTTCGCGAAGGAACTTTCTATTTCAGCAGGCAAAATGCCGCCTAATGCAGTTGAATTCGAGAAATTGGTTATTGGAACTTTTTTGATTGACAAAAAAGGTCTAGATTATTCTATAGATTTATTAACTCCCGAGGTTTTTTACGACCCGAGACATCAAGTTATTTTTTCTGCAATTTTAAAATTGTACGAAAAAAACGAGCCTGTAGATTTAATGACCGTAATCCAAGAGCTCAAAAAAGAAGAAAAACTAGGTTTTGCTGGAGGTGACCATTACATTATTGATCTTACTATGGGCGTTTCTTCGAGCGCTCACATAGAATATCACGTTCGTGTAATTCTAGAAAAATTCATTCTCAGAAGTTTGATTAATGTTTCTGCGAATGTAATCGACAGCTCTTACAAAGAATCTACAGACGTTTTTGAATTGCTAGACAAAGCAGAACAATCGTTTTTCGAAATTACCAATGGAACCATCAAAAAAGGTTTTGACACCGCCAATTCCTTGGTAAAAGAAGCCATTGATAAAATTAAATCCTTAAAAGACAAAGAAGGACTTTCTGGTATTCCATCAGGATTTAGAGATGTAGACAAAGAAACAGGAGGATGGCAAAGTTCTGACTTAATCATCATCGCGGCGCGTCCCGCAATGGGAAAAACCGCTTTCCTACTTTCTATGGCGCGAAACATCACTGTAGACCACAATATTCCGATGGCGCTATTCTCTCTTGAAATGGCATCAGTACAGCTTATCACGAGGATGATTGCCTCAGAAACGGGAATTTCTTCTGAAAAATTGAGAAAAGGACAAATGTCTGAAGAAGAATGGCAAAGACTATTTTCAAACGTTGCCGCTTTAGAAAATGCTCCGCTTTATATAGACGAAACGCCTGCACTTTCGGTGTTTGATTTCCGTGCAAAATGCAGAAGACTGGTAATGCAACACGGTGTAAGAATCATCATGGTGGATTATTTACAGTTAATGACCGCAAATTCTGGAGGAAAAGGAGCAGGAAACAGAGAGCAGGAAATTGCGACAATTTCTCGTTCACTGAAAGCCATTGCAAAAGAATTAAACGTGCCAGTTATTGCACTTTCTCAGTTATCCAGAACCGTAGAAACCCGTCCAAATAAGAGACCTCAACTATCTGACTTGAGAGAATCTGGAGCGATTGAGCAAGATGCCGATATCGTTTCTTTCATCTACAGACCAGAATACTATAAAATTGATACTTGGGAAGACGAGACTCCTTCTGCTAACCAAGCAGAACTTATTATTGCTAAGCATAGAAATGGTTCTATAGCAGATGTAAGGTTAAGTTTCCACGGAAGTTTAGCAAAATTCTCAGATTTAGACGTTTTCGGAAGCTATCATTCTTCTGGTTTTGCACAACAAGATGAACCAAGTGGTTTTGATAAATTGCGTGTTTCCATAGATCCAGGCGCAGCATTTGGCTTACCAGATAACGGAAATATTTCTGGTTCTGCTATGAATGATGACGACGATGATGGTGAAATGCCGTTTTAAAAAAATGTAAAATCGTAAAAGTTTATTTTTACTAGCAATTTCACGACTTTACCTTACATGAAAATCGAAATTTACACAGACGGCGCTTGTAGTGGCAACCCTGGAAAAGGTGGCTATGGAATTCTCATGCGTGTTCCCGAGAAAAAATATCAAAAAACTTTTTCAGAAGGCTTTCGTTTGACCACCAATAATAGAATGGAACTTCTGGCGGTGATTGAAGCACTTGAAAAGTTAAAAAATTCTGAAGAAAACGTTCATGTTTTCACTGATTCTAAATATGTAGCCGATGCCATTAACCAAAATTGGATTTTTGGATGGATAAAAAAAGGGTTTAAAAATGTAAAAAACCCTGATTTGTGGCAAAGATTTGTTCCCCTTTTTAGAAAACATAAAATAGAATTTCACTGGATAAAAGGTCATGCTGGTCATCCTGAAAATGAAATCTGCGACCAACTTGCTGTAAAAGCTTCTCAATCATCAAATTTAAAAATTGACACCTTCTTTGAGAGTCAAAAAGAGGGCGGATTGTTTTAAATATGAATAAAGATTATAGTCAATTTCTTTAGCAGAATCCTCCCTATTCTTTTCAAAATCCTTACATTTGGAATGTAGTTTTACAGACTTTCTAATTTCAAATCTCAATTTTTAAAATGATAAAAACAGATGTATTGGTAATTGGCTCAGGAATTTCGGGACTTTCTTATGCCATTAAAATTTCTGAAAAATTACCAGATGCTAAAATCACCATCGTCACCAAAGCTGAGGAAGACGAAACTAATACCAAATATGCTCAAGGTGGCTTAGCAGTAGTAATGGATTTAGACACGGATAATTTCCAGAAACATATAGATGACACGATGCGCGCTGGAGATTACGAAAACAATAGAGAAGTGGTAGAAATGGTCATCAAAGAAGGACCAGACCGTTTCAGAGAAATTGTAGAATGGGGCGTAAATTTTGACAAAAAAGAAGACGGCGAATTTAAACTCGGAAGAGAAGGTGGCCACACCGAATTTAGGATTGTTCACCATAAAGATATTACAGGCGCAGAAATAGAGCGTGCGCTTCTTGCTTATTGCAATAAATCTACCAACATAGAAATTCTTGATTATCATTACGTCATCGATTTAATCACCCAACACCATATTCCCAATAAAAACTTTGATTTAGAAAATATTTCTTGTTATGGAGCTTATGTTCTAGACCAAAAAAATAAAAAAATAAAAAAAATTACCGCAAAAGTAACTATGGTAGCAACTGGTGGAGCTGGTCACGTTTATAAAAACACCACGAATCCAAAAATTGCCACAGGAGACGGAATTGCTTTTGTACACAGAGCTCGTGGTAAAGTTTCTAATATGCAATACATCCAGTTTCACCCTACCGCAATGTATTCTAAACGAGCTGGCATGCTGTTTTTAATTTCGGAAGCTGTGAGAGGTGATGGTGCTAAACTCAGAACCAAAAATGGCGAAAAATTCATGCACAAATATGATGAGCGAGAAGAATTAGCTTCGCGCGATATTGTGGCTAGAGCCATTGACAACGAAATGAAAATTTCTGGTGATGAATATGTAGGCCTCGATTGTAGAGAAATGGATAAAGAAAAATTTATGGAACATTTCCCAAACATTTATCAAAAATGTATGGATGAAGGAATTGACCCATTTAAACAACTTATTCCTGTGGTTCCTGCAAGTCATTATTTAATGGGAGGAATTGTGGTAGACAAAGACGGACAGTCTTCAATTAAAAATCTTTTTGCAGTAGGAGAATGTACCAACTCTGGATTGCACGGCGCAAATCGTCTTGCATCTAATTCACTTTTGGAAGGCTTGGTTTATGGTCATAATGCTGCCATGAAATCTGTAGAATTACTTCACAAAGATGAATTTAATTACTTCGACTTAGAAAATGTACCAGAATGGAATGAAGAAGGTATGAAAGTGATGGAAGAAAAAGTTCTCATTACCTATCTCAGAAAACAACTTCAGGAAATGATGAGCGATTTGGTAAGCATTGTAAGAAGCAACGAAAGATTGCAACTGGCTCAAAAAAAACAAAGAGAAATCTATAAAGCGGTTACAGAATTGTATAATTATTCAGTAATTTCGCCAGAATTATCAGAATTAAGAAATCTGGTGAATGTTTCTTACCTTATTATTAAGCATTCATTGGCTATGAAAGAAAATAAAGGTGCTTTTTACAATAAAGATTTTGCCTAAGATTCATCACAGATAAAAACTTGAAATTTACATCTATGAAACGTCCACACTACGTAACCGATAAAGCCTTAAAACAATTTATAAAATCTGCTTTAGAAGAAGATATTCAAAGCGGTGACCACTCTACTCTTTCTACCATTCCTAAAGAATTGGTACAAAGTGCAAAACTTCTGGTAAAAGAAGATTGCATTTTAGCAGGAGTAGAATTGGCAGAGATTATTTTCAAAACTTTTGATAAAGATTTAAAAGTAGAGGTTTTTATTAAAGATGGAGAAAATGCAAAAGTTGGCGATGTAGCCTTTATCGTTACAGGAAGTGCGCGCTCTATCCTTTCTACCGAAAGATTAGTGCTAAACTGTATGCAAAGAATGAGCGGAATTGCTACTTTAACTCATGAATGGGACTCTAGACTTCTAGGAACCAAAACTAAGCTGCTTGACACGAGAAAAACCACCCCTAACTTTAGAATTTGCGAAAAATGGGCAGTAGCAATTGGTGGTGGCACAAATCACAGATATGGATTGTATGACATGATTATGCTAAAAGACAATCATATAGATTATAATGGAAGCATAACCAATGCAGTGAAAATGACACAAGAGTATCTCAAAAAAAATAAATTAAAACTTAAGGTAGAAGTAGAAACCAGAACTCTAGCCGAAGTAGAAGAAGCTACAAAGCTCGCAGGAAAAGGAATTGATAGAATTATGCTAGATAATATGGATGTAAAAACCATGACGGAAGCCGTGAAAATAATTGCAGGAAAATGCGAAACCGAAGCTTCAGGAGGAATTTCTAGAGACCAATTAAATGAAATAGCTAGAACGGGTGTCACTTATATTTCTGCAGGGGCACTAACGCATTCGGCAGAAAATATAGATTTAAGCTTAAAAGCCATAAAAAATTAAAAATAATGAAAACACGCTATAAGCGTGTTTTTTTGTATCAATTTGAAAATCAAAAACTTCATTGTGGATAAAAATTTATGAATTTTATTAAATTTTAACACTATGTTAATTTTAGTTAAAAAAAAATAATGTATTTTGCACTCCGATAAAACAATGTTCGAAATAATATAACTTTATGAAAATCAACTATTTAGGAAAGTCAAGACTTTCTGTGGTAATTGTATTAAGTGCTGCTAGTGTAGCATTTGCGCAAAAAAATAGAGATTCTATCAACTCTAAAGACATAGAACAAGTTGTTCTAACTGGGGTGGCAGATATCGCTAAAGACAGAAAAACTCCAGTAGCGGTTTCTACTATCAAAGAAACTGTAATTGTAGAAAAACTAGGAAACCAAGAATTTCCTGAAGTTCTAAACACCACTCCTTCTGTGTATGCAACTAAAGCAGGTGGTGGTTTTGGTGATTCAAGAATCAACGTTAGAGGTTTTGATCAAAGAAACACTGCGGTTATGATTAACGGGGTTCCTGTTAACGACATGGAAAACGGAGCTGTTTATTGGTCAAACTGGGCTGGTTTATCAGATGTAACTTCTGCTATGCAAGTTCAAAGAGGTTTAGGATCTTCTAAATTAGCTATCGCGTCTGTAGGAGGAACTATCAATGTTTTAACAAGATCAGCAGACAAAAAAAGAGAAGGAAATGTAATGTTTGGATTAGGTAACTCTGGTTACAACAAACTTTTATTTTCTTACAATACAGGTAAAGGCAATACAGGATGGTCTTCTTCTTTCTTAATGAGTAGAACTGCAGGAAGCATGTATGCTGACGGAACTGAATTTGAAGGATATAACTATTATTGGGCACTTGGATACCAAAAAGGTAAACATGATTTCCAATTCACAATCACAGGTGCTCCACAATGGCACAACCAAAGATCTTTTTCTCCAACAATTAACGAATATTTAAAATACGGTACAGATGGAGAACCAAACAGAAAATACAATCTAAACTGGGGTACTTTACGTGGTGAAGAATATTCTTTCACAAGAAACTACTACCACAAGCCAGTAATGTCTTTGAACTGGGATTATAAAATCTCTGATGCTACAAAATTATCTACTGTAGTTTATGCTTCATTTGGTAGAGGTGGTGGAACAGGAACTCTAGGTAGAGTAAACAACAAAACTGAAAACGGATTCAGAAAAGCAGACGGAAGTATAGATTTTGATGCAATTTACGCTGCTAATGCCGCTATTGCAACTCCAAACTCAAACTCTGCTAACTCTGTATTTGTAAGAAGATCTTCTATCAACTCTCACAACTGGATTGGAGCAATTTCTAGCTTAAACCACAAACTTAACGATAACTTAAACTTCACTGTCGGAGTAGATGGTAGATATTATAAAGGTATCCATTACAGAGTAATGAGTGATTTCCTTGGAGCTAAGTACATCATCGACAATACAGACATCAACAATCCTAACAGAAAAATTACAGATGCTTATGATGCATCTCCAAACTGGAATCCTTTCGGTGGAAAAACTGATGAAGTTAAAATCGCTTATAACAATGATGGTATCGTAAACTGGTTAGGTGGTTTTGGTCAATTAGAATATAGCAACGGTGATTTATCTGCATTTGCTCAAGGTTCTATCTCAAACCAAGGTTTCCAAAGAGTAGACTATTTCTTATATGCACCTGCTAACCAAAAAACAGAAATGGTAAACAAATTAGGGTATAACGTAAAAGCAGGACTTAACTACAACCTTAATGCAAACCATAATGTGTTCTTCAACACTGGTTACTATGAAAGACAACCATTCTTCGGTGCAGTATTCTTAGATAACACAAACAGAGTAAATCCTAACTTAGAAAACGAAAAAGTATTCTCTGCAGAATTAGGGTACGGATTTAGATCATCTGTTTTCAATGCAAACGTTAACTTATACAACACTTCTTGGGGAGATATCTTCAAAAGAGTTTCTTATAGACCAACTGGTTCTACTGTAACATATTACGCAAACGTATTAGGAGTTAAAGAAATCCATAGAGGAGTAGAAGTTGATTTCAATGTAAAACCAACTGATTGGATCACTGTTAACGGTATGTTCTCTGCAGGAGATTGGTACTATGATAAAGATGTAAAAGCTACATTTATCAATGATGAAACTAATACTGTAGTAGCTGAAGGAAACCTTCTTATCAAAGACCTAAAAGTAGGAGATGCGGCACAATTAACTTGGGCTTTAGGTGCAGACGTAAGAGCAACAGAAAATTTAAAATTTGATGCTACTTATAGATATGCTGACAACCTATATTCTGGTTTCGATCCAGCAAGCAACCTTAACAAAAACACTCCAGCAGTTAAGTTACCTTCATTCGGACTTCTTGACCTAGGATTAACATTATCTACTAAAACAAATGTAGGTAAGAGTTTATCATTCAGATTAAACGTAAATAACGTACTAGATGAAACTTATATCTCTGATATGAGAACTAACATCGCTGCTGATGCAAACGCAGCTAATAACTGGAACGGTATTAACAAGAATAACCAAGTTTATTTCGGATTTGGTAGAACTTGGAACGCTTCAATCGCTTACAAATTCTAAAAACAATTTTAGATTTTATAAATCACGAATCCCGGCTATATTTGCCGGGATTTTTTATATTTGTAACAAATAAAAAATATGGATACATTTAACATTATTAGAGAAGCTCACAAAGGTTTCGGTTATTTAATTTTAGTAGCAGCATTGGTCTTCATCGTAGCATTATTGATGGCTATGTTCGGCTATTCTGGTAAAATTAGCAAACTATTAAAAAAATCTACCCTTTTTACCATGATTTTGTTTCACTTACAATTCTTAATCGGGATTGCTATGCTTGTTTTTTCTCCAGGATTAAAAGCAGCATTAGATAGCGGAACATTAATGAGCGACTCATACAATAGAATAACTTACGTAGAGCACCCATTCTCTATGTTGGTAGCAGCTATTTTATTGACCATTATCAACAAATATTTAAAAAAGAACGAAACCCTAGCATTAAAAGTAGTATTCATGGGAGTTTTAGCATTACTATTATTTGGCTATGCATTCCCTTGGGCTAAAGTTTTCGGAGCATAAAAAAGGAAAGGTGTAAAATTGATTTAAATCATTTTATCGCAAAAGATAATTTTTACTATCTTTGTAAAAAATTTAGATAAATTTTCCATTAAACAATTTTCAAAAGGATTATTTATAACGAATTTTATTGAATATTAGATTTAAACATTATTTTACACCTTTAACTTTTAAAAAAATTTAAAACAATTTCAATTATGAAAATCGCAGTAGTCGGCGCCACCGGAATGGTAGGCCAAGTTATGTTGAAAGTTTTGGAAGAAAGAAATCTTCCTATTACAGAATTAATTCCTGTAGCATCAGAAAAATCTGTAGGAAAGAAAATCACTTTCAAGAGTAAACAGTATGACATTGTTTCTATGGAAACTGCGATTTCTATGAAACCTGAAATTGCTATTTTCTCTGCAGGAGGTTCTACTTCGCTAGAATACGCTCCTAAATTTGCAGAAGTAGGTTGCACCGTGATTGACAATTCTTCTGCTTGGAGAATGGACCCTACCAAAAAATTAGTAGTTCCAGAAATTAACGCTCACGTTTTAACCAAAGAAGATAAAATCATCGCAAACCCTAATTGCTCTACCATTCAAATGGTGATGGTTCTTAATCCTCTTCATTTAAAATACAAAGTAAAAAGAGTAATCGTTTCTACTTACCAATCTGTTTCAGGAACAGGAAAAGCTGCTGTAGACCAATTGAACGCAGAAATTGCAAATGCTGTAAAACCTGGTTCAGTAGAAGTAAACGCTGTTTATCCTTACCAAATTTTCAAAAATGCATTGCCACAATGTGATGTTTTTGATGCAGATGATTACACCAAAGAAGAACTTAAACTCATCAAAGAGCCTAAAAAAATCATGGGAGATGATTCTATTAAAATTACAGCAACTGCGGTGAGAATTCCTGTACAAGGCGGTCACTCAGAAAGTGTAAATATAGAATTTGAAAATGATTTTGATTTAGAAGAAGTTAAAAATATTCTAGCCAATACTCCTGGAGTAGTTCTTCAGGATGATGTAGAAAATAAAGTTTATCCTATGTGTTTTTACTCCGAAGGGAAAGACGAAGTTTTCGTAGGAAGAATAAGAAGAGACCTTTCTCAACCAAATACACTGAACTGCTGGATTGTAGCAGACAATCTGAGAAAAGGTGCCGCAACCAATGCGGTACAAATTGCAGAGTATCTCATTGCAAACCAATTAGTATAAAATAACATCCCGCGAAAAGCGGGATTTTTTGTTAGAACCTTCAAACTTTTAAAATTAAATACATGGAAGTCGCTACCATTAATAAAAACAAACAAAAATTTACTTTCCAGAGAAATGTAGCCATAGTAGGTGTCATTTTATTCATAGGAAAACTGATTGCATGGCATCTCACCAATTCTGATGCTGTTTTTTCAGACGCTATGGAAAGTATTGTGAATATTATTTCGGCTTTCATGGGATTATATTCCTTGTATTTAGCCGCTCAACCTAAAGACGAAAACCATCCTTATGGTCACGGAAAAGTAGAATTTGTAACCTCTGGAGTAGAAGGTTCGCTGATTATTTTTGCAGGGGTTATGATTATTGTAGAAGCGGTAGACAGTTTGCTTCATGGCAATACTTTAAAAAAATTAGATTATGGAATTCTTATTGTCTTAGCTACGGCCATTATCAATTATTTGATGGGATATTTTTCTATCAAAAAAGGAGAAAGAGAAAATTCAGTGGTTCTTATTTCCTCTGGGAAACACCTTCAATCAGACACTTGGACTACTTTAGGTGTAGTTGTCAGTTTAGTTTTGGTATATTTCACTAAAATTTATTGGATAGATGCAGCAGTAGCTTTGGTTTTTGGTTCTTATATCATCATTGTAGGGTACAAAATTGTAAGAAAATCACTAAGTGGAATTATGGATGAAGCAGATCCAGATTTATTAAAAGCTGTAGTAGAAGTTCTTGCTAAAAACAGAAAAAAAGAGTGGATTGACATTCATAACATGAAAATTCAACAATACGGTAGTGGTCTACACATTGATGCACACATTACGCTTCCTTGGTATGACACGCTTAGAGAGTCTCACCAAGAAATGGAAAACATCATCAAAACTCTAGCTGCTGAAACAGAAAGACACGTAGAGTTTAATTTTCATATGGATGATTGTAAACCACACTCATGCGAAATTTGTCAATTAGAATGCGCTCAAAGAATTCATACTTTTAAAAAGAAAATAGAATGGACTCCTGAAAGTGTTTCTCAACTTTCGAAACATTGTTTAGAAAACAATCCTTAATCTTTTCCAAGCTTTTTTCTGTAATAAAAAATAGGAATAATAAGTAGTAAAATAATCGGCTGAATCACGAATCTTCTTACCGAAAAGGTAAAAAGATAGCCTATTTCCATTTTAGAATACAGACACCACATGTAAATAGGGAAGAAAAATAAAAAGGCAATTGTCATTAAAACAACACCCTGAATTGTCCATTTTTTATTTAGAAACAAAAAGTGAATGACAACTGCAGAAAAAAACAAGTTTAGCAAAAATCTAAACAAATGGCTTGTAATTAATTTCACTGAGTCAAAATCTGGAATTACAGCTCCTTTGAAATCTCCTTTAAAAAAAGCTAAAAAAGGATCATAGAAAATTTTATCTTCTACAAAACGCACAGAAATTAATCCCAAAACCCCTACGAAAACTAGCAGCAAATTAAGAATTTTTCTCATCTGTAATTACAAATTTATTAATCCAAATTAACCACAAAATAACTACGCCACCATAAATAATTGCAGGAAAGAAATAATCATGTGCAGGCTTGGTAAATGAAGGAAAATCTACCACAATCATATTGATAATATAAATTCTAAAAAGGTTTAAAACATACAAAAGCATAATCCCTACAATCGCAAAATAAAAAGTTTTAACTCCTTTGTAAAAAGCAAAAATAAAAGATAGAAACATAATCATCACCGAAATGGCGTTACAGCCTTCTATCATTCTGGTTGCCAATTTTCCATTGATATAAAACTGAATGGTTTCGTGGCTAGGGAAATCTTTGGTAACCGTTTCATAACCTGTAAAATTGAGGAAAAAGGCACTTTGATCAGAAATGACTTTGGTAAACCCATCGATGTCTTTAGAATATTGATTCAAATACAATTGGTATAAGAGAAATAGTACTAACCAAATCCCTAAAAACCTTAGAAGAACCCCCAATATTTCTTTGAAATCTTTCATATTAAAACAAAAATACACAAAAAATCCCTTTTCAAATTATTATATTTGCTTTGTAATGACAAATCAAGAAATAGCACAACTTTTTTTCGAAGAATTTTTAAGCGAAAAGGCGACCGCATTTTTGGCATTGCCCCAAAGTGGCTCTGCGCGAATGAATTTTATAGGAAAATCTTCGAATGAAACTTACGTAATTACTTACAATGAAAATCTTCTAGAAAACGAAGCATTTTTCTATTTCACACAGGTTTTTTCAGATTTAAAGTTGAACACGCCTCAGATTTTTAAAATCAACGAAGAAAGAAAACTTTATATACAGGAATTTTTAGGAGACAAAACACTGTCTGACATCATTACGCAAGAAGGTGAATCTGAAAGGGTGAAATCTATGGTCAAAAAAACTTTAGACCATTTATTCCAACTTCAAGAAAAAACCCAAAACAAAATAGATTTTTCTAAAACTTTCGAGTACGAAAAGTATGACGAACTGCCAATTATACATGATTTGTACTACTTCAAAAATTATTTGATAGACATTCTAGAGTTGCCTTATCACAAATCTTCTTTATTAAAAGAATTCAAAAAAATTGCAGAAAGAATAGAAAATTTAGCCCCAAAATCATTGATGATACGAGATTTTCAGGCAAGAAATATTATGGTAAATGATAAAGACGAAGTTTTTTTCATCGATTATCAAGCGGCAATGGAAGGGCTGGCTCTTTACGATGTAGTTTCTTTTCTTTTCCAAGCCAAGGCCAATTTTTCTGAAAATTTCAAAAATGAAATGCTAGAATATTACTTCTCTTTTCATCCTTCAGAAAAAAGAAATAATTTAGAAAAATCTTTGAAATATTGTAAAATGATTCGTTTCACTCAAGTTTTAGGAGCGTATGGTTTTAGAGGACTCATTCAGAGAAAGCCCCATTTTATTACAAGTTTAGAAAAGGGAATTCAGAATTTAGTAGAATTCACCAAAACGGAACTCGAAATGAATGAATATCCTGAGCTTAAAAAGTTAATTCTACAACTGAACACAACAGAAACTAAAAATAAAATTCAAAAATTAATTGATGGACAATAAACTTAACATAGACATTTACAGTTTTTCTTATAAAAAAGGTGGAATACCAGTAGATAACAGCGGAAATGGTGGCGGTTTTGTATTCGATTGTAGAGGAATTCTCAATCCAGGAAGAATAGAAGAATACAAACCTCAAACTGGTAATGATAAACCTGTTCAGGATTTTTTAGAAACCAAAACTGAAATGCCTCAATTTATAGACCTCATCAAAAACTTAGTAAGCATTACCATCAATGATTATATCGCTCGTGGTTTTGACCATTTGCAAATTGCTTTTGGTTGTACAGGCGGTCAACACAGAAGTGTTTATTGCGCCATTAAACTAGGCGAATTTTTACAGGAAAAATATCCAGAATTGGTAAATGTTAGGGTAACGCATAACGAACAACCCCAACTTAATTAACATCATAAAATCTACAATATTCATTCTACATGATTAAAAAAGCTCTCATTTTCGCAGCAGGAAAAGGTACTCGTTTAAAACCTTTTACAGACAGCCATCCCAAAGCTTTGGCTTTGGTAAATGATGTTCCGCTGCTGGAAAGAAATATAAAATATCTGCAAAGTTTTGGGGTTACAGAATTTGTGATTAACGTGCATCATTTCGGGGAACAAATTGTAGAATTTTTAGAGAAAAACAATCATTTTGGAGCTAAAATTGATATTTCTGATGAAAAAGATGAACTTCTAGAAACAGGAGGTGGATTACTTTTTGCTCAAAAATATCTGGAAAACGAAAATAATTTCCTGATTATGAATGCTGACATTCTTACCGATCTGAATATTCATGAATTGGTAAAATTTCATGAAACGCATCTTCCATTAGCTACTCTAGCGGTTTCGGATAGAAATTCTTCCCGAAAACTTTTCTTCAATTCAGAGATGGTTTTAAAAGGTTGGATGAACAAAAATTCTGGGGAAACCAAAATGGCAGAATTTAACAATAATTTTAAAGAATTGGCTTTCAGCGGAATACATTGTATTAATTCTTCTATCTTTGAAAAAATAAAAAGAAGAGGAAAATTTTCTATCATGGAGGAATATTTGGATTTAATGTTTGAAAATAACATCTTAGGATTTCAGCACGAGGCAAGATTAATAGATGTAGGAAGGCCAGAATCTGTGATAGAAGCAGAAAAATATTTTAAATAAAAACTTAAAAATGCTAGACGATAATACTTCAGAAGATAAAAGACTACAAGACAGTTTAAGACAAAAAACTTGGGACGAAACCGTAACCAAAGATTCTTGGATGGTTTTCAAAGTAATGTCTGAATTTGTAGATGGCTACGAAAAATTAGCCAAAATAGGACCATGTGTTTCTATTTTTGGCTCTTCAAGGTTAAAACCAGAAGATCCTTATTATCAAATGGCGGTAGATATTGCCAGAAAAATTACAGAAATAGGCTTCGGTGTTATTACTGGAGGAGGACCTGGAATTATGGAAGCTGGGAATAAAGGAGCGAAAGAAGGCAACGGAAAATCTATTGGCTTAAATATAGAATTGCCATTCGAACAGAATTTTAATGCTTTTATAGATAAACCTTATTCTATTAATTTCGATTACTTTTTCGTAAGAAAAGTGATGTTTGTAAAGTATTCTCAAGGCTTCATCGTTTTACCGGGAGGTTTTGGAACGCTGGATGAACTTTCGGAAGCGCTAACATTAATTCAGACGCATAAAATTGGCAAATTCCCGATCGTTTTAGTAGGAACTGAGTTTTGGAGCGGTCTTCTTGATTGGTTTACCGAAACTTTACTGAAAAATCATTTAATCAAAGAAGAAGATTTAAGTCTTTTCAGAGTGGTAGATACAGCAGATGAAGCAGTAGCTCATATTAAAGCTTTCTACGACAAATACTCAGTAAGCGTAAATTTCTAGAATTTGGCACAGGATTTGACATTTTTTATATACATTTGAATAAAATACAACTTTGAAAAAAGCATTAAATAAGAAAAAAATGAAAAAATTTATAGGAATAATCGCAATAGGTTTAATCACAATGCTGATGAGTTTTACACTCTCAGATTTTTATTCTTCTATGACCAAGGTAGATTACGTGGAAGGCAGTAAAACGCTTAAATTTACCACAAAATTAAATTCTGGGCATATTGCAGAAGTTTTAAAAATTAACCCTAATACTACTGCTTTTGAAGCAGAAGTAAAAAGATATGTAAATGACCATTTTGACGTGTATGTAAATGGTCAAAATAAAGTGCTTACTTTCACAGGGAGCCAAGTAAATGGAGAAAGTGTCTGGGTATATTTCGAAGCAAATGGTGTTTCTGATATTTCTAGCTTAAAAATCAAGAACAATATCTTACTAGAGGCTTATCCTAAACAGCTCAACTTGGTAAACATTGCTTATAAAGGTTCACAAAAAAACATGACCTTTATGAGAGGTAAAGAAGTAAACGAAATTTCTTTTTAACAACAATTTAAACGATAAAAAAGCCTTACAGATTTTGTAAGGCTTTTTTTTAACCATAACATTATGATATATTCTATTTTGTAGATGTTGTCTTTTGGAATGCTATCTTTATGCTAAAACACCATTCTTTTTCAAAGAATAGGATGAGTATTTTCTTATATTCTATCACCAATATTTACATAAAAAAACAGCTCCGTTTCTTGGAGCTGTTTCAAATTATTTATTGAAATTTTATTACTTCATGCCTTTTACAGAGAAGTTGTCTAATTCCCAGGTTGTAGAAAAGCCTGCTACAGACTTATACTTGAATGCTACTACTAAATCTTTTCCTTTAAAAGAAGTTACATCTATTTTACCAGTACCCACAAATCCTGCAAATGCATTTAAATCTGTATCTAGGTTAACTGTTTTCTTAGTCCAAGCTGTAGTTGTTACATTACCTGTATAATTATCAGTAACATAAACTTCTAGCGATGGAACATTTGGATCAGAATTATATCTACCATCTGATTCAAATGAGAATGATATTGTAGAATAATCAGAAGGAATTGCAATTTTTTTAGATATTAACCAGTCCTCATTGACAGCACGACCACCATCCATATAAGCACTTGGCGCTGGATTTCCATAGGTAGTAGTGGTCCAAACTTTTGTACCAGTAACATTAACAGCAGTCCAATTTGAAAGGTTAGTAAATCCATCACTAAAAATAGTTGTGAAAACTGGCAATGTGCCATCACATCTATTACCATCTAAATCAGCTCCTAATCTATTGGTAATCCAAAGTTCATATGAAGTGTTATATTTAGTAAGGATTGCATAAACATCACCTTTTCCTGTATCTAACTGATCACCAGAGAATGTAGCAAAACTACTAGTGTTTAGTGTAATTTTCTTACCTGAACAGTCTTCTAAAGTTCTAAGACCAGAATAAGTTTCTCCTAAATCATTTTCAATAAATTGAAGGTCTTTAATTTTAATCCATCTACCTACATCAGAATCTGCAAGACCTGCAATGGTTTTTTCTGTAGCGATAACTTCACTAAAATCAGTAGTTGGGAAGAAGTGTTTATAAATATCATTTGGTAAAACTCTACCTACGTTTGTATTAAATAATCCACCCAATTGTACTTCACCATTTACAGCACCTACATATAAATCTTTAAGATTGATTAATACGTGTTTACCTACAAAGAATCTTGGGTCTGCATATAGAGAAGTCATGTCTATATTCACTCTAATACCACCTGTTTTATCTTCTACATAAATGTATTTGTATAAATTTCCTGTTTTATCATTAGCAGTTACTTGAGCTTTAAGATATGCATTATCTGGAATTTGCACTAAAGTACCAGAGAAATAAGCTTTTACTTCTGCTACAGTTTTCATGGTTTTTCCAGTAGTGCTAAAAGAACAAGAAGGTGTAGAACCATCTAATCTAGGGCCATTCATCTTAAGATCTGAAACTCTATTGATATAGAATTGATAAGTAGTGTTATATTTACTTAAAACACCTACAAAAGTACCATTACCTGCTGGCAACTGATCTGATGCAAAAGACGCATAGCCACTATTTCTTACTACTCTAGTACTTGCATCGGTAGGTCTAGTAGGGTCTACAATTCTTCTATCCACAGAAGTTCCGTTTGGAGCATAAACATTACAAAGAAGATTTACTGGGAACTCTGCATTATTCACTTGAACTAAAGCTCCAATTAGTGGATCGATAGAAGATGCCAATTGAGATAAAGTAATTACTTTAGGAACAATTTTAGCTTTAGGAGCACAAGATCTTACTAAGTGATTTGCTACTAATTTTTCTGGAATTCTTCCAAAAGTAGTAGTATTGGTCACAGGATCTAGGTTCATATAACCTACTTGTAAAACGTTACCATATTTACCAAAAGCTAAGCCTTTTAGTTTAATGTATACTTTAGCACCTTGTGGATAAGAAGTATAAGTACTTACAGCGTCTACACTTACTACTAAACCTTGAGTAGGATTTTCTGGTGCGTCTTGTAAATAAATAGTCTTATAAACATTTCCTGTTTCATCAGAAGAAGAAACATAGCCTTCTATGATGATATCTTCTGTAATGGTAATATTATTAGTTGAAGCAGAAGCAAAAGCTGCCTTTACCTCAGCAATAGTTTTAGTAGGCGTTAGATCTTGACACTTTCCTTGTAAATCTGGTGTCGAATACACATCATCTTGTACACAACTGGTTAAAAAGACCGTAAGTGACAAAATGAAAATTCTTATAATTGAAAAATATTTTTTCATGTTTTAATATTAATAAAATTAAAATCTTAAGTAAACATTAGCAAAGAAAGTAGTTCCTCTGTCATACCATAATTTCGGACCAAATAATGAAACTGGCGAAATTACATTATCTACATATGATTCTGTAAAGTTAGACTTTCTACCTTGTTCAAAACCACCAGTTACATAATCTCTATTATTTAGGATATTGTTTACACTTAAACTAATTCCCATTCTGTATTTACCTAATAAGAATGACTTACCAACGTTTGCATTAAGCATAAACTGGTCATCAAATTTCTTTTGCTTGTTTAATGCATCTACATCACTTTGAGTTACTACCTCACCAGTAATTGGGTGAATATAATTATCACCAGTTTCTGGATTAGTATAGAAGTTAGGGGTTCTGTTTAGTGCAGAGAAATCTAAATATTGATCCATCAAATAGTTTGCAGACATACCAAACCACCAGTATTTAGGTGAATTATATCTGAAGCTTAATGAAGCGGCTTTTTGCGGAGTTCCAGCAATTTTATAACCTTTAAGTTTTGCCGCCCCTATTTCGTCATAACCATTAGGATATAAATCTGAGTCAATAGAAACGTAAGCAGTAGGGTTATTATTGATGGTATAATCACCGTAGCTTACTACTAATACTGTAGTTAAAGTAGGTGAAATTTTAACATCTGCAGCAAATTCTGCTCCCATATATTTTTTATCAATTCCTGATAAGATTTCTGCTACGAAAGCATCTTGTGCTGTAGCATCTGTACCTAATTGAATACCTTCTGCAAAATATCTAGCAATTTCTGTAGAGTTTTTGATTGAAGTATAGTAACCTGTTAATCTTAGTTTAAGAACTTGACCTCTTGTAATGTAACTGAAATCAGAAGAAGCAATTTCTTGGTTTTGTAAATTTGGAGTTACAAAATCATTTACTCTTGGGTTAATGAAAATTTCATTAAGTGTAGGTGCTAATGTAAAGAAAGCGCCGTTATATACTAAGAAATTTTTACCGTCTAATTTATATGTAAGTTTACCTTTTACCCCATAGTCTAATGAAGTGTAAACATCACTCTTACCTTTAGAATTATTTAAGTAGAAGTGGTTTCTGTAGTGACCATCTCTAAATGATTCTGAATAAGAAGAGAAACCAGATAAGATAAAGTTCCATCTTTTTAAATCTATTTCTGTAGAAATGTTTAGTGAAGCTGCATCTCTATTAAGAAGGTAAGAATATTGTGTTCTATCTCCTTCATAAACTATAGTGCTTTCTCTGTCTAGATTGTATGGTTTATCTCCACCGAAAGCATCTAAATTATTAGCATACGCAGCGCCTAATAAATCTTTGATTCTTCTAAAGTTATCTGATCTTAGGTTTTGGTAATTAAAGTTAACATTTAATTTCCAGTTATCCTTTAATCTCGTATCAAAGTGAGAAACAAAATTTAATGTTTTATCTCTATTTACATCTTCCACCACTGTATAAACAGCACCTCTTTCGAGATTGTTTAAGTTAGCATTGTAAAGAGAAGCCCAATCGATTTGTTGTCCTGCTTTATTTTGTCTCCAACTGTTAATTGCATCATTATATAATGGTGTGTATGCATTAAATTCTTCAGTAGTAATACTATATCCGCCGTCACTATCATCATAAGTAGCTGGAGCGAAAACATAACTTGGTAATTTTCTGTAGTAAGTAGGGTTAGGATCTGCACCATGAAACCAATCTAATCTGCTTCTAGCATCCTCACCTTGTTGGTAAGAGAAAGTAGAATTTAAGTTAGATGATTTTCCGATTTTCCAATAATGAGCCATTTGGAATACAGGTTCGAAAACTTTTCTGATTCTAGAGTTTCTTTTCTCACCATCTTGCCATCCCCAATAAGAGTTATAGTTTTTACCTGATAAGTCATACACCTCTTGTGTATTTGGGCTGTTAGAGCCTCTATAAGTTGGCGCTCCAAATGCAGTAAAATTAAGTGAATGTCTTTCTCCTAATCTTTTCTCTACAGACAAGAAGTATGCATAAGCATCTTGGTATGTGCCTTCTATCACACCTTCTTCTGCCCATCTTCTACTTGCAGAGAATGTGTATGCCCATCCTTTTTTATTAAGTCCACTATTATAAGTAGCCATCGCTCTGTGGAAATAACTTCTATTGGTAAAAGAATATGCTAACGAGGTACCTTTTCTATAAGAAGAAGCTCTTGTGTTATAGTAAGCTACACCTCCTAAGTTACCAAAAGTATATTCCGATGGAGTAATGTTTTCTACATATTCTAATGGATATCTAGTTACATCATTTAAACCTCCCCAGTTACTGAAATCTACTCTACCATCATCATTTTTAGACATAGAAACACCATTGAATAAAATATCTTCAAAGCGGTTATCTACACCTCTAGGTCTAAACCAATATGCCCCTAATTCGAATGCTGCTACATTAGCAAAAGCATCTCTACCAGAACTTAACAAACCTACAGTAGGCTGAACGCTACCGTTATCTGAGTCTTGAGTGTCAGAATCGTCAATAGTAATAACTCCTAAATCTGCCATGTCTAGTGCAGGTGCAAGAGAAATAGAACCTAAATCTTTTTTGCTCTCATTTGCATAAACATCAAATTCAATGATTTTTTGGTCAAAGCCCGGCTTCGAAATTGTAATAGAATAATGTCCTGGCTTCATATCCACAAATTGGAAATAGCCAATTTTGTCAGCCTTAACATCATTGTCTGAATCTCTCAAATCAACTTCAGCATTTTCTACTGGTTTGCCTTGTGCATCTTTAAGATAGGCATAAACTGTAGTTTGCGCTTGTAGTGCCGAGAAAGAAAGTATCCCAAATATTGAGATAATTGATAATTTCTTAATCATAACTTATTTTATTTTTTTCCTTCTTTACAATAGTGAACTATTGAACCTACAAATTTATGTGAAATTTCCTTTACTTTAACTTTTTTTAATCTTTTTTTCACAAAAATCAAACCTAATAATTATCATATTTTTTTTAATAATGTTTAATATAATGCCAATCTGGCATTTTTTTGGATATATATTTGCAAATAATTATATGCGTTATTCAAACGAAATGCTTTAAATTTGTAACCCACTTTTTAATTTTATAAAATGAGAAAATATTTTAGCCTTATTGCAATAGCGATTTTCTTCATAGGATTTGCTCAAAAATCACAAGTTCAGGTTAAAAGAGCTACTATTGCCTTCCTAAATGTTGAAAACCTTTGGGATACCATTCCATCTGCAGATTACATTGACGGAACATTACCAATCAACAACCCTGCTTTCCACAGAAGTGTACCAATTGATTCCCTAAAGTTTTTACCAGTAACAGAAGAATACAAAGGTCAATGGAGTGATGAACTTCTTATCGGGAAAAAAGTAATCAGATATCAGAACTTAGCAGATGATTTTACCCCAAAAAGTGCTAAAAACTATAATTCTAAAGTTTACCAAACTAAACTAGCGAATGAATCTAAAGTAATCTCTGAGCTAGGTTATCAATACACCAAAACTCTACCCGCAATCGTAGGTTTAATAGAAGTAGAAAACAGACAAGTTGTTCAGGATTTAGTCAAACAACCTGCGCTTAACAAAGTAGAATGGGGCATCGTACACTACAATTCTTATGACGCAAGAGGAATAGACGTAGCTGTAATTTACCAAAAGAAAAGATTTACCGTAACAGATACTTATAAAAAAGAAGTGGTAAATTATAATGAAGAAGGCAAAAGAAGTTACACCAGAGATGTTATGGTAGTAAAAGGTTTATTAGACGGAGAAAAAGTAGCCGTTTTCATGAACCACTGGCCAAGTAGAAGCGGCGGCGAAGCTGCATCTGCACCTAGAAGAAATGCAGCCGCGGCAGTTCTAAAAGCAGAAATGGATAAAATAAGAGCCGAAGAACCAGACAGACTTCTTTTTGCGATGGGAGACTTTAATGACGACCCTGTAAATGCGAGTTTAACTAAACATTTAGGAGCTGTAGGTGATAAAAAAGAATTATCAGAAGAAAGGCCTTACTATAATTTAATGTATAAAATGTTCAAAAGCGGTGTAGCATCATTAGGTTACAGAGACGCTCCGAACTTATTTGACCAAATTATTGTATCTAAAAACGCTTTATCTGATACACTTCAGAAAAACTACAGTGTTTATAAAGCTGAAGTATTCGCGCCTTCTTATCTCATAACACCAGACGGACAGTATAAAGGCTACCCTTATCGTTCATGGGCTGGAGACACTTTTACAGGAGGATACAGTGACCACTTCCCATCTTTAGTAGTTTTACAAAAAGAATTTACACCAGCTCAATAAACTGGAAACAAATGAAAATTAAACCGCTTCAATTCTTTTGAAGCGGTTTTTGTTTTTTATGATTAACTTTACTTTAAAATAAAACCACCTCATCATGAAAAAAGTTATTCTAATTATTGCTACAATATTCTTAATTATAAGTTGTAGTAGCCCACAAAATATTGCTAAAGATGCCAATAATCAAACTGCAATGAAGCCAGAGAAAAATGATGATGGAGAATGGGATTTAGACGTGATAGATACTCAATATGATTATTTCTTAAACGCCATTGCAAAACCAATGAGCTATTATTCCGAAGAATATTTGAAATCTAAAAACACCTTTCTCGTTAATGAGTGGAACAATTATTACTATTCTGGGAGATACAGAAACATCATAGAATCTTCTATTAATTATGACCCAAACGAAAAATACGGCTTAAAATTCGAGTATAAACTGTATCAGGTTTTTGCCTATGTACAATGGAAATACGGTCTAAAACTGCAAAGTTTAAGCATGACCGAAATACGATAATTTCTATACGAAGAAAATAAAAAAGGTTCAGAAAAGCTCTGAACCTTTTTTTTATTGAAATTAAAAGTGATTATAATTTATTATAATTTTCTTCTACTTTATCCCAGTTGATTACATCAAAAAATGCAGAAACATAATCTGGTCTTCTGTTTTGGTAATGCAAGTAATAAGCATGTTCCCAAACGTCTAAACCTAGAATTGCAGGATTTCCACAACCCACTCCAGGCATTAAAGTATTATCTTGATTAGCCGAAGAACAAACTTCTAAGCTACCATCTTCTTTTTTACATAGCCAAGCCCAACCAGAGCCGAATCTCGTTTTAGCCGCTGTAGAAAAATCTTCTTTGAATTTTTCAAAGCCACCATAAGCTTCAATTGCTGATTTTACATTTCCTACAGGCTCTTTGCTTCCTCCTGGAGTAAGAATTTCCCAGAAAAGAGTGTGATTAAAGTGACCACCACCATTATTTCTAATTGCAGGAACATCAGAAGCTGTTTTACAGATTTCTTCAATTGTTTTTCCTTCGTGCGCTGTACCTTTTATAGCATTGTTTAGGTTATCTACGTAAGCTTGATGATGTTTTGTATGGTGAATTTCCATTGTTCTTGCATCAATTACTGGTTCAAGAGCATCATAAGCGTAATTTAATTTTGGTAATTCGAATGACATAATGTTTATGTTTTTAAATTTGTCCAAAGATAAAAATTCTCATCGTACTTTCATTTATAATTTTTTTTAAAAATTTTATACTTAATATAGATGAAACCAAATATTACCTTCCTCACAAAAAAAGAACACGCATTTTGCGTGTTCTTACTTTTTATCTAAATTTTATATTGAAAGTCTTTTATCTATTCATAGACATTAAGAACTCTTCATTATTTCTAGTGGTTTGCATTTGTTTTTGTACAAATTCCATTGCTTCAAGAGGATTCATATCTGCTAAATATTTTCTAAGAATCCACATTCTTTGTTGCGTAACATCATCATGCAATAAGTCGTCTCTTCTGGTAGAAGAAGCCACTAAATCTACAGCTGGGAAAATACGCTTGTTAGAAATTTTTCTATCCAACTGAAGTTCCATATTACCCGTTCCTTTAAATTCTTCGAAAATTACTTCGTCCATCTTAGAACCTGTATCAATAAGTGCAGTCGCAATAATGGTTAACGAACCTCCGTTTTCAATTTTTCTGGCAGCCCCGAAAAATCTCTTTGGTTTGTGCATTGCATTCGCATCTACTCCACCAGAAAGTACCTTCCCTGAAGCAGGCGTTACGGTATTGTAAGCTCTAGCCAATCTAGTGATAGAATCTAGAAGAATCACCACATCATGACCACATTCTACCATTCTTTGTGCTTTTGCAAGAACCAAATTTGCTACTTTCACGTGTTTTTCGGCTGATTCATCAAATGTAGAAGCAATTACTTCTGCATTTACACTACGCTCCATATCTGTAACTTCTTCTGGTCTTTCGTCAATCAAAAGAATCATCATATACGCTTCTGGATGGTTTGCAGAAATAGAATTCGCAATTTCTTTCAGTAGCATGGTTTTACCCGTTTTTGGTTGTGCAACAATCATGGCACGTTGTCCTTTACCAATCGGAGCAAAAAGGTCTACAATTCTGGTAGAAATCGTAGCATTTTTACCTGCTAAATTAAATTTTTCTTGCGGAAAAAGCGGCGTTAAGTATTCAAACGCTACTCTGTCTTTTATAAAGTCTAAATCTCTACCATTTACTTCTAAAGCTCTCTGTAGAGAAAAGTATTTTTCGCCTTCTTTAGGTAATCTTACAATTCCTTTTACGGTATCACCCGTTTTAAGTCCGTAATTTCTGATTTGTTGTGTAGAAACAAATACATCATCTGGTGAAGAAATGTAAGAAAAGTCTGCTGAACGAAGGAAACCGTAGTTGTCTGGTAAAATTTCTAAAACACCTTCTACTGTTACAATATTGTCAAAGTTAAAATCTTTTTTAGGTGGATTTTCTTCGGTGTTTTCTTGATTTCCGTGAGATTGAGTTTGATTTTGGTGATTTTGAGCACCATTTCCGTTTTGATTACGGTTTTTATTTTTTTGATTCTTTTGTTGATTTTGTTGATTTTGTTGATGCTGTTTTTGCTTCTGTTGATTTTGATTAGAAGTAGCCTGTGGAATTTCTGGCTCTGCATCTTCGGTTTTTGCGACTACTGCAGTTTCTGTGGTTTCTGCAGTAACTTCTGGCTCTGTAGTTTTTTCTTCTGTTTTAGGAGCAATTCTTTTCCTTTGTTTTTTAGAAGAAGTATTTGCTTCCGCAGGTTTTTCTGCTGCTTCTACTTTCGGTTCTGTTACTTCTTCAGGCTTTGCTTCGGAAATAGTTTCTTCAAAGAGTTCTGCAGGTTTTTCTGCGGGCTTTGTCGCTACTTTCTTTTTTACAGGAGTTTTCGCTTTTGGTTTTGGAGATTCTTTTTTTTCTTCCATAGTATTTTCGGTAGCGTTAAAATATTCCTTTGTTACTTTCGGATTAGAAGCCTGAAAATCTAAAATAGCAAAGACGATGGTTTCTTCAGTACTATTTCTGGGAATTTTAACGCCTAAATCTTTTGAGATTTTGGTCAGTTCCGATAAGGACTTAGACCTTAACGTTTCAATATTAAACATAAAATATGTGAAAAAGTTGTAATAATATAAGTAATTGTAAGTAAGAAAGTTGAATCAGGCGATTCTTCTTTTTTGCTGAACTTGTTACTTGCAAATCTACACTTTTTTTGACAAATACAAAAAAATAAATTATTTTTGCACTGAAATGATACAGAGAATACAAACTATATTTTTACTGATTGTAGTATTGGCGCAAGTTGCACTGCATTTTACAGGTCTAGATGTAGCGCTTTTTGGCAGTATTTATGTTATTGCTACCCTAAGTTTAGTATCATTTTTATTGGCTTTAATATCTATTTTCAGTTACAAAAAGAGAATGAGACAGATTCTGTTGAATAATATCAACATTTTCATAAACGCTTTGTTGACTGGTTTATTGATTTATTGGCTACTAAATTTATCTGGAGGAATAGATTTTCCTGAGAAAGGTATTGAGTTAGCATTCCCTCTGATTTCTTTGTTTGGTTTGTTTATGGCAAACATGAATATTAAGAAAGATGAGAAACTCGTAAAATCTGTAGACAGAATTCGATAAATCTTACCAACGATTTATTTTGAGTGAAAACAGTTTCGGAAACGAAGCTGTTTTTTTTTATTTCCTCCCTCAAATTCTTTCATTTTCAAATTTTCAAATTAAAAAAGTGTAATTTTGCACTTTATTTTAAATATAAATGAGTCCACTAAAAAGAATACTTGCTTTTGCAAAACCTCATCAGAAATATCTTTTTTTAAGTATATTTTTCAATCTTTTGTATTCCGTTTTTCAGATTTTTTCCGTTTTGGTCATGCTTCCTGTGCTACAAATGATTTTCAATGTAGACCAAGAAAAAATAACCAAACCTGTTTACAGCGGAAAGTTTTCAGAATATTTTTCTTACATCAAAACTTCTGCTTTTTACAACATCCAAGAAAGCATCGCAGAATATGGTGCCATAAAAGTTTTGGCAGCGCTGTGTATTATCACCGCAACTTCATTCTTGTTTAGAAATATTTCTAGATATTTTGGTTCATTCATGCTAGTGAACTACAGAGTAGGCATTACCAAAGACTTAAGAAGCAAAGTCTATCAAAAATTTCTAAAATTACCCGTTTCTTTCTTCACAGAACAGAGAAAAGGAGACATGATGAGTAGAATTTCAAACGACATCGGGAGTATAGAAAATTCTATTATGGGAAGTTTGGTAGACGTAATTAATGCGCCTTTTATGATTACGGCTTCTATAATTACGCTATTTGCGTTATCACCAAGTCTAACCTTGTTCTCTCTATTGGTTTTCCCTGTAATGGGCGGAATTATTTCTTGGGTAGGAAAAAGCCTGAAAAGAAAGTCTAAAAAAGCACAAGAAGAACTCGGAAATCTTTTTTCTATCGTAGATGAAACCTTGAAATCATCAAAAATCATTAAAATTTTCAATGCTGATATCATTCTGAATACTCGTTTTGAAAAAACCACGCAAAACTGGAAAAATCATGCAATTGCCATGAGCCGAAGAAGAGAATTAGCTTCTCCAAGTTCAGAATTTCTAGGTTCGGTAACCATTTTGTTAATTACTTGGTTTGCAGGAATCCAAATTCTAGAAAAACAAACTATGGATGCGGTAACTTTCATAGGATTCATCGCTATCTTTTTCCAAATTCTAGAACCTGCCAAAAGATTATCTGCCGCTATTTCTAACATGCAAGGAGGAATTCCCGCAGTGCAAAGAGTTCTGGAAGTTTTAGATTACGATTTAAAGGTAGAAGAAATTGCCAATCCTATTTCAATCAAAAACCTCAATCATCAAATAGAATTCAAAAATATTTCTTTCTATTATGACAAAGACAATCAAATTCTTAAGAATTTCAATTTGACCATTCCGAGAGGAAAAACAGTGGCTTTGGTAGGACAATCAGGAAGCGGAAAAACCACGATTGCGAATCTTTTAGCCAGATTTTATGATGTAACAGATGGAGAAATTTTAATTGATGGCATCAATATTAAAGACTTAAATTTAACTGAATACCGTAAACTTCTAGGAATGGTTACTCAAGAATCGGTATTGTTTAATGACAGTGTTTATAATAACATTTGGATGGGAAAAACTGAAGCATCGGAAGAAGAAGTGATTCAAGCTGCAAAGATTGCCAATGCTCATCAATTCATAGAAAACTTACCAGAAAAATACCAAACCAATATTGGCGATGACGGGAACAAGCTTTCTGGTGGACAAAAACAAAGGATTTCTATTGCAAGAGCAGTACTTAAAAATCCGCCAATTATGATTCTCGACGAAGCAACTTCTGCACTCGATACAGAATCTGAACGTTTGGTTCAAGACGCTCTAGATCACATGATGGAAAACCGAACTTCTATCGTAATTGCACACAGACTTTCGACGATTCAAAAAGCAGATCACATTGTAGTAATGGAACGCGGAAACATCGTAGAACAAGGTACTCATGACGAGTTGATTACCAATAATAATGTTTATAAAAAGCTAGTAGAATTACAGAATTTTGGGTAAAATGACTTCTCAAAAGAATGACGAAAGAAAAAGTTTTCTTGAAAAAAAATTAAAGGAAAATTCAAAAAAGAAATTAAAAATCATTTGGGCTATTTTTGTTTCAATAATTTGCCCTTTTATATTACCATTTTTTCCCACGAAAAAATCAGTTAATTTTGCAACAGGAATAGGATATTGGAATGCAGTAATGCTATTTGGAATTATGATTCTCATTTTTATGCCATATTTGATATACAAAGAATATGACCAAATGAAGAGAAATAAATATGATATTGAAAGAGAACTAAAAAGTTTAAAATAAACCCGCAAAGACTATATAATCTTTGCGGGTTTTTAATTTTTATTCATATAAAGTGAAAGATTACTCTTTCATCTTAGCAATCACATCTATTCCGCCTTTGGTTTTATCCCCAATTTTACAAGTAATTTCGGTGTCAAGAGGTAAGAAAACATCCATTCTAGAACCGAATTTAATGAATCCAAATTCGTGACCAGCCTTAGAAGTATCGCCTTCATTACAATAGAAAACAATTCTTCTTGCTACATAACCCGCAATCTGGCGAAAAACCACTTTATGATTGGTTAAACTTTCTACAGCTACAGTAGTTCTCTCGTTTTCGGTAGAAGATTTTTCGTGCCAAGCTACTAAATATTTCCCTGGGTGATATTTCTTATAAATCACTTTCCCAGAAACTGGATATCTACAAATATGAACATTCAGCGGAGACATAAAAATAGAAACCTGAATGGCTTTTTCCTTTAAAAATTCATCTTCGAAAACTTCCTTTATCATCACCACTTTTCCGTCTACTGGTGCAATTACGTTTTCTTTATGGTCTACAATATCTCTATTGGGAACTCTGAAGAACCAAAAAACCAATCCATATAAAATTAACAATGGAATAAGGATGATTAATGACCAAATTTCTAGAAAATATACTGCTAAAAAACCTAATACAGCTACTGCAATGGTAGCAACTAAAATGGTTCCTTTACTTTCTTTATGTAGTTTCATTTTTATGAGTTAATAAGTTATGTTTTTAGAATATGTTTTCTAGAATAAAGTACAAATATACAACAGGTGCTGCGATTATAAAACTGTCTAATCTATCAAGCACGCCACCATGTCCAGGAATGATATTTCCGCTGTCTTTTACACCGAATGTTCTTTTCAGTTGACTTTCTACCAAATCACCAAGTGGAGCAAAAATAGAGACCAATAATCCTACTACAATCCAATTTCCACGTAAATCTGGAAATTTTTGCTCGATGAAATATCCTAAAATTAGGGTAAAGAAAACGCCTCCTGCAAAGCCTTCCCAAGTTTTTTTTGGTGAAATTTTCGGGGCCATTTTATGTTTTCCGAACATTCTTCCGGTAAAATAAGCAAATGAATCGCTACTCCATATCAAAACAAAAAGAAGAAAAACTTCCCAAGTGAAAGCATTATCGTTTAAGAAATATTTTGGCAAACCTAATGCGAAACCAAATGGTAAAACCGTATAAATAACGATGAAAATGAGCTTACCTTCGTCTTGATATAATTCTTGAGGGAATTTAAATAAGGTAATAGCAGCAATTACGATTAATGAAAGTGCTAAAATTTCAGATAAATCAAAGGTGTAATAAAATCCAAAACCAAAGAATCTAGTCGTAAATTTATAATAAACCAATGCGACTAAAGGCAAAACCAACCATTGATACAAGTTCCCTTGAAATTTCATAATTCTCACGCCTTCATAAGCTCCTACAACTAAGAAAAATGTGATTAATCCATAAAAAAGCTGATGAGGTTTTACTAAATCTGGCGAAATTTTATTGATAAGTATTGCTCCGTATTCTGTAGTACACAGAAAAGTAAGTAATCCGTAGATGAGACCAGAGCCAACTCGCTGAATGAGATTTTTATCCAATTTGTGAAATTTAAAAATAGAAAGAATTAGTCTTCAAGTAAAATTAAGAAAAGTTTAGTTTGATCTTGAGTAGGAGCATCTAACTTAGATTGGCTTCCGCTGATGGAAGTAAGATTCCTTACGTTCCCTCTTCTCTTAATTTTCATCATGGCTTCATTTAAGTCTCTTACAATCTGAGAAACGGTTCCCATGATAATAATTTTACCAGGTAATCTAGAAGAATGATAGTGCAAAATATTATTGTAAGAAAGCATAATTCTGCCGTCATAAGCGATTAAAAATTCGCAGGTAATAAAAGCGGCATCATTATTAATATCTAAATTTTTGGTGAAATTGGTTTTGGTAACGTTTAAAAAATTCTGTAAGTCATCATCACAACAAAAAACATTCTTAATCCCCTCGATTTTGATAATCTGATTTAAGACTTGTAATGCTTCTGCTTCGTCTCCGCAATAGTTAAAAAAACCACCTGAAGCCGTAAATAATTGCGCAAATTTATAATCAAGATCAGCATTTTTAAGTTGATCTGCCAATTTGGTAACATTGGTGTCATCTTGCTGCTCCTCTTGATTAAGAATTTTACTTACAATTTTCTTAAATAAACTCAATTTTCTTCAGATTTTTAAACTTAGCCAACAACAAAAATATAAAATAATTTAGAAACTAACTATATATCAAAGATATAAATAAAAAAGTTCCTAATAAAAATATTAGGAACTTCTATATAAATGAATGTAAAAACTTAATTTTGAGACTCTTGCGACTCTTCACTAGAAGTGTTTTCTGGAGTATTTTCTACTACCGCTTCAGTGACTGGACGCTCTGTTAATTCAGGATCCCAAGCTCTTTTGCCAAAAATCTCTTCTAAGTCTTCTCTGAAGATTACTTCTTTGTCTAAAAGCTTTTGAGCAAGAGCATCTAACTTATCTCTATTCTCATGAAGAATGGTTACCGCTCTTTGATACTGATTTTCGATAATATCTTTAATCTCTGCATCTATTTTCTTAGCCGTTTCTTCTGAATAAGGCTTACCAAAACTATATTCTGACTGACCAGAACTGTCATAGTAGGAAATATTACCTATGTTTTCGCTCAAACCATAAATCGTAACCATTGCTTGAGCCTGTTTAGTAACTCTTTCTAAATCCGAAAGCGCACCTGTAGAAATATTTCCAAACGCTACTTGTTCTGCAGCTCTACCACCTAGGGTAGCACACATTTCGTCTAGCATTTGTTCTGTAGTGGTTAATGAACGTTCTTCTGGTAAATACCAAGCTGCACCTAAACTTCTTCCTCTTGGAACAATTGTTACTTTTAACAAAGGCGCTGCGTGTTCTACTAGCCAAGAAATCGTAGCGTGTCCCGCTTCGTGGAAAGCCACTCTTTTCTTTTCTGATGGCTTAATCGCTTTGTTTTTCTTTTCTAAACCACCGATAATTCTATCTACAGCATCTAAGAAATCTTGCTTGGTAACAAATTCATGATTGTTTCTTGCTGCAATAAGCGCTGCTTCGTTACAAACATTCGCAATATCTGCTCCCGAAAATCCTGGAGTTTGTTTTGCTAAGAAATCTCTATCAATATCTGGAGCTAATTTAATTTTAGCTAAATGCACATCAAAAATTTCTCTTCTTTCGTGCATTTCTGGTAAATCTACATAGATAGAACGGTCGAAACGTCCTGCTCTCATCAATGCTTTATCTAAAATGTCAGCTCTGTTGGTTGCCGCCATTACAATTACATTGGTATCTGTACCGAAACCGTCCATTTCCGTAAGCAATTGGTTCAGCGTGTTTTCTCTCTCGTCATTTCCACCTTGTAATCCGCCTCTTCCTCTAGCTCTACCAATCGCATCAATCTCGTCAATGAAAATAATGGCTGGAGATTTTGCTTTAGCTTGTGCAAACAAATCTCGTACTCTAGAAGCACCAACTCCTACAAACATTTCTACGAAATCTGAACCAGAAAGCGAGAAGAAAGGAACTTTGGCTTCACCAGCAACTGCTTTTGCCAATAAGGTTTTACCCGTTCCTGGAGGACCTACCAAAAGAACACCTTTCGGGATTTTACCTCCTAATTTTGTATATTTTTCTGAATTTTTCAAGAAATCTACTACTTCTTGGACTTCTTCTTTAGCGCCTTCTAGACCTGCTACATCTTTAAAGGTTACTTGAACTTTTTCATTTTCGTCAAAAAGTTTAGCTCTAGATTTACCGATGCTGAAGATTTGACCACCAGGTCCGCCTCCGCTTCCCATTTTTCTGAAAAGGAAGTAATAAATAACTGCCATAATTCCAAACCAAATTAAAGCTTGGATTAAAATATCTTGAAAAGGAGAACCTGCAGTTTTAAAATCATATTGCGTTTTAACCTGAGGATTTTCTTTTTTCAAATTGTCAAATTTCTCTTGGAAGTATTGTAAATTTCCGTAATTGAAATCAAAATCTGGTTTTTGCTCTTGCATTGCTGGCAAAAGATTCTGAGTGTCTTTTTTAGCATTTTTCACCATTGCAGCTCTAGCTTCTTTGGTAAGAAACACATCTGCTCTAGGCGTATCTGTGTACACAATTACTTTTTCTACCTTGTTTTCTTTCAGCAAAGTGAAAAATCCGTTCTCATTTATAGACTGAGGCGGATCAAGATTGAGCAACGGATAAATGGTGATAGCTAATACTGCAAAAACCACCAGATAAAACCAGTTGAAACTACTTTTTTCTTTCATTTTATAATCATTAAAATCCTGATAGAAATTCAGAGAACTTCATCAGGATACTATTTTAGGTTAATATTAATTTTCTACGGTAATCACTTTGGCATCTCCCCAAAGCTCTTCTATATCGTAATACTCTCTGATATGTTTTTGGAAAACGTGAACGACTACAGAAATATAATCTACTAAAACCCACATTGCGTTTTCGCTTCCTTCTACATGCCAAGGTCTGTCTTGAAGCTCGTTACGTACTTTTTTTTCTACATTTCCTGCGATAGAAGATACTTGCGTATTAGAATTACCACTACAAATCACAAAATAATCTGCCACAGAATTTTCTATTTTAGTAAGGTCTAGTATTTTAATGTCTTCACCTTTTGTGTCTTGTATTGCATCAACAATTTTAGCGATTAATGCTTCTTTTTCTGTATTTTTACTCATTCAAAAATATATGTTTAATTGCAAATTTATTGTTTTTTATTCAGTTTTTGGTGATTAAGGTTACTTAAAGTTTTGTTAAATGAACAGTCTAATTTACTTCAATAATTGTGCTTCAACGCAAGATGAGCTTATAGATTTTCTCAATCAGCATTATCTTTCTGAAGATTTTTTAGCGGTTTATACCTTTAACCAAACCAAAGGAAGAGGACAGTACGGAAATTCTTGGGAAAACCTACCCGAGGAAAACCTCGCCTATTCATTTGCTCTAAAAACCAAAAACATAAATGTTTCTGATACTTGCTTCAATTTCTATACCGCAATTCTTGTGAGAGATTTTATTGCCAATTTGACAAAAACTGAGGTGAAAATTAAATGGCCTAATGATTTGATTCTCAAAAACAAAAAATTCTGCGGAATGCTTTTCGAAAAGAATAAAAATTATTTCGTGGTGGGAATTGGCATTAATATTCTTCAAGAAAATTTCAAAAACCTACCAAAAGCAGGTTCTGTTCTAAGCCAAACCGGACTGTCTTTTGAGCTGAAAGCCTTTGCAGAAAGTCTTCATCAATATTTATTTGAACATTTGGTTCAAAAGGAAATTCCCAATAATATTTTAGAACTTTATCATCTCCATCTTTATCGCAAAAATGAAGTTTCCGTTTTTGAAAAAAACAAGGTGCGACAAAATGGCATAATTCAAAACGTAGACGAAAATGGTTATATTTGGATAGACCTAGAAAACGAAGGTTTACAAAAATTTTTCCACAAAGAAATTGAACTTCTTTATTGATTAGCTCTCTTCATGTAGAGGTAAAATGCCAATGCTCCGAAAACAATATTCGGTAACCACATCGCCAAAAGTGGAGGAATAGAATTATTACCAGATGCTACAATTTTGAGCACTTCAAATGAGAATACGAAAACGAAAGCCAGAGAAATCCCTATGGCTAAATTCATTCCTAGACCTCCTCTTTTTTTCTGTGAAGAAAGAGAAAGCGCTAAAAAGGTAAGAATAATGATAGAGACTGGCATCGCGGTTCGCTGATGAAGTTCATTGAGATAAGTATTGATATTGCTATTTCCTTTTTCTCTTTCTCTTTCGATGAAATTAATTAAATCTGGAGTAGTTTTATTTTGACCCAATAATTCATTCGGGAATAATTCTTCTGGTGTATGTTTAAAATCTTGTGTTTTGGTATCACCATTCGTCAAGATTTCGTGGTCATTTTTATCAACTCTTTTTTCTAAATAATTACTGATAACGAAGTTTTTCTTTTTCTCGTCCCAGTAAATTTCCATGCCATTTATTTGATAAATCAGTTTTTTGTTTTTATCAAATTTCTGATATAGGTAACCAGAACCTCTGTTCATTTGACGGTTATAACTATTGATAAAAATATATTCCTGAGGATTCAGTTGAGTAGAAATCTGTGCATTTGCCGTAAATTTTTCACGGTTCGTGGTGTTCATGGTGTAGATTTCTAATTTATTTTTCTTGATATTAGACCAAGGCAAAATAAAATGGTTCACTGCAAGAATTGCTGTGGCGATAATGAGCGCAGCAATAAGATACGGTTTCGCAAAACGGTGAAAACTCGCACCACTACTAATGTAGGCTACAATTTCTGTATTATTTGCAATTCTAGAAGTAAAGTAAATTACCGAAATAAAAACCAAGATTGAAAAGAATGTAATCAGATAATACACCATCAAAAATGGGTAGAAATTTATCAAAAAATAGCCTACCGTAAAACCGTTACTCTCAATTCTGGGAGATTTTGCTTGTACATCTATTACCACAATAATAACAGAAAGCAACACCAGCATGAAAGCAAGAGTTCCTAAGTATTTTTTAAGGATGTATCTATCTAAAATTTTCATTGAATTCTAAAATCGTTCAATTATAAAACTACGAAATTGTTTTTAAAGTCTTTGCTTCAACTGTGGAATGATTTGTTCTTTCCACTCGTAGAAGTCTCCAGCAATAATGTGCTCTCTAGCAACTTTTACCAAATCTAAATAAAATGCCAAATTATGAATAGAAGCGATTTGTTTTGCTAAATATTCTTTGGCTACAAATAAGTGACGAACATACGCTTTAGAATAATCTCTATCAACATAACTCGTCCCGAATTCATCTAATGGAGAAAAATCTTTTTCCCATTTTTTATTTTTCATGTTCATTACGCCTTGCCAAGTGAAAAGCATCGCGTTTCTGGCATTTCTGGTAGGCATTACACAATCCATCATATCAATTCCCAGACCAATGCTTTCGATAATGTTCCAAGGTGTACCTACTCCCATTAAATATCTCGGCTTATCTTTTGGCAAAATATCAGTTACTTCATCTGTAATTCTGTACATTTCTTCTTCTGGCTCCCCTACTGAAAGCCCACCAATCGCATTACCGTCTGCTCCAGCTTCAGAAATTACTTCTGCTGAAATTTTTCTCAAATCAGAATACGTAGATCCTTGAACAATTGGGAAAAGGTGTTGTTTATGACCGTAAATTTCTTGATTTTCATTGGTCCAATCAATACATCTTTTCAACCAACGGTGCGTAAGTTCCATTGAAAGTTTTGCTTGATTGTATTCGCAAGGATAAGGTGTACATTCATCAAAAGCCATGAAAATATCTGCCCCAATCTGACGCTGAATTTCCATAGATTTTTCTGGAGAAATGAAATGGTAACTTCCATCAATATGCGACTTGAATTTCACGCCTTCTTCTGTCATTTTTCTGCTCGAAGAAAGTGAAAAAACCTGATAACCACCAGAATCTGTAAGAATTGGTTTTTCCCAATTCATAAATTTATGCAAACCACCTGCTTCTTGCATGATTTCCATGCCTGGTCTTAAGTATAGATGATAGGTATTCCCTAGAATGATTTGTGCTTTTATGTCTTCTCTTAGCTCATGCTGATGAACGGTTTTTACAGAAGCTACTGTTCCTACTGGCATAAAAATAGGAGTAAGAATTTCGCCGTGGTCTGTAGTTATTTTTCCGGCTCTTGCTTTTCCGGAAGTGTTTTTTTCAACTTCAAAAAATTTCTGCATTATTTTATAAAAGTAAGTTTGGTACTTTATCTTAAAAATTCTGGGAGATTAGGATTCTCCTTTTTCTTTTTTTCTATGTAGTCTTCTAATTTCGGGTCTTTGTCTAAGATAATTTCTTTAGCTTCGGCAAAGATGTCATCCATTTCCTCTGGATTAGAAATATAATATTTATAGCTGTCTCGGTAAGTTTTAGCATCTATTTTATGTTTTTTCAAAACAAATCTGCTTACCAATTCCATATTGGCATCTGGTTTTACCGTATAGGTCTGGTCATAAATAGCAAAATCTGCTATTATTTCTGCCATTTTATGTTTTTCGATAAGATTTTGGGGCTTATCAATAATTTTTTCGCAGGAAAACAGTGAAAATATTATAAAAAAAACGAGGAGTTTTCTCATATTTTACCGAAGATAGATTTTAATTTCAAATTAATTACTCCAAAAATGGCTTCTTTAATAATTCCGCCACTCATTTTACTTTCTCCTTCTGTTCTATCTGTGAAAATAATAGGAACTTCATTTATTTTAAAACCTTTTCTGTAGGCTCTGTATTTCATCTCTACTTGGAAACCATACCCTGTCATTTTCACTTGGTCAAGACCGATATTTTCTAAAACTTTTCTAGAAAAACAAACAAAACCAGCAGTGGTATCAAAAATAGGAATTCCTAAAACGAATCTCACATATTTAGAAGCGAAATACGACAATAGAACTCTAGACATAGGCCAGTTTACCACATTTACACCTTTACAATATCTAGACCCGATGCTCATATCGCCTTTTTGTGCGGCATCAAATAATTTTGGCAAATCATTAGGATTGTGCGAAAAATCTGCATCCATCTCGAAGATATAGTCATAACCATTTTCTAATGCCCACTTAAAACCATGAATATAAGCTTTGCCTAATCCGTCTTTTACTTTTCTTATAGTAAGATGTAGCAAATGCGGAAATTCATGCTGCATTTTTTTTACGATTTCTGCGGTTCCATCTGGTGATGAATCATCTACAATCAAAACATGAAAATCTTGTTCTAAAGCAAATACAGCTTTAATAATGTTTTCTATATTTTCTTTTTCGTTGTAGGTTGGGATAATGACTAATTTTTTCATAGAGATAAGAAAATGCAAAGATAATGTTTTTAAGGTTTTAAATAATTATTTAATATAGCCTTATATCAAAATGTATTCCTTAAAATTCTTACTTTTGCAAAAATTCTAATAAATTGATAAGAGTTGTAGAACATCACGACTGGGTTATTTACTGTATTATAGGCATTATTCTGTCTTATATTATCATATTTAAAACCTTGCACAGAGATGTTACACTGATTGAATTCATTTTACAACCTTATGAAGAGTCCAATAATAATATTCTCAGTTGGGTTTTCACTACTATTCTTTTTTCGATAAGTTTTTCGGTGTTATTTTCACAATTCATCCCAATCGTTCCCTTATTTATAAGTCAAAACTTAGTTTTTGGTGACGTAACTCTTAATAAATTTGGTTTTATCTTTGTCTCATTACTCATGTTTTATGGGATAAAAAACATCTTTGTCTACCTTTTTTACGGAAGCATCAATCAATTAGAACGATTTGGCAGATATTCTTTTATTGCACAGAAGTATTTCATGGTGTATTCACTCGTGATTTTAGTCATGAGTGTTTTTCATTATTACTTGCATATTAAAACTTCTAATGCCTTTATTTACTATAGTAGCATTGTTTTTATCGCATTCATTATCAAAGTATTAATTTACCTATTTCACCCTCAGCAAATTTTGCCTAGACAATGGTATTATAAATTTTTGTATATTTGCACTCTCCAAATTCTACCGATATTGGTACTTTGGAAATTTTGGTTTTTATAAATCGTTTTATTAAGTTAAAGAATGAAAATAAAATCTATTTTGGTTTCTCAGCCTGCTCCACAAGGTGACTCTTCACCTTATTTAGAGATGGCTAAAAGTGAAAAAATTAAAATTGATTTCAGACCTTTCATCCATGTTGAAGGTGTAGATGCTAAGGAACTAAGAACTCAAAAAATTGACCTTTCTCATTATACAGGTGTTATTTTCACTAGTAAAAATGCGATAGACCACTATTTCAGATTGGCAGAAGAAATGCGTTTTTCTGTCCCTGATACCATGAGATACATTTGCCAATCAGAAGCGATTGCAAATTATCTTCAAAAACACATTATTTACAGAAAAAGAAAAATTTCTTTTGGTGAAAAATCTATGGCAGATTTATTACCACTTTTCAAAAAACATCATGAAGAGAAATATCTTCTACCTTGTTCTGATGTAGTAACAGATGAAACAACTAAAATTTTAGATCAATCAGGAATTGATTGGACCAAAGCTGTTATGTACAGAACAGTAGCTAGTGATTTATCTGATGTAAAAATAGAAGAATATGATATGCTCGTTTTCTTCTCTCACCAAGGAATTAAATCTCTTTTCCATAATTTCCCTAATTTCCAACAAGGAGATAGAAAAATTGCAGTTTTCGGGGTAACTACCCAAAACGCCGCAGAAGAAGCTGGACTAAAAATAGATGTAATGGCTCCTACTAAAGAAAACCCATCTATGACGATGGCAATTGAAAAATACATCAGAGCCAATCATAAATAAAATTCTACATTATAGATATTATCAAAATCATCAAAATATTTTTGGTGATTTTTTTCTTTTTTAGAAAACCTATATTTGCAAAAATTTAAAATTTAGAGAAATAAAATTACTTATTACTCCACTCAAATTGAACTAAACAATGAATGCTCCCAAAGCAAAAAAAATAGATAAATCAATAGAAATTCACGGTCACCAAAGAAACGACCCGTATTTCTGGCTTAATGAAAGAGAAAACCCCGAAGTTTTACAGTATTTGGAAGAAGAAAACACTTATTGCAATTTCGTGATGAAAGACACCGAAGATCTGCAAGAACAACTTTTCCAAGAAATGAAAGCTCGTTACAAAGAAGATGACGAGAGCTTACCTTATTTTTTCAATGAATATTGGTATGTGGTAAAATTTCAAAAAGGAAAAGAGTATCCACTGTTCTACAGACATTTTAAAAGTCTAGAAAATGAAGCAGAACTTATGCTGGATGTCAACGAAATGGCTGCTGGTAAAGATTTTTACGATGTAGGAAGCTTCTCTGTTTCGGTTAACAATCAGTTGGCTGCATTTTCGGAAGACATTATAGGAAGAAGAATCTATACCATTTTGCTCAAAAATCTAGAAACGGGAGAATTTCTAAACGACAAAATAGAAAATACCACCGGTAAAACAGTTTGGGCAGCAGATAATGAACATTTTTTCTACATAAGAAAAGACGAAACGTTACGCGCTTTCCAAATTTATAGACATAAAATAGGCACTTCACAAGAAGAAGATGTTTTGGTTTTCCACGAAGAAGATGAAACTTTTGACGTAAGCGTTTATAAATCAAAATCTTTGGAATATATTTTTATCGCGAGTTCTTCTACCATTTCAGATGAACATTGGTTTATTCCTGCTGATAATGTTTTTGCAGAATGGCAAGTCATCCAAAAACGTGAAGACGATTTAGAATACGCAGTAGAACATTATCAAAATGATTTTTACATCATCACCAATGAAGGCGATGCTACCAATTTCAAAATCATGAAAACTTCGATGGATAAACCTTCTAAAGAACATTGGAAAGAGGTAATTCCGCATAAAAAAGAAACTTTATTGGAAGGTTTTGAAATTTTCAAAGATTATTTCGTGATTGAAGAAAGAACTGAAGGTTTACTTCAACTGAAAATTATAGACAATTCTACAGGAAAATTTCATTATTTGCCTTTTGACGAACCTACTTACACGGCTTATGTTGGGCTAAATTTAGATTTTGACACAGAAGTTTTGCGTTATGGTTACACTTCGCTTACCATGCCAAGTTCTACGTATGAATACAATATGAAAACGGGTGAAACCAAACTCTTGAAACAACAGGAAGTTTTGGGCGGAACTTTTGATGCTAAAAACTATATTTCGGAGAGAATTTGGGCAAATTCCAGAGACGGAAAAGTGAAAATTCCGATTTCTTTAGTCTATCATAAAGACACTCCAAAATCTGCTGAAACCCCTCTTTTATTATACGGTTACGGAAGTTACGGACACACGATTGATGCAAGTTTTTCTAATGTAAGATTATCAATTTTAGACCGAGGCTTCTTTTATGCTATCGCACACGTTCGTGGTGGTGAATATTTAGGAAGAGAATGGTATGATAATGGAAAAATGCTGAAAAAGAAAAATACTTTCTTTGATTTTATAGATGCTGCCAAGTTTTTAATATCAGAAAATTATACTTCACCAAAGCATCTTTATGCAATGGGTGGCTCAGCTGGTGGACTTTTGATGGGAGCGGTTATGAATTACGAACCTGAAATTTTCAACGGAATTGTGGCACAAGTTCCTTTTGTAGATGTGGTCACTACCATGTTAGACGAAACAATTCCTCTCACAACTGGAGAATTTGATGAATGGGGCAATCCGAAAAAGAAAAAATATTATGATTACATGCTTTCTTATTCTCCTTATGATAATATAGAAGCAAAAAATTATCCAAATACATTAATCACCACTGGTTTTCACGACAGCCAAGTGCAATATTGGGAACCTGCAAAATGGGTGGCAAAATTGCGTGATTTAAAGACAGATAATAATATTCTCATCTTCAAGACCGATATGAAGTCTGGTCATGGTGGTGCTTCTGGAAGATTTGAAAGCTTAAAAGAAGACGCACTAGAATATGCATTTTTATTAAAATTAGAAAAAAATGGAAGAAATTAACGAAATAGAAGTTTGGAAAGATGTAGAAAAATTTTTCGTTGAGAATTTTCAAACGGAGAAAAATCCCCCTATTGAAACGCTTTTGTTTTTGATAGGAATCCAAGAATTAGGTAGTGGAAAACAAAAATATTCTAAAGATGACAAGGTAAATCTTATTCACATAGCGGTTTGCAGATTGCTGGAACCTTTCGGTTTTTATGAATTCGAAGATTATGATGATGACGGTTGGCCAATGTACAAGCAATTAGAAGAACTCCCAGAGCTAAAACCGAACGAGCAACAACTCCTCATGAAAAAAGCCATTATTCAATATTTTATAGACGAAGACTTGTTAGAAGTTTCTTAAAAAATTTCTACAAATGGGAAATTAATTCACAATAATTTGTTAAAATTCTCGTTTTTAAGAAAAATCATATAAAAATACTGTGATTTTTTTGTTTAATTTGTGTTAAATTTCTAATTTTAACAAAACTTTTAGGCGAAAATGAATAATAAATTTATCCCAATAATCTCCGTATTCATGACGATTTCACTTGTTGTTTTCGTGTCATTGCAATTTTATTGGCTTAAAGAATATTACACCGCACTAGAGCAAGATTTTTCTAATAAAGTGTACACCGCGCTAGAAAGCTCAAGTAAAAAAATTGAAGAATTAGAAATTCAGAAGTACAACGAAAAGTTTAAAAATTTCGACAAAACTTTAGCCAATAACGCTAAAAGCCCTACACTTTTCCAAATCCAGCAAACGCAGGATTCTGCTAACAAAACTACGCTTACTTTCAATAAAACTATTATTGAAAAACAAAATATTCCTATTTCTAAAAAGGGAGACAGCATTACCAAAATAAAACTTTACAAAGACGAGGGCTTATACAGCATTAAAAAAACTGAAAGCACTCCTCAAATTATTTCTTCGGTTCAGAGTCAAGACATCAGCAGTGGACAATTTACTTTGACTGAGTTTGCAAAATTTAATGCATCTAACTTACCTATCAACCAAAGAGTTAATTCAAAAATGTTAGATTCAGTTCTCGCTAAAGAATTGAAAAACAATGGAATAAACTCTAAATTCGGATATGGAATTTTAGACAAAAACAATAAATTGACTCAGATTTCAAATAATACCTATTTAGATCAACGAGACAAAACCAATTATAATTTTCCACTTTTTACAGACGATAAAGACCGAACGCTTTTTACGCTTTCGCTCGTTTTCCCAAGAAAAGATGCGTCTTTGGCAATGAATAATTTGCCTATGCTATTAGGAACATTCATGTCATTATTGACGATTTTAGGAATCTACATTATCTCGATTAATTACATGATGAAACAGAAAAAAATCTCAGAAGTAAAAACTGATTTCATCAATAACATGTCTCATGAATTCAAAACACCACTTGCTACGATTTCTGTGGCTACAGATGCTTTGGCTAATGATAAAATCTCTACCAATCCAGAAAAGGTAAAATATTATTCTCAACTCATCAAGCAAGAGAACTTGAGAATGAAAAAACAGGTAGAAAACGTTCTCAACATGTCTAAATTAGAGAGAAACGAGGTGAAACTCTTCTTAAAAGAAACCAATGTAAGAGAACTCATTAAGCAAATTTCTCAGTCATTTAGACTCATTGTAGAAGAGAGGGGCGGAACATTAACCGAAGAATTCAAAGCGGAACACTATCATGTAAAAGTAGATGAGTTCCATCTCTCTAACGCACTGGTCAACTTACTGGACAATGCCAATAAATATTCGCCAGAAACACCAGAAATTAGAATTACTACTAGAAATGAACCAGGGTTTTATGTTATTTCGATTTCTGATAAAGGAATGGGAATGGAACAACACAACAAAACCAAAATTTTTGAAAAATTCTTCAGAGAAGAAACTGGGAATATTCACAATGTAAAAGGACAAGGTTTAGGATTGTCTTATGTGAAGAAAATTGTAGAACTGCATCACGGTCAAGTGATTGTAGAATCAGAAAAAGACAAAGGCAGCACATTTACCATCAAACTGCCGATGAAATAACAACAAATAAAAAACACCAAATATTATGAGTAACAGAATCTTATTAGTAGAAGACGACCAAAGTTTCGGAGCGGTACTTAAAGATTATTTAAGCATTAACAACTTTGATGTAACCCTTGCTACAGACGGAGAATTAGGGTTAAAAGAATTTACAGAAAAGGAATTTGACATTTGTATTTTCGATGTCATGATGCCTAAAAAAGACGGCTTTTCACTAGCTGAAGACGTGAGAAAAATTGACAAAAACACTCCAATTATATTTTTAACAGCAAGAAACCAGCGTGAAGACGTGTTAAAAGGCTATCAAATTGGTGCAGATGATTACATCACAAAGCCATTTGACACCGAATTACTTTTATACAAAATCAAAGCTATTTTACAAAGAAGCGCAGTAGTAGAAGACGAAGAACAAGAGCAATTTAAAATCTCTAATGTATTTTTCGACTCTGTTCTAAGACAATTGCGAGTAGGCGATAATGAATACAAACTTTCGCCAAAAGAAAATGAATTACTAAAACTTCTTTGCCTACACAGAAATGATTTCATGCCAAGAGATTTAGCATTAAGAAAAATCTGGAAAAAAGAAAATTATTTCACTGCAAGAAGTATGGACGTGTACATTGCTAAACTGAGAAAACTCTTAAAAGATGATGAAGGATTAGAAATCATCAACGTTCACGGAGAAGGGTTCAGACTTTTAGTAAAAAATTAAATAAAAAAATCCACCAAAATTTTGGTGGATTTTTTGTTATAGTAAATGGTAGAAATTATTTGGCTTCTACACAGAAAACTCTGTATTGTACCGCAATTGCAGCAGGGAAATAACTTCTAATTCTTGCTAAATCACCACTAGCAGATTGCTTACTGAAATAGCTGCCCACCAAAACCTTATAATTTGGTCTTAGTGAAGCATCGGTTTCTGCTTTCATATTTGGGAATTTCGTACGGAAATAAGATTTCACTTTATTGGCTTCTTCATTACTTTTTACAACCGCCACCTGAATTTTGTAACCTAAAATTCTAGGATTATCTCTACATATTTCGGCATTCGTTTTAGGTTTAGTAGAAATTTCCACTTTCGGAGCTTCATTTTTGCTCGCTTCTTCCTCTTTAATCTTATCACATTTTCCTTCCAGATCCGTTAAAAGCTCATTTACTCTGCTGTCCATAGAAACTTTTAACTCTGTTCCATTATGTGTTTCTTTTTTCTCAACTACCTGAGCATTAGAGAAATTAAAACTTAAAAAAGCTAATAATGATAGTATTTTTATTACGTTTTTCATTAAAATTATTTTTGACAAAGTTAATACAAATAAAAATTATACCAATCTTTCTTATTTAGAATAATTATAAATTAAAAAAAATTGATAAAATACATACAAACCTTCTGTTAATATTGTGTTAAAGTATTATTTTTGCGGAATTGAATGTAAACTCAATAGTATTAACCCAAGATTATTTAAATGATTAGTTGGAGAAAGCATTACAAGAGAGTGTTGTTAGCATGTAGTTTGCTCTTAACAACCAGTGCTTCTATTTACGCTCAAGATCTAAAAGGTGACGCTAAGAAGGGAGAAACCCTTTTTAAAACCAATTGTTCTGCGTGTCACGCGCTAGACAAACAAATGGTAGGCCCAGCTTTAGGAGGCGTAGTAGACAGATTAAAAAAGGAACAAAATTTAGGTGTAGATTGGTTCCAAAAATGGATTAAAGATAACAAAGCACTTAGAGCTTCTGGCGATAAGTACGCGAATGAAGTCTTTTTAAAATTCAACAAAGTAGAGATGACTCAATTCCCGAATCTTACAGATCAGGATATTGCAGACCTTCTAGAATACACCACTAATCCGCCAAAAGCAGAGCCTGCTGCAGCAGAAACTGATGTAAACTCACCAGAGGCCATCAAAGCTGCTCAAGATGAAAAAAATAATTCATCTGCTCTATTAATTTCTTTAGCTGCAATCGGTGGATTACTTCTTTGGTTACTTTTCAGATTAACCCAACTCGTAAATTTACACAGAAAATCTGGAGAAATTTCTGCTCTAGACGCTACAAGAATCAACTCAATTGGCGAATTCTACGAGAAGTACAATACGCTAGGTAAAGCATTAATGGGATTATTAGCCCTATTTGCACTTTACGGAATTTGGAATTGGTTAATGTGGGTAGGTGTATACAAAGGTTATCAACCAGAGCAACCTATTTACTTCTCTCACAAAATTCACGCTGGTGAGAATAAAATCGATTGTCAATTATGTCACTCAAGTGCTAAGTATGGTAAGGTATCAGAAATTCCTTCTGTAAACGTTTGTATGAATTGCCACAAAGGTATTTCAGAATACAAAGGAAAATACATAGAAGAAGGAAAATCTAGAGAATTCTATACTGCGGAGATTAAGAAAATCTACGAAGCTGCTGGTTGGGATGAAGGTTCACAGTCTTACACTGGAAAAACTAAACCAATCGAGTGGGTGAGAATTCACAATATGCCAGATTTCGTATACTTCAATCACGCACAACACGTGGTAGCTGGTGAACAAACTATCATTAAAGCTAAAAAAGTAGACGTAGTATGTAAAGCTTGTCACGGTCAAGTTCAAGAAATGGACAAAGTACAAATGGCAAATAACTTTACAATGGGATGGTGTATTGATTGTCACAGAACTACAGAAGTAGACATGACAAACGGTTATAACAAAGAATACTACCAAAAACTTCACGACAAGTTGAAAAAACAATACGGTGGAGAAACTAAAATGACCGTAGATGCTATTGGTGGTTTAGAGTGTGGTAAATGTCATTATTAATAACAGAAAATTAGAAGTATAAATGGCTTCAAATAAAATACAATTCAGAAGTATTCACGAACTTAAAGACCAATCGCTTAATGCGAAATTGGCTCAAAAAGAATTTCAAAACGAAATTCCTGTAGATGAGTTCTTGGGTGATGCAGAAAAAATGAACAATTCTGGGACTTCTAGAAGGGATTTCTTAAAATTATTAGGCTTCTCTACAGCTGCAGTTACTCTTGCAGCGTGTGAAGCGCCAGTAATCAAAACAATTCCTTACGTGGTAAAACCACACAGTATTATCCCAGGAATTCCTAATTACTATGCATCTACCTATTTTGACGGGTTTGACTTTGCTAGTGTTTTAGTAAAAACTAGAGAAGGTAGACCAATTAAAATTGAACCGAATAAAACTGCAAATGATCTAGGTAAAACTAATGCTAGAGCTCAAGCAAGTGTATTGTCATTATATGATAATGATAAAATTAAACAACCAAAACTAGACGGTAAAGACGAAACTTTCGACAAAGTAGATTCTGTAGTTCTAGAAGCACTAACTAAAGCTCAAGCTGAAAATAAGAAAATTGTAGTTCTTTCTCATTCATATCCTTCTCCTACATTCAAGAAATTATTCGGAGAGTTTAAAACCAAATATCCTAATGCAGAATTAGTAACTTACGATGCTTATACCTATGCTGCTGCATTAGACGCTGCTCAAGAAGTTTTCGGTAATAGAGCATTACCTGTTTACGACTTATCAGCAACTGAATTAGTGGTTTCTTTCCAAGCAGATTTCTTAGGAGATTATAACGCAAATAGCTTAGAAACATCATACGCAGCTGCTAGAAAACCAGGAGCTAACATGCTTAGACATATTCAAGTAGAATCTAACATGTCTCTTACTGGTGCTAATGCTGATACTAGAATTAAGCAAAAACCTTCTGCTGTAAATAAAACTTTAGTAGAAGTTTATAACGCAATCGTAGGAGGTGGTACTTCTGATAAAGTAGCTTCTGAAATTGCTAAAGAATTACAAGCTAAAGGAAACAAAGCGGTAGTTTTTGCAGACGGTTCTAAAGCTTCTTATGTTTTAGCTCACTTAATCAATCAAAAATTAGGTTCAGTAGCTTTCACTGGAAAAGCTAACCTATTAAAAGAATATGACAACGCTAGATTTAACGAGTTTTTAACTTGGGTAAATGCTGGTCAAGTTGGTGTTTTAGTTGCTAACAACGTAAACCCAATCTATTCTCACGCAAAAGGTGCAGAATTCAAAAAATCATTAAGCAAAGTAGGAACTGTAGTTGCTGTAGCTGATAAGAAAAATGAAATTGCTCAAGCAGCAAAAGTAGTAATTCCAGCAGCACACTGGTTAGAATCTTGGGGTGATATCGCTCCTCAAACTGGTGCTTATTCATTAATGCAACCTACTATCCAAAAAATATTCAAATCTAGACAAATCGAAGAATCACTTCTTGTTTGGATAAACGGAAAAGGATTTACTCCTAACTATTATGAATATTTAAAAGCCAATGCTGCAACAATTCTTAATGGAACTTCATTTAACCAAGCTCTTTATAATGGTTTTAATGCAGGGAACATTACAGGAACTCTATCTTACACAGGTGGAGATGCTGCAAAAGCGGTTTCAGAATTACAAGGTTTCAAAGCTTCTAAATTAGAGCTTGTACTTTATACTACTACTGCAATGGGAGACGGTACTCAAGCCAATAACCCTTGGTTACAAGAGTTACCAGATCCAATTACGAGAATGGCTTGGGACAACTACCTTACTATTTCTCCAGCAGACGCTAAAGAATTTGGTATCGAGAATGAATTAAACGCTAGAATGCAGTTAGATGGTACTGTGGTAAATCTTACTGTAAATGGTGTGAAATTAGAAAACGTTCCTGTTTTCATTCAGCCAGGTCAAGCAGAAGGTTCATTAGGTCTTGCTTTAGGTTATGGTAAAAAAGACTCAGGTAAAGTAGCTGAAACAGGTGTAAACGCTTATCCTTTATTTGATGGATATAACACTGTAATATCTAATGTTTCTATTGAAAAATCAGCAGCAGATAATCATGAATTTGCAGGTGTACAGCTTCAAAATACATTAATGGGTCGTTACGAAATCGCTAAAGAAGTAACACTAGATACTTACTTAAACGAAGACGTAAACAAGTGGAATAAGCCATTAACAATGGAAACACTACAAGGTGCTCTACCAATTGGTAAAGTAGACCTTTGGGATGCTTTCGATGATACTGATGGCCCTCACTTTAACCTTTCTGTAGACCTTAACTCATGTATCGGTTGTGGAGCTTGTATCATTGCTTGTCAGGCAGAAAACAACGTACCTGTAGTAGGTAAAGAAGAGGTAAGAATGTCTAGAGATATGGCTTGGCTAAGAATCGATAGATATTACTCTGCTAAAGAAAAAATAGAAGTAAAAGAAGGTTTAGACAAGGGATTAAACGTTCCTAACCTTTATGATATATTAATTGAACCAAACGAAAGTCCTGATGTGATTTTCCAACCAGTAATGTGTCAGCACTGTAATCACGCACCTTGTGAAACAGTATGTCCTGTTGCTGCAACTTCTCACGGTAAGCAAGGTCAAAACCAAATGGCTTACAACAGATGTATCGGTACAAGATATTGTGCAAACAACTGTCCTTACAAAGTAAGAAGATTCAATTGGTTTACTTATAACTTGAATGATAAGTTTGACTTCAACATGAATAACGATTTAGGAAGAATGGTTCTAAATCCAGATGTTGTAGTAAGAACTAGAGGGGTAATGGAAAAATGTTCTATGTGTATCCAAATGACTCAAGCTACAATTCTAGAAGCTAAAAAAGAAGGCAGAAGAATTGAAGATGGAGAACTTAAAACAGCTTGTTCACAGGCTTGTTCTACAGGAGCACTTAAATTCGGTGATATGAATGACAAATCATCAGAAGTAAGAGCATTATTCAATGACAAGAGAAAATATGTATTGCTAGAAGAAGTGGGTACTAAACCAAACGTATTCTACCATACAAAAGTGAGAAACAGAAAAGAAAACAACGTTTAAATAATATAAATAGGTAAAAAATGTCAGGACATTACGAAGCCCCTATTAGGGAACCGCTAATTATTGGTCACAAGACTTATCACGATATCACCGAAGATATTGCAAGACCTATCGAAGAAAGAGCCGGAAAACTCTGGTGGATTTCTTTTTGGGCAGCTCTAGCTCTATTTGTATACGGTTTTGGATGTATTGCTTACACCATTGGTACCGGTATCGGAGCTTGGGGACTAAACAAAACCATTAACTGGGGTTGGGATATTACTAACTTCGTTTGGTGGGTAGGTATTGGTCACGCAGGAACCTTAATCTCTGCAGTATTGTTATTATTTAGACAAAGATGGAGAATGTCTGTAAACCGTTCAGCAGAAGCGATGACGATTTTTGCAGTTGTACAGGCAGCAATCTTCCCAGTAATTCACATGGGTAGAGTTTGGGTAGGATATTGGGTATTCCCTTTACCAAACCAATTTGGTTCTCTTTGGACTAACTTTAACTCTCCACTACTGTGGGATGTGTTTGCAATCTCTACTTACTTCTCTGTATCTACCGTATTCTGGTTCATGGGATTAATCCCAGACTTTGCAATGATTAGAGATAGAGCAAAAACTCCTTGGACTAAAAAGATTTATACATTCCTAGCATTCGGTTGGGGTGGTAAAGCAAAACACTGGCAAAGATTCGAAGAATTATCTCTTGTATTAGCTGGTTTAGCAACACCTCTTGTATTCTCAGTACACACTACCGTATCATTTGACTTCGCAACTTCAGTAATCAAAGGATGGCACTCTACAATCTATCCTCCTTACTTCGTAGCAGGTGCGATTTTCTCAGGATTTGCAATGGTACAAACCCTTCTATTAGTTGCTAGAAAAGTAGCACACTTAGAAGATTATATTACCATGTATCATATCGAAATTATGAATATCGTAATCATCGTAACAGGTGGTATGGTAACAGTAGCTTATGCTGTAGAATACTTCATCGGTTGGTACTCAGGAAGTAGATATGAAGACTTTACATATTTATCTCCAGGTGCTGCTACTGGTCCTTACTGGTGGGCATTCTGGGCGCTAATTATCTGTAACTTAGTTGTTCCTGCTTCTTTCTGGTTCAAAAAATTAAGAACAAATATTATTTGGACTTTCTTTGTAGCATTAATCATTAACATCGGTATGTGGTTTGAAAGATTTGACATCATTGTTATCAACCTTTCTAGAGACTACTTACCAGGTTCTTGGACGATGTTTAAACCAACGATTATAGACGTAGGAGTTTATTTAGGAACAATTGGTTTCTTCGGAGTATTATTCCTATTGTACGCTAGAACATTCCCTGTAATTGCACAGGCTGAATTGAAGACTATTTTGAAAATTTCAGGTGAAACTTATAAAGCAAAAGAAGGAGATGAGCACCACTAAAAGAATATATGGACTTTATGGCGATGACGACGATTTAATGAACGGCGTTAAAGCTTTCAGAGATAAAGGTATTGAAATTACCGAAGTGTATACTCCATTCCCAGTTCACGGGCTAGATAAAGCTTTAGGTCTTAAGAAAACTAGGATTTCAGACGCAGCTTTCATTTATGCTTGTTATGGTGTTACCATTGGTGCTTTAGCAACTTGGTACATGATGAATCATGACTGGCCGCAAAACATAGGTGGTAAACCAGCTTTCTGGTGGGGTCATAACATGCCAGCTTTTGTAGTTCCAATGTTTGAATTAATGGTATTCTGTGCTGCACACATGATGTCTCTTACTTTCTTAGTAAGAAATAAAATGTATCCTGGTGCTGCTCCTCAGAATCCAGATCCTAGAACTACGGATGATAAGTTTATGATGGAGTTTGTATCTGACGATGTAGAAACCATTAAACAGATGCTGATTGAAACAGGTGTAGAAGAAATAACTGTAAAAGATGCGTAATATGAAAAATATTTTAAAAATAACAACCATCTTGGGAATCTCAGTTATCGCGCTGAATTCTTGTGGGCCAAAAGATAATCCGCCATTAGTTTACTTTCCGGATATGTATTTCCCAGTAGCTTATGATCCAATGATTAAAACTGCTAGCAAAGCAGATGGTCATTATGTAAGCAAAGAAAACGAAATCCCGGCTTTTGTAAATAACTACGGCTCTACTCTACTTTCTCCTGTAGAAGGTACGGTTCCTCAAGATAAGGAAGGAATTTTGCCAGAAGATAAAACTCCTAAAAATGTAGAAGAATATACTGCATTTTATGACGAGTCAAAAAATGTTACTGTTTCGCCTCTAAATCCTAACAATAAAGAAAAGGACCTAGCAAGAGGTAAAAAATTATACGAAATGACTTGTGCAGCTTGTCATGGTGTGGGAGGTGATGGACAAGGCCCAATTGTACAAAGTGGTGCATATTCTGGTGTTCCTAATTACAAAGACAGACAGATTACTGTGGGTTCTACTCATTATGTAATTGTAAACGGAAGAAACTTGATGGGATCTTACGCAGGTCAATTAGCTCCTGCAGATAGATGGAGAGTAGCAATGTATGTAATGAGCGCTTTCAAAGCTGATGCTGTAGCTCCTGTAGCAGCTGCTGATGCAACTACACCTCAAACCAATACTAAATAATAAAAACAGAAAAAAATGTATAGTTTTTCACCAAAATTAAAATTGTATTCTATTATACTGATAGTTGTTGGATTGGTACTATTCGGTATTGGCTACATGTTAAACCATGGTTTAGATGAGTCTGCTGTTCAGACAATGATGGATAATGTACACCATGGTACACAACATCATACCCCAATGAACTCTGCAGAATTAGTAGGACCTCAAGATAATGCAGCACACTTAGAACATGCTACGCATCAGATTCATAATACACCGTTCTCGGCTTTATTAACTGCTGCTATGTTATTCTTCGGAATTTCTGCTTGTGCTTTATTCTTTTTATCAATTCAGCACGCAGCTCACGCTGGTTGGTCTGTAATTGTAACAAGAGTAATGGAAGCAGTAGCTTCTTTCATTCCAGTAGGTGGGATTGTTTTATTAATCTTAACCTTCTTAAATGTAGGTGGCATTGCTCATTTATATCACTGGATGGATCCAGATTTAGTAGATCCTAATTCTCCAAACTTTGATGTTATCCTTTACGAAAAATCAAAATTCTTAAATATTCCTTTCTATGTAGTGAGAATCCTTATTTATGTAATTGGTTCTTGGTTCTTCGTTTGGAAAATTAAGAAAGTTTCTAAGAGATTAGATGAAACTAAAGATAGAAAAGATTACAAAGCATTATACAACTGGAGCGTAGGTTACATAGCATTCTTCGGATTTGCTTCTGCAGCTTGGGCTTGGGATTTCTTAATGTCTATTGACCCTCACTGGTATTCTACTCTTTATATTTGGTATTCTATGGTATCTACTTTATCTAGTGCTGTTGCAGTAATCATTATTGTTGCAGTTTACTTAAAGAAAAAAGGAGTTTTACCACAGTTTAATGATAACCACTTACATGATTTAGCTAAATTCTTATTTGCTACTTCAATGTTATGGACTTATTTATTCTTTGACCAATTTATGCTTTACTGGTATGCAAACATCCCAGAAGAAGTAAGATATTTCTTCGATAGATTTGCTTACTACAAGTACACATTCTTACCAATGCTTATCATCAACTTCTTAATACCACTATTGGTGTTAGTAAGTTCTAGCATCAAGAGAAATTACAAAGTAGTAACTACTATGGCTGTTCTAGTAATTCTAGGTCACTGGTTAGATTTCTTCAACATGGTAATGCCAGGAACAGTAGGACCTTTCTGGAATAATGCATACACATTCTTATTAGTAGTTGGTGCATTCTTATTCATGGTAGGTTTATTCGTTTTAGTAGTAATGTCTGCATTATCTAAACTTAAATTGATTCCTGAAGGAAATCCTCTAGTAAAAGAATCTAAAATTTTTGAATATCCTTTCTAATTTCAGAAAGAAACATCATATAAATCCCAACTTATTGTTGGGATTTTTTTATTTTTGTATATAAATATTCATTTTATGAAACGTTTCCTTTTTCTAAGCATATTTTCATTGCTTTTTTTAATCGGTTGTAAAAAAGATGCAGTAGATGCAAGCAGTACAAAAGCCTTCCAAGAAAGTATCAATGATATGTCTTCTTCGCTTCCTACTATTAAACAAATTAAGTTTAATGAAGCCCTTTATATTCTAAAAACCTTTGGGGTAGACGCAGAAGGCGATATCGAAGAGTTAAAAGCTCTTGGTAAACTTCTTGAAGGGAAAAAAGTGCCAGAAATTTTTGCAATGGCAGACAAAGTAGCACAAGAAAATGGAATCAACTGGGCGAGTACAGCTCCTCCTTCATTAGGTGAAATGAATATCTTCCAAAATATTATGCCGTCTGAAACAGATGTAAATGATATTACCGCAAATTCTTTGCAAATTACAACCAGTGAAGTCTCTGTAGATAGTGTTTTAGGACCAAAAGCTTTACAAATCATTCCAAGATTATTAGATGCAGCAGGAAATAAAGTAGATTTCGAAAATGCAGCCTTAGAAACCACTTTAGAAGTTTCTAGCCAAGGTGTAAAACTTTTGACTTCTAAAAATTTAATGCAAAACAATAATTTCAAAGGATTTTATATGAGATTTTATTCTCTTCCTCAAGAGAAAGTAATGGATAATAAAATTGACATAAAAGTTACTGTAAAGACTTCTAAGAAAACCATTCAAATGACCAAAATGGGGGTAGATGTAAATCCTAACGCTCTTTTGATGCCACAAAGCACAGAAAATCTTGAAAATCTTGAAGGAACTCCAGAAGAAAATGCTACGGGAACCGACTCTCCAAAAGTAATTGGCGATCCAAAAAATACCGTTGTGAATTTCTTAAGCAACTTAAACAGTCAGAACTTAAAAGCAGCTTACAGCCAATCAGAAAATCCTACCTGGGGTTCATATGAAACATTTGCTAATCCTACTTCAGGTTTCGGAACCGTAAAAAGTATAGACGTAACCAACGTTTCTACTAAAGCGAATGCCAATAACACTGCAAGTGTGAATGCAACGTATACCGTAACAGATAAATCTGGAAACGCAACTTCACTTGACGTTTCTTATGGTTTAAAAGCTACAGAAACAGGTTGGAAAATCACCAGCTATAAAATAAATTCTTCTCAAAAAAAATAAATTAAAAACCCATAAAATGGCAACGCAAGATTTAATCGCTAGATTAGAAAGCACAATTCAGAATATTCCAGATTTCCCAATCGAAGGAATACAATTCAAAGACATTACGCCCATTTTCTTAAATCCTAAATTATACGAAGACGTAATTGCAGATTTAGTAGAATTCAGCAGAGGAAAAGTAGATGTAGTATGCGGAATAGAAAGTAGAGGCTACCTCTTCGGAATTGCAATTGCTGTTGCCCTAGAAGTTCCATTTGTTTTAATTAGAAAAAAAGGTAAACTTCCTCCTCCATTTATTTCAGAAAAATACGATTTAGAATACGGAACTGCCGAAATAGAAATGCGCACGAACCAAATTCAGCCTAATCAAAGAGTATTAATTCATGATGATTTATTAGCAACAGGCGGAACAACTGAAGCTGCCGCTAAATTGGTTGAAAAACAAGGTGCAAAAGTAACCCAATTCAGTTTTTTAATTGGTCTAAAAGATTTACACGGCGAAGATAAACTGAAACAGTTTGACGCTGAAGTTTACAGTATTCTGAACTACTAATTTTAATTATTTTCTTATCCATTTTACAACTTTCAGCTCATGTTTATGATGCTGAAGGTAATTTCAATATATTTTTTACAAATATCTCATTGTAATTGTAATTTTCGTAAATTTATACAAGAATTCATTATCAATGAATAGGTTTTCAGCCTTATATAAAAGAATATTAATTTTAGTTGTATCTATTCTCATTTTTGTGATACTAGGAGCTTTAGCTTTTATGTATTCAGAAAAAATGAGTTTTCTAGACGCTGTTTGGTATAGCCTTATGACGCTCACAACCGTAGGTTTTGGAGTACCCGAAAATTTCTCAGATTTAGGAAAAATAATTACTATTTTTTTAATGCTTTTCGGCGTGGGAGCCGTGCTCTATGGCTTAACAGCCCTTTCATTAGAGTTTTTTAATGGAAATTTCGCTAAAGAATACAAACAAAATCTCATCAAACGCAACATGAAAAATTTAGAAAATCACATCATCATTTGTGGTTTCGGGAGAAATGGTAGACAAGCCGCCAGAAAACTTATTCTCCACAAAAAACCTTTTGTAATTATTGACAAAAAACCTCTTGAAAATAGAGATGATGAGTTCCGCGACACTATTTTTATTAACGGAAATGCAGTAGAAGATGAAATTCTGATAAAAGCTGGAGTAGAAAAAGCAAATGGAATTATCGCTTGTTTGCCTTCAGATGCAGACAATCTCTTTATTGTAATCAGTTCAAAAGAATTGAATCCCAAAATTAAAGTCATTAGCAGGGCGTCTAACAGCAGTACCATCAAAAAATTAAAAACAGCGGGTGCAGAAAATGTAATTATGCCAGATAAAATTGGTGGTGAACACATGGCTTCTCTACTTATTACACCAGATTTGGTAGAATTTATTGACAATATTGTATTGGAAGGCACTAAGAAAATTAATGTTTTAGAAATTTATACAGATAAACTTCCCAAAGAATTTATTGGCAAAAAACTAGAAGAACTAAAGATTTTCCCTAAAACAGGCTGTAAAATTGTAGGCTACAAAGACGTTTATGGCGAATACATCATCAATCCTGACGAGAGTAAACTCATAGAGTCTAATAGCTGTATCTTCATTCTAGGGCAACCTCATCAGATTGAAAACCTTCAAAACATTTACCCAAAATAAGGCAAATATTTTTTTTAATAACCCTAACAGAAAACCACTGAAAATAAATATTGTATATCACAATAGAAACTATTATTTTTGCATTTCAATTTCAAAATTATGACAGACAAGCATAAAAGCAAAAAAGAGCTAGAGAACGAAGGAAAAGAAACGGTAGAAATTTTTCAAGATTTAGACCAAACCGCGCTCAAAACAGAGATGTTCATTGAAAAATACGCTAAACAAATTGGGATTATTTTTGCGGCTGTAGTATTAGCAGTTTTACTGTACTTTGCTTATCAGCAATTTATCGCAAATCCTAAAAACGAAGAAGCTACTATGAGCTATCTGGCTGCTCAAAAAAACCTTTCTGAAGGAAAAGATGACATCGCACTAGGTGGAAAATCTGCTGCAAACCCAGGGTTCAAAGGTACTTATGAGCAATTTGCTAGTACAGATGCTGGTAAACTTTCTGCTTATAACGCAGGTTTACTAAAATTCAAAGAAGGTAAATACCAAGAAGCTTACGATTTATTAGATAAATTTTCTTCTGATAATAAAATCTTAATGGCTCTAAAATATGGAGCAATGGGAGATGCACAAGCAAATCTTAACAAAAATGAAGATGCACTTTCTCTTTTAGACAAAGCTGCTTCTGCTTCTGATGATGCTTACACTTCTTATTACTTTACAAGAAAAGCTGGTTTACTAGCACTTGCAATGAAGAAAAACGCTGAAGCTAAAAAATACTTCGAAACCATCGAAGAAAAATATGCAGATTATGACGGCGGTACTTCTGATGCTTATATAGAAATGGTAAAAAACTTTTAAAAATATAAAATGGCAACTGTAAATCTTTCGGATTACAAACCATTACAAATCTCAAATGCTGATTCTTTTAGAATCGGCATTGTTGTTTCAGATTGGAATGATTTTGTAACATATAACCTTCGCGATGCAGCGATACAAATTCTAGAAAAAGAAGGCGTAAAAAAAGAAAATATAGAAATTTTCTCTGTTCCTGGTGCATTTGAGTTAAGCTATGCATGCATGCAATTGTGCGCTGCTGAAAACCACGATGCAGTAATAGCCATTGGGAATGTCATCAGAGGAGAAACTCCACATTTTGATTACGTTTGCAGCGCTGTAGCTCAAGGAATTAAAGATTGTAATGTAATGACAGATGTTCCCGCTATTTTCTGTGTTTTGACAGACGATAACAAGGAGCAATCTTTGGCAAGAAGTGGCGGAAACCTAGGAAACAAAGGCGTAGAAGCTGCGGTTACTGCTCTTAGAATGATTGAATTCAGAAGAAATTTGAATAAATAATCAAATTCTACACACAAATCTCAAAATTGTATTAAAATGTATCTTCAAAAAGTAAAACCTTTTCTCTATTTAGGAATTTTTTACCTTATCGTTTCCTTTTTATTAAGGTTAGTATTTGTATTCCACCCGATTACCACTGCAGATTTTTCTTTTGCAGAAGTACTGAAGGTTACTTCACTAGGATTAGTGAATGACATTTTGGTATTTACAATTGCCAGTAGCTTTTTAGCACTTTATTTTTTATTCTTATCCAATGGTAAATATCAAAAACCTTACGGACAAATCATCCTAGGAGTTCTGGTTCTTGCTTTTATATACATTTTAGCTACCCCGAATAATATTTTCAAACAATATGGAGGTGGCGTAGTAAAAATTGTTTTAGCATTTTTGGGACTTAAAATTTTATTTTTTGCACTGATGCTGTTTTTACCAAAACAAAGGCTCAAAATCAGAAACAGTTTATACTTTACCACGCTATTCTTGTACGTGCTTTTGATTATTTTCAATGCCGTTTCAGAATATTTCTTCTACAATGAATTTGGGGTTCGTTATAATTTTATCGCTGTAGATTATCTTATCTACACCACCGAAGTTATAGGAAACATTATGGAAAGTTATCCTATCATTCCTCTATTTACTGCTATTTTCGTAGTAACAGGATTGGCAACTTGGTGGATTTACAAAAAGACCAAAGACAGCCTTTTACAATTACCTAATTTAGTTCAAAAGTTTACCTTATTAGGTGTTTTTGCTGTTTTATTGGGAATCAGTTTAAGCTTTGCAGAGAAAATTAACCTTAAAAAAGGAAATATCTTCCAACAGGAAATCGCTGCGAACGGAATGGTAAAATTCTACGAAGCTTTCAGCAATAACACGCTAGATTTTTTCACATTCTATCCTACTGTTGACCAAAAAACCGCAGAAAAAAATACTCTGCTTCCTTTAGGAACCACTACTTTAAACAGACCTATCATTTCTGAGAAACCAGAATTACAAAAAAATGTGGTTCTCATTTCAATAGAAAGTTTGTCTGCAGCTTACATGAAAGCTTATGGTTACGAAGAGAATGTAACTCCTTTCTTAGACCAACTGGCACAAAAAAGTTTATTTTTCACCAATTTATACGCCACAGGAAACAGAACAGTAAGAGGTTTAGAAGCGCTAACGCTTTGTATTCCTCCAACTGCAGGAGAAAGCGTAATTAAAAGAGAAAAAGAAAACAAAAATAAATTTACCACAGGAAGCGTATTTAAGTCAAAAGGTTACAGCGTAAAATACTTATACGGTGGTTACAGTTATTTTGACAATATGAAAGATTTCTACGGAGGAAACGGCTACGAAATTGTAGATAGAGATAATTTCACGCCAGAAGAAATCACTTTCGCAAATGTTTGGGGTGTTTGTGACGAAGATATGGCCAGAAAAGCCATCAGCGAAATGAACAAAGATTATAAAGCAGGTAAACCTTTCTTCCATCATTGGATGACGGTTTCTAACCACAGACCTTTTACTTATCCAGAAGGGAAAATAGACATTCCTGCAGATTCTAAATCTAGAAAAGGTGGCGTAAAATACACAGACTATTCTATCATGAAATTTTTTGAAATGGCTCAAAAACAGCCTTGGTTTAAAAATACCGTTTTCGTGATTGTAGCAGACCATTGTTCATCTAGTGCTGGTAAAACAGAACTCCCAATGGATAAATACAGAATTCCAGCGATTATTTATGCACCAGAATTTGTGGAACCACAGAAATTCTCACAAATTACCTCTCAGATAGATGTAATGCCAACCGTTTTGGGATTATTGAACTTCAAATATCAATCTAAATTTTTAGGTCAAGATGTTTTCTCTAAAAATTTCGTTCCTAGAGCGTATATTGCAACTTATCAGGATTTAGGATTTATAAAAGATAATTACCTTACCGTGATTTCTCCTACTAAAAATATTAAGCAATATCAATTAGTACAAAAACCTAATACTAATACCACAACTGAGTTTAACATCTATTACACTGAAAATCTTTTACAAAACAATCCTAGAAAAGATTTGGTAGAGCAAACCATTTCGGCTTATCAAAGTACAAGCTTTTGGCTGAAAAATAAAATGCTCGACAAATAATTTTTTATTACATTTATCCATCACTAAATCTAAAATATTAAAATCATGAGATGGACAAACGACAGAGCAGATAATGTAGATGATAGAAGAGGTTCTGGTGGAGGGATGCTAGTAGGAGGTGGATTAGGAACTTTAATCATTGCTGCAATTATATTTTTCTTGGGAGGCGATCCTTCTGCTATTTTAAATAATGGCGTTGGCAACACTCCTCAAACGGAACAAAGAAAACTTACATCAGAAGAAATTCAGGTAAGAGAATTTATAAGAATGCTTTCTGCGGAAAACAACCAAACATGGGATAAAATTTTCTCAGAAAACGGAATGCAATACAGAGACCCAAAAATTGTACTCTTCGAAAATGTAACACAATCTAACTGCGGAACTGCACAAGCTGCTATGGGACCATTTTATTGCCCTGCAGACGAAACGGTATATATGGATATGAGTTTCTTTGGCGAAATGCAACAAAAATTTGGCGCTCGTGTTACAGAATTTACGGTGGCATATGTTTTAGCTCACGAAATTGGGCATCACATTCAGACGATTTTAGGAACTACTCAGCAAGTAGATAAAATGCGCACAAGAGGACAATATTCCGAAGCTGATATGAATAGAGTTTCAGTAGCTACAGAATTACAAGCCGATTTCTACGCAGGTTTATGGGCAAAACAAACCGATAACAGAGAAAAATTCCTTGATCCTCAAGATATTCAAAGCGCTATGGAAGCTGCAGCAGCAGTAGGCGATGATAATATCCAAAAAAGAACGGCGGGCTATGTAAACCAAGAAGCTTTTACTCATGGTAGTTCAGAACAGCGTGTAGAATGGTTTATGAAAGGTTATAGTTCTGGAGATTTTACCCAAGGAAATACTTTTGATCAACTTTTAAAATAATAAAAACTAAAATCCCGAAAATTTTCGGGATTTTTTTATAATGAACTTTTATACAAATTTTTCGGACTTTCTACTTCAAATTTTTAAAAAATTCCCACATCACGATTCCACCGCAAACCGAAACATTAAGAGAATGCTTAGTTCCCAACTGTGGAATTTCTAGACATTCATCTAAATCTGTAAGGATTTCATCTGAAATACCATCAACCTCATTGCCTAAAACCAAAGCATATTTTTTAGTTTTATCAATGTTAAAATCCGTAATCATCACAGAATTAGTAGTTTGTTCAATCCCAACAACTTCATAACCCAAAGTTTTTAAATCAATTACTGCTTCTTTCACGCTTTCGTAAAATTGCCAATCTACACTTTCAGTTGCGCCAAGTGCTGCTTTATGGATTTCTCTGTGAGGAGGTTTTGGTGTAATTCCGCATAATAAAATTTTCTCTACCAAAAAAGCATCTGCAGTTCGGAAAGCCGCACCTACATTATGCATACTTCTGATATTATCTAAAACCACCACTAACGGAATTTTCTCCGTATTCTTGAAGGTTTCTACATCTATTCTTCCTAATTCTTCTAATTTCAGTTTTTTGGTAGGCTGCATTTTTGTATTTTTGGCAAAATTAAGGTTTTATAATACAAAGGCGAAATATAAATCTTGATTTTCGAATGCTTTTAAGTCGCAAGAATTTTGTCTTTGACAAAATTTTTATTTTTTTGAACAAAATCATTCATCTCTGATGAATCTTTGCGACTTAAAAACAGTAATTTTGTATAAAATAGTTTTAACAATATCTTGCGCTTTTGCGTTAAAGAATAAATCATATGGCAAAAAAAGAAACTCCGTTAATGACACAATACAATACCATCAAGGCGAAATATCCTGATGCTTTGTTACTTTTTCGGGTGGGAGATTTCTATGAGACTTTCGGTCAAGATGCCATTAAAACTTCTCAGATTTTAGGGATTGTTCTTACTAAAAGAGCCAATGGAGAAGGTCATATTGAGTTAGCAGGTTTTCCGCATCATTCTGTAGATTCTTACTTGCCAAAATTGGTAAGAGCAGGAATGCGTGTTGCAATATGTGACCAACTAGAAGATCCTAAAATGGTAAAAGGAATTGTGAAACGTGGCGTTACAGAGTTAGTTACTCCAGGAGTTACGTTTAACGAGCAGGTTTTGAATTCTAAGAAAAATAATTTCTTGCTTTCTCTTCACAAAGAAAAAGAGAAATTTGGGATCGCATTAGTAGATGTTTCTACGGGTGAATTTCTTGTGGCAGAAGGTAACTTAGAGAAACTTTTACACATTGTTCACACCTTTGATCCTTCGGAAATTATTTACCAAAGAACTGCAGAAATTCCTTCCCAACTTAAAAATAAAAACTGTTTCAAGCTAGAAGATTGGGCGTATCAATATAATTTTGCCTACGAAAAACTGAACTCCCATTTCAAAACCAAATCGCTAAAAGGTTTCGGAATTGAAGAACAAAAATTGGGAATTACTGCAGCTGGAGCGATTTTCGCTTATTTAGTTGAAGATACACATCACGCTCTTTTACAACACATTACAAAAATACAGAGCATTCCGCAAGATGATTATTTGATGATGGACAATTTCACTTTGCGAAATTTAGAAATTGTACATTCTAGTAATTTTCAAGGGAAATCTTTGCTCGATATAATTGACAAAACTTCCACTGCAATGGGAGGAAGATTGCTTCGTAGAAGATTAATTTTGCCTCTAAAATCAGTAAACGAAATCAACCGCAGACTTTCCTTAATTGAATTTTTCAACAAAGAAGATTCTTTAAAATTTGAAATTTTAGATTTATTGAAAGGAATTTCAGATTTAGATAGATTGATTGGGAAATTAGCTGCCGAAAAAATTTCACCGAAAGAACTCGGCTATCTTCGTCAGAGTTTAATCAATATTCAGAAAATTAGAGAATTATTGAGTTCTCATCACGATGTTTTGGCTTGGCTAGAACCTCTGAACAATTTGGAAGAACTAATTTCTTATCTTCAAAATCATTTGAATGAAGAACTTCCAGTAAACCTCAACAAAGGAAATGTCATCAAATCCGAAATTTCGGAAGAACTCGACAGATTGAGAAATCTTCAAAGCAAAGGGAAAGGTTTTCTTGATGAAATGTGCCAAAGAGAAATAGAAAGAACGGGAATTTCTTCTCTAAAAATTGATTTTAATAATGTTTTTGGTTACTACATCGAGGTTAGAAACACGCATAAAGACAAGGTTCCAGAAGATTGGATTCGTAAACAAACTTTGGTAAACGCAGAACGCTACATTACCGAAGAATTGAAGGAATACGAAACGCAAATTCTCGGAGCGGAAGAAAAAATTTCGCAGATTGAACATCAATTATATCGTCAGGTTTGTGAAAATGTACTGATGTATATTGACCAAATTCAAGAAAATTCTAGATTAATTGCTCAAATTGATTGTGCGGTTTCGCTTTCGGAACTTTCTATTTCTGAAAATTATACAAAGCCCGTCCTCAACGAAACTTTTGCGATTGATATTAAAGAAGGAAGACATCCAATTATAGAAAAATCACTTCCTTTAGGAGAAAAATACATTCCGAATGATGTTTTTCTAGATAAAGATTCTCAACAAATCATTATGGTTACCGGGCCAAATATGGCGGGTAAATCTGCGATTTTAAGACAAACTGCCATTATTTGTTTACTGGCGCAAATTGGAAGTTTCGTCCCTGCAAAACATGCCGAAATTGGCATTTTAGATAAAATTTTCACTAGAGTTGGCGCTACCGATAATATTTCTGCTGGAGAATCTACTTTTATGGTAGAAATGAATGAAGCGGCGAATATTTTGAACAATATTTCTGAGAGAAGTTTGATTTTGCTTGATGAAATTGGGCGTGGAACTTCTACTTATGACGGGGTTTCCATCGCTTGGGCGATTGCAGAATATCTTCATCAGCATTCTACTCAACCGAAAACACTTTTCGCCACGCATTACCACGAACTCAATGAAATGAGCGTGAATTTTGAGAGAATCAAAAATTTCCACGTGACAATTCAGGAGAACAAAGGCAATATTATTTTCCTCAGAAAACTGGTTGCTGGCGGTAGTGAACACAGTTTCGGGATTCACGTTGCAAAATTAGCAGGAATGCCTTCAAAAGTAGTAAACAGAGCTTCTGAAATTCTGAAAACTTTGGAAGATTCTCGCTCTCAAAGTGGTTCTACCGAAAAAATAAAACGTGTGACTGAAGAAAATCTTCAGTTGTCTTTCTTCCAATTGGATGATCCTGTTTTGGAAAACATCAGAGAAGAACTTACTAAAATTGATATCAATACTTTAACACCAATTGAAGCATTAATGAAGTTGAATGCAATTAAAAAGATGATTGGGAAATAAATTTGAGAATGAGAATATCACTCCTATTCATATTTTTATCCATTTTCAGTTTTTCACAAACCGAAACACATCAGTTTCCGAAGATTCCTTCTAGTATTTCCGTGCCGATTTCTTTGCCGATTTCTGAAATCCAAAGATTAACGAACCAATCCATCACTGGAACACTTTACGAAGACCAATCCTATGAAAATAATGATAATGACCAACTGAAAACCAAAGTAGAAAAAGATGGCGAAATCGTTATGAAAGCATTAACCAATAATAGATTAATGTTTTCTGTTCCGCTTAAAATTTGGGCAGAAAAAGGCATTGGAACGCTCGGTTTATACTCTTATCAAGAAACCAATTTCAGAGTGGTGATGAATTTTATTTCATCGGTAGAATTTCTACAAAATTGGCAAGTAAAAACCACTACTTCTACCGCTGGTTTTGTTTGGCGAGAAAAACCGGTCTTAGATTTTGGGAAAATAAAATTTCCTTTAGCTAGTGTCATTGAAAAAATTTTGGTGAAACAACAAAAGGATTTTACCAACATGATTGATGCACAAATCCAACAAAAAATGAATCTTCAACCGTATATTCTCAAAGTTTGGAATAACTTTTCTGAACCTATGAAGATTTCTGATGAATACAATACTTGGCTGAAAATCACTCCGCAAACCGTAAAAATGTCGCCCCTAGAAATTTACCTTGACAAGATGAAAACTACGGTTTCTATTGACTTATTCTCAGAAACATTTGTGGGAACCAAACCTTCGAAAAATCCTTTGGTGAATGCGGTTCCTTATTTTACTTCTGCTCAAAATCTGGGTAGAGAATTTCTGCTCAAAACCACCACCAATATTCCTTTTTCTGAAGCTACAACGATTGCCCAAAAACAATTTCTAGGGAAAGAATTTCCTTTTAACGAAGGGAAATCAAAAATTAAAGTAGAAGACATAAAAGTCTATGCAGAAAACGAAAATGTAGTCATCGAAATTCAAACTTCTGGAAAAGTAAATGGCATTTCTTATATCAAAGGAAAACTCATTTATGACGCCCAAAAACATAAAATAGGATTCACCAAATCTGATTTTAAACTGAAAACCAAAAATATTTTTCACAAAGCAATCACTTCACTTTTTGAAGGAAAAATAGTGAGAATGATTGAACAAGACTACGGAATTCCGTTTTTAGAACTCGAAAACGCATCAAAAAAATCTATTGAAGAAAGCTTCAACAAAGAATACCAAAAAGGATTTAAACTTTCGGGAAAAGTAATGGATTTTAAACCTACAGAATTCTTAATTTCTGATGAACATATTACAACGGTAGTTGATACTTATGCAAAAGTAGAATTGAAAATCGAGGGAATGAGTTTTTAATTTTTAGCATTCAAATCCTGCGCAATCAGCCATGCTTCACTCCAACAAGCTTGGAAATTAAAACCTCCAGTTACAGCGTCAATATTCAAAACTTCTCCTGCAATGTAGAAATTTTCCAAAATTTTAGATTCCATCGTTTTGAAATTTATCTCCTTCAAATCTACACCACCTGCAGTTACAAATTCGTCTTTAAAGGTAGATTTTCCTTTGACTTGCATTGTGTTTTCACAAAGATTTTCTAGAATTTTTTGGAGTTCTTGCTTTGTGATGTGAGAAATATTTTTCTCCAAATCTACTTTAGACAACCACAAAATTCGGTGCCAAAAGCGAGTGGTAATTTCAAAAACTTTCGCATTACCAATTGTTTTTTTGGGATTTTCTTCTCTGTAATTTTTGAAAAGTTCTTCCGCTTGTTCTTTGTCTACGCCTATGAAATTGACTTTAATCTCGAAATTATATTTTAAATCAGAAAGTTCTCTGGCTTTCCAAGCAGAAAGTTTAAGAATGGCAGGACCAGAAAGTCCCCAATGCGTAATGAGAAGTGGACCAAATTCTTCCATTTTCAATTTTGGAATAGAAACTTCTGCATGAGGAAAACTCGTTCCCATTAAATCATTCAGTACATCATTTTTTATATTAAAAGTGAATAATGACGGAACTGGCGAAACAATTTTATGCCCTAAATTTTCAATCATTTTCAAAGATTTCGGCGAACTTCCTGTGGTATAAATTACATAATCGGTAAGAATTTCTCCTTCTTTGGTGATGATTTTATAGCCTTCTTCTAATTTCTGAATTTCTAAAACGACTGATTGTGTTTTGATTTCAAAATTTTTAGTTTGAACTTCTTTCAAGAAACAATCTATAATGGTTTGGGAGGAATTACTTTCCGGGAAAATTCTGTTATCATCTTCTATCTTCAACGAAACATTTCGTTGATCAAACCAATCCATCGTATCTCCTGGTTTAAATTTACTGAAAACGCTTAGCAATTCTTTGTTTCCTCTTGGGTAAAATTTCACCAATTCACGAGGATCAAAGCAGGCATGAGTTACATTACATCTTCCGCCTCCAGAGATTTTTACTTTTTGGAGGGTTTCATTATTTTGTTCTAAAATAGTAACGTAGTATTTTTCTGCATCGAGGTTTGCTGCACAGAAAAATCCTGCAGCGCCGCCTCCAATGATGGTGATTTTCTTTTTCATATTTTATCTGTTCTCTTGCTTCAAGACAAAAGAACCAAAAGTTCAGGACTTGAATTCTTTGCAAAAATAAATAAAACTTGTCGCCTTTGTGTTAAATTTTTTAAAACCACGATTATTGCGTATTTTTGAAGCCTAAAAAACTTAAAAATGATTTACTACCATAAACACGAAGTTCGCTGGAGCGATATAGATGCCAACAGACATTTAGCAAACTCTTCTTATGTGCAATATTGTGCGCAAACAAGAATGGCTTTTATGACAAAACATAAAATGGGCGTTGCTCAACTCAACAGATGGGGAATTGGCCCTGTAATTTTGCATGAAAGATATTCTTTTTTTAAGGAAGTTCATGCTGACCAAGAAGTGATTGTTTCATTAGAAATTTCTGGAAGCTCTGAAGATGCAAGTATTTACCAATTCACGCACAAGTTCTATTTGCCAGACGGTACACATTGTGCAACTGCCGAAGCAATGGGAGTTTGGATTGATATGATGCTCAGAAAAACCACCACTCCGCCAGATGATATTTTGGTGGTGATGAATCAGTTTAAGACCGAAAATACTAAACTGCTTTCTAGAGAAGACATTAAAGCATTGCCTTTCCGTCCAGAAAATATAGATGCGAGTTTAATGGATTTAAATCGTTAAATTTTAAAAAATTAAGAGTCAAAATTTTGGCTCATTTTATTTTACTTAGCCTTTACAATTATGTTAGAAGATAAAAAACCTCAATTAACACCAATTTCTGAATTAGGAGAATTTGGATTGATTAAACATCTTACCGAAAATTTCCCTATTAAGAATTCTTCCACCGAATGTTCTATTGGTGATGACGCCGCAATCATAAATCCTGAAGGGAAAAAAGTAGTGATTACGTCTGATGTTTTAGCAGAAGGAGTGCATTTTAATTTGGGCTATGTTCCATTGAAACATTTAGGGTACAAAGCGGTTGTTGTAAATCTAAGCGACATTGCCGCAATGAACGCTGTACCTACACAGATTTTAGTTTCTATGGCGGTTTCTAACAGATTTCCTGTGGAAGCTCTTGATGAAATTTACGATGGAATTTACAGAGCTTGCGAAAAATACAATGTAGATTTAGTGGGTGGAGATACTACCAGTTCTACCTCTGGTTTAGTGATTACCATTACTGCTATTGGATTAGAAAATTCTGAAAATATAGTTACCAGAAATGGTGCAAAACCTAACGATTTATTAGTAGTTACCGGAGATTTAGGTGGCGCTTACATGGGTTTACAAATTTTGGAAAGAGAACATACCGTTTATCTAACCAATCCGAATATGCAACCTGAAATGGAAGGCTATGATTACATTTTGGAACGTCAATTAAAACCTGAAGCAAGAACAGACATCAAGAAAACGTTAGAAGAACTCTACATAAAACCGACTTCTATGATTGATGTTTCTGATGGTTTGGCTTCGGAAATCCTGCATCTTTCTGACCAAAGTAAAGTTGGTTTCAGATTGTATGAAGAAAAAATTCCTTTAGACACGCTTACGATTACTACCGCAGATGAATTTAACCTTAATCCTGCAATGTGTGCATTAAGTGGTGGTGAAGATTATGAACTATTATTCACCATTTCTCCAAACGATTTTGAAAAACTGAGAAATCATCCAGATTTTACGGTGATTGGTCACGCTGTAGATTTGGAACAGGGTAATTTTATGGTTTTACGAGGAAGCAACGAACTGGCGCAAATTACTGCGCAAGGTTGGGATGCTTTTTTGAAGAAATAAAAATGAAAGCCACCAAATTAGGTGGCTTTTTTTATATTTTCACTTCAGCAAAACTCGCTAATATTTTAGGGTGTATGAGTTCTTCTATATTGACTGAAATATCATTTTTCTCAATAATAGGTTTTTCAAAATCTTTTTCGTTAAAGAATTTTAAACTCCATTCTCCATGGTTGTATTCTAGCCAAGAGAGATTCTCAATCCAGTCGCCTGAATTTAGGTAATGAACACTCCCTTTTTCCGTTGTCCAGATTTTATCTGCGGGTTGATGAATATGCCCACAAATCACATAATCATAATGATTGTTAATGGCAATTTCAGTGGCTTTTTTCTCAAAATCACCAATAAATTTCACCGCTTTTTTTACAGAATTTTTTACTTTTTTAGAAAGCGAAACTTTTCCTTTCCCGAATTTTTCTAAAATCCAATTGATGGCTCTATTCACCAAAATCAACCAATCATAACCCATCCCTCCTAATTTGGCTATGAATTTAGCCCCGCCAGAAGTGGTATGGTCAAAAACATCTCCGTGAAAAATCCAATGTTTTTTGCCTTCAATTTCTAATAAATATTTATCGGTAAGAAAAAGATTTCCCATCGATAAATCAGTGTATTTTCTTAAGAATTCATCATGATTTCCTGTAATGTAAATCACCTGAGTTCCTTTTTTCATCATTTTGAAAAACTCACTCAAAACTGCCATGTGAGAATTTGGGAAATACCTTTTAGAAAAAGCCCAACCGTCGATAACATCACCATTGAGAATTAACACTTTCGGAGAAACACTTTTGAGATAAGCCACCAATTCTTTAGCATGACAACCATACGTTCCCAAATGTATATCAGATAAAACTACTACTTCTACTTCGCGTTTTTGTTTTGCCATAAATAGTTTTTGTAAAATTAATCTGGCAGTATTAATTGGTGATTAACAGAGTTTTAAATTTCTTGTAACTTCCTCATTTATAATAAAAAAGCGCAAAGAAAATTCTTTGCGCCTCATTTTTTCCTTAAAAAAACTATTTCTTCGCTTTTGCGATATTCACAATTACTTTCACAGCCTTTTCCATAGATTCTAGCGCCACATATTCATACGGCCCGTGGAAGTTTTCTCCACCTGCAAAAATATTTGGGCAAGGCAATCCCATGTAAGACAATTGCGCACCATCAGTTCCACCTCTAATTGCTTTAATTTTCGGTTCTATGTTGGCGTCTTTCATCGCTTGTTCTGCAATTTCTACAATGTGCATTTTGCCTTCAAATTGCTGTTTCATGTTACGGTACTGCTCTTTAATTTCTATTTCGGCAGTATTTTCACCGTGTTTTACATTAAATTCTGCTACTTTTTCGGTGATGAATTTTTTACGATTTTCAAATTTATCAGCATCGTGGTCTCTGATGATGTATTGCAATTTAGCTTCAGAAACATCACCTTTAATTTCCATTAAATGATAAAACCCTTCAAACCCTTTGGTGGTAGCTGGTGTTTCATTAGCAGGTAACATCTGTGCAAATTCTGCTGCGAGAAGTCCTGCATTTTTCATTTGACCAAAAGCATAACCTGGATGCACAGAAAGTCCGTTGATTTTCACCACTGCTCCTGCTGCATTGAAGTTTTCGTATTCTAATTCGCCCACTTCACTTCCGTCCATTGTATAAGCATATTCTGCCCCGAATTTTGCTACATCAAATTTGTGTGCACCTCGTCCGATTTCTTCGTCTGGTGTAAAACCAATCGCAATTCTTCCGTTTTTAATATCTGGATGCGCCAAAAGATATTCTGCAGCAGTTACAATTTCTGCAACGCCCGCTTTATCATCAGCCCCAAGAAGCGAAGTTCCGTCTGTAGTAATCAATGTTTTTCCTACATATTTTTTCAAACTTGGGAACTTTTCAGAAGAAAGCGTGAAACCTGTTTCTTTGTTGAGCACCAAATCTCCACCGTTATAATCTTCCCAAATTTGTGGATTTACATCTTTCCCGTTAAAATCTGGTGAAGTATCATAATGCGCGATAAAACCTACCGTTGGCTCATTTTCTGAAATATTAGAAGGAACATACGCCATGATGTAACCATTTTCGTCCATAGAAACATCAGAAAGTCCTAAATCTTGTAATTCCTGAAAAATATATTTCGCGATGTCCCATTGCTGTGGAGAAGAAGGCGTGGTTTCACTTTCTGCATCGCTAGTTGAATATATTTTAACATAAGTCAGGAAACGGTTCAGAAGACGCATTTTCCATTCGTGATTGAATTCTATTGTCTGCATTTCTTTATTTTTATTTCTTACAAATTTACTTCATTTGTTTGGATGCTGGAAGAAGGAAGCTGGAAGTTTTTTAGAGATATTCGTAAATTTTTGAAATCCGTAAAAAATCGTATTTTTAGGCAAGAAATAAAATCTAAAAATTAGAAATGTTTTTAACTGAATGTCCACGAGACGCCATGCAGGGTTGGGGAGAATTTATTCCCACTCAAAAAAAGATTGATTACATTAATGCATTGATGGAAGTAGGCTTTGATGTACTCGATTGTGGAAGTTTCGTGTCGCCAAAAGCCATTCCTCAAATGGCAGATACTAAAGACGTAATCCCAGAAATCCATAAAAAAAACAATACCAAAATTTCTGTCATTGTAGCCAATGTTTCTGGTGCAGAACGAGCCTTGAAGCATGAAAACGTTGATATTTTAGGCTTTCCTTTTTCTATTTCTGAAACGTTTCAGTACAGAAATACCAATAAAAACCAAGAAGAAGCGTATGAAGAAATTGTGAAAATCTGGGAGTTGGTACAATCTGAAAACAGAGAATTAAACCTTTATTTTTCTATGGCTTTCGGAAATCCTTATGGTGAAATCTGGAAATGGCAAGATGTAGAATTTTGGGCAAAAAGATTTGCAGAAATTGGCATCAAAAATATATTGCTTTCAGACACTACAGGAACTGGTAACGTAGAGCGAATTTCGCAATTGTTTGAAAAAATTCCTACACAGTTTCCTGATATTCATTTCGGAGCGCATTTTCACAACAAATACGAAGATTCATACGTAAAACTTAAAGCGGCTTATGATAAAGGTTGCAGAAGATTTGATTCTGCGATTAAAGGAATTGGCGGTTGTCCTTATGCAAAAGATGATTTGGTAGGAAATATGCCAACGGAACAAGTCATTAATTTTATGGCAACTGAAAAAATAGACCATAAACTGAACCTTCTTAATTTTGAAGCAGCTTGGAATAGAGCAAAAGATATTTTTAAGTTTTAAATAAAATATAATGATAGAAGCCTTTGAAGAAAGTCCAGTTTTAGCAAGTTTAGGCTTAGTTACTTTCATCATTGTTATCTTCTCTGTGTTTGTAATTCCAGTGATAGTAATAATATCAACCTATAATTTCTTCAAAAAAAGAGGCAATAAAAAACTGTCAATATTAATTCCAAGTTTACTACTATTAATACACATTTTCTTAATTTCATATATAATATTCTTTCAATGAAACCCATTATCACCGTATCCGAACTTTCAGAAATTTTCAATCAAGAAAACTTAGTGATTCTTGATGCTAGAACGGGAAAAGACGCTCGTGAAAATTATCTACAAAATCACATCAAAGGTGCTAGGTTTATCGACCTTGACAAAGATTTAGCAGAAATTGGCGAAGATGCCGCTTTCGGAGGAAGGCATCCTTTGCCAAAGATTTCAGAATTTGCAGAAACTTTACAAAATTTAGGGATTTCGGAGGATTCTTACATTGTGGTTTATGACACTTCTAATGGCGCAAATGCAGCGGCTCGTTGTTGGTGGATGTTAAAATCTTTTGGAATTGAAAAAGTCCATGTTTTAAGTGGTGGATTTCAAACAGCAGAAAAGGCAGGGATTCCTTTAAAATCTGGAGAAGAATTTTTTGAAAAAACTTCTTTTATCTTGAAAGAAAACTGGAGTTGGCCAACCTCAACTTTAGAAGAGGTAGAAAAAGAAATTGCCGAAAATTCTGCTACCGTCATAGATGTAAGAGATGCTTACAGATACCGTGGAGAAAGCGAACCGATAGATTTAGTAGCAGGACATATTCCTGGTGCGATTAACATTCCTTTTTCTGAAAATTTAGACGAAAATGGAGCGTTTTTATCACCTGAAATTTTGAAAGAAAAATATCAAAACTTATTATTTCACCAGCCAGAAAAATTAATCATTCACTGTGGTTCTGGAGTTACTGCTTGTCATACGATTTTGGCTTTGGATTATGCAGGATTCCCCATCCCGAATTTATACGTGGGTTCATGGAGTGAGTGGAGCCGAAGAGAAGGAAAGGAAACCGCGAAAGAAGTCTAAATATTTTTAAATTTAAACCATAAAAAAACACCAATTACTTGGTGTTTTTAATTTTTATCTGTGAAATGAACGGAGATTAAAAAAGTATTCCCAATTCAAATTTTGCTTCTTCACTCATCATGTCTTTGTTCCAACTTGGCTCAAAAGTAAGCTCTAAGTCTACAGATTTTACATTTTCTACTCCTGCTACTTTTTCTTTTACCTCTTGAGGTAGAGATTCGGCTACAGGACAGTTAGGCGTAGTAAGAGTCATTACTACTTTTACATCTCCATCTTCTGAAATTTGCACATCATACACTAATCCCAATTCGTAGATATCTACAGGGATTTCTGGATCGAAAACGGTTTTTAATGCTTTAATGATATTTTCTCCTATAACTGCAATTTGTTCGTCTGTATATTTCATAATTTTTAAACACAGCCAAAGTTTTTTGGCAAAATTTAATCGTTATATCTTTTCAATAAATCTTCCTGACGCATACGTCTGAAAACATTTGCCAAAGTTAAGACATCTTTTTCACAATATTTAACTATTCTAAATAAATCTTTCTCTATGTAATAAATAGATGAAACCATTGAGCCATCTATGTCATCTTTTGGAGTAGGAATATTAAAAACATGCGCTAATAATTCTAATGAAACATAGCTTTTATAGTCTCCAAACTTCCATAATTCCATGGTGTCTAAATGAGGAATTTCCCAAGGTTTTTTCCCATACAATTGAAAAGGAAGCGGCGGTTGCATACCATTAATGAGAAAACGTCTGGCAATCCAAGGAAAATCAAACTCTTTACCATTATGAGCACAAAGAATAACGTCTCTTAATTGAGGTTTATTGAAAATTTCTCCAAATTCTTCGAGCAGTTTTTTTTCGTCTTCATCAAAAAAACTTTTGATTAATAGAGAGCCGTTCTTCTCGAGCATTCCTATAGAAATACAGATGATTTTCCCGAACTCTGCCATGATTCCAGCTCTTTCTCTATAAAATTCTTCGGCAGTAAAGTCTTCTTTTCTTTGGTTAGATGTTTTTTTGTCCCATAGTTTTTTTTCGGTTTCAGAAAGTTCTTCCCAAGCAGAAGCATTAGGGACAGTTTCTATGTCTAAAAATAAAACTCTCTCAATTGGAATGGAATTTATCATGATTTTAGTTTTAAAAATTTATTAAAATCTAATTTATACATTTTAAAATTATCTGCATAATTACTGTGTCTCGATTTTTCAGAATTTTAAAACATGACGAATGTCATGTTTTCATTTATTCTTGCGAATTTCTTGATTTTTAAAAATGAAGAGATTTTTCATTTTGTGTGCTTTTACCAATCTAATTACACGCCCCATTACGAAAGGTTTCTTTCATTGAATGTTTATTAACAAAGAGGTCATTTCTTTCTTCCAAAATAATCTACTACATCGTTTTCGTAACTTTTTTTTAAGCTGGTTTTAAAACGCAGTAATTTTACATCGTGAAAGAAACACATAATTAATTGCGAAATTAATAATTGTTTTTCTCCATAAAAAGATTAAATACTACAATTTAAAAAAATGAAACTTTTTCCCTCTTTATTAATTTTTATCCTTTTCTTCAGTAATTCATTAATGGGGCAAGAATCTGTAAATCCTAAATTGGAAAAAGATTCTATAATTCCTAATCAAAATATTGTAGAATTAAATGCAAGAATAGAAAGTATGCACAGATGGAGAGGAAATGCTTCTTCTGACCGCCCAACGATTACTGGAACGCTAAAGGTAAATCTAGACAAAAATAAAAAATGGCAAATGGGAATTTGGGGTGCTAGTGCTATTTCTAATGAGACTTCTGGCGTGCATTATAAAGAAATAGACTATTTTATTACTTATCAAGTAACTCCAAAATTTTCTTTGGGAATCTGGGACCAGTTTCCTATGAAAAACCAAATCAACCCCAATATTTTTGATTATAACCAATACTCTACTAAACATTATATAGATTTAGAAATGATTTATTATTTCGGAGACCAGTTTCCACTTCGTCTTCAAAGTGATATCGCATTATATGGGAATGATTTCGAAACTGATGCTTTTGGCAAAAAAACTAGACTTTATTCCACTTATATTGAAGGTTTGTATAGAATGATTACCACTCCTAAAATGCGTTTTGGCCCATTATTAGGAATAGGAATGTCATTCCAAGGCAACTCTATGGGATACGGAAATGGCAAAGGGAATTTTAATGTAGTAAACGTAGGATTCATGGCTGTTCGCAAAGTGAAAGTATCTAATTGGCAATTCCCTGTAACTGGAGTAGCGTTTTGGAATCCTTCTCAAAAAATTGCTAGAGTGCAGATAAGTGCTAATCTATTTTAATTAAATTATAATTGTAAAAATGAAAAAAAATCTCTCTTTACTGCTTTTCGTTTTAATCAGCAGTTTTGGCTTCACACAGCAAACCGTAGCATTCGAGCATAAAGATTCTGTAGTGGTTCCTCATCCTCACCCTTGGAAAATAAATTTAAGCGCTACCTATGTAACTCAGCATTATTGGAGAGGAATAGGACGTGGTGGCTTATTTGGAAAAGCACCATCTCTAGAACCTCAAGTAACTTTCACTCATCAGAACTGGACTTTTGGGGTTTTTGCAGGAGCTTCATTTGATAATATTTACAAAACAATAATGCCTTTTGTAATTTACAGAGTAACTCCAGAGTTTTCGGTAGCTGTACAAGATATTTATTCTCCTGGTACACATTTCTGGGATTCAAAACCTTTGGATTTTGACCTTTACACTTCTAAACATTTTGTGGATTACTATATGGTATATCGTTTCAAAGATTTTCCTGTTCAATTAAAATGGGCTACCGTATTCTTAGGAAAAGACCCCAATGCTGATGGAAATAGAAATTATTCCAGCTATGCAGAAATCTCTTCTGGTTTTAAGTTAAACAAATTACAAGTTGACGGTTATGTAGGAGGCACTCCATGGAAAGGTTTATATGCTAAAGAAGCAGGAATAACCAATCTAGAAGGAAAAGTGCAATACAATTTTGTGATTAACAAGAACGTTCCGTTTCCTGTATTCATAAAAGTAGCACACAATCCTATCGCTAAAACACAGCATTTTATTGCAGGATGCACCGTTAATTTAAATTTAAAATAAAGTAGTAACTTTAAGAGGACTCTATTAGAGTAAAAAAATAAATCAAGAAAAAATAAAAAAAGAACGTTATGAAAACAACAGCAGCAACTCAGACTTTTCAAGGTAATGATCGTTTACTATACGGTATAATTCTTGGGGTTTTAGCTTTCTGGCTATTCGCACAAACTACATTAAATATAAATGTGGGAATGGCTAAAGATTTAGGAATGGAACAAAATATGATGAATATTGCGGTTTCTATTACCTCGTTATTCTCTGGTATTTTTATTGTGGTACTAGGAGGTTTGGCAGACAGAGTAGGCCGTGTAAAAATGGTACAGATTGGTTTTATATTCAGTATTATAGGTTCAGCACTTGTAGCTTTAACTCCTACAGGAGCTTTATCTACTCCAGTATTAATGTTGGGTAGAATTTTCCAGGGACTTTCTGGCGCTTCATTAATGCCTGCAAGTTTAGCTTTAGTAAAAGCATATTGGGACGGAGCTGGTAGACAAAGAGCAATTAGTTTATGGTCAATTGGTTCTTGGGGAGGTTCAGGATTTTGTGCACTTTTTGGTGGATTAGTAGCCTCTAACTTTGGTTGGAGATACATTTTCTGGGCTACCGTATTAGTTTCTATCATTGGTTTCTTTATGGTAAAAGGAACTCCAGAAAGTAAAGGTGAAGTAAAAGCTGATTATAAATTTGACCTTGCTGGTGTTATCACTTTCATGTTTTCTATCATCGGTTTAATGCTTTTCTTAACTAAAGGAAGTACATTCGGTTGGTCTAGCCCAATTTCTTTAGGACTTATAGCATCATTCTTAGTTTTCGGATTTATTTTCTACAGATTAGAATCTAAAAACGCTAGCGCATTCGTTGATTTTAAATTATTCAAAAATTCTATTTTCACGGGTGCTACTATTTCTAACTTCTTACTAAATGCTACTGCTGGTATCTTAATTGTATCTCTTGGTTTAGTTCAAGTAGGTGGAGGTCTTACTTCACAAGAATCTGGAATGCTAACTTTAGGATACGCAATCGCAATTGTAGCTTTCATTAGAGTGGGTGAAAAATTATTACAAAAATTCGGTGCAAGAAAACCAATGATTTGGGGTTCATTAATCGTGGGATTATCAATCATTCTATTAATGTTTACCAATACCTTAATCGGAACTTATAAAATATTAGCTATTGTAGCGTACACTCTTTTTGGATTAGGTTTAGCTTTTTATGCAACACCTTCTACAGACGCAGCGCTTTCTAACCTTCCTGCAGACCAAGCTGGAACAGGAGCTGGAATTTACAAAATGGCTTCTTCTCTAGGTGGAGCATTAGGCGTAGCTATTTCTGCAAGTATCTTCACAGCATTAAGTGGAGTTGGAAGCCCAATAGAATGGTTAACAGGTATGGTAGATTTTGTAGGAAGACAAGACAATGTAGTCATCAGAGAAGCAGCTATGATTGCTTTAGGAGTAAACCTAGCTATGGTAATTATGGCCATTATATCAATTTCGATGACCGTTCCTAAAGGTAAAAAAGGTGAATAGTAGTTTGAAAATTAAAATCTAATAAAGTAAAAATATAAAGTTATGAGCACTGAAGTTCTCGATAAAATACAAACCACCAAAGATACTCTAGTATCATGGATGAATCATATGCACCAAATGCCAGAATTGGCAATGTGCGAAACTGAAACTGCAAAATTTATTGTAGAAAAACTGAAAGAAATTGGTGACTGGGAAATAGTAGAAGGCGTAGGTAAAACAGGTATTGTAGCATCTCTTAAGGTTGGCGACAGTCCTAAAACCATCGGTCTAAGAGCAGATTTTGACGCCCTACCAATCGTAGAAGACAATGATTTATCTTATAAAAGTAAAGTAGAAGGCAAATCACACCTTTGCGGTCATGATGCTCACACCACTATGCTTTTGGGCGCTGCAAAATATTTAGCAGAAACCAAGAATTTTAACGGAACCGTTCGTTTATTCTTCCAACCGGGAGAAGAAACAATGGAAGGAGCTCCTGCAATGATTGCAGATGGTCTTTTCGAAAAATTCCCTGTAGATTCTGTTTACGGAATGCATAATATGCCAGGATTAGAATTTGGAAAATTCTATTTCAATACTGGGAAATTTATGGCTGCAGTAGACAACTGGGAAATAGAATTAACCGGTAAAGGAAGCCACGGTTCTATGCCAGAATTAGGAATTGACCCAATTGTTTGCGGATCATCTTTAGTAATGGCGCTTCAGACTATCGTTTCTAGAAATCTTTCTCCATGGCATACTTCTGTAGTAAATGTAGGAGCTTTCCAATCAGGAATCGCAGGAAATGCCGTTCCACAGACTGCCATTCTCCGTTTAAGTATTAGAAATATGGATCCTGAAGATCGTGTAATGGTGCTAGATAAAATTAGAAAAATTACCAAAGCACAAGCTGAAGCGTTTAACTGTGGTTATGAAATTCGCGAAGGAATTCCTGGAACTGTTCTTGTAAACTCTGACGAAGAAACGCACTGGGCTTCTAACGTTGCCAAAGAAACTTTTGGCGAAGAAAACGTTTATACAGACGCTCATCCTTACATGGGAAGTGAAGATTTCGCATTTATGTTAGAGAAAAAACAAGGAACTTACTGTATGGTAGGAAATGGTGATAGCTATATGGTACACCATCCTAAATATATCTTTAATCAAGAGTTGCTGCCAATTGGAGCTAGATATTGGGTAGCACTAGTAGAAAACTACCTTAAATAATCTTTAAAATCCAATTAATTATCCGCCAGAGGAAAGCCTGAAATTTCAGTTTTTTCCTCTGGTTTTTTAATTATAAGATTTTTGAAAATAAGTCAGAAATATAAATTTCTAATCAAGATCCTCAAAAGCAATCTCTACTTCTAATTTTTCTGCTAAAAGTTTAGAAATTTTCAACTTTAAAGGCTCAATATCAATATTTTGCATCGCATCATTTGCAAAAGCGTACAATAATAAAGCCTGCGCTTCTTTTTTAGAAATTCCTCTTGCTCTTAGATAAAATAGAGCATCTTCATTCAGCTGACCAACTGTACAACCGTGAGAACATTTTACATCATCTGCAAAAATTTCTAACTGAGGTTTAGTATCAATTGTAGCGCCTTCGTCTAACAAAATATTATTATTTTGCTGATAAGCATTGGTCTTTTGAGCAATTTTATCTACAAAAACTTTCCCGTTAAAAACCCCGTGAGCTTTATCTTTGAAAACACCTTTGTAATTCTGATAAGATTCACAATTCGGTTGGTTGTGATGAACCGCTGTGTGATGATCTACCAACTGCTCTCCACCGATAATGGTAATTCCGTTCATAAACGAGTTGATGTTTTCTCCGTTATGAATGAAATCTAGATTATTTCTCACCAATTTTCCACCGAAAGAAAATGTATTTACGGTTGCCAAAGAATCTCTTTCTTGCTTTGCAAAAGTGTGATCTACCAAATAAGAAGTATCACTATCATTCTGTAATTTATGCCAATCTGCTTTTGCATTTTTACCTGCAAAAATTTCGGTTACAGAATTGGTAAACACGTAAGTTTCATCAAAATTATGATGAGACTCTATCACTTCTACTTTCGCACCTTCTTCTACTACTAATAAATTTCTAGTATTATAAAAAGTGTTCTGTTCCTGACTTTGAGAAAGATAGAACACATGAATTGGCTTTTCTATCACCACATTTTTCGGAACGTGAAGGAAGAAACCATTTTCATGAAGTGCTTCATTTAAATTACAAAAAGCTAAATCTTGATTAGCAATTGTATTCAAATGATTTTTAATAATTGCTGAATAAGATTCATGAGAAAGTGCATAATTCAATGTTAAAAACTCCGCATTTTCTACAGAAATATTAGATAATTCTTTATGTAATTTTCCATTCACAAAAACAATCCAATCAAAATGTTCTTCACCTAAGTGAAGCTCGTCTAATTGTTTTTTGCTAATAGAATGGTGCTCTGAAGCAGAAAAATTGTAATCTTTTTCTACAATTTCCTTCAGATGGGTATATTTATATTCTTCGTCTTTTTTGGTCGGAAAACCTTTGCTCAAGAATTGTTCTAAAGCCTGAAGTTTGCTCCCAGAAAGTGAAGGTTTTTGAAGTTCTACTTGTTCGAATAAACTCATTTTAATTTACAATTTTCATTATTTTACGAGCCAATCGTATCCTTTTTCTTCGAGTTCTAATGCCAAAGATTTATCCCCCGTTTTAATGATTTTACCATCTGCTAAAACGTGTACAAAATCTGGCTGAATGTAGTTTAATAATCTTTGGTAGTGAGTAATTAACAGCACTGCATTTCCTTCATTTTTGAAAGCATTTACACCATCAGCTACGATTCTTAACGCGTCAATATCCAAACCTGAATCTGTTTCGTCTAGAATAGCCAATTTAGGATTAAGCATCATCATTTGGAAGATTTCATTTCTTTTCTTTTCACCACCAGAGAAACCTTCATTAAGCGAACGAGAAAGGAAGTCTTTTTTGATTCCTAATAATTCTGATTTTTCACGAACTAAGGCCAACATTTCTTTAGCAGGCATATCCTCTAAACCATTTGCTTTTCTGGTTTCGTTAAGTGCTGCTTTGATGAAATTAGTCACCGTAACTCCCGGAATTTCAACTGGATATTGGAAAGAAAGGAAAATTCCTTTGTGCGCTCTTTCTTCAGGAGCGTCTTCTATGATATTTTCTCCTTCGAAAAGAATTTCTCCATCGGTTACTTCGTAATCTTCTTTTCCTGCAATTACAGAAGAAAGGGTAGATTTACCAGCACCATTCGGACCCATAATTGCATGAACTTCGCCTGGTTTTATTTCTAAATTAATTCCTTTCAGAATTTCTACGCCGTCTTCAATTTTGGCGTGTAAGTTATTTATTTTTAACATTTTGTATATTTTCTTATTTAAAAATTATCCTACAGAACCTTCTAATGAAATTTCTAATAATTTCTGTGCTTCAATCGCAAATTCCATTGGCAATTTATTTAGAACTTCTTTACTGAAACCATTTACAATTAGTGCAATTGCCTTTTCTGTATCGATACCTCTTTGGTTACAGTAGAAAATTTGGTCTTCACCAATTTTAGAAGTCGTAGCTTCGTGTTCTAACTGTGCAGAAGGATCTTTGATTTCGATGTATGGAAAAGTGTGCGCCCCACATTCATTTCCCATTAAAAGAGAATCACACTGAGAGAAGTTTCTCGCACCTTTAGCAGAAGGCATTACTTTAACCAAACCACGATAAGAGTTGTTCGATTTTCCTGCCGAAATGCCTTTAGAAATAATCGTAGATTTGGTGTTTTTACCAATGTGAATCATCTTGGTTCCTGTATCTGCATATTGGTGATTATTAGTCACTGCTATCGAATAAAATTCGCCCACAGAATTATCACCTTTCAAAATACAAGAAGGATATTTCCACGTTACGGCAGAGCCTGTTTCTACTTGAGTCCAAGAAATTTTAGCATTTTTCTCGCATAAACCTCTCTTCGTTACAAAGTTATAAACTCCACCTTTTCCATTTTCGTCTCCTGGGAACCAGTTTTGTACGGTAGAATATTTAATTTCTGCATTGTCCATCGCGATTAATTCTACCACTGCAGCATGCAATTGGTTTTCATCTCTTGCTGGAGCGGTACAACCTTCCAGATAAGAAACGTAACTTCCTTCATCGGCAATTACCAAAGTTCTCTCAAACTGACCAGTTCCTGCCTGATTAATTCTGAAATAAGTAGAAAGTTCCATCGGACATTTTACACCTTTTGGAATGTAGCAGAAACTTCCGTCTGAAAAAACAGCAGAATTTAAAGCTGCATAGAAATTATCACCTCTAGGAACGACTTTACCAATATATTTTTGAACCAACTCAGGATACTCTTTAATCGCTTCAGAAATAGAGCAGAAAATAATTCCTTTTTCTTTCAAAGTTGCTTGAAAAGTAGTTTTCACAGAAACCGAATCCATTACAATATCTACTGCAACTCCAGCTAAACGCTTTTGTTCTTCGATATTGATTCCCAACTTTTCGAAAGTTTTCAGTAATTCTGGGTCTACCTCGTCTAAGCTTTCCAATTCTGGTTTTACTTTTGGAGCAGCGTAATATTTAATCGCCTGAAAATTTGGTTTTTCATATTGAATATTTGCCCAATCTGGCTCTTCCATTTTTTGCCAAATCCTGAAAGATTCTAAACGCCATTCGGTCATCCAACTTGGCTCATTTTTCTTTGCAGATATCATGCGCACAATTTCTTCAGACAATCCCGTTGGAAAATCTTCGTACTCAATATCTGTATAAAAACCAGCTTCGTATTCTTTGGTTTTGAGGTCTTCCCTCAAATCATCTTCTGTATATTTTGCCATACTTATAAACTAAATGATTCCCCACAGCCACAAGTTCTTGCAGCGTTTGGATTATTAAAAACGAAACCCTTTCCATTCAAACCACCAGAATATTCTAAAGTGGTCCCAACAAGGTATAAGAATGATTTTTTATCTACAATAATCTTTACCCCATTGTCTTCAAAAACTTGGTCAGCTTCTGTTTTTTCTTTGTCGAACTTCAAAACATACTCTAATCCAGAACAGCCTCCACTCTTTACCCCAACTCTAATATAGTCAGTTTCTGGGTTGAAGCCATCTTCTTTCATTAATTGAGATGCTTTTTCTTTTGCTAAATCTGATACTTTAATCATTATTTTTATTTAGAATGATTTTAGATTGCAAAAATACTACATTTCAAATCAATATCAAATTTGTTGCGAAATATTTGTCTATGAATTTCATAGATAAATTTTAACTTTGGGAAAATTTTATCATCAAAAAAGAAAATTTATACATGAAAAAAATAGGAATATTATTTTTAGGACTCATTTCAGCACTCAGTTTTTCACAAAATACTCGTTTTGTATATCAAGTTTCTATGAAGACAGATTCTACCGCAGCTCCTAAAATAGAAAATGCATACTTAGATATCTCTAAAGAAAAATCTATTTTCTATGGCGAAAAAAGAATGAAAAGAGATTCTACCATTCGTAAAGCGATGGAAACCAGAAATTTCAATTTTGACAGAAATTCTATGGAGCAATTCAGAACTGCTATCAATTATTCCATCGAAAAAAATCACGCTACCAAAACCATTACTTACAAAGACAGAATCGCTAGAGACCAATATTGGTATGATGAAGACAGAACATTTAATTGGAAAATCTTACCCGAAACCGTAAAAATCGGTGAATACGAAACTCAAAAAGCAGAAACTACTTTTGCGGGTAGAAAATGGTTTGCTTGGTTTACACAAGACCTTCCTTTTATAGATGGGCCTTATAAATTTTCTGGACTGCCAGGATTAATCGTAAAAATAGAAGACGAAAATGGAGATTATTCTTTTGACTTAAAAGAAACCAAAAAAATTGCTGAACTCCCTGACTTCGAAAGTAGATTTGGCAATAATATTAAAGTGAAAAGAAGCGAATTCTTAAAACAGCAAGAAAAATTTTCTAAAGACCCAATGTCATTTTTCCAAAATCAAGGCGGCGGTGGCGGTTTCGGGATGAGAATGGGAGGAAACCAAAATCCACAAAATGAAGCTGAGAGAAGAAAAATGATGGAAGAAAGGCTGAAAGAAGAAGCGAAAGCCAACAATAATCCACTGGAAAAAAATTAATCACAAAAAAGTTAAACTTTGTCAAAAACTCAACAAATGTATTTTGGCAAAGTTTTTTTTTATAATTTTGCTCCTGAAATGGCAAAGCATTTAAAAATAATTGTAATGATTTTCGCATTGGGAATGTTTATCGTTCCTAATCAAATGCTCTTTGCCCAAAATACAGAAACAGCTTGTTGCACTACAGAAAAATCAGATAAAGACTGCTGTAGTTCATCGAAAAAATCGGCTCCGTGTCATGACACTTCCCAAAAATCACAATCATGCAATAGCAATTGTGCAAAATGTAACTCTTGTTCACTAAGCGTAGTGTTCATTGGCGAAGAAACGGATAAATCTTTGGGCGAAATTTCTTCGCACGCTATTTCTAATAAGGTAGAAAATTTCTACTTAGCCCCTTATTTATCTCAACTTTCTATTGCGATATGGCAACCGCCTAAAATAGGTTAAATAAAATTTTACAGCCATAACTGTGGCTTATTCTGAAAAATTATTTCAACAAAATTTATTTAACTTATTAAAAATGAAAAATATACAGAAAAGTCTTCTGACTTTACTCCTTTTATTCGTATTTCAAATTACCTTTTCACAAATCACCAAAGAAAAAGCTTTAGTAAAAGGTGAATGTGGAATGTGTAAAGCTAGAATAGAAAAAACGGCACTAAAATCTGGTGCCAAAACCGCAACTTGGTCGCCAGAAACACAAACCTTAGAAGTGGAATTTGACATTTCTAAAATTTCTTTGGATAAACTTCTGAAAAACATTGCAGATGTAGGCCACGACAACGAAAAATATAAAACAGACGAAGATACATACACTGCTTTACCAGAATGCTGTCATTATGATAGAGCCGCTAGTTTCGAAGAGGCTATCGCTGCTAAAAATTCTGAACATACAGAATCTTCTGAAAGTCATTCCGAAGAACATACTGAAGACCATTCTCAACACACCGAAAAAGAGAAAACCATAGAAGGTGTAAAACTTACCAAATATCAAGAAGCAACTACTCTCAATAAAAAAGAAGCGGGTTTGGTTTTCAATATTAATTCAAAAGAATTATTGAAAGCAGCGTGTTGTAATCTTTCTGAAAGTTTTGAAACCAATGCAACAGTAGACGTTTCTTTTTCTAACGCTATTACTGGAACCAAACAATTGAAAATGCTTGGTTTAGACCAAAAATACACCGCTCTCACCAAAGAACTTTTACCAGAAATCAGAGGATTGGCTTCTGCCTATGGTTTAAACTTCATTCCCGGTCGTTGGATTTCAGGAATTCAATTAACAAAAGGAGGAAGCACCGTAGTAAATGGTTACGAAAGCATTACAGGACAAATCAATACAGAATTTGTAAAATTCAATAAAGAACCAGAAAATTCTGTGAATCTTTTTGCAGATTTTAATGGAAGATACGAAGCGAACATTGTTTCTACTTCTAAACTAAATGAAAAATGGGGACAATCTATTTTACTGCACGGAAATGCAACCGTGGGCGAAATGGATGATAACAATGACACCTTCCTTGACAGACCAAAAGGAAATCAAATCAATGCAGCCTATTTATTGGATTACAATGATTTAGAAAACTCCGGTTTTGGTTCACATTTTGGGATTCAATATTTAGTAGACAAAAGAATTGCAGGACAAGTTGGTTTTGATGAAAAACTCCCGCAAATTTCACAGAATAAATATGGCGTAAATATTGACATCAATCGTTTTCAAGTTTGGAACAAGACCGGTTATATTTTCAAAGGAAAACCTTACCAAAGCATCGGTTTGATGAACCAATTTACGTATCATAAACAAAACAGCTTTTTTGGTCTTAGAAATTATTTTGGAGAACAGAAAACCTATTATTCTAACTTAATTTTTGAATCTATTTTTGGGAATACCAATCATAAATATAAAACTGGAGCAAGTTTTTTATATGATGATTATAATGAAGATTATTTAGCTCAAAATTTCCAAAGAACAGAAACCGTTCCTGGGTTGTTTTTTGAATATACTTTAACAGGGCTTAAATACACTTTGGTAGCGGGTTCGCGTGTAGATTTTCACAATTTAGCAGGAACTCAATTCACGCCGAGAATTAATTTCAAATATGACTTTTCGCCAAAAACCATTTTGAGACTTTCTGCTGGAAAAGGCTTTAGAACAGCCAATATTTTTGCAGAAAACCAACAGTTTTTTGCATCAAACAGAAGTGTAGAAATTTCACAAAACGGAGGGAAAACATACGGTCTAAAACCAGAAATCGCTTGGAATTATGGAGCAAGCCTACAACAAGATTTCAAACTTTTTGGCAAAAAAGCAAGTTGGATTACAGATTTCTTCAGAACAGATTTCCAAAATCAAGTTTTAGTAGATTTAGAAAATCCACAGAAAATCGTTTTCTATAATTTAGACGGAAAATCATTTGCCAATTCACTTCAAACACAATTAGACTTTAGCGTGGCAAAAAATCTAGATTTCAGAGTAGCGTACAAGTATTATGATGTACAAGCAGATTTTGCTAGCGGAAGAAAAGAAATTCCTTTCATGGCGAAAAACAGGGGATTTTTTAATGCAGCTTATAGCACTAAAAAAGAAGGAAAAGATGCTTTTTGGACCTTTGATACAACCGTTCAATACGTAGGGAAACAGAGAATTCCGAATACCGCTTCTAATCCAACCCATTTACAGTTACCAGAATTTTCTGATGCTTATATGACTTGGAACGCTCAAATTGCTCACAATTTCAATAAAAACATCAGAGCGTATTTCGGTGGCGAAAACCTGACTGGAACTCGACAAAAAAATCCGATTGTAGATGCACAAAATCCTTTCGGGAATTATTTTGACGGAGGAATGGTTTATGCGCCCATCATGCCTGCCAATTTTTATGTGGGATTTGATGTAAATTTTTAAACAAATAAAAAAGGATTTCAAAATTTTGAAATCCTTTTTCTTTTATATCAATTATTAAGCATTTAGCCACACTGAAGATGAAAGATAATTTTCGTCTGGATAATAAATAAATATTACGTTTTTATCTTTAATCGTATTGATAATTGGTTTTGCTAATGCTGTCGGAACAGCTGGGCAACCCCAACTTCTACCAATTCTACGCTGAGTTTTTATAAAATCTTCACTCACGTAATCTGCTCCATGCATCACTATTGCACGATGTAAAGCTCGGTCATTAAAGCCTTTATCCATTCCGTGAAGCTTTAGTGAAAAACCATTACTTCCGTTATAAGTAGACTCTGTAACGTAAAAACCAAGGCTACTTTGAAGAGAGCTTTCTGTATTCGAAAATTTTCTGGCAAATTCTTCACCCGTGTTTTTTCCGTGCGCTACCAGAGAATTAAACAATATTTTTTTATCATTTAAATCTATTACCCAAAGTCTTTTTTGAGTAGACGAAAGTGAAAAGTCACAAACAGTTAAAAGATGACTGTCTTCATCTATTTTCCCTGCTTTTTTTAAATTATTGAAACCTATAACTGCTTTTTCAAAAACATCTAATTCAAGTTTATTGGAGTTGTTGAATTCTATAGCATTGTATAAAGTTTCAGCTTCACTAAGTTCTGTTGTTTTAACAGAATTATTTTCAACTTTAGTTGATAAGGGTTTTTTAGAATTAACTTCTGAGTTTGGTTTTTTGTAAAATGACATGGCAATAATCAATATTGCTGTCAATACTATTAATAATTTCTTCATCAATTTCGGGGTTTGGTATTTTTAGTCGGGCAAAAATACAAAACACTAAAAGCCAATACGTTAAATTAAAATTAATTAACTTTTATTTAACTCTATTTAACATAATATATAGAGATTGGAAATTATAGAAATGCTACTTTTTATCAGAATCTCTCTGAAAATCTAGACTTACAGAGTTCATACAATAACGCATTCCTGTAGGTTCTGGACCGTCATTAAAAACGTGACCGAGATGCGAATCACAACGCTTGCAAAGCACTTCTATTCTTTCCATGCCGTGAGAAGAATCTCTCTTGTAAGAAACGCCTTCTTTATCTGCTTCGAAGAAACTTGGCCAGCCACAAGTAGATGCAAACTTAGAAGAACTTCTGAATAAATGATTGCCGCAAACCGCACAATAATACTCCCCTAATTCGTCAAAATCATTGTATTTGCCAGTAAAAGGACGCTCCGTATCTGCTTCTCTCGCTACATAATATAAATCTGTAGGAAGAATTTTTTTCCATTCTGCATTAGAAACATTCAGTTTCGTTTTATCTGTTCTAGAATAATATGGGTTTTTGACGGTTTGATTTTCCATTGACTTTGGTTTTTGTACTTGTGAGCAAAATTGCAAAGAAATTAAACTTAAAAGAAAAAACAAGTTTTTCATTTTTTTAAAATTTTATAATAAAGTTTGGTAAAAATAGAAAGAAAAGAATTTTTAGGATTCGTATCTTTATAAAAAATTTCGATAATCATTATTGAGATGAATGAAGAAATAAAAAAACGCCAACTCAGAAATCATAAAATGCTCGCAACTGGACTTTTCGTTTTGATGACTTGTATTTTTTTGACGATGACTTATCTTCAGAAATATCAAAATTTCGGACATTGGGTAGGTTATGTAAAAGCCTTCTCCGAAGCAGCGATGGTGGGCGCATTGGCAGATTGGTTTGCCGTGACAGCACTTTTTCATCATCCACTTGGATTAAAAATTCCGCACACCAATTTAATTGAACAATCCAAAGAAAGAATAGGCGATAATCTGGGAAATTTTGTGGTTACTAATTTTCTTTCGCCGCAAAATATAAGACCTTACATACAGAATTTGAAGGTTTCTCATTTCATTGGAGAATGGCTTCAGAAAGAGAAAAACGCCTCTGCTTTGGTGAAAAATTTATCAGAAATCGTACTGGATATTCTCAATAAATTAGAAGATGACGCTGTGGTAAATTTTATCAGCAAAAAAGCGAAAGAAATGACGGGAGATATTAAAATCAACCAAATTTTAGGAAATGGAATGGAATATCTTCTCGAAAAAAATGACCATCAAAAACTCATTACCAGTCTTTCTGCGCAAATCAAAAACTATATTCTGGAACACCACGAAATGGTGAGAGAACGTGTAAAGAAGGAAAGTTTTACACTTATCCCAAGTTTTGTAGATGATAAAATCGCTGAGAAAATCACTTCTGGACTTTCTAAATATTTTGAGGAAGTAGAGCAAGACCCCAACCATGCTTTGAGAAAAGAAATCACTCAAAAATTATTCGATTTTTCTTCTGAAATCAAAATCAATCCTCAATACGAACAAGAACTCAATGCGATGAAAGATGATTTTCTGCAACCAGAAAAAATTCATCAATATTCCCATGATATTTGGGTTTCTTTGAAAAAAACATTGACGGAAGAATTGACCCAAGAACATTCTTCGCTCAAAAATTACCTTCACAAAAACATTGCTGAATTTTCTGAAAACCTAAGAACAGACGAAAAACTACAGCATAAAATTGACCATTGGGTAAGAGTTACTGCTTATAAATACATCTTGCGAAACACCAATAAATTTGGTGATTTAATTGCAGATACTGTAGGAAACTGGCAAGGAAAAGAACTCTCCGAAAAGCTAGAATTAGAAGTAGGGAAAGACTTACAATTTATTAGAATTAATGGGACTTTAGTTGGCGGCTTAGTTGGTTTGTTAATTTACAGTATTTCGCAGTTGATATAGACTTGCTAAATTAGAACAATCAAAACTATTATTCATGAGAAAACTATTTACCTTATTTACTTTAGTCCTTATTCAATTTATTTTTTCGCAAGAAAACACTTTTACAAATCAAACTCAAAAAATTTCTCTTTCCGAAAATGGGAATTTCTTTATTTACAATAACCAAACCTATGGTTTAAAACATTATAATATTATTTTTAAAAATGAAGAAGCTAAAAGCATTTTAACAAGTGCTAGAGCAAATAAATCTATAGGAAATGTTCTAGGATTCACTGGCGGATTTTTAATGGGATTTGGTTTTATCATGGGGATTTCAGGAAGCAATGACCCAAACATAGACCAAGATTCTTATAAAAATGCTGGTTGGAGTGTTTTTGGTATAGGAGCTGGAGTAACCTTACTATCCCTACCTTTTTCGCTGAGTGTAAAATCTAAACTGAAAAAAGCTGTAGAGATAGAAAACGGTGAAAAAACTGCTTTTAATCCCTATTTTAAATTTCAATCGACAGGAAATGGAATTGCCTTAAGTTATCATTTCTAAAAAATAAAAAACAGAGCCGTTAACTCTGTTTTTTTATGATTTTTCTAAAATCTTCTTATTAATCTGATTCATCAATCCCGGACCTTCGTAAATAAATCCTGTGTAAATCTGCACCAAACTTGCACCTGCTTCTAATTTTTCGATGGCATCTTCAGCACTGTGAATTCCGCCCACGCCGATGATTGGGAAGGAACGGTTAGACTTCTCTGCCAAATACCTGATGACTTCTGTGCTTTTTTCACGGATTGGTTTCCCCGAAAGTCCGCCGTTTCCAATTTTTTCTAAAGTTTCTTTTGGCATTTTTAAGTTATCTCTTGAAACAGAAGTATTGGTGGCGATAATTCCATCAATTTTGGTTTCTGCAACCAATTCTACGATTTCATCGAGTTGAATTTTATTGAGATCTGGAGCAATTTTCAGAAGAACAGGCTTTGGATGAGCATATTCAGCATTCACTTTTTGAACTTCTGTAATCAGTTCCTTTAAATATTCTGCGTCTTCTAACTTGGCGTGACTAGAAACATTCGGGCAGCTTACATTCAGTACAAAATAATCTACATAATCGTGCAAACCTCGGAAACATTCTACATAATCTGCAGTATAGTTTTCTGGTAGAGTGTCTGTGTTTTTACCAATATTTCCACCAATGATAATCTGGTGCTTTTCTCTTTTAAGGTTTTTTACAATTTGCTCTAAACCTGCATTATTAAAGCCCATTCTATTAATAATTCCTTCATCTTCTATCAATCTAAAAAGACGTTTTTTCGGATTACCAGATTGTGCTTTTGGTGTTACTGTTCCTATTTCTACAAATCCGAATCCTAAATCTGCTAATTCATTAAAAAGAACTGCATTTTTATCAAAACCCGCAGCTAGACCTACTGGATTTTTGAATTTCAAGCCGAATAATTCACGTTCGAGACGTTTATCTTCGATAGGTTTTGGGAAAAATAATCTGGTTAAGAAACCGAAATTTTTGAGGACAAAAAAGGTGAAATGATGAACTTTTTCAGGATCAAATTTGAAAAAAATCGGACGAAGAAGTGATTTGTACATTTTGAAAAAAGGTTTTACAAATTTACGTTTTTTTTAAACGCAAAAAGCACAAAAGCTTTTGACTTTTTAAATATTAAAATAAAATCTCTCGCTGATTGGGTTTTTGGGAATGTAAGAAAAACCAAAACGAAGTTTCTAGCCCCGATGGAGCGATTTGTTTGAGCGCATCCCGATTTGTCGGGATTGCGAGTCGCGAAAGCGGGACTCAAATTTCAAAGAATACACAAAACAGGTTGCTCCTGAAAAAAAGCAAAAAATTGCTACAAATTCCCTATTTTTGCAATTCAATTCAAAAGTTATGGCAAAACAAGAAGACGTTTTCAAGAAGGTAGTTTCTCACGCAAAAGAATATGGTTTTATTTTCCCGAGTTCTGAAATTTATGATGGACTTTCGGCAGTATATGATTATGCACAAAATGGTGTAGAACTGAAAAATAATATCAAACAATATTGGTGGAAAGCAATGGTGCAACTGAACGAGAATATTGTAGGATTGGATTCTGCAATCCTAATGCACCCAACTACTTGGAAGGCTTCTGGACACGTGGATGCTTTTAACGACCCATTGATTGACAATAAAGATTCTAAAAAACGTTTCCGTGCAGATGTTTTGATTGAAGATTATTGTGCAAAACTAGAAGATAAAGCACAAAAAGAAATCGAAAAAGCGGCAAAAAGATTTGGTGATGCTTTTGATAAAGCACAATTTGAGTCTACCAACCCTAGAGTTATAGAATACAGAGAAAAACAAAAAACCATTCTTGCAAGAATGGCAAAATCTTTGGAAAATAATGATTTGGCAGATGTAAAAGCACTCATTGAAGAATTAGAAATTGCTGATCCTGACACAGGTTCTAAAAACTGGACAGATGTAAGACAGTTTAACCTTATGTTCGGGACTAAGTTAGGAGCGTCTGCAGAAAGTGCGATGGATTTATACTTGAGACCAGAAACCGCACAAGGTATTTTTGTGAATTTCTTAAATGTACAGAAAACTTCTCGTCATAAATTGCCTTTCGGAATTGCACAAATTGGTAAAGCATTTAGAAATGAGATTGTTGCAAGACAATTCATCTTCAGAATGAGAGAATTTGAACAAATGGAAATGCAATTCTTTGTACCACCAGGAACGGAATTGAAATTCTATGAAGAATGGAAACAAAAACGTCTCAACTGGCATTTGGCGCTTGGGCTAGGACAAGAAAATTATAAATTCCATGACCACGAAAAATTAGCGCACTACGCTAATGCTGCTGCTGATATTGAGTTTAAATTCCCATTCGGTTTCAAAGAATTAGAAGGAATTCACTCAAGAACTGACTTCGATTTATCTGCACACGAGCAACATTCTGGTAGAAAACTACAATATTTCGACCCAGAAAGAAATGAAAGCTATGTGCCTTACGTAGTAGAAACTTCTATCGGTTTAGACAGAATGTTCTTAGCATTATTCTCTCATTGTTTGAAAGACGAAGTGCTAGAAGATGGTTCAGAGAGAACAGTTTTATCACTTCCGCCTGCTTTAGCACCTGTAAAAGCAGCGATTTTGCCATTAGTGAAAAAAGATGGATTGCCAGAATTCGCAGAAAAAATATTCAATGATTTGAAATATGATTTCAATGTTATTTCTGAAGAAAAAGACAGTATCGGTAAGCGTTACAGAAGACAAGACGCCATCGGAACGCCTTTCTGTATTACAATAGACCACGATTCTTTAGCAGACGGAACGGTAACTTTAAGAGAAAGAGATACCATGAAGCAAGAGCGTGTGAAAGTAGAAGATTTACGCAGAATTATTGATGAAAAAGTAAATTTCAGAACATTACTTTCTAAGATTTAATTCTTTCAAAAAATATTAAAACAAAATCCCGAAGAAAATTCTTAGGGATTTTTCATAATTTAGTTTATAGTGAAATATTAGAATTTCATTCCTACACCAAAGCCAATTAAAAGTGGATCGATGTTTACTTTAGCTGGTACACTTGTAGCACCTGGAACTGCATTAGAAGCGTCTACATCTACATCTGTTTTCAAGAAAAGTTTTTTAATATCTATGTTTAAGAAATACTTATCAGTTAACATATAATCTACCCCTCCTTGCAATGCAAAACCTAAAGCATTATCATATTTCACATCTTTTACAGCGCCAGATTTTACTCCGTAAAAAATAGTATAATTAAGACCTGCTCCTAGATAAGGTTTAAAAGTTTTAGTTGGATAAAAATGATACTGTAAAGTAAGAGTTGGTGGCAATAACCAAACACTTCCTAAGTCTACATCTCCTAGAGCAGATTTTTCATCTACTACATCGTGTTTTGTAGTTCCTAAGATTAATTCTGCGGCAAAATTTTTGTTAAAGAAATAAGTAAAATCTAACTCTGGAATAAATGAATTAGAGATATTAACATCTCCTCCAATTGCGCTCACCTCAGATTTTTCGTTTGGCTGAACTGCTACACCTCTTAATCTTACTTGCCAATTTTGTGCACTTACGCTTACGGTAAATAGTATTCCCGCTAAAAATAAAAGTTTTCTCATTGTTATTTTTTGTTTGTTATGGCGGCTAAGATATTATTTTAGGAAAAACGCCCAAAATGATTTATATCACTGAGTTTTATCATATTTTTAGCGAATATAATTTTGCTTTAAAATATTTTTTAAATTTGAAAAAAATGATTTATGAAAACTCTTAAGAACCTCTTTTTTGGAATTCTACTTTTTTTAGCAACAGTAATTGCTCTGGCTTATGCTTTTAATTATCAACATCTTTTTAATGCCATTGCACTTACTTATCTCAAAGGAGAAACCAGCGCTACCATAGATGATGGTGTAGATTTTCCGTCTAGAAACATAGAAAAAGGAGTTGCACAACCTTGGCAAAAAGATTCGTTATACAATAAAACTTCTTTACCGAAAAACATCGTTGACAATTTAAAATCTACCAATTCAGCTTCATTTTTGGTGATAAAAGATGGAAAATTAGTCCATGAAGAATATTTCGGAGAATACAAACCTACCACACAAACCAATTCTTTTTCTATGGCAAAAGCCATCACCGTTTTATTAATGGGATTGGCAATAGAAGACCACAAAATACAATCAGAAAATCAAAAGTTTACTGATTTTTACCCCAATTTTAACGAAGTAGAACATGGTAATGAGTTAACCTTAAGAGATTTAGCCGCAATGGAAGCTGGCTATTATTGGGATGAAGATTACAGAAACCCCTTTTTACAGAATCCTAGAATCTATTACGGTAAAAACATGGCAGAAGCACTCTTAAAATCTCCTCAGTTTGAGGCAAAACCAGGAAGCAGATTTGAATATCAATCTGGAGCTACGCAATTATTGGGATTTGCCATTAGAAAGGCGGTTAATGTTCCGCTTTCTACTTATGCTTCTCAAAAACTTTGGAAACCTCTAGGAATGGAATCAGACGCTTACTGGAATGTAGATGAAGACAATAAAATGGAAAAAACGTTCTGCTGTATCAATGCTATCCCTCGTGATTATGCAAAATTAGGACAATTGATGCTTCAAAAAGGTAATTGGAACGGAAAGCAACTGATTGATTCTACCTACATTCAAAAAATGATTACTCCAACTCAACATTCTAATGGAATCTATGGTTTGGGAATTTGGATTAATAATGATGCGCCTTATAAGTATTATCATTTCTGGGGATTTACTAGCCAATTAATCATCGTAATTCCTGAAAAAAATATGGTAGTGGTAAGAACTGGGAAGTTTAACAATGAAGCCAAAGACGAAAAAGGCCGTTCTGTACAAGCTGCATTTTTAGCCGAAAATGCTGTGAAAACGTTTGCCAATTAAAGCAATAGAAGAAATTATTAGAATTTTTAATAATTAATTCCGTAATTTTGAACCATTCTAAACAAGTTTTAGAGTGGTTTTATTTTTAATCTAAAGAAAATGTTTAATATACAAGACATACGCAATCAGTTTCCTATTCTTCAGCAGCAAGTTAATGGTAAACCATTGGTTTATTTAGACAATGCAGCTTCTTCACAAAAACCTGTTTCTGTACTTGAAACTTGGAAAAGATATTATGAAGAAATCAATGCCAATGTACACAGAGGAATTCACACTTTGTCTCAATTGGCAACAGAAGAAATGGAAAATTCCAGAAAAAAAGTACAACATTTCATTAATGCAAAACATGATTATGAGGTAATTTTTACCAGAGGAACCACAGAAAGCATCAATTTAGTTGCCTATGCTTTGGGAAATTCTAATTTCTTAAAAAAAGATGACGAAATCATCATCGGTTATTTAGAACATCACTCCAATATTGTTCCTTGGCAAATGCTTTGCGAAAGAACTGGCGCAAAATTGAAAGTTATTCCGATGGACGAAAACGGAATTCTTAAACTGGATTTTTTAGATGAAAACTTATCCGAAAAAACTAAAATCGTATCTGTAAATCACGTTTCTAACGCATTAGGAATCATCAATCCTATTGAAGAAATCATCACAAAAGTGAGAAAAAATTCTTCTGCACTCATGATGATTGATGGAGCGCAATCTGTTCCACATTTCGAGATTGATGTTCAAAAATTAGACTGCGACTTTTTTGCATTTTCTGGTCACAAAATGTACGCACCAATGGGCGTAGGAATTCTCTACGGAAAAGAAGAAATTTTAGAAAAATTAGCGCCTTTTCATGGTGGTGGTGAGATGATTGCTACTTGTAGTTTTGAGAAAACCACTTATGCTGCACTTCCCTTTAAATTCGAGGCGGGAACACCTAATGTTGGCGGAAATATTGCAATAGGAGCAGCCATAGATTTTATGAAAAAAGTAGGCGTAGAAAATATCAGAAATCATGAAAATGAACTACTAAATTATGCTCAAAAAAGACTTCTAGAAATAGATGGACTCAAAATTTATGGTGAAAAAGCGAATAGAACCAGTGTAGTTTCTTTTAATTTAGAAGGAATAGGAATTGCTTCGGATGTTGGAATGATTCTGGATAAACTGGGAATTGCTGTAAGAACGGGGCATCATTGTACTCAGCCTATTATGGAATTTTTCAAGATTGCAGGAACCGTAAGAGCGAGTTTTGCAGTGTACAATACCTTAGAAGAAGTAGATGCTTTAGTAGAAGGGGTAAAAAAAGCTCAAAGAATGCTGATGTAAATTTTAAAAATTTCAAAATTGAACTGATATAAATAAAAACTCCCGAAAATTGATATTCGGGAGTTTTTTATTGCTTCTAAAAGTTATTATTCAATAATATTTTTAAACTCTTTTCGGTATTGAGATGGGCTTTTCTGCGTATATTCTTTAAAGGTTTTATTGAAATAACTAAAGTTATTAAATCCGCTTTCATAACATATCTCGTTAATGCTCAAAGGCTTCTCCGCCAATAACTTCATAGAATGAATGATGCGATATTCATTCACAAACTGTGTAAACGTTTTATTGGTAATTTTTTTAAAATATCTGCAAAAGGAAGGCTCCGTCATATTGGCGAGATTTGCTACCTCTTCTAAAGTAATTTGCTCTTTGAATTTATTTTTTACGTGATTGAAAATGAGGTTAATTCTCTCATTATCTTCCACTTGAGTTTGGATATAGAAATTTCCAGCATTTAAAATTTTGAAATCATCGGTATTGGCAAGAACATTTAAAATGTCTAAAAATTTAATCAATTTGTCTAATGAAGTCGCCTCATACATTTCTAAAATTTTACTTTCTAAAAATTTTTTAACAGATTCACCAAACACAATTCCACCTTTTGAAGCATCTAATAAATTCGTAATCTTCTTCATTTCAGGTGTTTTCCAAATATGAGCTCCTAAAAAATCTGGCAAAAACTGAACTACAATTTCGTACTCATTTCTGGTATTTTCATTGGTTAAACCACAATGCGGCAAATTACTGCCTATTAAAACCAAATCTCCCTTAGTAAAATAAGAAATGGTGCTACCAATTTGTCTTTTTCCTGAACCTCCACCTACAAAAACCAATTCTATTTCTGGGTGGTAGTGCCAAAAATTAGATTTTAAATTTTCATTTTGAAGGAATTTGAAACAAGAAAAACTACTTCCAATATTGGGGTTAACTGCTTCATATGTAGGACTTGACTGCTTCATTTTGTTGTATTTCGAGAAACAAATATACTATTTTATCTTTAAATTAATGTTAATTTTGTATTAATGTTAAAATAGAACATATATAAGAAAATTATCTTGTAAAATAACCCAAATTTCAGGTCTAGATTTGCATTGTACTTAATTGACTAACACACTAACAATTATCATTATGAAAAATTTATTAAAATTCAGCTTCCTTATAGGATTTCTATTTATTTCGGCTAATGTAATGGCCAATGACAAAGATTTTTCCATCTCTATTGACAACATCAGTGCAAAAAAACTAAGCTTTCAAATGACGAATGCAAAGAATGTAGCGCTATATGTTTACAATGACAAGAAAGGAGAACTTTTTGCTGAAAAAGTGAAAAAATATGATGAGGTTTCTAGAACGTATGATTTTAAAAATTTCCCTGCTGGAAATTATTATCTAGTAGCAGAATCTGATTCTAAAATCGAAAAATATAAAATTACTATTGACAAAAACAATGCTTCAATAGAGAAAACACCTGTTTCAGAAATTTTCAAGCCAGAATACACCATCGAAGGTAATCATGTAAAACTTTTGATGCCTAAATTAACTGATGGAGTAACAGTTTCTGTTCAAGATTTAACAAATACTGTTTATTATAACCAAACCCTAGCTCCAAACAATGGAGAACTGATTGTACAATTTGATTTAAACCCAGAAAATGCAGATGCTTACATAATCAGTGTAGAAAAAGGCGATAACACCTTCAATAAAATCATATATCTAAAATAAAATTTAGGGTTAATATTTTCACATCACATCAAAAAAAGTCTCATTTTATGAGACTTTTTGTTTTTTAAAGAACTAAAAATTACAGAAAAGAACTATTCTTTTTCTGAAGTAATTAATTCATCTACTTTTTTTTCTTGCTGAGCTTTTTCTTTTTCTGCATTTTTAGCAGCGCTTTGCTCCGCTATTTTTTTCTCTAATTCAGATTTCTTTTTTTGTTCTATTTTTTTCTTTTCTTCGGCTAATTTCTGTTCGGGAGTTTTAGCAGTATCTTGTTTTAAAACAGGTGCTTTTTTAGCATCTTCTATAGCAGAATTCACTACCGAAAAAGAAGTTTGCCCCACTACAGAATCTACCAAAGTTGTATCAATAGGAGAATTATCTTCTGCGTAATATTGTTCTCCCTCTTTGTTGTTTTTCCAACAAGAAAGCAATATAAAACTGGCTAATAAAAAGGCTATTTTCTTCATATTCTTAATCCTTTAAATTAAATTTCACTAAAACAGGATAATGGTCTGATAATTTTTGGTTCCGGTCTACTTTGTAATAGGTTGATTTCAAATTCTCCGAAGAAAATACATAATCTATTCTGATAGGAATTTTATAATCATGAAAACTGGTGGCAAGGCCTGTACCTGACTCTAAAAAACAGTCTTTCAAAACTTCTGAAATGGTATAATACTCATATGAATTAGGAACCGAGTTAAAATCTCCAGCCAAGATAACAGGATAAGGAGACTTTTTTACAAAATTTTTCAAAATTTGTACTTGCTCTTCGTGTGTTTTAAAAACCGGAATAAATCTACGCACGAGACTTTTGGCTTTGGCTCCGTTCTCCTCTAAATCATCTGTAGGTTTTACCATAGATTTATGCAGCTGAAATGGTTCTAAATAAACATTTACAAAGCGTATTCTTTTTCCCTTGACTATTACATCTGCATAGATGGCATCTCCATTATTCACAAAAGCAATAGGTCCTTTTTCTATAATTTCATATTTAGAATAAAAACTGATGATAGGATTGTGAAAAGAATATTTCATTTCTCCTAGAATAGGATTTCCCGATTGAGAATAGCCCGCTTCTTGTAGAAAAACAAAATCTGCCTCGAAAGAATTAATATAACTTTCCACCTCTTCTTTTCCGTATTCATTTACTTTATTATTAAACGTGAGGACTTTAAAATCTTCCTTTACATTTTTCTGTTCAGAATAATTAATCCATCTTCTTACAGGGGTTAAAAATAATGTAGAAATCAGCAGAAAAATAAAAGCTCTTTTACGCCAAGAAAATATCCAGAAAAAACAGAGTAACAAATTGGCAATCATTAAAATAGGAAATGCCAATGATAATAAATTGAGTAGAGAAAATACTTTTGGTGGGATATAAGCATTAAGCATTGTTGCTCCTAAAAGCAATACAATTACTACATGAGCAACGGTAAAAATACTTCTGAAAATCCCCACTGATTAATTAATTCTATATCTGTTTCTACCCCAAATTTTCACTAAAATATACCCCACTAAAGCGCCGCCAATATGTGCAAAATGTGCAATATTTCCTCCACTTCCTGAAAACCCTAAATACAGAGAAACAATAATAGCAATAGGAAATAAAACCTTTGCTTTAATCGGAAATGGAATAAACATAATCATCATTTCTGCGTTAGGATACAACAAAGAAAACGCAGCAATTACACCGAAAATAGCTCCAGAAGCACCAACCATAGGTGTAGAAAGTATGTTTACTATATTCTGTGCATTCCCTTCTAATCTTACTGGAAATTTTCCAAAATCACCCTTCAAAATATCCGAAAATTGTAAACCTTCTACAATAAGTGGCTGAGCATCTTTGTATAACTGATAATATTCCCAAAGATTAAAAAGCACAAAAGCACCTAAACCAGAAAGAAAATATAAAATAACAAATTTCTTTTCTCCTAAAAACCTCTCTAAAACTGGCCCAAAACTCGCGAAAGTAAGCATATTAAAAGCAATGTGCATAAAACCTCCATGCATAAACATATGTGTAATAATCTGCCAAGATTTAAAATAAGGAGATGTAGGGAAAAAAGCCGCTAGATATTGATAAGATTGCGGAATAAGCATCGATAGAATGAAAATAATCACATTCAGGATGATAATATTTTTGGTGATGGGTGTTATATTTTGAAACATATTGATTTTAATGTGTTAAAATTTATTTTTTAATTCTTCTGTAGGAACTTCTACAAAGGTTCTGTTACCCTTTGGTGTAAATTCTGGGAAACCTAGCTTAATAAAATCCTTCAAAATTTGTTCCACTTCGGTTTTATATAGAAAGTCAAACTTAGATTTCGCATTGGTTCTAATCCATTGATTATTATAATTTTCTAAAAATTCTTCTTCGGTTTTGTATTCTAAAATTTCGAAAAGATTTTCTAAAAACTTAATTACTTGAGATTCTTTCACATCTTCGGGCACTGCATTTATTCTCAGCACATTATCTTCTGCAAGAACTATATCAAAACCTAAATCTGGCAAGTATTTTTTTATCGAACGAAACTTATTTTTTTCGATTTCATTTAAATGATACTCTAAAGAAAACAGCAAACTTTGACTTTTCTTATTTTTAGAAACAATTTTACGGTTTTCAGCTAAGACAATTTGGTGAATTCTTCCCAAATCGAGCATCAAAGTTCTGTGGTCTTTATTGAAAAGCCAATATCCATTTGGCAGTCTGAGTAAATCTTCTTCTAAATCCTCATCTTCTTCATCAAAAAGGTTAATTTTAGATGGCAAAGCTGATGATTCTTGTTGATACATTTCAGTAAGATTTACCATAGCAGTATCATTAATTTTAGAAGGAATTTGATCTTTAAACGGATTAAAATTTCTGTCGATATGAATTCCTGGCGCGTTATAACTTTTCGCAGCATCTACTTTTGGTGGAAAAAATGAATCCATTTGTTCATTTCGCTCAAAATCTAAACTTGGCGCTACATTATAAATTCCCAAAGATTTTTTAATCGTAGAACGAATCAATGCAAAAATGAGATTCTCATCTTCAAATTTTACCTCTGTTTTTTGCGGATGTATGTTGACATCTATTTTTTCTGGGTCAAGTTCCAAATACAAGAAAAAACTAGGGCTGTAATTGCTTTGCAGTAGTCCTTCAAAAGCTTCTTGAACCGCTCTGTTTAAGTACGGGCTTCTAAAATATCTTCCATTGACAAAGAAAAACTGTTCGCCTCTAGATTTTTTAGCTGCTTCTGGTTTTCCCACGAAACCATTGAGTTTTACCCAACCTAAATCTTCTTTGATAGGAACCAAAAGTGGATGCAATTTTCTGCCGAAGATATCTACAATTCTCTGCATTTGGCTCCCTTTTCTGAGGTTAAAAATCACCTCATCATTATGATGGAGCGAAAACTCTAAATTTTCGTGAGCCAAAGCTACTCTTTGGAATTCATCTATGATATGTCTGAATTCTATATTGTTGGATTTCAGAAATTTTCTACGCGCTGGAACATTAAAAAACAGATTTTTCACCGAAAACACAGCACCTTCTGTGGTCTGTGCAGGCTCCTGAAATTGTAATTCTCCGCCTTCTATGTAGATAACGGTTCCTATTTCTGCGTCTTGTTTTTTGGTTTTGAGTTCTACCTGAGCTACCGCAGCAATAGAAGCCAATGCTTCACCACGAAAACCTTTGGTAGCGATATGAAAAATATCTTCTGTAGTTCTAATTTTAGAGGTAGCGTGTCTTTCGAACGCCATTCTAGCATCGGTTTCAGACATTCCGCTTCCGTTATCTGCTACTTTTATGAGATTTCTTCCCGCTTCTTCTACAATCAGTTCTATTTTAGTAGCACCAGCATCTATAGCGTTTTCTAGTAATTCCTTAACAATAGAAGCAGGTCTCTGCACTACTTCTCCTGCAGCAATCTGATTGGCAACATGATCTGGTAAAAGTTGAATAATATCTGACATTTCTATAATTGAAACTCCAAAAATAGTGTTTAATTTCTAAAAAAATTGAATTTGTGGATGAGTAATCCTGATTGTTAAGAAAATTTTATGAAGTCTATTTTCTGACGATGTTTTTTAATGATTTTCTGGGTTAGTGTTCTTTCGTCAGCAAGATGACGAAGTTTAAACTCACGTTTCTTTCTCACTACAAAAAGGTGATAATCTTCTTGCTCCCAAATCCCATATTTCTGAAAGAAAATAATCTCTAAATCATTCTTATCGAGGTTTTCTGCTAATGTAGTTAACTCAATAGGTTGGTCTATTACTTGAAGCGAATCTGGCAGATTCTGATGAAGATATTTAATGTATTCTGGATTCGGAATATTAATAAGCAAAAGTGTTTTTTCTGAAATAAATGAGCTTAGATTTTTAAATAAATTAAAATGTTCTTCTACTGGAATATGCTCTATTACATCTAACAGCGTGATGAAATCAAAATCGGTTTCTTTCGGTTGATAATACACTACGTCTCCTACAAAAAGTCTTACGTTACTTTTTTGGATGTTTTTCTGTGCATTCTCTATACTTTTTTCACTTAAATCTACCGCTTCTACATAACCTTGTTCTACTTTTTTTGAAAGTAAATAGGTAAAAGCTCCCACTCCACAACCTAGTTCTAAAATCTTAGATTTTTTATTAAGTCCTAATTTTTTAAGTTTTTTAAACAAATAAATCAATCTTTCATTAACTCCTATTTTTATTTGTCTTTCGGAAAACTGGTCATAGAACTGAGAAACTTCTTCTTTCTTCATCTGAAAATCTGTTTGGTTCAATAAAATTACAAAAATAAATAAAAAAAGGCGCATCCTAGGATGCGCCTTCGTCTGAAAAACGAATCAAATAACTATAGTTTGTATAGAATTTGCAGGGGATGTTACGCTTACAGACTGACCTTCTATCCAAAGATTATATTGGGTTTCTCGGTCAGAAGAATTCATCACCACTACTACCATTTGTCCGTTTGGATTCATAAATGACGTAGAGAGAAGAAAATCTCTATTGGTAACGGTTCCTAGTCTTCTTGCGTTCATTTGTACATATTTAGAAATATGTCCTATGTAATAATATTCTGCAGTGTAATGTAATTCTCCGGTTCTGGTGTCTGCGATAATGGGTGCGAAACAGAAATTACCTACATGGTTTGGACCTCCTTTTTCATCTAAGAGAATGTTCCAATCCGTCCAAGCAGAAATTCCGTTGTTAAAATCATTAATCATGTTTTTACCATAAATTTCGCCCAACCTCCAATCGTAGATTTCCTCGAATTTAAATTTTTCTACACAACCTTCGGTGAAGATGAGAAACTTATTAGGAAAGGCTTTTGCGGTTTCTTCTACATTCTCGAAAAGCGGTTGAGATTTCGTCCATGTTTCATACCAGTGGAAACCTATTCCTGTAGCGTATTTATTCGCCAAAGGGTTACTTAATGTAGTAGTAGCTCTTTGGTATAATAAATCTCTATTATGGTCCCAAATGATGACTTCTTTATTTTTGTAACCGTTTTTCCAAAGGGTAGGCCCTAGATATTTTCCTAAAAATTCTGCTTCTTCTTCGGCGGTATAGATACAAGATTCCCAAGTCTGTGTAGCCATGGGTTCGTTTTGTACAGAAAGACCCCAAACTGGAATTCCTCTTTTCTCGTATTCTTTGATGAATTTAATGTAATAATTTGCCCAAGGCTGATAGTATTCTTTTTTCAGTTTACCGCCTCTCAACATATTATTGTTATCTTTCATCCAAGCTGGTGGAGACCACGGACTGAAATAAAATTTGAAATTTTTGCCAATCATTTTTTGCGCTTCCTTAATCATCGGAATTTTATATTGCTCATCATGTTGAACATTGAAGGTTTTAAGCGCCTTATCATTTTCTTCTACATAGGTATAACTTCCACTGCTGAAATCACTAGAATTCATGCTGGTTCTAATCAAGTTATACTGTAAGCCATTTTTGCCAAAATAGGCTTCTAAAAATTCTTTTTGCTTTTCTTGAGGCAATTTATAAAAGGTTTCTGCAGAAGCATCTGTAATTGCTCCGCCAATTCCTGTGATTTTTTGGTATTTAAAATCTGGGTCTACAAAAACGCAAATATCTGTTTCCTTCGGTTGAGGAAAATTCTGAAAACTGCCTTTACTGAGTTCAAATTTTTCTGTTTGGTTTTTGGCAGTGGTGTATATAGAAACATTTTTGAGTGTTTTCTTTTGCTGTGCAAAGCCAACACAGAATGCTAAAACAGCCATCATAATAACTGCATTGTTTTTCATTTCTTTATTTTTAAAAAAATTAGAAAATATATGTAGCTACTGCTCCTGCATCTAGAGATGTAGTTGCAATTTTACCATTGATTTTAATGTTGAATGTTTCTGGTGTGCCACCATCATTTTCTACAATCAAAACAATTTTACCATCGGCTCTCTTGAAAGCTACATTATTAAGGTTTCCTGATTGAGTACTCGCAATTCTAACAGAATTCTGTGGAACAAACTTAGAAGCATGAGCAATGATATAATACCCTACGTTTCTTTCGAAGTTTTCTGAAGAGTTTATGGTAATTGCTCCTTTACACATATAGCATCCCCCTTCTGTATGAGGTTTAAACTGAGAATTATTGGCTAAGTTCCATTCTAAAGCGGTTTTACTCCAGTTTCTCATAGAGCCTATAATTATATTTTTCAAATGCCATTTTAAATCTCCTCCAAAGTCTCCAGTTGAAGAAGTCCACTGTTCTGTAAAATATATATTTTTAGTAGGAAAAGTAGCTTTTATGTCTCCAAGAGCTGTAATAAAACCTCCATACAGGTGAAAAGCGGTTCCATCAATATATGGATTTGCATCTTTATCTGACAAAACTGCAATTGGATAATATGGTGTATCACAGTTATGGTCAAAGGCTACAATTTTAGTAGTAATATTGGCATTTCTAAAAGCTGGTCCTAGATGTTTTTTTATAAACTCTGCTTGCTGACCTTCAGCCATCACCATACTAGGATTATTGTTACCATTTAATGGTTCATTTTGTGGAGTAATTGCATCTATGGTAATGCCTTCATTTTTCATAGCGGTGATGTATTTCACAAAATATTGTGCATATACACCGTAATATTCTGGTTTTAGACTTCCTCCCATAGAATTCCCGTTATCTTTCATCCAAAGTGGAGCAGACCAAGGAGTTGCCATGATTTTAATATTAGGATTTATGGCAAGAATTTGTTTTAACATATCAATTAAAGGACGGTCTTTTTCTAAACTGAATTTAGAAAGCGTAGGATCTGTTTCTCCAGCAGGAAGATCATTGTAAGAAAATACACTGCTATTAAGGTCAGATGCTCCTATACTTAATCTAAGATAGCTTATAGAAATAGAATTAGCGTTACTGCCAAAGAGTTCTTGTAAGAGTTCTTGTTTTCTAGCAGCAGTAAGACTATTAATAACTTCTACACTACCTCCTGTTAAGGTATAACCGAATCCATCAACTGTTTGGTATGTTTGGGTTTCGTCTATCTGAATGTTTTGATATGAATTAGAGTTTGCGGTAAAACTAAGAATGGTATTTTGTTTCTGTAATTTTACTGATTGATCTCCTTTGGTGAGCCATACTTCTATATCATTAGTAGGAATAGGTTTTGGTGGTTCTGGTGTAGGTGAAGTAGTACTTCTAGAGCAATACGAAATTATACTCATACCTGCCAAGGCCCATATGAATAGATATGATTTTTTTAAAAACATGGATTTAAATTTTATTGATAAACCCGAATATAATCTACTTCCATTGTTGCATTGGTCACATTAGGATCAATGACACCTCCGAAATTACCTCCCATCGCAACATTCATGATGATGAAGAAGTTTTGATTAAAAGGTGAATTTGCGTTATTATTATAAGTAAAGAATAATTGATTATCTACATAAATTTTTATGGTACTTGCATTCCATTCCATGCTGTAAATGTGAAATTCTGTAGTAGCATTAGAAATCATTATCGTAGCTCCATCTGCATTTCCTCCAGAACGTCCTGGATAATGAAGAGTTCCATAAATTTTATTTAACTGGTTGCCTACATGCTCCATGATGTCTATTTCTCCACAAGCTGGCCAGCCAACAGAATCAATATTGTCTCCTAGCATCCAAAGTGCAGGCCATGTTCCGCCACCAGATGGAATTTTTGCTCTAATTTCTACTTTTCCATATTTCATAGAATATTTCCCTTTAGAAATAAGTCTTGCTGAGGTATAGTTATAACCTTGGTATGCCTCTTTGATTAAATTAATTTTAAGAGTTCCATTACTTACTACGGCATTTTGAGTTCCATTGGTATAGTATTGTGCTTCATTATTTCCCCAGCCATTATTATTGCCTAGGTCATACCCCCATTTAGAAGAATCTGGAGCACCATCTACACTAAATTCATCGAACCAAACTGCTTTTGGAATTACATAAACGGTTACCGTTGTACTACTTGAAATGAATTTATCTCCATTATATGCAGAAACATAAACAGTATGTTCATTAGTCCCTGACTGCTTAAATGTATATGTAAAACTACCTGTAGTAGAAGTAAGAATTTCTCCGTTTACAGACATTTTATATTCTTTTGCATTATTTGCAGAAACAGTAAAATTTACTACACCTGTTCCATCTCCATTTGGCATGGTGGTAGATGATCCCACTACTAATTTATTAATAACTAAATTAGTAGGTGTTGTAACTACTGGGTCTGATGAGCCAGAACCACTCCCTCCACAGCTAAAAAATAGAAATGAAAAAATGGAAATTATGAGTAAAAATTTATAATTTTTCATAGATATTCAATTGTTAAAAATCACAGAGTAATTAAACTCTGTGATTTTTTTAAAGAAACTAATTGTTTTATAAAGCTGGAACTAACTTGATATACCAAGCATTTCCAGTTTCTGTACCTTGTACTCTTAAGTACATATAGTCTGGTGTAATTTGCATGATTTCGTATTCTTTTTTCAAAGATCCGTAACCAATGTATGTGTTATTACCTTCTAAAACGATACTTGTCCCTGTTGTAGGGTTTTCTGTTGTTCCTACGATTCCAGAAGTAGCATCCATAAATTTAAATACAGAAGCTCCACCTCCATAGCTATAGCAACCTTCGTCTCCAGATGCTGGAATTCCTTGTACAGATGCTAAGCTACCTGTTTTGGTAAATGCTCCATCTGGGGTAGACATCTGTAAAGTAAAATTATACTTGTCAAGTTGTTTAAATGTAAATCTAGCTGTATAGAAACAGTTACAGCAAGCTACTTTTTCGTTTACAGCAGCAGCCCACCATTCAGGTGTTAAAGAAGTAGTAGACCATGGTCCTACTCCAAAATGACCTGCTACACTCTGATCTACTTTCCAAGTTTTAGAAGAATTAGCAGTAAGATTTGTTACAATAGTAGGATCTGCTTCGTATACATATTTTACAGTTACATCTTTAGTAGCTACTGTAGAAGTACCTCCTTTACCATAAGCGATTACTGTAATTCTGTAAGCAACTTCTCCTTGTTCAGTGAATTTTTTAACCACTTTTAAACCTTGTGCAGTATTGGTAACAGGGATAAGTTCTAGGTTATTGTCTAATTTAGAAATTACTGAATACCCTATCTTATAAGCTAGAGCATTATTTGCTTTAGCCACAATATTTACTACACCAGATCCATCACCATAAGGATTAGCAGTGTTTTGTCCTGCTAAAGTGGCGGTGATAACCAAGTTACTTGGCTTGGTTAGGTCTCCCATTGAATACTCTTCTTCTTTACAAGCTGTAAAAATTGCTGTAAAAATGAAGAATAACCCTAATATAATTGAAATTTTCTTATTCATGGTTTATATTAATTTGTTTGTCTTACGTTATCTATATAGATTACTTCTCCTGCACCATCTGCTGAATCATTATATCTAAACACTAATTGCTTAAATTCTGTTCCTGCAGGAATAGTTCCTAGTGCGCCAAAATCAAAGGTTAATTCTTCCCACTGATTAGCTACTGTAGTAGCAACTTTAAGTACTTGGTTAGAAATTCCTGTAGTTGCTTGTTCTAATTCTACATTTAAACTTTTACCTGCTTCTGTAGAGTATATCATTACTTTAATCTTACCTCCATTGTCAATATTAATTGGCACAGAATTAGGGGAAGACATTGGTGTCCAAGTACCGCTCCAAGTTGCTGCTCCTACTGTTTTGGTATATTGCCATACTTTAGAAGAAGTATTGATTCCTCCTGGGAATGGGTTGTCTACCACGCCTACATTCACACCACCAAATGTTCCTCCTATGGTATAGTTCTGACCTGGAGTTTCATAAGTAATTGGCAAAGTATAAGGATCAAAGATTGTAATAGTAGTAGTACTGGTAGTGAAAGCGGCACCTCCACTTAATGCTACTACCCTAATAGTATAATTACCACCTCTAGCATAAGTATGTGTAACATCTGCAAAAGAGTATTCTCCAGTAGTACTGTTTAAAGTACCTTGTACTTTGGTTCCCACTTCATTTGCAACATCTCCGAAATATACTAAGAAACCACCAGCTGCATATTTTGCTTTAGCTCCTAAATTTAGAGTATATGCCGCCAAATTAGAATTGATTTCTAAATCAGTAGGTGCAACATAAGTGATGGTAAATGGATAGGTTTTCTTGGTTTGATTACCTGCCATATCATAAGTAGTAATACTTACAGTATAATTACCTTCTGGATATACATGAGTAACACTGCTTCCTGGTAAAACCACTGCCGAAGCAGCTGCACCAGTTCCATGACCGAATTCTACTAAGAATTTTGCAACCCCTTCACCAGTTGGGGTAATTTTTACTCTTCCTGAGTTATCTTTGCTGATATCAATGACCTTATTAAGGTTATCTGCACTGATTGAAGTTAAATCAGGGGTATCATTGTTGATTCCTTCTATATCACAGCTTATCATAAAAAGCATTAGAAATAGTGAACCAAAAAATATTTTAAAATTTCTCATAGTTTTAATTTTAATAGCCAGGATTTTGAACGAGTTTAGTATTAATAAGCTCTGCATAAGGAATAGGGAAAATTTCATTTTTTCCTGCTTTAAATCCTCTGCTTGCTAATGCTGTAGCAGCATCTCCCCATCTTACTAAGTCAAAGAATCTATGTCCTTCTCCTGCTAACTCTCTTCTTCTTTCTGCTTTGATTGCTGCCATAGAAACTGCTACTGGAGATAAACCTACTCTTGCTCTTACCGCATTAAGTAATGCTTGTGCTCTAGCTCCCGTTCCTCCTAGTGCTTCTGCTTCCATTAGGTAAGTATCTGCTAGTCTGATGATGTAAGTATCTTGTTGATAGTTTAATACAGCATCTCCTAATCCTGTAGTTACATCTGCCATTCTAGGGATAAATTTATTCAAGAAATACCCTGTATCTTTATAACCTGGAGCGTAATCTGCTTTTCCTTCTGCTTTTAAAGTTTTAAGGTCTAAAACAGTAGCGTCTAATCTTGGGTCATTTTTCATGAAGTCATAAAACTCTTGAGTAAATACACTAAAACTCCATCCTGATGGTAAATCTGGCGCACTATTGTCTTTTCTTACATAGTTTCTAGGTCCCACCATTACGTTTAGAGAGTTTCCTTCGTCTTTTCCACTTCCCCAGATTCCCCAATATGAGTTTCCTTGGTTAGTGTGTACTGCTTCCAAAATAGATTCTGTGTTAAATTTATTATTTACTACCCATAAATCATTAAAATTAGCAAGTAACTTATACCCGAATTGGCTAGTTCCGCCAGGGGTTCCATTTACTTCTGCTAATTGTGCTGCAGCTAATGAATTTTTACCTTCATATAAATAAACTTTTCCTAGTAATGCTTTAGCAGCTCCTTTTGTTACTCTACCGTTTTCTGTAGCTGGTATAGTAGCTGGTAAATCTGTAATTGCTTCGGTTAAGTCTTTTTCTATCTGAGTATAAACTTCTTCTGGTTTTGCTTGCTTAACATTATATATATCAGCAGGTACTACTGGTTCTGTAAAAAGAGGCACGTTTTTAAACATTCTTACTAAATTAAAATAGTATAATGCTCTAAGTGCTTTTGCTTCTGCTACGAATCTTTTCTTCACATTCGCATCCATTGTGGTAGATGGAACTTTCTGAAGAATAATATTTGCTCTAAAAACTCCTTGGAAATGGTCATTCCAAAAACTTTGAGGAATAGTATAACCATCTTGAGAATAGTTAGAGAAACTTTGGATACCTCTACCGTCACTATCACCACCGCCACCTGCAAAGTGGTCATCTGAACCAGCATTTAGCATAGCTATCATGTTTTCGAAGCCCCCTGAGTTTTTCTTCATAACATCATAAGTAGCCACTAATCCAGAAAATGCTTCTGCTTCGTTTTTATAGTAATTACCTGTCAAAGCTTTACCTTCTGCCGGAACAGTTAAAAAATCTTCAGAACAAGCAACAAAAGATACTGATGCAGTAGCCAAGATAATTAGATTTTTTATATTTAATTTCATAATATTAATTTTTTAAAATTGAACATTAAGCCCAAATAAAAACGTTCTAGGCTGTGGATAAAAACCTTTATCTATACCAAAAACACCACCTCCAATTTCTGGATCGTATCCTGTATATTTAGTAAATGTTACTAAGTTAGATCCAGTAACGTATAGTCTTACTTTTTCTGCACCTATAGTTTTTACTACATCACTTGGTATGGTATAACCTAAAGAAGCTAATTTAAGTCTTAGATAATCTCCATTTTCTAAATAGAAATCAGACATTTTAGTAAAGTTACCGTTTTGGTCATCACTAGTTAATCTAGGATAATCATTAGAAGTTCCTTCTCCTGTCCATCTAGATAATGCCACTGACTGATAGTTAGCATTTCCTACGTCTAATCTTCTTAATCCTTGGAAAATTTTATTTCCTGCTGCTCCTTGGAACATTACACTGAAATCAAAATTCTTATAATCAAGGTTTAAAGTTGCTCCGAAAGTATATTTAGGTAATGAACCTCCTAATTTTACTACGTCTTTATCATTAATAACACCATCATTGTTAGCGTCTGTCCATCTGAAATCACCAGGTTGTGCATTTGGTTGTAAAAGCCCTCCAGCAGTATTTTTATATGCATTTACTTCGTCCCAATTCTGGAAAATTCCCGCTGTTTTAAGACCGAAGAAAGTACCATAAGCTTCTCCTTTCATTACTCTGGTAACTCCTCTATCCAATGATTGGAAAGAACCTAGTTCGAAATATTCTACATCTCCAGTAGAAGTTACTACGTTTTTAAGGGTAGTAAAATTACCATTGATGGAAAGATTAAAATCTCCTAATTTTTTTCTGTAACCTAGTTCTAATTCAAAACCTTCGTTATCCATATCTGCTATGTTAGCAAATGGGTTAGCAGAAACCCCTACATAACCAGGAATTCTTACTTGACCTAAGATTCCTTCTGTTCTTTTTTTATAGTATTCTGCAGTGAAGCTGAAATCATTAAATAATCTTGTTTCTACCCCTACGTTTGTCTGGATCGTTTCTTCCCAATGCAAATCACGGTTTTCTAATGTTTCTGGAGCATTTCCTACAATAATAGCATTTCCTACATAATAGTTAAAACCCCCAATCACTAATGATTCATATTGGTTTGGTTGAAGGGTACCATCGTTACCATTAACTCCGTAACCAGCTCTTAATTTTAAGTTATTAATTACACTTGAACTCCAGAAATCTTCTTTAGAAACTACCCAACCTGCAGAAACTGAAGGGAAAATACCATATTTCTTATTTGGACCAAATAATGAAGAACCATCTCTTCTTACGATACCTGTTAATAGATATTTTTCTTTGTAGTCATAATTAATTCTTCCGAATAAAGAAGTTCTTTTCTTAGGAGTATAATTGTAAGTATACCCGTCTTTTTCAGTATCAGGAATCTCCATATTAAAAGTAGCTTCGTACCAGTTATTGGTAGGGAGGCTGGTATGAACTACTCCTATAGAGTTTCCAATTCCGTAAACGTAAGCACCTTGACCTAATAATACGTTCAAGCTATGTTCACCGAATTTTTTGTTATATGTTAATGTATTTTCTACATTCCAGTCAAAAGCTTGAGATGAATTTCTAGTCAATGCATTTTTACCTAAGTTATTGGTCGCTGCATTTAAATAATAAAGAGGGTTAAAGTTTTGGTCTCCCCAATAAGCTTTTTTCCCTCCAACAGTTGATCTAAATTTTAATCCGTCTAATAATTTTGCTTCTGCATAAGCATTACCAATAAATACGTCTGACCATCCGTAGTTTCCAAGTCTTGTTTTAATGAAAGCTACAGGGTTTACAATTTCTTGAGTAGAAATAAGTGACATGCCATAAGGGTTTCCACTAGGATCTCTAAGAATATAATTAGATGCATTGTAAGGAGCCTGAGTAAGTCTAATTGGATCTGTTTCAATTACAGGAATAGTTGGGTCAAACATGATAGCATCACTTAATACCCCTCCAAATTCGTTATTTTCATTACCAATTCCTACACTTTTTCTATAGGTATAGAAGAAGCTTTCCCCTACGGTTAAGAAGTCATTTACTTTATGATTAGAATTGATTCTAACTGTTTTCTTATTAAATTTAGAAATATCACTCGCTACGATACCTTCTTGGTCTTGTAAACCAAAAGATAAGAAGTAATCAGACTTGTCATTAGCACCACTAATGCTCACTTCATGGTTATTACCCATAGCAGCAGTGTTAAAGACTTGTTTTTGCCAGTCTGTTCCTAAACCTAAGATAGATAAATCTGGGAAAACTATGTTTCCTCCACCTGCAACTGTTCTTTCGTTGATAAGCGTTGCAAATTCTGTTGCATTAAGAACCTTAATTACTTTAGAAGGAGATGAAGCACTTACATAACCATTATAGTTAAGTGACATTTTACCTTTTCTACCTTTTTTAGTCGTGATGATTACTACCCCTTTTGCTGCAGTAACCCCATAAATAGCCGCAGAAGCCGCATCTTTTAAAACCTCCATAGATTCTATATCTGCTTGATTGATAGCAGCTACATCCTGAGGATTATCCATTTGCACTCCGTCTACTACAAATAAAGGATCATTTGCTCCTGCAAAAGTAGTAATACCTCTTACTCTGATGGTAGCCACTGCACCAGGTGCTCCTGAATTACTTGCAATGGTAAGCCCTGACGTTCTACCTTGTAACATCTGACCTACACTACCATTAGGAACTTTTTCTAAGTCCTTAGATGTAACCTTAGAAATAGCTCCTGTAACTACGCTTTTTTTCTGCGTACCATAACCTACATTAACTAAAACAACCTCTTCAATAGCTTTTTCTTTAAGAGAATCTCTTTTTTCTTGCCCCTGTAAAACAGCAGCTGAAAGAACCATTGAGAGACTGATTAAACTAACAATTTGTTTTTTCATACAATATAGTTTTTGTTTATTTCTCAATTTGAGACAAAAAAGTTAATTTTTTTTTGTAAATAAAAAAAATTTCTAAAAACTATTTTAATTTTCCCATTATTCATAGGGCTTTAAAGCGTGTCATCTGAGTTAAAAAAGGTTAATTTTTCTGGTTTTGGTTTAACTATTTTTAACATTTTTTTAACCTTAGATTAACGAAATTGAATATTTTTAAAAAAAACATATCAAATTTCTGGCATATTTCTCTTCTTCAAATTTTATTTACTTTTTAATTGCATGAAAATCATGATGTTACAACCTCTATACAAAAAAAATAATGCAGACAACGTTTTATTGAGAATTTTTTCAATACACCCCTATGCAATTCATAGCATTTACTATTTTTTATATTGAAAATTTAAAAGTATACTCATTAAAAAGGGGAGCTGCTTGTTGATTTATTTTTTTAAAAAAAAGAATTTTCAAAATGTTGTAAAACAAAAAAGCCTTCTCGTTTTGAGAAGGCTTTTTTATATTTTTTTAGATTATTTCAATTGTATTTTTGCTACAATAGGAAAATGATCAGACGGATATTTATGGTCATAGAAGTCTGTGATTGTTCTGTATTTTATAACTTTCGTATTGGTTTTTGAAGTAAAAATAAAATCTATTTGTTCGGTAAGTTTTTCATTGAATTTAAAACCATTCCAAGTTGCTTTTTCGGCGTAAGGTTTTGTGATGCTATTGCTTCTGGCTTCTTGTAAGTTTTCAAAAAGTGGTTTCATCCATGAATAACTTTCTAAGGAATTAAAATCACCCGTAAGAACTACGGGAACATTTCTTTTCTTCTGTAATGCTTTAATTTTTTCTAGAATGATTTCCGCAGATTTCTGTCTTGCAATTACACCTACATGGTCAAAATGCGTATTCAGTACCCAAACTTTCTTTTTGGTTTTTATATTTTCGAAAAGAGCATACGTAACGATTCTAGGATATGCTGCATCCCATGATTTACCTGATTTCTCGGGGTTTTCTGAAAGCCAAAACGTATTTTGTTCCAGAACTTTATACTTATTTTTCAGATAAAAAATGCAAGAATATTCCGCATCGGCTTCATCCGTTCGGGGTTTTCCTAAAAAACTATAGGCCGAAATGTTATCTAATAAATAATCAATCTGAGGCTTCTGTGCTTCTTGTAAGCCCACGAAATCTGCTTCGTAATAAGAAATAAGGTCTTTTACTTTATCTTTTCTAATGTTCCAATGGTTTTCGCCATCATCTACGCTTGCTAATCTGATGTTAAAACTCATTACATCGATGGTTTGTGAGAATAAAAACGATGCAAAAAGTATAAACACAATGGTAGAAATGTTTTTTGTTTTCATATTTTAATTCTTGATTAAAATTATTTTAACTCGAACTGATATTTCTTGTTTTCAGTAGAAGTCTTGAAAGAATCTGTTCTAAAAGGCGCTATAGGCAGTCCTTTTTCGGTGAAAAGATTAATTTCTGAATCATCTCCTTTCCAGCCATATCTTACAGCAACGGGATTGCTTACCTTTTCGCATGTAACTACAATTTTATTTTTCTTAATTTCTGCTTTTGCTGGATAGAATTTTTGGTCATTTCCTGCAATTTCAAAACCTTTTAAGATTTCATTATTTTTAGAAACTAATTTTTCTTTTGTATTAAAACTGATGGTAATTTTATTTCCTTTTACCGTTGATTTTTGATAAATTGGGCTTTTAAGTCCATTATTCAAGGCTAAATTAGCCAATCTTTCTCCTACTGTTTTTTTATTTCTTGGGTGAATATCATTCGGATTTCCAACATCTGTAGTTACTACCATTCCTGTGTTTTTCATTTTGGTAGTATTCAGTTGAGCATCTCTCACCTCACACCAATCGCAACCTTCATTGCTATCGCCTTTAGTATTAAAAGTAGCTAATTGAACGAAATAAAAAGGTAAGTTTTCTCCAAATCTCTGTCTCCAACTGTTAATCAACAATGGGAAACTTTGGTTATATTCATAAGCTCTCTCTGCATTTGATTCTCCTTGGTACCAGAGCATTCCCGAGATTTTGAAATCCTCAATCGGGTGAATCATGGCATTGTAAATCAAAGAAGGAAATTCATTTTGATTGATGGCTGCATAAATTTTTTCTACAGCAAATTTCCAATTTCCTGCTAATGGAATACTTTTTTGAGCAGTGACTAATTTCACCTCATCATCATTACTCCACAAACCACCGCCACCACCAGTGTCATTAACCTTTACTGCAATGATATTCTCTCCTTTTTTTAAAATTTCTTTCGGAATGGTATAAATTCTATCATCTGACCATTGTTTCATTTGTCCCACTAATTTTCCATTAAAATAAGTAAGGTCTTCGTCATCAATTTTTCCTAAATACAGTACTGCATTTCCTGAAAGGTCTTCGTCTGAAAGAACGATTGTTTTTCTAATCCAAGCGACTCCGTCTAAACCTTCGAAACCTTGTTGTTCCCAAGCTTTTGGAACATATAAATCTTTTAAAGCAGAAGCGTTATAATCTGCACTCAAGAATTGTTCTTGATTAAAATCTGCAATTTTAGCATTTAATTTTTTCTCAATCACTGCGGTTTTAGCATCAAAATTTTTCTGCTGTAGACTTTCTATGTCTATTTGTGGCATATTAGCAATCATTTCTTTGAAATAAGGAGATTGCTCGAATGCGTTTTTAGGAATCCATGCTTCGATCACGGTTCCGCCCCAAGAAGAATTAATAATTCCGATAGGAACTTGTCTCTCGTGATACATTTTTTTAGCAAAAAAATAGGCTACTGCAGAAAAATCTCCTATAGTGGAAGCATTCGCAACATTCCATTCTGTTTTTGCAACGTTGTTTTGAGGTAAAGAATTTATTTTTCTCTCAATTTTAATATGTCTAATGAGCGGGAACTCTTTTTGGTTTAATTCCTCTTTATAGCCTTCAGAAGACGAAAGAGCCCACTCCATATTGCTTTGTCCGCCACATAACCAAACATCTCCTACCAAAACATTCTTGAAAACAATTTCATTATTTCCTTTAATTGTTAGGGTAAAAGGGCCACCTTCTTTTTCTTGGTCTAAATCTACTTTCCAATTGCCATTTTGGTCTGCAACAGTGGATTTGGTTTGATTTTTAAAACTTACCGACACTTTTTCATGAGGTGATGCAAAACCCCAAACTGGAATTTTAGAATTTCTCTGCAACACCATATTGTCCGAGAAAATATAGGGTAATGAAACATTTGCCATCAATAATTGAATGGTCAATAATAAGAATACGCTGATTGATTTTTTCATTTTTATTCCTTTAAGATTTATTTCTTATAAGGTTAATTTTTTAAGGATGTTATTTCTCCCAATTTACTCTTTTGGTTTGTACCTGAGCAGAATTGGTTCCTATCATGATATCAAATTCTCCTGATTCCCAATCGAAATTGAGTTCATCATCATAGAATTTTAAATCTTCTGGTGTAATGTTAAAAGAAATGGTTTTGCTTTCTCCTTTTTTAAGGAATATTTTTTGAAAACCTTTCAGTTCTTTTACAGGACGAACTACTTTTCCTACTAAATCTCTGATGTACAATTGTACTACTTCTTCTCCGTCATAATTTCCTGAATTGGTAAGAGTAACTGAAGCCGTAAAAGTTTGATTACCTTTCAGTTGAGTAGCACTTACGTTTACATCAGAATATTGAAATGTAGTGTAACTCAAGCCAAATCCGAATGGATAAGCTGGGTCATTATCTAAGTCAATATACGCCGAAACATAGTTTCTGTCTGTATTATTTTTAGCAGGCCTTCCTGTATTGTAATGATTGTAATAGATAGGAATTTGACCTTCAGTTCTAGGGAAAGTCATCGGTAATTTACCGCCAGGGTTTATTTTCCCGAAAAGTACATCTGCAATAGAGTTTCCTGCTTCTGTACCTAACCACCATGTGTAAACAATGGTAGGAATGTTTTCTGAAGCCCAATCAAAAACCAAAGGACGACCGGCATTAATCATTAATATAATTGGTTTTCCTGTTTTGGCAATTTCTTTTAATAAATCTTCCTGAACTCCTGAAAAATGGATATTACTTCTACTTTTTGCTTCGCCGCTCATTGCATGACCTTCGCCTAAAGTCATAATCACTACATCTGCTTTCTTGGCAATTTCTACCGCTTCTGAAAACATAGATTTATCATTATCATTTGCGTTACAGCCTTTCGCATAAAGCAATTCTGAATTTTTATCCAATTGAGCTTTAATTCCATCAAACTGAGTTACAATTCTTTGGCTATCATCTGGAAAAGCAATAGACCAAAAACCGTGATTTTCTACTGTAGCTTTCGCAAATGGACCAATAATTGCCACTTTTTTAGTGGTAGGAGAAAGTGGTAATAATTGATTTTCATTTTTTAGTAAAACAATACTTTTTGCACCAATTTCTCTTGCGAATTTTCTATGTTCTGGATTATTGGCTTGTTCTTTTTCTCTCTTTTCATTGATGAAACGATAAGGGTCATCAAAAAGCCCAAGCTCATATTTTTTAGTTAGAATTCTGCGAACCGCATCATCTATTAATTGAATATCTACTTTTCCTTCTTTTACCAATTCTGCTAAATGATTAGTATAAGAACGGCTTTCCATATCCATATCACTACCTGCCAAAATTGCTTTCAGAGCAGCTTCTTTATTGTCTTTAGCAAAACCGTGAGGAATCATTTCGCCAATGCTTCCCCAGTCAGAAACTACAAAACCTTGAAAATTCCAAGCGCCTTTTAATAAGTCTCTTTGGATGTATTTATTTCCAGTTGCAGGAATTCCGTTGATATCATTAAAAGAATTCATAAAAGTAGCTACTCCAATATCAGACACCGCTTTGAAAGGTGGCAAATACGTTTCGTGCAACTGTCTAAGGCTCATATCTACAGAATTGTAATCTCTTCCGCCAACAGCAGCTCCATAAGCTGCAAAATGTTTAGCACAAGCCATTACTGCATCTTTATTTCCTAATCCATTTCCTTGGAAACCTTTTACTCTGGCTTTTCCTACTAATGTTCCTAAATAGGTGTCTTCACCAGCTCCTTCCATTACACGTCCCCATCTTGGATCTCTTCCTATATCTACCATTGGTGCAAAAGTCCAATGAATTCCATAGGCAGAAGCTTCAGTAGCTGCAATTCTAGCAGATTTTTCAATTAAATTCATATCCCATGTAGCGGTTTCGCCTAATGGAATAGGAAAAGTAGTTCTAAAACCATGAATAACATCTTGCCCAAAAAGCAAAGGAATTTTAAGACGAGATTGCATGGCTTGGTCTTGCCAGTTTTTAGTGTTTTTAGTGCCTACAGCATTTAAAATAGAGCCTAGTTTCCCTGCACGAACTTGACCAGCTTTGTCTGCATCTTTCGTAATAGGACCGGTTGCTGTAATATCATCATTATACTGATTAAGCTGTCCTATTTTTTCTTCCAAAGTCATTTTCGCCATCAGCTCTGTAACTTTTTGGTCAATTGATTTCTGAGCAGAGACGGTAATTCCCAGTCCTACTAAAACCATTGAAAGAAATATTTTTTTCATAAATTTTATATTTAAAAAGTGTAGGTAGCCACTGAATTAGATGGCAATGATGCTGCTACAGATTTACCATCAAAGTTAATATTAAAATTTTCAACTTCTGCTCCTTCATTTAAAACGATTAAAGCTATTTTGCCTTCTGGTGTTTTAAATGCTAATGTACTTAAATTTCCTACTTGTGTAGAACCTATCCTCTGTGAATTTTGAGGTACAAATTTAGAAGCGTGAGCAATGATGTAATACGCTACATTTTTAGTGTAAGATTCAGAAGAATTGATAGTGATTGCTCCTTTACATTGGGTACATCCACCAGGAGTAAATGGTTGGAATTGTGCATCATTTGCTAAGTTCCATTCTAATGCAATTTTGCTCCAATTTCTCATGGTTCCTATGATTACATTTTTGGTATGCCAGATAAAATCTCCTGCAAAAGTTCCTGTAGAACCCGTCCACTGTTCTGTGAAATAGAGATTTTTATTAGGGAATGCATTTTTTACTGTGCCAAGAGCTGAAACATCTCCTGCATAAAGGTGAAATGCTGATCCGTCTACATATTGTGCAGCTTCTGGGTCTTGGAGAATCGTAATAGGATATTCTGGTTTATCACAATTATGGTCGTATAATACTATTTTTGTAGCAATATTTGCTGCTCTAAAAGCTGGACCTAAATTGTTTTTTATGAAATCTCTTTGTTGTTCTGCAGTCATATACATACTTGGGTTATTCCCAGGATGTAGTGGTTCGTTTTGAGGAGTAATGGCATCAATGGTGATTCCATTTTTCTTCATTTCCTGAATATATTTCACGAAATATTCTGCATAAACTTGATAGTATTCTGTTTTCAGGCTTCCTCCTATGCTATTTCCGTTATCCTTCATCCAAACAGGTGGTGACCAAGGCGCGCCAATAATTTTAATATCTGGATTAATCGCTAAAATTTCTTTTAACATATCAATCACAAACTGGTCTTTTGCTAAGCTGAATTCGCTCAGGTCTTCGTCTGTTTGACCTGCGGGAACATCATCATAAGAAAAGACAGAACTGTTAAGATCTGATGCGCCAATGCTTAATCTAAGATAACTTACGCCTATGGATTGTTCTGATTTTCCGAAAATATCTTGAAGAAGTTCTTTTTTCTTCGCTGGAGATAATTGATTGATTACCTCTACGCTTCCTCCGGTAAGGGTGTAGCCAAAACCATCTACAGTTTGGAATTTTTCTGAAGGATTGATGAGAATGTTTTGGAAATTATTTTGGGGATTGTCAAAAACAAGATTGTTTTGTTTTTGAAGTTTTAAAGTTTCATCAGCATTAGTTTGCCAATATTCTATTGTTTGTGGAGCTTCTATTTTTGTAAAAGAATTACATGAGATAAGAGAAGCTATAGAGCCTAAAACTAAGGCGGGGATAATTTTTTTTAGAACCATAACATTTATTTTTGATATTCAAAAAAACTGCTGCACGATAATATGCGCAGCAATTTTTTTAGAATGAGGTTATATAAATTCTAATTTGATATAAGATTAATAACCAGCGTTTTGAGTTAAATTAGGATTATTATCAATCTGAGATTGAGGAATAGGCCAAAGTAATTTTTGTTCTGTAATGTTAGCAGCATAACCTAGAGGGTTTCCGCTAGCATCTTTTCTATTTTTAATAATTTCAATAGCTTTTCCTGTTCTCTTAAGGTCAAACCAACGTTGTCCTTCGAATGCTAATTCTAACTTTCTTTCTTCTAGTATTTTGTTTATACCATCAGTTTCTCCAGTAATTGTGATAGGTGCTAAGTTTACTCTCGCTCTTACTTGGTTTACTAAAGCTGCGGCTCCTGTATAATCACCTAGTCTAACTTTAGCTTCTGCTCTTAGAAGAAGTAAATCTGCGTATCTGAAAATATACACATTTTGATTACCACTTTGCTCTCTTTGTTTCCATGCAAATGGATAGCTAGAGCTGCTCCAATATTTATCAGACCAACCAACTGGTTCAAACTTAACAGTAGAAGCTTTTCTGATTGCATCTCCTTGAGCATCAAAAGATTTAATTAAATCATTAGATGGTGTATTGAATTTTTTCCAGTCTGTACCGATGAACATAAAAGTTCCCCACCACCAAACACTGCTTCCATTTCCATTGATTTCGAAAATAGATTCTGCGTTTGCTTCGTGTGTAGTGTCAAATAAATGATCATAATCTGGTAATAAACTATAACCTTGGGTCATTAATTGATCTGTGTAAGATACTACTTTAGCAAAATCAGGGCTTGGTTTAGTAGCATAAACCTGTGCTAAAAGTGATAGTGCAGCACCTTTAGAAGCTCTATATTTATTAGAACTTGCAGGTACATTAGGCAAAGCACCTTCTAGGTCTGAAATGATAAGTGAGTATACTTCACTCGCTGACTTTCTTGCTGGGTATACTTGTGAATATACTTCTTCAAAATTTTCAGCAGTTACTCCAATTACAGCTTGTGTAACTAATGGCACATCTCCCCAAAGTTGTACAGCATGGAAATAATAAAGGGCTCTCATTACTGAAGCTTCTGCTATCATTTCTTTTCTTCTTTGTGTAGAAAGAGATGTATCCGGAATTTTATCTACATAGTTGATTACTTTATTACAGTTGTTAATACGCCCGTAGATGTAGTTCCAGTCTCTGCTTACATTACTATTGGTAGCAAGAATTCTGTATTCTGACTGTTGTGCATTTTGAGGGTTATCACCACCTTGATAAGCAATATCAGTTTGTGCATCCCCATTAAAGAAGTAATCTAGCTGCCAATATTCATTCCCTAAATCATTATAGATAGTATTCATTAAATCCTCTGCATCAGCAGCAGTTTTATAAGGAGTATCGCTTAACTCTATCGGTTTGTCTGTAATTGGTTCAGTATCTAAATAATCTGAACAAGAAACCGCTCCAAAAGACAGACCTGCGCCTAAAATTATATAATTTATGGTTTTATTAAGTTTCATAATATTTTATATTAATAATGATTAAAAATTAGCTTTTAGTCCTAATACAATTGTTCTCACTTGTGGATATGTACCATAGTCAATACCTAAGATTCCATTAGAACTAGCGAAAGCATTTACTTCTGGATCAAAGCCTGTGTAATCTGTAATGGTATATAAGTTTTGTCCTGTAGCGTATACATTTAATTTACTTACTCCTTTAAATGGATTTTTGAAATTATATCCTAGAGTAATGCTTTTTAATTTCACATAAGATCCATCTTCTACGAATCTATCAGAAATTACCATAGCAGAAAGAGAGTTTGCTCTTGGTACATTTGTCACTTGTCCTACTGTGGTCCATCTATCAAGTACTGCTGTAGATTGATTTTTGAAGTCATTCATTAATTCTAATTCAAATCTAGAAGCATTGTAGATATCATTTCCTACAGAACCAGTAATTAACGTGTCTAAATACCAGTTTTTGTAAGTAAAGTTATTACTGAACCCAAATGTATAATCAGGATTTGGATTTCCTATGAATGTACGGTCACCTGTATCAAAGTTTCCATTACCATTAAGGTCATTATATACAATATCTCCTGTTTGTGGATCTACTCCTTGCATTTGGTAACCATAGAAAGAACCTACTGGTTGCCCTGCAGCGAATCTCACTAAATTATCCATACCTTCAATAAATACTTTATTAATGGTAGGCATATATTTTAACTCATTAATTTTATTCTTATTGAATGAAATGTTGAAATTAGTATTCCAAGTAAAGTTTTCATTCTTAATATTGGTAGTATTAAGGGTGAATTCCATCCCTTTATTTTCCATAGAACCTACGTTTCTTAGGATGTTACCAATAGTACTACCCATTTCAATTGGCATAATTAAATCATCAGTGATTCTTTTATAGAAATCTGCAGAGAATTTAATTCTATTGTTCATAAATCCTAGATCTAAACCAAAGTTGGTATCTGTTGTAACTTCCCAACCTGTGTCTGTTCCCCATTGATAAGTAGACCAGCTACCTCCATCTTGATTTAATCTCTCTAAATTGTATGAAGAATAGAAAGGAATACCAGATGCGTTACCTGTTTTACCCCAACCTCCTCTTAATTTAAGCTCAGAAATAGAGTTGTTATCTTTTAAGAAATCTTCGTTAGACACTAACCAAGAACCAGAAACACCTGGGAAGAATCCCCATTTTTTCCCTGGAGCTAGAGCAGAACTTCCGTTTTGACGGAATACTCCCATTAAGGTATATTTATTATCATAAGTATAGACCATTCTTCCGAAGAAAGATAATTCTCTTAGGGTTTCTTCTCTGTATACTTTATTACCGTTTTGAGATTTTTCAAATTCAAATGTAGTTACATCTGAAGGGAATTGATTACCCCAATAATATTGCACTTGATTGTTACGCTCGTGCATTTGGTGACCTCCAATAAGGTTAATATCATGAGCCCCTGTTTTAAAAGTATAAGTTAAAGTATTTTCAACATTGAAATCTTTGAATTTACTATTCGTTCTACTTCCTGTACCCTTTTCTTGTCTACCATAAACAGATTTGAAAGGATCGATGAACGTTTCGTTTTCTACATCTATGTAATCTAATGAAACGCTTGGTTTATACACTAAATTTTTAAGAATGTTAACCTCTAAACCAATATTTGATAAAAATCTTTGAGTATTAGTATCATCATACCCTCTGTATTGGAACGCCACTGGGTTTTCCCAACCAGCAGTGAATGGGTTCATTGCAAACTGACCATCTTTATAACCATCTATATAGTTCCCAGAACCATCTATGTCTCTTACTTTAAGCTGGTTAGCGTAAGCTGGCATAAATGTAGGAGTAGTAAGAGTACTCAAGATAACTCCTGCTCTAGCACCCGCTGCATTATCGTTGGTATTTTTAAAATCGGTATTAAAATAGTTTAAAGTAGTATTTACTTTTAACCAGTTCGTTACTTTTGCATCTAGATTAATTTTTGCAGAAACTCTATCAAATCTAGAAGGAGCAACTGTACCATCAATTCCTTGATATCCTAAAGCCGAATACCCTTTTATAGCTTCATTACCAAAAGAATAATTTACATTATAGTTTTGGTCAAAACCTGTTTTGAAAACTTCTTTTTCCCAATCTGTACTAATTCCTGCATATCTAGGATTATTAATCGTTGGCAAATAATCATTTCCTCCATTTGCATTAATATCTGCCATTAATGCTTTATATTGGTCAATATTAAGTACATCTACATTATTAGAAATTTTAGAGAATCCCCAATATGCATTAAAGTTAAGTTGAGATTTATTTGTTTTACCTCTTTTAGTAGTAACAATTACAACACCAGCAGAACCATTAATACCATAGATTGCAGTAGAGGTTGCATCTTTAAGAACTGTAATATCTACGATGTCATCTGGGTTAATCCCACTGATATCTTTGGTCTGGATTCCATCTACTACATAAAGAGGATCTACACCAGAAGAAATTGAGTTATTCCCTCTAATTTTAATGTTTAAAGCTTGTCCTGGTTTACCAGAGTTTTGTACTACACTCACGCCCGCTGCAGTCCCTTGCAAGGCTTGTGTAACGTTGTAAATCGGTCTGTCTTCAAAAACATCTGCCTTGATATTTTCAATTGCACTCGTGGCATTTTTCTTTTTTACAGAACCATAACCAATTAGAACTACCTCATCAATTTTCTTCTCTTTAATCGCTGAAGAATCACTTTTAATTTGAGCCTGAAAACTTGAGGTAAAATAAAGAACCGCAATCAGCCCTAACCCTTTTTTAATATTCATGTTCATAATACATTTTTTTATCTCATTTTGAGACAATAAATTTAAATGAATTTAGTTAAGAAAAAAAATTTTTCTAGATAATTTTAATTTTTCGTTTATTTGAGGTACTTTTGAGGAGGTATAAAACCCATTTTAGGAGAAAAAACTCTTATTTTTTCAAAAAAATTTTAACTAAAAAAGGAGTCAAGTTTTAACATTATGTTAATAAACAAGAAAAATAAAACACTTAATGTTAACTTAATGTTAAGTTTTATGGTCTTTTCTATGCTGCTTAATTCTATGAGCATTATCATACTGCAGCTCTCTCAAAACGCACAGCATACCTACACAGGACTAGGTATCTTAGAGTTTTTCAAAGATATTCCCGTAGCTTTAGTTTCTATTTTTTTGGTAGATTATATCAAGAAGAAAAGTTATTACCTCTCACTGGGTTTTGCACTGCTTATTTGCGCTGTATGTAGTTTTAGTATACCATTTTTAACTGAATTCTGGTTTTTAAAAATTTGGTTCGTTCTTATCGGGATTTCGTTTTCTATTGGCAAAATCTGTGTTTTTAGTATAATCAAAAACACTACAGATACTGAAAAAGAATTTTCTATCACCATGAGCCGAACCGAAGCTGCTTTTATGCTCGGGATTTTCATTGTGAACATGGAGTTTGCACTTATTCTAAGCAGTGATTATCAAGAATTTTGGAGATTTGGGTTCTGGCTAGTGGGCATCATTTCTTTGTGGAGTGCTGTACAATTCATCAAGCATCATAGAAGACATAATAACGATAAACCAGCAGATGTAAAGTCTTCAAAAATAGATTTCAGAATATTGACGGATAGAAATGCTTTACTTTTTTTATTCCTAATATCTTTAATCATTTTTGCAGAACAAATATTTAACTCTTGGCTTCCTACTTTTTATAAAAAATCTCTTAACTCCTCTTCTTTTTTTGCATTACAATCTTCTGCATTTTTAGCTTTTTTTTCATTTTTAGGAAGAATCGTCACGACTAAGTTCATACATAAATTTAGTCCCATGAAAATTTTCTTCGCTAGTTTAGTTTCAGGGATTATTTTAATTATTTCTGCATATTTCATTAGTCAGGAAAATGACATAGGAGCAAAAATATTGATGTTCATCTTTCCTTTCATCGGGTTTTTTATGGCGCCACTTTACCCTATGCTAAATTCTAAATTTCTAGCAAAGTACCCCGAAAAAAAAATAAGCAGAATGGTTTCTTTCATCATTTTATTTACTTCTTTAGGGGGTTCTATAGGTTCTATAAGTACTGCATATATTTTTCAAAAAAATTTAGAACATTATTACTTGTTATTTGCTTCAATTCCCTTAATTTTGATTTTAGTTATTTCTTCATTCTTTTCTATTAAAGAACATTCGAATTAAATAAAAAAACGATCATGAAACTTGATGACTCCAAAAATAAGATGACCCTTCAAGAATTGATTAATACCAAAAACTTTATTAATCAATTATCTGTAGACTGTGCCATCTTTGGCTTCCACGACAAATCTTTAAAAATTTTATTACTAAAATATCACGAACTAAATCTCTGGGCAATTCCTGGTGGTTTTATTTTCGAAGATGAGCACCTAGATGATGCTGCACATAGAATTTTATACGAAAGAACCCATTTGGAAGACGTGTATTTACAACAATTCTATGCATTCGGAGCAATAGACAGAACTGAAAAAAACAACCCTCACCGTCAATTATTAGCCAATAAAGGAATAGAAATTAGTAAAGACCACTGGATCAATAAACGATTCGTTACCATAGGCTATTATGCTCTAATAGATTACACACTTTCACACACTTTCCCAGATGCTTTTAATGAAACATGCGCTTGGTTTGATGTACATGATTTACCAGATATGGCTTTTGACCATAAAGAAATCATTGAAAAAGGCTTAGAACATCTTAGAAAAACCTTAGACTATGACATAGTAGGAAGCAACCTACTGCCAGAGAAATTTACGATGAAAGATTTACAAAATCTTTACGAAGCCATTTTAGGAGAAACATTTAGAAGAAACAATTTTCAGCGTAAGATGCTCAGTTTAAACATATTAGACAGACACGAAAAACTTTTTAGTGGCTCTGCAAATAAAGCACCTTACCTATATTCCTTTAAGAAAAAATAATTTTTTTGAAAATATTATAAAACAAAAAAGCCTTCTCTTTTGAGAAGGCTTCTTAATGTACCCCAGACGGGACTTGAACCCGTACGTCCTTGCGGACACAGGATTTTAAGTCCTGCGTGTCTACCAGTTCCACCACCAGGGCAAAATGGAGAGCGAAAAACGGGATTCGAACCCGCGACCCCAACCTTGGCAAGGTTGTGCTCTACCAGCTGAGCTATTTTCGCATTTCTATTTCGTGTGCGGATGAAGGGACTCGAACCCCCACGCCTCACGGCACCAGATCCTAAGTCTGGCGTGGCTACCAATTACACCACATCCGCTAGTATTTAAAGAACTTTGTTCGTTTTTTGTGAGTGCAAATATAGAAACTTTTTCCTAATCTTCACAACTTTTTTTTGAAAAATTTAATTTTTTGAAAAAAAAACTTAGAAATTAGATTTTTGTTTCTCTTTTTATTACTTTTACAACTTTAAGATTAATAGATATGGAATTACAAGGAACGGTTAAGAAAATATTTGATACCCAGACTTTTGCAAGCGGTTTTCAAAAAAGAGAAATGGTTTTATTGACTCAGGAACAATATCCTCAGCCTATTTCAATAGAATTTTTATCAGATAAAATTAATTTATTAGATAATGTTTCTGAAGGCGAAACTGTAAAATTAGGAATCAATATAAGAGGTAGAGAGTGGACTAACCCACAAGGTGAAGTAAAATATTTCAATTCTATTACCGCTTGGAGATTAGAAAAAGTAGCAGATAACGGTGCTCAACCTACTTATGCTGCTCCATCTGCAGTGGCTACTCCAGCTACTACAAATGAAAATCCTTTCGCAGACGAAGGAGATGACGATTTACCTTTCTAAAATAATAGAAATTTTATACATTTGAAATCCTGCTTTATAAGTAGGATTTCGTTTTTAAAAAGATATGTTTCTACTAGATTCAGATGAAGTTTCTTTTCCAGACCCTGCTTTATATGATTTTGAAGGAGGATTACTGGCAATGGGCGGAGACTTATCTCCAGAAAGAATCTGGTTTGCTTATCAGAACGGGATTTTCCCTTGGTTTAATCCCGAAGACGAAATTTTATGGTGGTGTCCCGATCCTAGATTCGTATTATTTCCGAGAGATTTGAAAATTTCTAAATCCATGAAGAAAATTCTGCGAGAAGGGAAATTTACTTTTACTGAAAATAAATATTTCGAAGAAGTGATGAAAAACTGCCAAGCAGCTGAAAGAAAGGGTCAAGACGGTACTTGGATTACAGATGAAATGATAAAATCTTACAGCACTCTTCACCGCTATGGAAAAGCCAAAAGCATAGAGGTTTGGGAAAATGATGAATTAGTAGGTGGTTTTTATGGAGTAGATTTAGGACACATCTTCTGCGGAGAAAGCATGTTTGCCAAAGTGAGCAATGCGAGTAAAGCGGGTTTTATTTATTTTGTAGAAAAATATATAAATCTTTATCAGCTGATTGATTGCCAGGTTTATACTGAGCATTTAGCTTCTTTAGGTGCTACAGAAATTTCTAAAAAGGAGTTTCTCAAAATTTTAAAACAAAGTTTCTCAAACGAGAACGTAAAATAATAAAGAAATTGCGCCCCGAGTTGAGCGGAGCTCTTTTTAAAATTCATCAATTTTAAAAAAGCGAGAGCGGAACGAGGAAATTGGCGCCCAAAAAAATCAAAAAAGTATGAACCCTGAAAAAGAAAAATGGATTTTATTAGTATTGCTCTCTCTGATTTGGGGCTCTTCGTTTATCTTGATAAAAAAATCGCTAGAACATTTTAACCCTTATCAAGTAGGAGCGCTTAGGGTTCTTATTTCTGGGGTTTTACTCTCGCCGATTGCTTTATTGAACATCAAAAAATTTCCTAAATCACATCTAAAATGGCTGATTATTGCAGCACTATGTGGAAATTTTATTCCTATGTTCTTATTCCCAATTGCGGAAACCAAAGTCAGCAGCAGTATTGCCGGAATTATCAATTCTACGATGCCGCTTTTTGTGATTATCGTAGGCGCTGCATTTTGGAAAACTAAAACTACTACTCGACAAATTTTAGGAATTGTCATCAGTTTTTTCGGGGTAGTCTTATTGATGAGTTCTGGGCATGATAATAACATAGAGCACTTATTTTATATAGCGCTATTGCTTTTCGCTGCTTTCTTGTATGCCGTAAGCACCACAACCGTAGGCGCTAAACTTACTTATATTCCCGCAAAGCTGTTATCATCTTTTGTTTTTTTCTATGTTTTATTTTTGCCGTCTTTATTGGCTTTATATTTCTCAAATTTCTTCCACGAGTTTTCTTTTACAAGAGAAAACATGATAGGACTAGGCTTTGTGGCTACTTTATCCATCTTCGGAACCGGACTTGCCATGATGTTGCAATATAGATTAATGAGCGTTTCAAATCCGCTGTTTGCTTCTACCGTTACCTTATTAATGCCAATTGTTGCGGTAACTTGGGGGATTATAGACGGAGAAAGTTTTACTTTTTTACAAGGAATAGGTGGTGCAATTATTCTGGGAGGATTAATTTTTCTACGAAAGAAAAAAAGCTGATGTTTTAGCATAAAAAAACTGCATAACTCCTTAAGAAGCAATGCAGTTTGAAATAAATCTAATAAAAAGTAAAAATGAAAGGTGACAAAGATAAAATTTTTTTTCAATAAAATTTAAAATTGTTTGAAAAAATTTCATGATTTCCGTCATTTAGCTGATTGATAAGAATTAATTACCTTTGCAACATGTTAATTTCTGAATATATATCCAAAGATTTTCCCGCTTTTGAAGCCAATTCATCAGCAGAAGAAGCACTAGAAATAGCAGCGGAATTTGGTTTCACCCATGTATTTGTACAAAAAAACAACCTTTTTTTGGGAGGAATCTGCAAAGAATTTTTGGAAGAAAATCCTGATAAAAATTTAGAAGAACTCCTTATTCATATAGAGCGATTTGCTATTTTAGAAGGCGGAACCGTATTAGATACTGTAAAATTATTCTATACTTTTAATGCTAATATTATTCCTATTATCAATAAAAACGAAGAATATCTAGGATACATTGCTTACGATGATGTTTTTAATGAACTATCGAAATATCCTTTGTTTTCTGAAAACGGAGCGGTTTTAACAGTAGAAAACAACCTAAAATCGTTTTCAATGACCGAAATTGCCAAAATTGTAGAGAGCAATAACTCTAAATTTTACGGAGCATTCATTAGTCATGTAAATGAAGACCTAATACAGGTTACCATGAAAATTAACCATGACAATCTAAGCTCAATAGACGAAACATTCGACCGATTTGGATATCACGTAGTTCATAAATTTTATAACGACGAAAAAGAAGACCTCATCAAAGACCGATATCAATATTTTCAAAAATATTTAGAATTTTAATGTATTTTTGAGTTTCTAAAAAGATTTATTTTGAAAGCTGCAATTTATTCACAGAAAAAAGACTTAGATACATTTCTATACTTAAGTAAGTTTATATCAGAACTTAACAAAAGAGGTGTAAAGGCCATTATATATGAACAGCTCTTCAAAGATTTAGAATTTTCAAAAGAGTTTTCCACTTTTTCTAACTATGAAGATGTAAAACAACAAAAAATAGATTTTTTCTTCAGTTTCGGGGGAGACGGAACCATTTTAAATGCCCTTAACTTTATCAAGGAATTAGAAATTCCCATCATTGGTGTAAACACAGGTAGATTAGGATTTTTGGCAAGTTTTTCTAAAGAAGAAATCTTCAGTCACATAGACGAAATCATCACCAAAGAAATGAATTTGAGCAAGAGAAGCGTTCTGAAAGTGACTTCTTCTGGCACTCCTATTGATTTTCCTTATGCACTAAATGACCTTACTATCTCTAGAAATGAAACCACTTCTATGATTACTATAGAAACGCATATTAATGAGCAGTTTCTTACCTATTATTGGGGAGATGGTCTAATTATTTCTACACCTACTGGTTCTACAGCATATTCACTGAGCTGTGGTGGCCCTATCATTTCGCCAGGAAACGGAATCCTTTCGCTTACGCCTATCGCACCACATAATCTCAACGTAAGACCTATTGTTTTAAGAGATGACATAGAAATTACATTAAAAGTAGAAAGCAGAGTGCCACAATATTCTCTTTCTCTAGACTCTAGACTCTATCATATGAAAAATGATGATGTGATTACGGTAAAAAAAGCAGACTTCCAACTGATCTTAATGCACCCAAAAGACTTGAGTTTTTTCAAAACTTTAAGACAAAAACTCCTTTGGGGTAAAGACAAAAGAAATTAGTATTAATAGCATAAAATTCACTAAATTTACATCTCGAAATTTATACTTAACAATCAATAATAAAACAAAAGAAAATGAGCAGAAAATTTCCGGCAGGTGTTGCCACAGGTTCATTAGTATCAGAAATTTTTGCACACGCAAAAGAAAATAATTACGCACTTCCTGCAGTAAACGTAGTGGGTTCTAGTAACATAAACGCTACTATGGAAACAGCAGTTAAATTAAATGCTCCAGTAATTATTCAGTTTTCAAACGGAGGAGCTGCATTTAACGCAGGAAAAGGTCTTACTACTGAAAATCAAAAATCTGCAATCCTAGGTGGAGTTGCAGGAGCTAAACATATTCATACCCTTGCAGAAGCTTATGGAGCTACCGTAATTCTTCACACAGACCACTGTGCTAAAAAATTACTTCCTTGGATTGATGGATTATTAGATGCCAGCGAAGAACACTTCAAAGCATATGGTAAGTCATTATTCTCTTCTCATATGCTAGATTTATCAGAAGAACCAATTGAAGAAAATTTAGATATTTCTACTAAATATTTCGAAAGAATGGCTAAAATGGGCATGACTCTAGAAATAGAATTAGGAGTAACTGGTGGCGAAGAAGATGGTGTAGATAACTCTGATGTAGATTCTTCTAAATTATACACTCAGCCAGATGAAGTAGCATATGCTTATGAAAGATTAAAAGCAATTTCTCCAGAATTTACAATTGCAGCAGCTTTTGGTAACGTTCACGGTGTTTACAAACCAGGAAACGTGAAATTAACTCCGAAAATCTTAGACAATTCTCAAAAATATGTACAAGAAAAATTCGGAACTTCTGAAAAACCTGTAAACTTCGTATTCCATGGTGGTTCTGGTTCTACATTAGAAGAAATTAGAGAAGCGATTTCTTATGGAGTTATCAAAATGAATATCGATACAGACCTTCAGTTTGCTTACACAGAGGGAATTAGAGATTACATGACTTCTAACATCGAGTATTTAAGAACTCAAATTGGTAATCCTGAAGGTGAAGAAAAACCAAACAAAAAATTCTATGATCCAAGAGTTTGGATTAGAAAAGGGGAAGAAACTTTCGTTACTAGATTAGTAAAAGCCTTCGAAGATTTAAATAACGTAAATACATTAGGCTAAAATCAAAGATTTCACTAAATTCGAAACCTCAATTTTAACCTTAAATTAGATAACTATGGCTTTTGATTGGTTTAAAAGAAAGAAAAAAAATATTACCACAGGAACCGAAGAGAAAAAAGACGTTCCAAAAGGTCTTTGGCATCAAACTCCTTCTGGTAAGATTGTAGAACATGACGAGCTTAAGAGAAATAATTACGTTTCTCCAGAAGACGGTTTCCACGTAAGAATAGGAAGCGAAGAGTTCTACGATATACTTTTTGACGAAGGGAAATTCACAGAATTACATCCTGATGTAGAAAGTGTAGATATGCTTAAATTTAAAGATACAAAAGCATATACAGACCGATTAAAAGAAGTAAAATCTAAAACAAAACTTAAAGATTCCATCAGAAATGCAAGAGGAAATGTAAATGGTGTAGACATGGTGATTTCTTGTATGGATTTTGCGTTTATCGGGGGTTCATTAGGCTCTGTTATGGGCGAAAAAATCAGAAGAGCTATAGATTATTGTATAGAACATCAACTTCCTTACATGATTATCTGCCAATCTGGTGGTGCTAGAATGCAAGAAGCGGCTTACTCTCTTATGCAATTAGCAAAAGTACAGTCTAAGTTGGCTCAACTTTCTGATAAAAAATTGCCTTACATTGCTTATTTATGCGACCCTACTTTTGGTGGAATTACCGCATCTTTTGCAATGACTGCAGATGTAATCATGGCAGAACCTGGCGCATTAATTGGTTTTGCAGGTCCTAGAGTAATTAGAGAAACCATTGGTAGAGATTTACCAGAAGGTTTCCAAACGTCTGAATTTATTCAGGAAAAAGGATTTGTAGATTTTATTGTAAAAAGAACTGAAATTAAAGAAACGGTTTCTAAAACAGTGAAACTATTGATGAATAAATAGAATATTTATTCACTGAAATAATTTTAAATCGTAAAACTTAATTGTTTTACGATTTTTGTTTGAAACATTTTCAAAAAAACACTTACTAATTTTAGAATAACTTGTTAGAATGACGCCTAAACTTGTTTTTAATGTCTTGAAAAGCTTAAGTCTAAAAAGCCTTTTGAAATTATTTTTCACTGGGTTTAGTCATCCTATTTTTTCTGTTCTCACTTTTTTTGCAACCTATAAAACGTACAAAATTTCGGAAAAGTTATTTCCGCACACCCATGGTTTGCAAGGCGCAGGAAATGCCTTTAGACATGCGCTTTGGAACAGTTTAATCATGATGTATTGTTGCAAGGTTTCTTCCCCAAAAAAAGCGCTTATTTGGACTGAAAAAATTACGCTCATGCACGAAGATTTATTTCCTAATGAACCTCTGCAGCGCAAAATGGATTTGCATAATAATAAAGTGGGGCGTGATTATTTTATGCAATTATTACCTACTATTCACCGCCAGTTTTTTGAGACCAGTTTTTTTGTAGACCAACTGTTGGCACTAACTCAGGAGATTAAAACTGTAAAAAGTGTAGACGAAACTTTCGGTTTTGAACTGATTATGATAGACGAAAAAAGAGAAACTTTAGTATAAGTTTCTCTTTTAGTTTTTATCGGGTTAAAGAATAAAATTACATGAATTTTTCTCCTTTTTTAAAGTTTTTCAAATCTAAAACGTAGTCTTTAATCAACTGGTCATTACTAATTGGGCAAATCAGAAGAGCTTTCTCAGTATCTACCACAATATAGTTCTCTAAACCGTCAATAATAGCTGCTTTATTGTTATTTCTAAGTCTTATGATGTTTCCTTTAGAATTATAGGTAAGAACATGCTTAGATTTTACCGCATTATTGTTCTCATCTTTTTCTGCGTTTTCGTATACAGAAGTCCAAGTTCCTAAATCACTCCACCCTAAATCAGCTGGTATTACGTATACGTTTTTCGCTTTTTCTAAAATTCCATTGTCTATAGAGATTTTTTCTACTTTTGGATAAATAGTTTCTATACAAACAGACTCTTTATCATTATTATATTCACATGTGTCAAATTCATGTGTCATTTCTGGTAAAAACTCTTGGAAAGCCTTGTGAATAGATTTTACATTCCATACAAAAATTCCTGCATTCCAAAGAAAATCTCCACTTTCTAAAAAAGCTTTGGCAATTTCTAAACTAGGCTTTTCGGTAAAGGTTTTTACTTTGAAAAAATCATCCTCTTTTTTCTCCATGAACTGTATGTAACCATACCCTGTATCAGGACGAGTTGGTGTAATTCCTAGTGTGATAAGATAATCATGCTTGCTTGCTATATCAAAAGCCAATTCAACCTTTTCTAAAAAAGTATTTTCTTTTAAAATAAGATGATCAGCCGGTAAAACAATCACATTTGCTTGTGGGTCTCTATCTGCAATTTTATTAACCATATAGATATTACAGGCTGCTGTATTTTTCATTACAGGCTCGCCAACAATATTTTCTAGGGGAATCTCTGGCAACTGATGATGTGACAGTTCTACGTACTCTTGATTGGTAATAACGTATATGTTTTCAGTGGGAACAATTTGCTTAATTCGGTCAAAAGTTTGCTGAATCATGGTTCTTCCCGTTCCTAAAATATCTTGAAACTGCTTCGGAAATTTCTGAGTAGACATCGGCCAAAATCTGCTGCCAATACCTCCCGCCATAATTACGCAGTAGTTATTTTTTTTCATAATGATTATTCATTTTTTTTACCCGAGCTAATGTATTTACCTTATACCTAAGCCCTGATTTTAAATTACGGCAAAGATAGCGCTTTTTTGTTGTTTCTTCTATTACGAAAACTTTATTTTTAAGGACAAAAACATCCCCTACCATAAGGCTTTCTAGGTAGAGCAACTCATCTTCTTCTGGCACATGGAAATACTTTACCAAATCTGGCGAAGCCATAAAATTAGCTTTCGGAGATTTTGAAAATTTCTGAATTATGGGGCGCAAATCTTCTGCATAAACTGTAATGCTTTCTAGTAGCATCTCTCTAAAAGTTTGCTTCCACTCTGCTCCGTGAGGAGAGATTCTTCTGCCATATTTTTCAAAAGCAATCAGGTGCGCCAACTCATGTGTAAGCACAAAGAAAAACAATTGCGGTTCTAGGGTTCCATTTACTGTAATCTGGTGAGATTTATCGGGCAATTTTCGGTAATCTCCTAGTTTGCTGTTTCTGTTTTTGGTAATCTTAAGATGACAAGGATAACTCCCAAACCAAACTTTGAGATAAGAAAGAGCATTTTCTGGCAAAAATTTTTCTAAAACCGTTACAGACATTTTAGTTTCTAAGAGCGTGCTACGAGTTAATTTATGCTAAAATAATCAAATTAATTAAACTTATCACACCTCGAAACCCTTCTCTCATATCACGATTACAAAGAAAGCGGAATCCCGGCATAGAAATTCAACAGTTTCGTGCTGAAAATAAAATTGTATTTTGCTTGAGAAACAGAGCCTTGCGCATTGATGTAATTATTTCTCGCATTGTTCAAGTCATAAATGGTAGCTCTACCTGCTTCATAACTTTTTTCGGCAAACTCAAGCGATAATTTAGTTGATTTTTCTGCTTCTAAAGCAGCCAAATAGTTTTCGTAATTGGCATTGGCGTCAAAGTAAGCGCGCTGAACATTTTGCTGAACTTCTACTTTTTGTTGTTCCAGAGTATTTTTAGCAATGCTTTCAGAAATTTTAGCCTGTTCTACTTGCAATTTGGTGATGCCTTTGTTAAAGATTGGAATATTTACATTTACTCCAACATTTTGACCAAAATTATCTTTGTACTGCTGGAAAAAACTATCGTATTTCACATCTACTTCTTCTCCTGTAGCAGGATTGAGCGTAGGTGATATTTTATAATAATAGAAGGTATTTAAGCCTGCAAATGCAGAAACTGTAGGATAAAAAGCTGTTTTTGCGATTTCGGTTTGTTTCTGTGCAGAAAGAATTCTGGTTTCAGCAGCTTTTACTTGTGGTTGATTTTCGAAGGCTTTTTCTACAATATTTTCGGTAGAATTCAATGGTGCCTCTAAAGAACTTGGCAGAGGAACTTCTTGCACATCAAAATCTTGATAGTCTTTTAGTTGCAACAACATTGCTAATGAAAAAAGTGAGCGCTGAATGTCTATTTCGGCAGATTTCTGGCGTTGTTTTTCTCTTGCTAAACCAGCAGTGGCTTCTGCTTCTACGGTTTTAGGCGTAGTTCCTACTTCTGTAGTAATTTTTGCTCTGCTTAATACTTTTTCCGCATTTGCTACTGCTTCATCGGTTATCTTTTTTACCTCTTTATTCAGCAGAACTTGTAAATATTGCTGTGCAATTTGCAGTGAAATATCGTTTTTTACGCGCTCTGCGTCTAGCATACTCGCTTCTAAATCATACTGAGATTTTTCGGCAGATTTTTGCAGTCTTCCGTTATTATACATCAGCATGTTTGCGCCTACTGAGGCACTATTATTGAAATTATCATTTCTACCGATACTTCCTTGAAAGCCTTGTGTGGTTCCAAAGCTCATATTATTGTTAAAACTACCCGAAACTGAAGGCAATTTTTGTCTTTTTGAAATGTCTAAATTTTTAGACTGAATATCTGCATTATATTGATTGCTAATAACTTGTAAATTATTTTTAACCGCATAATCTACACATTCTTGTAAACTCCATTTCTTTTGAGAAAACCCTAAAGAAAATGCTGATAGCAATACGAGTGAAAATATTTTTTTCATAAGATGAAAAGTTTCTCAATTAGACGAAGATTGGTGGTTTTTGTTACAAAAAAAGAAGCATTTCTGCTTCTCTTGTTCATTTATTTAGAAAAAATACTACCCAAAAAACAAATACGCCATCAAAATAGAAACCACAATTCCTACCAAATCTGCCAAAAGCATCGCGCCAACTGTGTAACGAGTATTTTTAATTCCAACAGCTCCAAAATACACTGCAATTACATAAAAAGTAGTATCTGAACTACCCTGTAGAATCCCAGAAAGTCTCGCAGGGAAAGAATCTACCCCGAAAACATTCATTGTGTCTACCATCATTCCTCTTGCTCCAGAACCAGAAAGCGGTTTGATTAAAGCCGTTGGTAAACCGTCTACAAATCGGGTATCTAAATTAGCAATTTGGGCAAACCATTTCATTCCGTCTATAATCACATCAAAAACACCAGAAGTTCTTAGTAATGAAATCGCAATCAGCATTCCTACCAAATACGGAATAATTTTCACACAGACATGGAAACCTTCTTTTGCACCATCTATAAATGCATCGAAAACATTGATTTTTTTGTAAACAGCTCCTGCGATAATTGCAAAGAAAATCAACAGAATCATTCCGTTACTAATCAACTTACTTACATCATCTAATTCTTCTTTGCTCAATCTTACTAAAAACCAAACCAACAATGCAATGAGTGCCGAAACTCCCCCCACGAAAGCCAAAAGTGTAGGTTGAAAAAGATTTATTTTTTGTTTGATGGAAACAATAATCATCGCAGCCATGGTTGCACAAAAAGTAGCAATTAAAGTCGGCAAGAAAATATCTGTAGGCGTTGCAGAATTCATGGAAGCTCTAATCGCAATAATGGAAACCGGAATCAGCGTTAATCCACTTGCGTGAAGACACAGAAACATAATTTGTGCATTAGAAGCTTTGTCTTTATCAGGGTTTAAGGTTTGTAAACTTTCCATAGCTTTTAAACCAAAAGGCGTTGCAGCATTATCTAATCCTAATAAATTAGCTGCGAAATTAAGCGTCATGTGACCGAAAGAAGGGTGATTTTTCGGAATTTCTGGGAATAATTTTGAGAAAAACGGCTGTATCATTCTTGAAAGAAAATTGATTCCTCCTGCTTTTTCGGCGATGCTCATAAAACCCATAAAAAGCGTCATAATTCCTATTAAACCAAGGGAAATTTCTACCGCAGTTTTACTAGTAGAGATTACACCATCTGCTTTTTGAACTCTATACACTGCCACTTGATTGATAGAATCTTTCTTGTAATTAATTCTCGCAATTTCTGTGTCTGGATTTTCGGTTAAAGATTTCTGTATTTCCGCAGAAAGTTTTTGAACAGGAACTTTGGCAATTTGAACCGTGTCTCCACTTTTTCCTACCACCAAATCATTATAAATTGCTTTGTAGTTATCGCTAAATAAATATTTAATACTTGCCACTACAATGGCCACAATAATAAATGCGCTCCAAATTCTACTTAAAACCATTTTCTTTAAAAATTTTGATAAAAGTAGTAAAATTTTGCTGGAAGTTAGAAGATGGGTGATGGATGTTTTCTTGAAAATATATTTTCCTTATTTAAACACCTTGCACCCAACTTCCATCACCCAGCAATTCTCAACCTTTCAAAAATCATGTTACAAAATTTACATTGTATTAAAATCTTTTGTAATTTTAATAACCTAAATTTTTACATTCAAAGTGCCTTTTAAGACATTCTTGATTTTAAAAATTTTCGCCTCATAAGGAATTGCATTGTGCATTCCGTCTGAATTTTAATAAAAATCAGACATTATAGATGAAAATAATTTTAAAATATCAAAAGATATGAGCACTAACACTAAAGACCTCCGTAACGTAGTTTTACTCGGGCATTCAGGAAGCGGTAAAACTACATTTATAGAAACCATGCTCTACGAAGGTGGAGCTATCAAAAGAAGAGGAACTGTAGAACAACACAACACCGTTTCCGACAATACCGACCTAGAACACGAACGCGAAAACACGATTTTCTCACATCAAATGTTCGTGAATTGGAAAAAAAATAAAATCAACATTTTAGATACCCCTGGTTTTGACGATTTCGTAGGTGAAGTTATTGCCAACTTAAAAGTAGCAGATACCGCACTTATTATGGTAAATGCTTCTGCTGGTGTAGAAGTAGGAACTGAATTGGTTTGGGAATATGTAGAAGATTATCAAACCCCTGCTATTTTCGTGATTAATCAGATGGATCACCTAAAAGCTGATTATGATACTACTCTAGAACAACTTAAAAATAGATTTGGAAGCAAAGTTATTCCTATTCAATATCCACTTAATTCTGGTGATGGTTTTAACCAAATTGTGGATGCCTTAAGAATGGTAATGTATGAGTTTCCTGCAACTGGTGGAAAACCAGAGAAAAAACCAATCCCTGAATCTGAAATGGCTAGAGCCAATGAAATGCACAATGCACTAGTAGAAATGGCTGCCGAAAACGAAGAAGGATTAATGGAAAAATATTTCGAAGAAGGAAATCTTTCTGAAGAAGAATTAGCAAAAGGCTTAACCATCGGTCTAGCTAAACATGATTTCTTCCCAGTATTTGTAGCATCTGGTGCTAAAGATATGGGTTCTGGTAGAATTATGGGATTTATAGATGATATCGCTCCATCTCCAGCTGACCGTTTTGGTAGCAAACTAGAAAATGGAGAAGTTTTAACTTGTAATTCTGCAGACAAAACCACTATTTTCATATACAAAACTCAATCTGAACCGCAAGTTGGTGTAGTTTCTTATTTCAAAGTATTCTCTGGTGAAATAAAACCAGGTGATGAACTCATCAATGCCAATAATGGTGAACTCGAAAGAATTTCTCAAATTTTCGTAGCAGAAGGAAAAGAGAGAACCGCCGTAGATAAATTAGTTGCTGGTGACCTGGGCGTTACCGTAAAACTTAAAAGCGGACATTCTAACAATACCCTTAATTCTAAAGGGACTGATAGAAAAATAGAATCTATGAAATTCCCAGAAAGCAGACTTAGAAAAGCTGTTTTCGTAGAAAATACAGCAGAAACCGAAAAACTTTTTGCTGCACTTAATAAACTTAAAGAAGAAGATCCTACATTAAAAGTAGAAATAGACCATGATACTCACGAAGCCATTTTAGGAGGACAAGGTCAGTTGCACCTAGACTTGGTAAAATATCGTCTCGAAAAAGATTTCGGAGTAAAAATGGAAATGAAAAATCCTAAAATTTCTTACCGCGAAACCATCACTGGAAAAGCAGAAGCAGATTACAGACACAAAAAACAATCTGGTGGAGCTGGACAATTTGGTGAAATTCACATGAGAGTAGAAAACTACTACGAAGGAATGCCAGAACCAGAAGGTGTAAACATTAGAAGCAAAGAATTCGAAGATTTACCTTGGGGCGGAAAATTTGCATTCTACTGGTGTATCGTAGGTGGAGCGATAGATTCTCGATACATCGGCGCAATTAAAAAAGGAATTATGCAACAGTTAAAAGAAGGTCCATTAACTGGTTCACACTGCCAAAACATCAGAGTTTCTGTATATGACGGAAAAATGCACAGTGTAGACTCTAATGATATTTCTTTCCAATTGGCAGCTTCTGGCGCGTTTAAAGAAGCGTTCCACAATGCGCATCCTCAATTGCTAGAACCTATGTATCATGTAGAAATTCTAGCTCCAGACGAATGTACTGGTGATGTAATGGGAGATTTACAAACCAGACGTGCCATGATTTCTGGTATGGATAGCGAAGGTCATTATCAAAAAATTATGGCCGAAGTTCCATTGGCTGAAATGAACGATTACGGTTCTACACTACGTTCATTAACAGGAGGTAGAGCAAAATTCTCAATGAAATTTAGTGACTACCAATTGGTTCCTGCCAATGTACAACAAGACCTCGTGAAAAAACATGCTGCTGAAAAAGTAGAAGCATAGTTTTTCTAATATAATTTCGAAGAAAACCTCAGCGCAAGTTGGGGTTTTTTGTTGGGTGCATTTTCTTTTTTCTTGATAAAAATTTCACCAAGTAAGTAGCACTCAAAAAGCAGTCTTTTAGGAGTCTTGCTCGTGGTTTGCTCGTGGTTTGTTCGTGTTTCCTTCGAATCAGACTCGGAAAAGTACCATCAATTACGTACCCCGATATCACATTCTATGACAAAAATCATAGACATATAGACATGCAAACTACAAATATGTAGTTTGCACATCTCATCTTAAAATCTTTAATTTGTGCTATAAAAAAACATCTGAAAACAGATGTATTTATGGTAAGGCAAGCCCCTACTTATAATGAATCTAAACCTAAAAAAGTACAAATAATGAGAAAAAATATTTTTTTAACAGCATTTTTACTTGTGTCATTTACCACACAAGCTTATGCACAAGATGGCAGAGTGGGAGTAAACACTAACACCCCTACTTCTACTCTAGATGTAAGTGGCAAAAAAGATGCTTTTGGTAATCTACTCACTTCTGATATTACAGGAATACAGGCACCACGCCTCACCCTTACAGAGCTTAATGCCAAAGGAACCGCCCTATACGGAACAAACCAAAAAGGTACATTAGTATACATTACCTCAGCTACGGCAGCAGAGATTACTGCAGCTGCTGCTAATACACAAACCCCTAATATTACTGATACTGGCTACTATTTTTTTGATGGAAGCTTATGGCAAAAGGTAGGCTCAGGCGCCAGTAACTTTTGGAAAACGAGTGGAAATACAGGAACCTCTGCAACTACCAATTTTATTGGCACTACCGATAATGTAGACTTCGTTACCAAGACCAATAATACCGAACGTACTAGAGTTACCAATACAGGTAAAGTGCTTATAGGAGCCACAACAGTTCCCACCGGCGGAACCAACTCTAGACTGATTGTAAATAACGGAACCACCAATGGCGCTCTGCAGATTAAAGATGGTACAGAAGCGAATGGTAGAGTATTGACTTCTGATGCCAATGGGGTGGCAACATGGCAAGACAAAGCACCAAAAACAATCGTTGAAAGTACTTGGTTATTGAATAACGCTACTGCAGCAACAAACAATAGCATTCCTGTTTCTAGATATAACAGCATTGCTAAATTAACATTGACAGAAGTGGGAACATATAGTGTATACATATCAGGGGACTATGGACTTATAGATACAGGCACATGTAATACAGGAGCTGTAGAATTATTAGTAACCACTAAACAATACAGCAATAACACTGATCTAAGTGGTGGAAGGGCTATCCCTGGAACATGGAATACTCTATACAACGCAATAAAAAACGGTATGGGCTCTTTTACTATTACAAATTCTTTTATATTAAACATAACACAAGCAACAGATATTTACTTAACTTTAAATCCTATTTTGTTTACAAGCGGAGGATGTACCCCTGGCGCTTCTCCTAGATTACAAAGATGGGGAAATGAGGCTGAAGCCCAGCCCTATAACAATTTAACTGGAGGATTATCAATTGATGGATTCCGTGCTTACAAATTTTAACTAACGATAGGCGGATTTCTAATCCGTAACTATAACAAAAAAATAAACTCTAGAAATCCGCAAAAAGCGGATTTTTTTATGGGCAATCCTTTGAGTTTTCTAGCAGTCAAATAGGAGTTTTGCTTGGGGTTTGCTCGTGGTTTGTTCGTGTTTCCTTCGAATCAGACTCGGAAAAGTACCATAAATTACGAACAAACCACGAACAAACCTAAAACTTAAGTCAAATTTAACCCGAATATGAGTTGTGCAAATCTGTATAAAAAATAAGTGAACAATTCCTCCTTTTTTTCGTTTTATTAGGAAATGATATTTTTTAATAAAACCTAAAATTTAAAAATGTGATATTTCTTTTTCAAAAAAATCCTTACTTTTACTTTTGTAAAAAACTAATAACCAAAATGCTAGTAAAGATTTTCGGGAGCGCTATTCATGGCGTATCGGCGCAAACCATCACTATAGAAGTTAATGTAGACACAGGCGGAGTAGGCTATCATCTTGTAGGCTTACCAGATAATGCCATTAAAGAAAGCAGCTATAGAATTAATGCCGCACTCAAAAATGTAGGCTACAAAATTCCGGGTAAGAAAATCACCATCAACATGGCTCCTGCAGATTTGCGCAAAGAAGGTTCTGCCTATGATTTAAGCATTGCTATTGGGATTTTGGCTGCTTCAGACTTAATAAAAGCCGAAAATTTAGAAAAATATATCATCATGGGCGAACTTTCCCTTGACGGAGGTTTGCAACCGATAAAAGGCGTTCTGCCGATTGCCATAAAAGCCAGAGAAGAAGGTTTCAAAGGCATTATTTTACCAAAGCAAAATGTAAGAGAAGCCGCTATTGTCAACAATCTGGAAGTTTACGGCGTAGAAAACATTAAACAAGTTATTGATTTCTTTAACGAAGATATTCCGCTGGAAAGAACAGAATTTGACACCCGAAAAGAGTTTCAAGAAAAAATAGACCATTTTCCTTTTGATTTTTCTGAAGTGAAAGGACAAGAAACCGCAAAACGTGCGATGGAAGTTGCCGCAGCTGGTGGTCACAATATTATTCTCATCGGTCCTCCCGGAAGTGGAAAAACCATGCTCGCTAAACGCGTTCCGAGTATTTTGCCACCATTAACCATGAAAGAAGCTTTGGAAACTACCAAAATTCATTCTGTGGCAGGAAAAATGGGCGCCAATAATTCTTTGATGACAGTTCGTCCGTTTCGTTCACCTCATCACACGATTTCTGACGTGGCTCTAGTTGGTGGCGGAAGTTATCCTCAACCTGGCGAAATTTCTTTGGCGCATAATGGAGTTTTATTTCTGGATGAAATGCCAGAATTTAAAAGAACAGTTCTGGAAGTAATGCGTCAACCGTTGGAAGACCGAGAAGTGACGATTTCCAGAGCGAGATTTTCGGTGAATTATCCTGCAAGTTTTATGCTGGTGGCAAGTATGAATCCTTCACCAAGTGGTTATTTCCCTGATGATCCTAATAATACTTCGTCTCAATTTGAAATGCAACGCTACATGAATAAACTTTCTGGACCTTTGTTGGATAGAATTGATATTCACATCGAAGTTCAAAAAGTAGAATTCGAGCAACTTTCAGACAGAAGAAAAGGTGAAAGCAGTATTGCAATAAGAGAACGCGTTTTGAAAGCCAGAGAAATGCAAAATGTTCGCTACCAAGATTTAGACATCAGTTACAATGCTCAAATCGGCCCTAAAGAATTAGAAAAATACTGTGAACTGAATGAAGATTCTAAAAATCTCATCAAAAACGCCATGGAAAAACTAAATCTTTCGGCGAGAGCTTATGACAGGATTTTGAAGGTTTCTAGAACTATTGCAGATTTAGAACAATCAGAACATATTCTTTCTCATCATATTTCTGAAGCGATACAATACAGAAGTCTGGATAGAGAATTTTGGAATGCTTAATTTTCAGGGCTTATAAGAAGGTCTCTGCTTGTTATTAACTTATCAAATAAAAAATCCACCAAAAATTTGGTGGATTTCTCTTTTAGTATTTTTATTAATTTGGTTTTACTAAAGTAGTAGTACCTAGATTAGTTACTTGACCATAAGTTACCGATACATTTTCTTTGTTTACATCTCCATAACCTGTAGAAGCATCTGCATCATAAGAAACTTTATACGTAGCAGAAGGTAAACCTTTGAACATGAAAAAACCATCTGCATTCGGCAAAGCAGTAGCTATGGTGTCATTTACATTAATCACATGAATTAATGATTTAGCATCTTGTGGTAAAACATATCCTTTGATTTGTCCGTCTGTTAATTCAGAAAAAGTTCTGATTACTGGTTTTAAAGCATAGGTTCCGTTTCCTTGTTTTACGATAGAACGGCCTGCGTCAAAATCTATCCAAACATTATAAGCGCCACCAGCTGCAAGTGTTTGATGCCAGTTAAATTTTAGTCCACTCTGCATTGCAGAAGGAGTAGATAGTGGATATTCTACGCCGTCTATAACTACAGAATTATTAGTTCCTAAAACCAATCTCATCTGAGAAATGGTGCCAGCAGGCAATTCTGCTTCTGCTAGAAGCATATCCATTCCGTTTCTGAAATCTAGAAGATTATATACGCCAGGTTTTATAACAGAGAAAGTATTCCAACCAGATTGGTCTGAGTTAATTTCTACGCTTTTAATGTCGATTTTTACCGCATCATATTTTGCGGGAGCATCTGTTAACTTAACATTCAACTTTGCTGTGTTTCCTGAATCATCTGAAGAATTACATGAAACCAACGATAAAGCTGCGATGGCAGCGAAAGATAAAAATAAATTTTTCACAATTAAACTTTTTGTTTTTTGATAGTACAAATTTTCAAAATCATTCCTAAAGAAAATTTATAGAATTATCTGAAAATCTTATAACATTTTGATTACTGAGCGTAATTTTGCACCATATATAAAAAAGTCTAATTTCTATTTTATTAACGAAGTTTACGGACAATTATTATAAAAAAGGCTTTACTTTTTTAATTTTGGGTTTATCTTGATTTTCGATACCAAGATTATAGGTAAAACCTATCCCAAGCGTTTGCTTAAACTGCATTCTTTTGATTTGGTCATGATCGTACAATAAATCTACATTTACATTGGTAGAAATCAATTTATTAATTCTAAAGTTCAATTGACCATTGTACGAGAAATCTACTCGTTCTGTATGATATAAATAATTGGTGAAGAAATTCAATTGATTCACCAGATTAATGTCTTTATAAATTTTTTGTCTGTACAAAATATTCACCATGGCTCCTAACTCTTTTCTGAGGCTTTGCCCATCTTTTTCCAAACCGTAAAAACCTACTTTTTGCAAATGCTTATCGGCTACAATGGTAAACTTACCATTAATAGGTCTAAAAATCACTTGGAAATTCTCATTGGGATTATACGAAATACCAATACCCGTATTGATGTATGCTGGTGCTAAAAATTTAGAAATTCTGTCATCAAAATTCGGGCTCGGGGTTTTCACATAGTTATAACCTGGCGCAAACTGAGAAATAAACTGCAAACCAGAAGACAAATAATAATTTCTTCCTAAATCATAACCATAATTTGCCATGATATTAATGTAATCTTCTGTTTTTCTGGTGGTTTGTCCACTTGCTGCTACAATCCCATATCCTATCTGGAAATTATTTTCTAAGTAATGTTTGCGTTTTTTAAAACTTATATTGTAATTAATCTTTCCCAAAACACCTATGTTGTTATTTCCTCCAGAATTCCAGTTGCTGAAACTCGCTTGGTTAAAAACCATATTGTTTTGACCATAGAAATACCATTTTTTTTCTTCCTTAGTTTTAATCAATTGAAACGGTGTAATAGGAATCTCTGTGCCGAGTTCTGCAATGATTTTATCGGTTTTTAGAATAATGGTGTCTTTGTGCTTTACATCTATTTTTTGTAAATTAATTTCTGCCAAAGAATCTAAGTTAGGAATGTTTTTTTTCCAGTTTTCTGCGCTTATGGAATCTAGTATTTTTTTACTCTCAATTTGGGAGTAATACACATGTATAGATAGACAACCGAACACAAAAATTAACAACTTCTTCATTTTCAAAATTTAAAAAACCAGTCCAAAAATACAATTTGTAAAACGAATGGAAGTCTTGAAAACGAAAAAATCTTACTTTTTGTCTATAATTTTTAAAAAATTCGGGAATTTATAGTCAAATTTTCCATAAAATTGTCATGGCATTTATTTAGTCACATTTTATTTATGCTAAAAAACACCATCCACATCAAAGCGCTTTTAATTCCTCTCTTCATGCTCTCTGACATGTGGTTAGGTTTCTTTTTACAACATATTGGTTTTGTAGAAAATTGTGAAGGCTCCCTTATTCCTTTGGTTCCAGAAGGCTTAAAAGGCGTAATATTTTCTCCGCTTTTACACGGGAATTTAGAACACATTGCCAGTAATTCTGTGCCCATTGCAGCATTGCTTTTCTTGCTCTATCAGTTTTATCCTAAATTAGCCAATCCAGTATTTTTCTATGGATGGATTGTGACGGGACTCGTAGTTTGGTTACTGCCTCCTATGAATTTTTTCGGACAAGAAGCAGCTTATACCTGCATCATCGGAGCGAGCGGAATTGTATACATGCTTGCATTTTTCTTATTCTTCAGTGGAATTTTCAGAAAAGATAAAAAACTGCTTACCGTTTCACTTTTAGTGGCATTGTATTACGGAAGTTTAATCTGGGGGATTTTTCCAGAAGAATTGTTCTATCGATTAGAAGAACCCAGTCGTATTTCTTGGCAAGCACACCTTTCTGGAGCTGTGGTAGGCATTTCTCTAGCACTGATTTTTAGAAAAAAACATCAAGAAAAAAAGAAAAAATTCATTTGGGAATTCCCGAATTATTATAGCGAAAAAGATGATAAACTCTGGCAAGAGTACATCGAAAATCACCCTGAGCATTTTCTAGAAATGCCGCAGAAAAAGAAAGAAGAAATCTGGGAACATTTAGATAAACTTAGAAAAAAGTAAAGCGATTTTTTCTTATTTTTGAGAATGTTACATGAAGAACATCTTTATTCCATAGCGTTACGCGCTACTCCGCTCATTGGCGATGTGAATTTTATGAAGTTGGTAGAAATTACAGGTTCTGCCAAAGAAACTTGGCGTCTTTCTAAGAAATTGCTGAAAGAAATTCCGGGAATTGGCTCGAAAATCACTCAAGAAATTGGTAACGAAAAATATCTGCAATTCGCAGAAAAAGAAATTGATTTCTGTCAAAAAAATAACATTAAAATTAATCTTCGCCATCTAAAAGAACTTCCAAAACTGCTTTCTAACTGTGATGATGCTCCAGCAATACTTTACCAAAAAGGAAGTTTAGACGAAAGTTTAACTCCGGTTTCCATTATAGGAACTAGAAACATGACGGGTTATGGTAAACATTTTATTGAAGAATTTTTAGAAATTTTAAAAAATAAAAAAGTTCTCATAGTAAGTGGTTTGGCACTCGGAACAGATGGCTGCGCTCATGCTGAAGCCTTGAAAAACAAACTCAAAACAGTGGGCGTTTTAGCCCATGGTTTGCATCTTATCTATCCTTCTCAGCATAAAAAATTAGCTGCAGATATTTTAGAAGAAGATGGCGCTTTGCTCACAGAATTTAATTCTCATGATAAACCAAACCGAGAACATTTTTTGCAAAGAAACAGAATTGTAGCAGGATTTTCGCCTGTTACCATTGTGGTAGAAACCGCTTTTGGTGGCGGCTCTTTGAGTACAGTAAGTTATGCCAATGATTATAACAGAGAGGTTTTTGCGCTGCCTGGAAAAATCAATGATAAGTACAGCCAAGGTTGTAATCTGCTTATCGCACAGAACAAAGCCAGAATTTTACAAAATTTTGAAGAAATATTAGTTGAATTGCAATTGGGTAAAGAAAAAGAAAAGATAGGAAGTCTTTTTGAAGCAAAAGAAATTAAGTTGAATAAAGAGCTGCAACCCATTTATAACACGATTGCTTCTCAGCCTCAAATTTCGTTAGACGACTTGAGTGAAAAATTAGACATTCCTCCTTACAAATTGTTGCCCGTTTTGCTTGATTTTGAGTTAAAAGGATACATCAAAGCACTTTCTGGAAAGCAATATTCTGTAATTTAAAAATTCATGATTTTTTAATATTTCATTATTTTTCACATAACATCATGTTTTCCTTAATAGAAACATTATAATTATGAATTTAATAAAATTTTTAGCATAATTTATATAATTTTCATTAAAGTTAAAATAATTGTTGTGAGAATAGAAAAAAAATTTATATTTGTCTGTAATAATTCATAACATCTATGGAACAAAATACTATCGAACAAAAAATACAAGAGTTCGTTGCAAAAATTGAAGCAAAAAACCCAAATGAGCCAGAATTTCTACAAGCAGTAAAGGAGGTAGCGGTTACAGTTATTCCTTTTATTGCCACTAAAGAAGAATACCGAGGAATGAAGCTTCTAGAGAGAATGGCGGAGCCTGAAAGAGTAATCATCTTCAGAGTTCCTTGGGTGGATGATAAAGGTGAAATTCAGGTGAATAGAGGTTTCAGAATTCAAATGAACTCTGCAATCGGGCCATATAAAGGAGGAATCAGATTCCATCCTACGGTAAACCTATCAGTGCTAAAATTTTTAGCATTTGAACAAGTTTTCAAAAACTCTTTGACTACTTTACCTATGGGTGGTGGAAAAGGAGGTTCAGATTTCGATCCACAAGGTAAATCCAATAATGAGATCATGAGATTCTGCCAATCTTTCATGACAGAAATGTGTAAACACATCGGTCCAGAAACCGATGTTCCTGCAGGAGATATAGGAGTAGGTGCTAGAGAAATTGGTTACCTTTTCGGTCAATATAAGAGAATCAGAAATGAGTTTACTGGAGTTCTTACTGGTAAAGGTTTAGCATACGGTGGTTCATTAATCAGACCAGAAGCTACTGGTTATGGTGTGGTTTACTTCTGCGAGCAGATGCTTCATACTATTGGGGAAGAAGTTAAAGGTAAAACATTCACTGTTTCAGGTTTCGGAAATGTAGCTTGGGGAGTAGTGAAAAAAGTAAATGAACTGGGTGGAAAAGTGCTTACCATTTCAGGTCCAGACGGATACATCTACGATAAAGACGGAATTTCTGGTGAAAAGATTGATTACATGCTTGAAATGAGAGCTTCTGGAACCAACAGAGCGGAAGATTTCGCTAAAAAATTCCCTTCTGCAGAATTCCACGCAGGAAAACGTCCTTGGGAAGTAAAATGTGACGTGGCAATTCCAGCAGCTACACAAAACGAACTTCACCTAGAAGATGCTCAAAAATTGGTATCTAATGGTGTAATCTGTGTGACTGAAGCTGCAAACATGCCTTCTACACTAGATGCAATAAACTATTTCTTAGATAATAAAGTATTATTCAGCCCAGGAAAAGCTTCTAACGCTGGTGGTGTAGCAACTTCTGGTCTAGAAATGACTCAAAACTCTATCAGATTAAACTGGAGTTCTGAAGAAGTAGACGCTAGACTGAAAGAAATTATGATTGGTATTCACAATGCTTGTAGAAAATACGGTAAAGAAGAAAATGGATACGTAAACTATGTAAAAGGTGCTAATATTGCTGGTTTCGTGAAAGTAGCTGAAGCGATGCTTGCACAAGGTGTAGTATAAATAATTGATGATTTTTTCAAAATAAAGACCCATAAAACGGTAGAAAGTCTCGGATTATATTCGAGACTTTTTTATTTGGTAAGGTTTTTCATCATTTTTTCTACAAACGTAAATGCAGCAGGACAAATCACCGTGTTTTTCAGCATGAGGCTGTTAATTTGATAAATTTTCTTTCTATCAGTATGAGGATATTCTCTGCATGCTTTTGGTCTTATTTCGTAGATAGAACACGCGTTATCTTCATTAAGGAAAAAGCAAGGTAAATTTTGCAGAACTTTGTCATTATCTTCGTCTATTCTTAGAAATTTTGCTTCAAAATCTGCTGGTTTCATTCTAAGATGTTTAGAAATTCTTTCGATGTCTTTTTCAGTATAAAGCGGACCTGTAGTTTTGCAACAATTGGCGCAAGACAAACAATCAACCTCATCGAAAACCTCATCATGCACTTCTTGAACCACATAATCTAAATTTTTAGGCGGTTTTTTTTTGAGATTTTCAAGAAACTTTTTGTATTCTTTTTGCTTCTGTAAAGCTTGATTTTTATAAAACTCTAAATCCATCTTATCGTTAATCCTGCAAAATTAAACTAATTGATTGAAATCATAAATTTTTCATGATATAAAGCCCTATTTTTGTGAAATGAAAGACATAACCAACACTCAAGACATACAATTACTCGTCAATACTTTTTACGACAGCGTTAGACAATCAGAAATCGGTTTTTTCTTTGAAGAAATTGTGCCGGTAAACTGGGAAAAGCATTTGCCAAAAATGTATCTATTCTGGCAAGCCTTATTGTTTGCTGATGTAAAATTTGACGGAAACCCTATGGGAGCTCACTTCCCTATCAACGAAAAAATGGCTATGGAAAAACGCCATTTTGAAACATGGTTGAACCTTTGGAAATCTACTGTAGACCAATTATTCTCAGGCGAAATCGCAGAATCTGCAAAATCTAAAGCCGAAAATATTGCTAATTTAATGGCCTATAAAATGGAAATGGATACCAAGTTGAGAAAATCATAATCTCATTAACCATCTCCAGAAATAAAAATCCTGAAAATCTGTAAACATATGAAATAGCAATCCTATTGCTATGATTTTGTAATTTCCTCGCAGAAATAAAACGCCTAAAAAGTATAAAAAAATCATGGGATAAGTATGCAAAGGATGAAAACCGATGCTGCTTCTTCCCTCTTGGAAAATTGGCGTAGCAAAAAGATGATCTACATCTACCAACATGGTGGCTAACATAATGAAATAGACCTTTTTCCAATTTTCTCTATAGAAAACAAGCGCTATAAACACTGGAAATATCAAGTGTAAAAAATAGTGCGTTATGATTTTTGCAACTTCCAAAGTTTAAATTCTTCCTTTTAAAAAGTCTTGGCGTAAATCTTCGTCTAGTTTTTCAATCGCATAGCGAAGTGAAGTTCTGGGCATATTCTGGTAATGAGTTTTCAAGAAATTCAATAATTTTTCTTCATCTTTTTTGCCTATTTCTCTTAGAAGCCACCCGTTTGCTTTGTGCATCAAATCATGCGAATGATTCAAGTTATTCAGTGCCAATTCTATGGTTAAATCATGACTTCCTTTTTTAATATGATACATCGTAGCTACAATTGCGATGCGTTTTTCCCACATGCTTTCAGAATTCGATAACTTTTTCAAAATATCATCTTTCTGATTTTCAAAGCAATATCTTCCTAATAATTTATAACAAGATAAATCTACCAAGTCCCAATTGTTGATATATTTTGTATTTTTCAGATAAAAATCTACTAGAGTTTTCTTCTCTTTTTCGTCTTTGGATTTCTCAAATTGAGTTACCAAAATCAACAGTGCCACTAATCTCATCTCGTGAAATTCTGATTTCAAAATTTCTTGAACATCTTCTAAAGTGGCTTTTTGCCAATACTCCTTCACCAACTTTCTAGAATCTGGAACCACTACACCAATGAATTGGTCACCTTCTGCATATTGACCTTTTCCCGTTTTAAAAAAATACGGCAAAAAATCTCTCTTTTCTGGTGTGGAAAGAAATTGTAAGGCTTCAAGGATTTGGTTGTGGAATGTCATTTTTAAATTTTCAAATTAACGTTCTTCATCCTCAAAATACTCAAACAAGAAATCATTATATGGGAATCTTGAAATATGTATTTTGTGAACCTCATCATAAATCATCTTCTTCATTTCTGAGAAATTTTCTTTAGTCAAAGCCGAAATGAAAACCGTAGGATATTTAGATTTTGCCATCCAAGTTTTTTTCCATTCTTCCAAAGAAATATTCTTTTTGGTAGTTGGAGTTAAATCATCTTCGTCTTTTTTCTCATAAGCAAAAGCATCTATTTTATTGAAAACCATAATCATAGGTTTCTGATGCGCATTAATTTCCATGAGAATTTGGTTCACTGAATCGATGTGGTCTTCGAAACTTTCGTGAGAAATATCTACCACGTGAATGAGTAAATCTGCTTCTCTTACCTCATCTAGCGTAGATTTAAAAGATTCTACTAACTGCGTAGGCAATTTTCTGATGAAACCAACCGTATCTGTCAACAAAAACGGTAAGTTTCCAATCACCACTTTACGAACGGTTGTGTCTAGCGTTGCAAAGAGTTTATTTTCTGCAAAAACTTCTGATTTAGAAAGCGCATTCATGAGTGTAGATTTTCCTACGTTCGTATACCCTACTAAAGCTACTCTCACTACTTTTCCGCGATTGCTTCGCTGCGTTGCCATTTGTTTATCAATGGTTTTCAATTTTTCTTTGAGCAAAGAAATTCGGTCACGAATGATACGTCTATCGGTTTCAATTTCGGTTTCACCAGGACCACGCATTCCGATACCACCTCGCTGACGCTCTAAGTGCGTCCACATTCTGGTTAATCTCGGCAAAAGATATTCGTATTGTGCGAGTTCTACTTGAGTTCTTGCATAAGAAGTTTGGGCTCTTTGTGCAAAAATATCGAGGATAAGATTGGTTCTGTCGAGGATTTTCACTTCCATTTCACGCTCTAAATTTTTGAGCTGAGAAGGCGAAAGTTCGTCATCAAAAATAACGGTTCCTATTTCGTTTTCTTTTACAAAATTTTTGATTTCTTCTGCTTTTCCGCTTCCTACAAAGGTTTTAGAATCTGGTTGAGATAATTTCTGCGTAAAGCGTTTTTCTACAGTTGCACCTGCAGTATAGGCGAGAAATTCTAACTCATCTAGGTATTCTGTAAGTTTTTCTTCGTCTTGATGTTGTGTAATTAAGCCTACTAAAACGGCTTTTTCGTATTGATGTTCTTTTTTTTCGAGCATAAGGTTTACTGACTACATTATTTTACAAAGGTAATATATATTCACCTATCATAGAGATTTTGAGAATTTCCATTTTAAAATCAATAAAAAAACGGTGATGGCGATAGAAATACTGTTGGTCGCCATCATAGAAATGCTGTCTTTTACCACACCATAATACAACCAAAGCACACTGCTGATTATTCCTATAATACAAGTGAGCAAAGAGATTTCTTCGGCTGATTTTTCCTTGAAAATTTTAACAATTTGAGGGATAAAAAGCGCAGAGGAAATTCCACCAGCTATAAATCCAAACACTTCTGGATTGATATTCATGTTTTTCTTTCAAAGAAAATTTCTTTTCTCCAAAAGAACATTTCAAGGTTTAAAGAATCTTTTATAGAATTTACTTTTCAGAATATTTCCACTTGAGCAAAAGCATGATAATCGCAGATATACAGACCACTACATTGGTGAGAATTACAGAAGGTAATTGCTTTATAATGCCATAAACCAACCAAATTAAAGTACTGGTTACTACAATTAAAAAAGACATTACAGAAATATCTTTTACAGATTTAGACTTCCAAGTTTTAAAAATTTGCGGAACGAAGGTAATACAAGACAGTGTTCCTGCAATCAAGCCGAGAATTTCTGGGTTAAAATTCATAATATTTGGATAATAATTGATAACAAATGTAAAAATCATTTATTAAATATCGATCGTTATCAGTATCAATATTTAGCTACTGACTTTATGGTTTCCTCATTTTTTTTTTTAAAACAAATACTAATGTTAGAAAATTAGAATTTTATAATCTCTAAATTGTAACAGAAAGGCTAAAACAGATACCAATTTTCAAAAATCGCTTTTAATTCATACATTTACACATAAAATTTTTTAAATCAATGAAAAGAATATTTTTACTATTCACATTTCTATTGAGCTTTGCACAAATGCGTGCAGACGAAGGAATGTGGCTGATGATGCTCGTAAAGAGATTAAACGGAAAAGACTTACAAAAACAAGGGCTTAGATTAACTGCAGAAGAAATTTATTCTGTAAACAATTCTAGCCTAAAAGACGCCATCGTACAGTTTAATGGTGGTTGTACTGCAGAAGTAGTTTCTAAAGAAGGTTTGCTTTTCACAAACCACCACTGTGGTTATGATGCAATTGCAACACTTTCTACTCCAGAAAAAAATTATTTAAAAGATGGTTTCTTCGCCATGAGCAACAAAGAAGAGCTTCCTGCAAAAAATCTTTATGTGAGATTTTTAGTAAGAATGGATGATGTAACGGCTAGAATTAATGGGAAACTTAATCCTCAAATGTCTGCTGACGAAAGAAAAGCAGTAATCGATGCAGAATACAAAGCCATCCAAAAAGAAAATTCAGAAAATGGTAAATATACTGTTGTAGTAAGAGATTTCTTCAGCGGGAACGAATTCTACTATTTCGTATATCAAGATTATAAAGACGTAAGATTGGTAGGAACTCCTACAGAATCTATTGGTAAATTTGGTGGTGATACCGATAACTGGGAATGGCCAAGACATACTGGTGACTTCTCTGTTTTCAGAATTTATGGTGATGATAACGGAAATCCTGCAGAATATTCATTAAACAACGTTCCATTAAAACCTAAATATCACCTTCCTGTTTCTATGAAAGGTGTAAAACCTGGTGATTTCACCATGATTATGGGTTACCCTGGTAGAACTAACAGATATTTAACTTCTTATGGAATCAATCAATTGGTGACTAAAGATTATATCGGTTGGGTAGATGCTTCTAAATCTGCAATGGATGTGATGAAGAAGTACATGGACAAAGACACTCAAATCAGATTAGATTACGCTTCTCAATACGCTTCTGTAGCAAACTACTGGAAAAACAGAGCTGGAACCATAGAATCTGTAAACAAAAACGGAACAGTTGCAGACAAACAAAAAGTAGAAGCTAAATTCCAAGAATGGGCAAACTTAGCAGAAAACAAAGCTACTTATGGCAATGTCCTTTCAGAAATCGAAGCATATTACAAATTAATTGCTGATAGAAATTTAGAAAGAAACTACGCTACTCAATTCCAAAGAAATGCTAAATATGCAGTTCTTCCTTACAGAATTGGCGCTGCTCTTAAATCTTATATTGAGCAAAACGAAGCAGGTAAAACCGCTATGAAAGCTAGACTTCTTGCTGGTGTAGAAGCTTCTTACGACGGGTTTCACCCAGTAGTAGAAAAAGATATGTTACAAACTTTACTTTCTCTTTATAAGAACAAAGTACCGTTTGATTATCAACTTCCGGTGATGAAATATTCTAATCCAGCAGAATTAGCTAACCAAGCAGACGCTTCTATTTTCAGCACCAAAGAATCTCTACTTAAATTCATCGAAAATCCTAGTTTAGCTGTTTTAGAAAATGATCCGCTTTACAAATTCTCAGGAATTATGGTAGCAGAAGCTATGATGTTTGGAGACAAATATGTAAAAGCTGATGACCAATTTGCTAAAAACACAAGATTATACTTTGACGGTCTTAGAAAATCTATGCCAGAAAAAGAATTCTATCCAGATGCTAACTCTACTATGAGAGTAACTTTCGGTAAAGTAGATAGGTTACCAATCAGAAAAGACAGACAATATTATGGCGTAAAAGATAACTTCTATACTGATATGAAAGGTATGGTGGCTAAATACAAAAAAGGCGACGCAGAGTTTGACTTACCACAAAGATTGTTAGATCTATACAAGAAAAAAGATTTCGGTCCATACAAAGACAAAAAAGGTTACATGCCTGTAAACTTCTTATCAGATAATGATATTACAGGTGGAAACTCTGGTTCTCCTATCTTAAACGGAAATGGCGAATTAATTGGTCTTGCTTTCGATGGTAACTCTGAAGCACTTTCAGGAGATATCGTTTTCGAAAAACAATGGCAAAAAACCATCAACCTAGATGTAAGATTTTTACTTTGGGTAATGGATAAATATCACGGAGCTGGTTATTTATTAAACGAAATGACTATCAGAAAATAAGGCAACTTTGTTGCTTCTAACATTAACCTCGGAGAAATTTCTTCGAGGTTTTTTATTACTTTTTACTCCGTTTAGTTTTTAAAAAACTTTTATAAAAACTCAAATTTTCTTATTTTTAGGAAATCATAATTTTTAAACATTCTTTTTTCCTCAAAATTCACATAAATGACAACGGATTACATCACTTTTGAAGCAGAAATTAAGCAAAACGGCACTATGAATGCTGCCTTTGTAGACTTTCCTTTCTCTACAGAAGAATTATTTGGCAAAAAAGGTCAGGTAAAAATCAAAGCTTTGCTTGACGAAAAAGTAGAATACAGAGGAAGTCTTGCCAAAATGAAAAGTGATTGTCATCTACTGGGATTAACACAAGAGGTAAGAAAACAACTCGGGAAAACTTTTGGTGATAAGGTTACGGTGAAACTCTGGCAAGACCAAGAAGAAAGAATTGTAGAAATTCCTGATGATGTTTTAGAAGTTTTCGAAAAGAACAAAGAGGCTTTTGAAATGTATCAAAAAATGTCTTACACCCATCGGAAAGAATATATGAGATGGATTACCGATGCCAAAAAACCAGAAACCAGAGAAAACCGAAAGGTAAAATTGATAGAAATGATTTTAGCTGGTAAAAAAGGAATATAACTTAAATATAAACACGTATGAAATTAAAAAAACTTTTCCATTGGACGGTTATTGCTCCCATCCTAGCTTGGGCCATTTATTTTTTAACCCCCGATTCAGACAGTACAGTTATTTTAATGCTTTGTGGTGTTTTTTTAATGTTAAGTGTGTTTTCTGCAGTACACCATTCAGAAGTCATCGCACATAAAATTGGCGAACCTTTTGGAACTATTGTCTTGGCGATTTCCATTACAATTATAGAAGTAGCACTTATTATTTCGCTCATGGCAGCAGGAGGAAAAGAAACCTCACATCTCGCCAGAGATACTGTTTTCGCAGCGGTAATGCTTATTTTAAACGGTGTTTTAGGTTTAAGTTTATTGGTAGGAAGTGTGAAATTTCACGAACAGTTTTTTGCAAGAACCTCTGCCAATTCCCTACTCGTTTCTTTGATTGCTATTTTAGTTCTTACACTTATTCTTCCTAATTTTACCACCAGTGCAAATGGTCCTGTTTATACACAACCTCAATTGATTTTTGTTTCTATAGCTTGCCTTACCATTTACAGCACTTTTTTATTGGTTCAAACCGTGAGACACAGAAATTATTTCTTACCCAATAACAAAGAAGAAGTCATTTCTGTTCCTACTGCGAAAGAAAGTATTCTGAGCTTTATTACCTTATTGGTCTGTCTCGGAATAGTAGTATTAATGGCAAAAAAACTATCTACACCTATAGAAACCATCATTAGAAACGCAGGATTGCCACAATCTTTGGTCGGAGTAATTATTGCAGCAGTGATTTTATTACCAGAAGGAATCGCTTCCATTAAAGCAGCCAGAAAAGATGATTTACAGACCAGCCTCAATCTTTCTTTAGGCTCCGCATTGGCTTCTATTGGACTTACCATTCCTGCAGTTGCAGTTGTGTGCAGTATTTTTGATTTAGACCTTGTTTTAGGGTTAGATTATAAATCGATGGTTTTGCTGGGATTATCTATTTTTATCACCATGCTTTCACTAAGTCGAGGAAAAACCAACATTCTTTATGGTGTGGTTTTACTTGTGAACTTAGCAGCTTATATTTTTACTGTAATTTATCCTTAATAGATATGAAAACCTACGAAACCGAAAGACTTTTACTCAAACCTACAGATTTAGATGATGCCGAATTTATTCTTCAGCTTTTAAATTCTGAAAGTTTCATCAAATATATTGGTGACAGAAACGTAAGAACCATAGAAGACACCGAAAACTACATTCGCAATAGATGTTTTCCTCAGTTTGAAAGACTAGGTTACGGAAGTTTTACCGTAATTCTAAAGGAAGATTCTTCTAAAATGGGAACTTGTGGAGTTTACGCTAGAGAAAACACAGATAATGCTCCTGATATTGGCTTTGCTTTTTTACCAGAATTTGAAGGAAAAGGTTATGGCTATGAAAGTGCTAGTTTTCTAAAAAATTTGGTTAAAAATGATTTCAACATTACCAAATTGGGCGGAATTACGGTAGAATACAACCACGCTTCCAGAAAATTATTAGAAAAGCTAGGTTTAAAATTCCAAAAAAAATTCTTCATGGATGGTGATCCAGAAGAATTATTATATTTCGAAACTGATTTATAAAGATTACTTCAAAATCTGAGCTGCGTGATTTTTGGTTTCTACTTTTTCGATGACTTCTGTACAAACAGAATTTTCGTCAAATAAAAAGGTAGTTCTCACGATTCCCATGAATTCTTTGCCCATGAATTTTTTGAGTTGCCAAACCCCGAATTTTTCACAAACTTCATGGTTTTCATCGGCTAATAAATCATATTTAAACCCGAATTTATCATGAAATTTCTTTTGATTTTTCACAGGATCTGCAGAAATTCCCAAAATCGTAAAACCTTGTTTCGTTAAGTATTCTATATTTTCATTAAGGTTACAAGCTTCTGCTGTACAACCTGGCGTATTGGCTTTCGGGTAAAAGAAAACCACCAATTTTTTTCCTTTGAAATCTGAAGATTTTACCAGATTTCCGTCTTGATTATCCAATTGAAACGTAGGAAGTGTATCACCTATTTTTAACATAATGCTTATTTTTGTTCAAATTTACAGAAAATGACTAAAAAAGAGCGTGCAAAAATAGTAATGACTGAGTTAGAAAAAATCTATCCCGAAGTTCCTATTCCACTGAACCATAGAAATGCTTATGAACTATTGGTTGCAGTTGCACTTTCTGCACAAACTACTGATAAAAAAGTAAACGAAGTAACTCCTAAATTGTTTTCTGTAGCTCCCAATCCAGAAAAAATGGCAGTATTGGAAGAACCAGAAATCAAGGAATTGATTAAAGAAATAGGACTTTCTACCACCAAAGCCAAAAATCTAAAAATTATGGCCAATCAGCTTCTGAAAAGACATAACGGCGAAGTTCCTTCTAATTTTGAAGATTTAGAAAATTTAGCAGGAGTAGGTCATAAAACAGCTAGTGTAGTGATGAGTCAGGCTTTTGGTGTGCCTGCATTTCCAGTGGATACTCACATTCATCGATTGATGAAACAATGGAAATTAACCGAAGGAAAAAACGTGGTTCAAACGGAAAACGACGCTAAAAAACTTTTCCCAAAAGAAACTTGGAATAAACTTCACCTTCAAATTATTTTCTACGGCAGAGAATATTCTCCAGCCAGAGGAAATCAGGAGAAAGATTACCTCACGAAAATGCTTTTTGAGAAATAAAAAAACCGCAGAATTCTGCGGTTTATATTTTTACTGTTTCTTTACCCAAAGTTCCATCTTTCTTTCTAAAACGGATAATGGAAGACATCCTTGGTTCAGAATTTCATCATGGAATTTAGCCAAACTGAATTTCTTACCTAGTTCTTTTTGATATTTGGCTCTTAATTCTAAAAATTTAAGCGAACCGATTTTGTAGCCTAATGCTTGTCCCGGAATTGCCATATAACGCTCAATTGCGGCAGTTGCGCCTTCTTCAGAATCAGAAATATTGTTCAGATAATATTGAATTGCATCTTCTCTGGTCATTTTACCTGTATGAATTCCTGTATCTACTACCAAACGAACTGCACGTAACATTTGATCACTTAAATAACCCATTTTTTGATAAGGATCGGTGTACAAACCAAACTCTGGACCTAAGGTTTCGGTATAGTGCGCCCAACCTTCGCCATAAGCTCCGAACCAACCAAATCTCATGAATTTAGGAATCTCCATATTTTCTTGTTGAAGCGAAACTTGATAATGATGCCCTGGAATAGCTTCGTGTAGGAATAAAGATTCGAAACCATTGGTTACATTATATTTTGTAGCATCTGGAATGGGTGTATAAAAAATTCCCGGTCTACTTCCGTCTGCAGAACCTGGTTTGTATTCTGCACTTGCACTTGCTTCTCTAAATTTTTCGGTTCTTCTGATTTCAAACGGTGTTTTAGGAGATTGACTAAACATCGTTGGAAGCTTAGGTTCTATTTTCTTTAAAATCCCATTAAAAGCACCAATTACTTCTTCTGGCGTTTTATAAGGCATTGCTTTTTTATCCGTTTTTAGGCTTACTAAGAATTGTTCGAGTGTTCCTTTGAAACCTAATTGAGTTTTTACTTTCTCCATTTCTGCTCTTAACATGGCTACTTCTCTCAACCCAATTTTATTGATTTCTTCGGGAGTAAGATTAGTCGTTGTCCAAGATTTTGCGAGATACGTGTAAATATTGCTTCCATTAGGAATGGCATTAATTCCGTCTGTATTTCTCGCTTTTGGCAAATATTCTTTTTCTAGAAAATTACCCATTCTTTTATAAGCAGGAATAATTTTCGTTTTGATGGCGTTTTGATAAAGTACGGTATACTTTTGTTTATCCGCAGCAGAAAAATTGGCTGGGATTTTTTTGATAGGTCCGTAGAAAATATTTTTATCATAGTTTTCAGAAATAATTTCTTCACCTCTCATTTGAGGAATCATTTTCACCACCAATTTTTTTGGAAGCACCACATTTTGTTTCATTCCATCTCTGAAATTCTTTTCGGCAGTATTCATCCAAACGGCAAAAGCATCTATTCTTTTCAAGAAATTATCATAATCTTTAGTCGTTTTAAACGGTTGATTTCCATCTCCACTTCCTAACAATGGAAAATCTAATGGCAAACCTTCAAATTGGTTAAAAGGCATCAGTTCTGGATGATACGCATACTTTTCAATCTTATCTTTTAAGGTAAAATCTAAAACATCATAAACGGTTTTATCTTTATCAGAAAGAGATTCATAATCAAGAGTTTGCAACTTTTTTTGAGTTTCGGTATAAAATCCAATTTCCTTAGAAATAAAATCCTGACTGATGGCATTTGGCAATTGGTCATTATATCTATTATCACCTTGCATAGTGGCTTCTAGAGGAAACATTTTTAGGTAACCTTCATAATATTTAGAAGCAATGCTGTCTATATTGGCTTCGGATTTTGGCAAAGCAATGTCTGTTTTTTTACAACTGATTACGAAAAGCATCATTGCAAATATTCCTAAAATAGGCGTTCTAAAGAATCTCATTTGTCTTAAATTTTAAACAAAAATATAAATTATCTGTAAATGTGGATTTTAAAATCATAAAAAATAAAAAACTCCGAAAAATTTCGGAGTTTTATTTACATTTCTTGCTCGTCAGCAGAAGGTCCATAACTTCCAGGAACTGGGATATCTAATAATCGATAATAAACGCCCAATTGAGCTCTGTGATGCGTAGCTTGATTTAATGAATGACGAATTGCTCCGTATTTATCCCAATCTGCGAGAACTTGTTCGCCCATTTTCATTTGCCATCTTTCATTCAGTTTGTCTTCTGAAATTTCATGAAGTGTAGCTTTGCTTTTTTGATAATCTTCTTCTAATTTTTGTAAAAGCTGCTCTCTAGTTTCTAGAAAAGTAGGTTGATAATCTCCTGCTGCAAAATCTAAAACAGAAGTTTTGACAATGAAATCTGGCCAACCGAAAACTTCGGCAATGTGTGCTGAAAGAGGCATCATCTTCATGCTTTTTTCATGCGGCGCATAATCATTTTTCCCTTCAGGAAATCTTTCGAAAAACTTTTTAGTGGTTTGATACTCTTGTTCGAGTTCTTGTCTAAGTTGTGATAAGGTGTCCATAATTTTTGAGTTTGGTAGAACGAAGTTACATCAACTTAGAGAATCGTTTCTAAGAGTTGCTATTAAATTTTTCATAAATTTTTGTAACAAAGTATAAAATCCCTTACTAATTAATAAAATTTAAAAAATGAAATGGTATAAATCTTTAAGCTTTGCTTTATTGTTTTTAGTAGTTCTTGCAAATGCACAGTCTGCTAATAGATTTTTTTATGAATTGACCTTTAAACCCAAAAAAGGAATAGACTCTTTACAAAAAACAGTAATGATTCTAGACGTAGCCGATAAAAAATCACTTTATAGAGATTACTTGACGGTTTCACAGGATTCTGTCCTAAAAATTGAAGTTGAAAAAATGCAAAAAGCAGGTGTGTTCAAAGATTTATCAAAATCTTTCCAAATGCCAAAATTTGCTTATAAAATCACGAAAGAATATCCTACCATGAAGGTAAACTTTAGTGAAAGAATGCTGAATTCTGTTTTTGGATATAATGAAGAGCCAAAATTCAACTGGAAAATATCTAACGATAAACAAAAAATAGGAGAATACGAAGCTCAAAAAGCAACCACAGAGTTCGGTGGTAGAAAATGGACGGCTTGGTTTACAGAATCTATTCCTTTCCCAGATGGGCCGTATAAATTCTCTGGTTTGCCAGGATTAATTGTAAAAATAGAAGATGCTGAGAAAAATTTCTCTTGGCTTTTAACAGCTAATAAACCGCTAAAAGAATTTGAAGAACTTTCTTACAGCGAAAAACTATCGGCACAATTCGGTGCGAGAAATGATGTAACGATAATCAACAGAGATAAATTTGAATCTTCTTTTGAGGAATATAAAAAAGATCCTTTTGCATCAATAAGAGCGCAAATCACTCCAGAAATGAAAGCGATGAAGATGCCTGGAAATGATAAAACGATGGGCGAAATGATGAATGATCAAGAAAAATCAATTAAAGATTTCTACAACGCAAGTAATAATACCGTAGAAATCTACACTTCAGAAAAAGCAAAAAAATAAAAATTTCCATTCATATTAAACTTTTGTAACAGAAAACTCGAGGATTCGTCTTCGAGTTTTTTGGTTTTTATAATAAGAGGCTTCTGATTGGTTTTTAACCCTATATTTGTAAAAGTAATTGCTTGACTTACGAAGATTATTTTTAGCCTAATTTTATGGAAAACAAAGCCAATATCCAAATAAAAGAAATGCCAGAAATGCAGATTGCATCAGTATTAAGCATAGGTGTGCAGAATATAGGAAACGCTTACAACACACTTATTTCTTGGGCTATTTCTAAAAATATTTTCCCTAGAGAAAATGTGAAAATGATTACCGTTTATCACGATAGTTTCAAAGTTACTGCTCCCAATAAAGTGAGAATTCATGCAGGAATGTTGCTAGAAGAAGCCATCAAAAATGAAGGCGAAGTTTTCCTAGAAATTTTGCCAAAAGGGAAATATATCGTTTCACGACAAGAAATTACGCTCCCCGAATTCGAAACTGCCTGGAACGCACTTTTCCTTTGGATGAACGAAAACGGGCATCAGTTTAGAAAAGAATGTCCTTATAAAATTTACCATAATGATTACCGAGAACACCCTCAGAAAAAGTGTTTGGTAGATTTTTGTATTCCTATTTTGTAATTTTCTACGATTCAGTTTCTATTTTTTACAGTTCAGTAAAACTTATTTCTTTTCAGAAGTGAGCAGAGATACCTTTGTTCCATCAAAAAAGAAATACCCTATTAATTTATAAAATTTCACACTTATGGAAACGTACAAAACAACACAAGAACAGAAACTAGAAAACGCTAGAAAGCACGTAAAAAGAATCAAAGGTTTTTACACGCACACTTTGGTTTTCGTATTGGTAAACGTATTTATTATTTTCTCTAATGCAATTGTAGACGGAAAAGGTTTTAATGATATTGATAATTATTACACGGCTTTTTTCTGGGGTTTCGGCTTATTGGCTCATGGTTTATCGGTTTTTGGTGGTGAGCTGTTTTTAGGCAGAAACTGGGAAGAAAGAAAAATCCAAGAAATTTTAAACGAAAAATAATTTTAAAATATTATTTTTAGAAAATGAAACTCGAGGTAATCAAAAAAACGGCGCTTAACCTACTCTACATCAATATTATAGTAAGTCTTTTTATCTTCTTAATTGATGGTGGAGAAAAAACCTTCGAAAGGTACTCTGTTACTTTCCTTATTTCTGGAATGTATACGTTTTTCATAGGTTTAGGAAACGGTTTTTTAAACGATTATCTAGATTCTAAATTCTCGTGGACAGAGGAAACGCGCAAAAGAACCATCGCTGCTATTGTAGGAACTTTGGTGATGAACATTGCGCTGGTTTATTTTTGTAATTATTTGAATTTCATTATTATACAAGGCAAAAATCCAGAAAAATTCTTCAACGGTGAGATGAACTTCATCAATTGGTTTTTTATCAATTTTGCGATTATGATTTCGGCAATTGGTCACGTTCGAGGTTTTATGGCCGCTTGGAAAAACTCTACCAAAAAAGAAGTAGTAGAACAAAAAATCATCGCCAAATCTGCCAATGCACAATTCGAAAGTTTAAAAAATCAATTAGACCCGCATTTTTTATTCAATTCCCTGAATGTTTTAGACTCTTTGATTGAGGAAAATCCTGTTCAAGCGCAACGTTTTACCAATTCTATGTCGAAGATTTATCGCTATGTTTTGGAACAAAAAGACAAGGAACTGGTTTCGGTGGAAGAAGAAATAGACTTTGCCAAAATGTATTGCGAACTGCTGAAAACCAGATTTGAAGACGCAGTAACCTTTGAATTCAACATTTCAGAGGAAGACAAAAAAGGTTTTGTAGTGCCACTTTCTTTGCAACTTTTGCTCGAAAATTCTATTAAACACAATTTTGCTACCTCATCTAAACCATTGAATATCAACATATTTACAGAAAAAGGAAACCTTATCATCGAAAATAATTTGCAAACCAGAGAATTGCCGAATAAATCTACAGGCGTAGGTTTAGCGAACATTGTTTCGAGATATAATTTATTAACCGAAAGGAATGTCTTTGTAGAAAAATCAGAAACTTTCTTTCGCGTGAAACTCCCTATTTTAACAGAAAAATTGAACTCCATGAATCCATATACTCCATCACAAGAACAATTGGCTTTCGAAAAAGCCGCAAAACGAGTAGAAGAACTCAAAGGTTTCTACGGAAACTTAATTTCTTACTGCATCTTTATCCCATTCTTAATTTTTATTAATTTCCAAACTTCACCTAAATATAATTGGTTTTGGTGGCCGATGTTAGGCTGGGGAATTGGCGTAATTTCTCACGGAATTAAGACTTTCGGTATCGGAACAGATTGGGAAGAACGCCAAATCAAAAAATACATGGAAAAAGAAGAAGAAAACGCTAGAAAATGGAAATAACTATGGAAAATCAAGATAAATTCAACGAAATTGCTTACAAAAAAGCACAAAAAAGAGTAAAAGATATCAGAACGTATTATTACATGGTTTTGGGATATTTAGCGGTAGGTTATATCATTATTAGCCGAAATTATGACGGAAATCTTCTTAATATTTCTAGAAATTACAGCGTTTGGATGGTGATCTTATGGGGAATTTTTCTTTTGGGTTACGGAATTTATTTATTCACGGCTTATTTCAGAAATTGGGAAGAAAGAAAAACCAAAGAATTAATGGAGAAATACAAACAAAAAAATTAAAAATGGAACCTGTAAACGATAAAAATATTCAATACGAAAGAGCCAGAAAAAGAGTGAAAGAGATTAAAGGTTTCTATATTCACGCTTTGGTTTATGTTTTGGTCAACTTGTTTTTAATTCTCGCGAAATCCATTAAATACGATTCTTTTGAAACGTTTTTCCAGCAAAATCAATTCTGGGGAATTGGACTTTGGGGAATTGGACTTTTTGCGCATGGTTTATCCGTTTTCTTACCTAATTTTATCCTCGGAAAAAACTGGGAAGAAAAGAAAATCCGTGAATTGATGGAAAGAAATAGAAATTTGAAAGTATGAAAGTAGTAATTATAGAAGACGAAAAACCAGCCGCTAGAAAACTAGAAAGATTATTGAGTAATTTCACTGATTTACAAATGGTTGCAACACTCCATTCTGTGGAAGATGCTGTAGATTGGTTCAGTAAAAACGAACATCCTAAACTCATATTTTCAGATATTGTTTTGGGAGATGGTTTGTCTTTTGATATTTTTGAAAAAATTCCTACCAACAGTTTCATTATTTACACGACTGCTTTTGATCAATATACTTTAAAAGCCTTCAAACTCAATTCCATAGATTATCTTCTCAAGCCCATCTCAGAGGAAGATTTAGCCAAATCGATTGAAAAATTCAAAAGTTTTTTGCCTTCCGAAGAAACACACAATGCTTTGGAAATGAAATATTTAATCAAAGAAGATCAACCGAAATTATCTAGAATTTTGGTGAAAATTGGTTATAATTTGAAGGTCATCAAAACTGAAGAAATTTGCTGTTTCTATTCCGAAAACAAAATTGTTTACGCACAGACTCTAGAGCGAAGTTTCCCAACAGATTTTACCTTAGATGAACTGGAAGAAGTGTTAGACGAAAAATCGTTTTTCCGGGTAAACAGACAGTTTATCATCAGTTCAGATTGCATCAAAAACATTCATACTTCACCGAATTACAAAGTAGAATTGCAAGCGCAACCTGCCGAGGAAATTACAGTGAGTAGAGAACGTGTGAAAGATTTTAAAGATTGGTTGGTAAAATAATTGAAAATATGAAAAAATTGACTGCTTTTGTTGTTCTATTCTTAATGAGTTGTCATCCAAAAACCTTTGTTATAGAAGAAAAAAATGATGACAAATTTTTCCTCAACCAAGAAGTAAAAAGAGGCTATTCAGAAGGAATTTTATCTAAAAATCCCCTTATCATTATTAACGGAGGAGTCTTTAAATATGATGAAAATCTAGACACTATAAAAATTCCTTTAAAAAATCTAGAATAGAATCTGTAAATCTTTTGAATGAAAGTGGCGCAAAAACAATTTACGGCGTAGAAAAACGTGGAGCGGTTATTATTAATGCTTTTTAATATCAACCATTATAAAACGCACTCGCAGAATTGATAAAATGCTGAAAAGCTTCCGTAACCTCTTTCTGAATTTTATTGGTTAAAGGAAAAGGAACCATGTGCGAATATTCATAAGGAAAATCCTGAATTTCTATCTCAGTTTTTATATTTCTGTAACCGCCTTGCAAAGTATTGAGTGCTTCCATTGGTGGTGCAACTTCATCTTTTTCAAGAACATAGAGTTTGATTTGATGATGCAATTTTTTAATTCTTTCTTCCCTTTCTTTTTGGAAATAATTATACCTCAACATCATTTTGAACCAACTTTCCTGCGGATGTAATTTCTCGTCCTGAAAATGACCTAATCTTTCATCTGACTGGAAATCAGAACTCAATAATTCTGCAAAAACTGTTTGCATTTTTATAGCTGCTCTTGCATCCATAATGTATTTAGAAATTGGGAACATTCTATCAATCGTCATTCCACCACAGAAGCAAAAAAGTTTTGAATTTTCAAAAATTCCTTCTGGATCTGCCATTTTTAGAATCATCGATAAAAATGAACCAATAGAATATCCAAATAAATCAATAGAGGTTTCTGGAGAAATGCTTTTAATCTTCTGATTTCTAATATCTTTAACCACTTGTATTACATCTGAATACGTCTGAAAACCAGACCAAAAAATTCTCTGAGGATGCGCTTCTAAACGAGAACTTATTGCAGCATTTACAAAAGAGCAATTGGTATTTTCGGGATAATTTTTCTTTCTGAACTTTGCTACTTCTACCATTGTGCGTCTGTCACTCCAGATTTCTTCGGCTCTGTTCATGTGAAAAGCAATCGGAAAAAGAATGATGACTTTTTTGGTTTTTTGAGCCAATTCATAAGCCCAAGGTAAATATTTATCCCACTTTTTCTCGTTCAATCCATGGAAAAAAATGAGGGTGCCTTCGGCGATTTCTACATCTGCTCTTTTGAGAATATAATAGTCAAAATGCTTATTTCTTTCGATGTCAAAATCTTTCACATCAATGCTGGAAAACCCGTAAAGTATTTTATTTTGATTACTTTCCTTGAATTGTGTTTGGTGTTTTTCGCAGGATGTGGTAGAAAAAGAACCGTTCAGTAAATCTGCTTTTTTAGAATGAAAATGAATGGTTTCTATCGTTACATTTAAGTCTTCAATTATTTTGAAATTTCCTTCTTTTTCAAAGTTTTCTTTTAAAATTTCATAGAGTTCATTGTAATTCATAAGCATCATTTTAATTATAACTTCAAAATAAAAGTATTTATTGCTTAAAAGCTTTTATTGATAAGGTTTTTTCTTATTCTAAACATAAAAAAAAGCAGACTGTAATAGGCTGCTTTTCCTTTATATTTTTAAAATTTCTAAGAAATTACTCCACTTCCCAACAATTCTTCCCCTACATACCAAGCTGCAAATTGTCCTTCTGCAATAGCAGATTGTGGATTTTCAAATTCTATGAAAAATCCTTCTTCAAACTGATAAAGCGTGGCTTTTTCTAGAGGCTGTCTGTATCTAATTCTTGCCATTACTTCCATAGATTCTCCGTTTTTAAGACGTAAATCTTCACGAACCCAATGCAATTCTGAATTATCAATTTTCAAAGCTTTTCTAAATAATCCTGGGAAATTTCTTCCTTCCCCTACATACACCAAATTATTTTTCATATCTCTGGAAATGAGGAAACAAGACTCCTTATGACCACCAATTCCCAAGCCTTTACTTTGACCAATCGTATAAAATTGTGCACCTTGATGTTTACCAATCACTTTTCCGTCTGATTTTTTGTAATGGATTTTTGCAGACAAATATTCTAACTCTTCTAATTTTGAAGAAAATTCAGGTTTTTCTTTGTGATATTCAGCAAAATCACTGAAAATTTCAACAATTTCACCTTCTTTGGCTTTTAATTGTTGCTGAAGAAAAGTAGGCAAACTTACTTTCCCGATGAAACAAAGACCTTGAGAATCTTTTTTATCCGCAGTTGCCAATTCCATTTCTCTGGCAATTTCTCTTACTTCTGGCTTAGTGAGTTCACCAATTGGGAAAAGCGCTTTAGAAAGCTGTTTTTGATTCAATTGACACAAGAAATAACTTTGGTCTTTGTTATTATCTTTCCCTGCCAAAAGTTGATACACTTCTTCCCCATTTTCATTGGTAAAAGAATCTAATCTGGCGTAATGTCCTGTTGCTACTTTATCTGCACCTAATGAAAGTGCTGTTTCTAGAAAAACATCGAATTTTACTTCTCGGTTACACAGAACATCAGGATTGGGTGTTCTACCCTTTTCATATTCGGAAAACATATAATCTACAATGCGTTCTTTGTAGAGTTCGCTCATATCAATCACTTGGAACGGAATTCCTAGTTTTTTGGCCACTAAAAGGGCATCATTACTGTCTTCAATCCAAGGACATTCATCTTCTAAAGTTACCGAAGCATCATTCCAATTTCTCATAAAAAGTCCGATGACTTCGTGACCTTGTTTCTGCAACAAATACGCTGCAACACTGGAGTCTACACCTCCTGATAAACCGACTACTATTTTCATAATTGAGTTACGCTTTCGTTAAGGGAAAGTTTTACGACTGCAAAATTACGAATTAAAAACTCATTTGAAATTTTTCTGCTAAATTTGAATCATAGAAATTTTCTAAAAATGAAAAAATTATCTCTATTCTTTCTGACTTTGATGTCTTTTTCGGCATTTTCACAGGTGGAAATTCCTACACAAAACTCTAAATGGACTTTTGGTGGTTATGCTGGTTTAACTGGCGGTTTTGGTAGTAATAGCGGTATTGCAGTACATATTGCACCAAGAGTAGGTTATAAAATTTCTGAAAATTTAGAAACAGGTTTAATGGGAAGTCTCAATTGGCAAAACTCATCTTATTCTTACTCCACTTTGTTTGGAATTGGACCATTTGTGAATTATTATTTGGGCAGAAATTTCTATTTGGGTTCTCAATTTCAGGAATATTTTATCAGTCAAAAAATAAAATCTTCAGAAGAAAAATATAGTTCAAACGAAGCTGCACTTTACATTGGTGGCGGTTACATGCAAAGAATGGGCAACAATTCTTATTTGCAGATTGGCGGAATGTACAACGTACTTTGGAAACAAAACAGCAGTATTTTCAGCAGTGGTTTTGTACCTAATATTGGAGTGGTTTTTGGGTTGTAAACTTTAAAAAAATAAAAAACCTCCGAAAATTCGGAGGTTTTTGTTTATGCTTTTTGTTTAGATTTCTTTTGGGTTTCGCCTTCTAAAGCATCTTTGGCTTCGTTCAATTTTAGAATTACGGTTTCGCCTTCAGAGAATTGTTTGTTTACAAGCATTTCAGCCAATAAATCTTCTATATATTTTTGGATGGCACGTTTTAGAGGTCTTGCTCCAAAATCTTTGTCCCAGCCTTTCTCTGCGATGAAATCTCTAGCTTCGTCTGTTAATTCTACTTTGTAGTTTAGTTTTTCTAGACGTTTGTATAATTTATTTAACTCAAGGTCAATAATTTTCTTAATGTCTTCTTTTTCAAGAGAATTGAAGATGATAATATCATCTATTCTGTTCAAGAATTCTGGCGCAAAAGCTTTTTTCAGAGCGTTTTCTATGGTTGCTCTTGCTCTTGCATCTGTATTCGATTTTTTAGCAGAAGTTCCGAATCCTACTCCATCACCGAAATCTTTTAAATCTCTGGTTCCGATGTTAGAAGTCAAGATGATAATTGTATTTCTGAAATCTACTTTTCTACCCAAAGAATCAGTAACGTGACCTTCATCTAAAATTTGCAATAAAATATTGAAAACATCTGGGTGTGCTTTTTCTATTTCGTCTAATAAAACTACCGCGTAAGGTTTTCTACGAACCGCTTCGGTTAATTGACCGCCTTCTTCATAACCTACATATCCTGGAGGCGCTCCAACTAGTCTAGAAACCGCGAATTTCTCCATGTATTCACTCATGTCTATTCTAATCAATGCATCATCAGAATCGAATAATTCACGAGCCATTACTTTTGCCAATTCTGTTTTACCAACACCTGTTGTTCCTAAGAAAATAAATGTTCCAATCGGTCTGTTTGGATCTTTAAGACCTGCTCTATTTCTTTGGATGGCTTTCACAACTTTTTTCACTGCATCTTCTTGGCCAATTACTTTTCCGTTGAGTAAATTATCCATATTGGCTAATTTATCCATCTCGTTTTTGCCCACTTTTGTTACAGGAACTCCAGACATCATCGAAACTACCTCAGCTACATTTTCTTCGGTTACCACTTCTTTTTTCTCCTTCACTTCTTTGTCCCATTTGTCTTGAGCCACTGCCAATTCTAGTTGTAAACGCTCTTCTTCATCCTTTAGCTTTCTCGCTTCTAGATAATCTTGGGCTTTTACTGCTTTTTGTTTCTGCTCCTTGATTTCTTCAATTTGCTTTTCAAACTCAATAATATCAGTAGGAACTTTCATGTTTTTGATATACACTCTAGAACCTGCTTCGTCCATCGCGTCAATCGCTTTGTCTGGAAGGAATCTATCGGTAATATATCTCGAAGTAAGATTTACACACGCTGCAATCGCTTCGTCTGTATACGTTACATTATGATGATCTTCGTATTTGTCTTTAATTTGATTCAAAATCAAAATGGTTTCTTCTACAGAAGTAGGTTCTACCATTACTTTTTGGAAACGTCTTTCAAGAGCACCATCTTTTTCGATATACTGACGGTATTCGTCTAAAGTAGTCGCTCCGATGCATTGAATTTCGCCTCTTGCTAAAGCAGGTTTAAACATATTAGAAGCATCTAAACTTCCTGTAGAACTTCCTGCGCCAACAATCGTGTGCAATTCATCTATGAAAAGGATGACGTCTCTATTTTTCTCCAGCTCGGTCATAATCGCTTTCATTCTCTCTTCGAACTGACCTCTGTATTTAGTTCCAGCAACTAGACTTGCTAAATCTAAAGTAATTACTCTTTTCCCGAAAAGAACTCTAGACACTTTTTTCTGCATGATTCTAAGCGCTAAACCTTCTGCAATAGCGGATTTACCAACGCCTGGCTCCCCAATCAAAAGCGGATTGTTTTTCTTACGTCTTGATAAAATCTGAGAAACCCTTTCAATTTCTTTTTCTCTACCAATTACAGGGTCTAATTTACCTTCAGAAGCTAGTGCAGTAAGGTCTCTACCAAAATTATCTAAAGTTGGTGTTTTGCTTTTTCCTGTTCCTAGATTTCCAGTAGGTTTTTTCATTTGACCGTATTCTTCACGTTCTTCGTCATCATCATATGCAGAACTTTTTGGCAACTGACCTGTATTTTTAAGCATAGATTGATACTCTCTGGCTACGCTATCATAATCAATTTCGTAAGCACTTAAAATATTGGTAGTAGGATCTTCCATTTTATAGAGAATTCCTAACAAAAGATGAACAGTATTAATTTCTGAAGCTCTATATTGTCTGCATTCTAAATCTGCTCTTTTTACAGCATAATCTGCTAATTTGGTGAAAGAAATATTCTCCTTTTCTTCTGAAAAAGGATTAGTATTTACGTTCATATTTTCAATCTTTCTGCGAATCTGAGTAAGATCTGCCTGAAGATTTTCTAAAATTTCTTTAGCAGAATTATCCGTTTGAATAATTCCCAGCAAGAAATGCTCTGTAGATAAAAATTCGCTATGCAAACGTTTTGCTTCGCTTTTACTTTGTTTGAAGACTTTGGTTAAGCCTTCTGAAAATTTATTTTCCATGATAATTTCTCTCAATAAAATTCTAATGAAGTCAATATGAATTGATTTCGTAAATCAAAGTTACAAATACTTTACCAAACTCATATTATGACTTTATGACATTATTTTACAAAATTAATAGCAGGAAATTAGTAATTTTGTCGTCTTAAATTTTTTTGAAATGGACGCGAATTGGGCAAATTATGTAGGTTATGCTGCATCATTCTTTGTAGTGCTGAGCTTTATGCTTAAAAACATTAAACAAATCAGAGTAATTAATCTTATCGGTTGTATTGCTTTTGTAATTTATGGTGTTTTCAGCGGAATGTTGTGGCCTATCATTATTCCTAACGCAATTCTTTGCGTTATACAACTTTATCATTTATTAAAACACGATTAAAAGTTTTTTATAATGAAAATTTTGGTAAGCGTTTTCAATAATTTATACACCGATCAGCGTGTGGAAAAATTCTGCAAAACCTTGCACGAAAATGCTTACCAAATAGAAGTAATAGGGAATAATTGGGGCGGAAATCCCGAAATGCAAAGACCTTATCCATTTTCAAGAATTTCTTTACATTCCAAAAAATTACGTTTCGCTTATTTAGAATTTCATTGGAAATTATTCTTTGAATTGCTGAAAAAAGCCGACCGAAAAACGGTTCTTCACGCCAACGATTTAGACGCACTTTTACCCAATTATCTGGTTTCAAAAATCAAAGGAATTCCTTTAGTTTGGGATAGTCACGAGATTTTTACCGAAATGCCAACCGTAACCAACCGTTGGGTTCAGTATGTTTGGAGACTTCTGGAAAATGCTTTGATTAGAAAAATCAAATATTTTATCACGGCAAATGATTCTTATGCCAATTGGTTTGAGGGTACTTACAAGACTAAGAGACCTATTGTCATTAGAAATTTCCCTCAAAAATCAGAATCACCGAAAAATTTCGTTGAAAACCATCCAAAAGTAATTCTTTACCAAGGTGCCATCAATTATTCTAGAGGAATTGATAAGATGATTGAAGCGATGCAATTTATTGAAAATGCAGAGTTCCACATTGCAGGAAGAGGTCCTTTTTTAGAAGAATATCAACAACTTACGAGAACTTTGCATCTAGAAAATAAAGTAAAATTCTTAGGAAATCTTCATCCTGATGATTTAAGAAAAATCACCGAAAAAGCAGATGTAGGTATAAGCATTGAAGAAAATAAAGGCTTAAGTTATTACTACTCACTTCCGAATAAAATCTCAGATTACATACAAGCCAGAGTTCCTGTGGTAGTTTCTAAATTCCCCGAAATGCAGAAAATTATAGAAAATTATCATGTAGGCGAATTTATCACTTCTCACGAACCAAAACATTTGGCAGAAAAAGTAAAAACTGTTTTAGAAAAGGGGAGAAGTTCTTATTTGCCTCAACTGGAAATTGCTTCCCAAGAACTTTGTTGGGAAAATGAAGCTCCAAAAATTCTGGAACTTTATCAAAAAGTGATTATAGAAAACTTTCACTAATTTTGTACCATGACAATTCAAGAAAAACAACAAGAAATCATAGAAGAATTCGAGTTTCTAGACGATTGGGAGCAGAAATACGAATACATAATAGACCTTGGAAAAGAACTGAAAGGTTTGCCTGAAGACAAAAAAACAGAAGAAAATCTGATTAAAGGTTGTCAGTCAAAAGTTTGGTTAGACGCCGAATTTAAAGACGGAAAATTATTCTTCAATGCAGATTCTGATGGGATTTTACCGAAAGGAATTGTTTCACTTTTGGTGAGAATTTACAGCGGTCATTCTACCCAAGAAATTTTGGATTCTGACTTTGATTTTATCTCAAAAATCGGTTTGCAAGAATTTTTATCGCCTTCTAGAGCCAATGGTTTGATGGCAATGACCAAACAAATTAAGTTTTACGCGGTTGCATTTCAGTTAAAATCGTGAAAAAAATTTTAGCATATCGTTTTTCCGCTTTTGGAGATGTGGCAATGATTGTGCCTGTTTTGAAAGAATTTTTGGCACAAAATCCTGACACAGAAATTGTTTTCGTTTCTAGAAAAAACTTTGCCGATTTATTCGATGGAGTAGAGCGATTGACTTTTCGTGGCGTAAATCTAGATGATTACAAAGGATTTTTCGGGTTAAGAAAATTGGCTTTAGAACTGAAAAAGGAATTTCAGCCAGATTTTGTAGCCGATTTGCACAATGTTTTGCGCACTAAAATTCTGAGTTTTTTCTTCAAAAAAACGGCAACGCTTGACAAAGGAAGAACCGAAAAAAAATTACTTACGAGAAAGGAAAATAAGGTTAAAAACCCGCTGAAGCCAACTACAGAACGTTATGCAGATGTTTTCAGAAAATTAGGTTTTAAACTAAAACTTTCTCATCAATTATTCCCAAAATCTCAACAAAAATCTGGAATTGGATTTGCTCCTTTTGCTCAACATGCAGGGAAAATGCTTCCCATTGAAAAATCTTTAGAATTGGTAAAAACGCTTTCTAAAAATAATCCCGTTTATCTTTTTGGTGGCGGAAAAAAAGAAGTAGCGGTTTTATCAAAATGGGAGCAAGAGTTAGAAAATGTAACTTCTCTCGCTGGGAAACTTTCGCTAAAAGAAGAACTTCAGAAAATTTCTAAATTAGAACTCATGATTTCTATGGATTCTGCCAATATGCATTTGGCAAGTTTGGTGGGAACTAGAGTGGTTTCGGTTTGGGGAGCTACCCATTATTTCGCTGGATTTTTAGGATACGGACAGTCCGAAAATGACATTGTAGAAATTACAGATTTAGCATGCAGGCCTTGTTCTGTTTTTGGCAATAAACCTTGTTTCCGTGGGGATTATGCTTGTCTTAATCAAATAGAAATTTCTGAAATCTTGAAGAAAATTTAAAATTTTCCGAAAATAACTATTTCTTATCTTTGCTCTATGCAAATTGTACTCATCGGTTCTGGAAATGTGGCATTTCACCTAGCAAAAGCTTTTACAGAAGCTAAAATTCCTATTTCTCAAATTTTTGGAAGAAATACCACCGAGCTTCAGAAAATTTCAGAGCAATTTTCCATTCCTTTTTCTACTGAAACTCTAGTTACTGCTGATTTGTACATTATTTCGGTAAGTGATTCTTCGATTGCTGAAGTTTCATCTCTCATCAAAAATGAAAATGTTTTGGTAACGCATACTTCTGGTTCTGTTTCACGTGAAGCATTAAGTGGAAATTTCAGAAAATCAGTTTTTTATCCGCTTCAAACGTTTTCAAAATCAAAAAATTTAGACTATTCTAAAATTCCATTTTTCATAGATGCAGAAAACAAAAATGACAAAGAAATTTTGAAAAATTTAGCATCAAAGATTTCTAAAAACGTAATGCTTGCCAATGATGAAAAACGAAAATACATTCATTTGACGGCGGTTTTTGCTTGTAATTTCGTGAATCATTTGTACACAAGAGCTAAAGAAATTTCTGACAGTCAGGGAATTCCTTTTGATTATTTCTTACCATTAATTGACGAAACTACCCAAAAAATTCATGAATTAGAACCGAAATTAGCACAAACCGGACCAGCCATCAGAAATGATGAAAAAGTGCTGAAACTTCATGAATCTTTATTAACCGATGAAGAAAAACTAAAAATCTATAAAACCTTAAACGAATCTATTCTGAAAATGTATAGATAGATTTTCAGACTTAAGATATAAGATGTTAATTTGTTAGAAATCGTAAATTTTATGAGTCATTTAGAAAAATTAAAAAATATAAAAGCCTTTGTTTTTGATGTAGACGGTGTTTTCACAGACGGTAGCGTTTATCTATTGCCAGAAGGAAACATGTGCAGAGTGATGAATGTTTTAGATGGTTTTGCAGTGGTAAAAGCATTGAAAAAGAAATATAAAATCTGTGTTATTACAGGCGGAGATGACCCAATGGTTCGTCACAGAATACATTATTTGGGTATCACTGATTATTATTCAAAAGTGCATCATAAATTAGAAAAATTCGAAGAGTTTAAAGCAAAATATAATCTTCAAAACGAAGAAATTCTTACGATGGGAGATGATATTCCAGACATCAAAATGATGAAAATTTCTGGAATTGCAGCTTGTCCGCCAAATTCTGTAGCAGAAGTAAAAGAAATTTCGGACTATATTTCTCCTATTTACGGTGGAAAAGGCGCTGTAAGAGACGTTATAGAACAGGTCATGAAAGTACAAGGAGCTTGGATTGATGATGATACGCAGTCTATTTAAAAAACTTATAGCTACTTAAAAAAAATGAAAATATTACTTGGCTCTAATTCACCTAGAAGAAAAGAACTTTTACAAAGTTTAGGCTTTGATTTTGAGGTGGTTTCTATAGATTGTGACGAAGTTTTTCCAGAAAATTTACCCGTAGAAAATATTGCAGGATATCTCTCTGAGCTTAAAGCAAATGCTTACAAAAATCTACAAAAAGATGACGTTTTACTCACCTCTGACACCATTGTCACCTTTGAAGGAAAAGCATTGGGAAAGCCTAAAAATAGGGAAGAAGCTGTAGAAATGCTTCAACATTTGTCAGGAAAAACACACCAAGTTTACACCGCTGTTTCTTTTAAAACAGATGAAAAAATCATCACTAAAACTGATGTAGCAAATGTAGAATTTTCAGAAATTGATGACCAAGAAATTAATTTTTACATCGAAAATTATCATCCTTTTGACAAGGCAGGTAGCTACGGAATTCAGGAATGGCTGGGCATGGCAAAAATCTCAAAAATCAATGGCAGTTTTTACACAATTATGGGATTGCCTACACATTTGGTTTACGGAACTCTAAAAGATTTAGGTTTCTAAAAAAATCCTTATTTTTACTGAATGTTTTTAGCCTCAATCACAATAAATTGTGGCAATTTCAGTTATTAAAACACTCCATGAAAAAAAATATACTTCTTGCATTAGGTTTCTTCATTTTTTTGGCTTGTTCGCCAAGAAAAGATGGCTATTTGAACCGCAAATATCAAGGTTTCACCACTTTTTACAATGTTTTATTTAATGGGGAAGAAGCGCTCAATACCGAACTGAAACAGAGAGATAAATCTCACCGAGATAATTTTCATGCGCCTTACATTAAATTACTTACATATGATGAGCAAATTTCTTCATCTCAAATGGAAAGTTTAGGAATGTCTGATGATGAAAGTGTAATCCCCCCTGCTGGGTTTTATAATGATGATATAAATGTAAATTCTTTGTCTTCTGGCTCTAGAGTTAGTACTTTAGAAATTGCAGAAATGAAGGCTCAAAAAGCGATTGAAAAGCATTCTATGTTATTTAAAGGCGAAGAAAAAAACAAAACTATTTTTGACGCTTATCTTGTATTAGCAAAAGCCAGATTGTTCCAAAATAAGCCTTTGGAAGCTCTTGACGCGCTTAATACAGTTCAAAAAATTTATAAAAAAGATAAGAGACTTTCTTTAGCCAAAGTTTACGAAGCGTACACTTACGGAAAAATGAAAGATTATTACCGTGCAGATGAAACCTTCCGTGAACTGAAAGAGAATAAAAAACTTAAAAAATCTGAAAAAAAATTACTCAGTATTTTCTATTCAGAAATGCTTTTAAACGCTGGTAAAAAAGAAGAAGCAGTAACAGAATTAGAAAGTGCTTACCAACTCAATAAAAACAAAAAATTAAGAAGCAGAATTGCTTTTCTTCGTGGACAAATACTTGCCAATCTTGGCAAAAATGAAGAAGCAAGAGAAAGCTTCGTGACTGCTTATAAAAATGCCAGAAATTTTGAATTTGAAGTAAAATCTCAAGTAGAAATCGCCAAAACTTTCAACGGAAAAGACGATGATTACGAAGGTGCAAAAGAATATCTAGAAAAAATAAGCAAAAAAGGAACCTATGCTTCTAGAAAAAATGAATTCTATTATGCACTGGGCTTAATGGCAAAAAAAGCTGGTAAAAAGGAAGAAGCGCAAGAATTTTTCCAGAAATCTATCAAAGAAAAAATATCAGATCCTCAAGTTAGAGGTTTGGCTTACTATGAAATCGGGAAAAAGTTTTTCGAAGATAATGACTATCTAAGCGCTGGTGTTTACTATGATTCTGCTTATGCTGCGATGAATTATACACCTGCAAAAGAAGAACTGAAATCGCTTACCGAAAACATAAAAGACATTTCTAAAAATTATTATCTCATCAAAAAGAACGACAGCATTCTAAAACTAACCAAAATGTCTAATGATGAGCGAATTGCCTTTTTTAACAAACATATTGAAGGCATAAAAGCCAAAGAAGCTAAGGAAGAACTCGAACGAAAAAAAGCAGAAAAAGAAAGCAAAAATAGAGTAGAAACCGTAGATTTTGCCTTGCTAGGAAATACAGATAACAACAATTCTTTCTTAGATTTCAATGCAAGCAAAGGCTTTTATTTTGCCAATCAAACTACGATTTCTAAAGGTGAAAGAGAATTTAAACAAATCTGGGGAAATAGAGCGCTTACGGACAATTGGCGAACTTCTACCAAGATGAACTCTATAGAAGATCTTAAAAATGAAGCACTCGGAATTACGGCTGCTCCAGATCCTAGAAGATATGAACCTGATTTCTACATAGAGAAAATCCCGACCAAAACAGAAGAAATTTTAGCGCTCAAAAAAGACAGAGATACGGCAAGTCTTGGTTTGGGAAGAATGTACGAAAACTTCTTTTCTAATACTTCTTTAGCCACCAAAACACTTTACGATTTGGTAGATTCTAAAACCGATGAAGAAACAGAATTACAAGCACTGTATCAGATTTTTTCTATGAATTATGAAAAAACGCCTAGTGCTGCTGAACGTGCGAAACAATTGATTTTAGAAAAATACCCTTATACTTCTTATGCAGAATTTGTAAAAAATCCTAAAAAAGCAGATTTTACCACTTCTGATTCTGAGGTAGAAAAAATCTATACACAGGCTTTTGCTCTTTACGCAGAAGAAAAATATGACGATTCTAGGAAAATGATTGAAGAAACATTGCTGAAGTATCCAAAAGATGTTTTGGTTCCTAAATTTACTTTGTTAAATGCTTTTAACACAGGAAAAACTGCAGGAAAAGAAATCATGATTCTTCAACTAGAACAATTAATGCTGAATTATGCAAAAACTCCTGAAGGAGTAAAAGCGAAGGAAATGTTACAATATATGAAAAGCGATTTAAAAGTGGAACAATTCGACTCTAATGGAAACCTAATTAATAATAATGCTTTGAATAAACCAAAAATGGAAATTCAAAATCCAGAAGCACAAAGAGGCAATTCATTAGAAAATTCTTCTTCACAAAAAAATCCAAAGACACCTCCAGTAAAATTAAAGACCAATTGGGAAAGTAATGATCCGGGTCTACAACCACTTAATCCTAAAAAATAGATAATAAAAAGCGAAATTGAAATAATCAATTCCGCTTTTTATTTATGCATTTTCTGATGATTTTTTCTTTACACTATGGAAATCTTTTAAATAAAACGGCTCAAAATACGCCACGTCTTCAAAATCTTGTCGGTTGAATTTCTCCACCGATTTTTTGATGAGATATTTCGCAGATGGATACACATTTTCATTAAAATCTGCTCCTGAAATCTGTAAAATCTCTTGTGCTTTTTTGGCTCCATCTCCTACGAAAAGGATTTTTTTGCCTTCTAATTCTTTAAAAGATTGTTCATCTAAGATTTTTGCTTCTGTCTCCGTCAACATTTTACCTGAATTTCCATCAAAAACGGCGCAATAAACCTCCATTCTTCTTGCATCGATTAATGGAATGATTATATCGTAGTTTTGACCTAAAAACGGCTCTATCTTCGTTTCTAGAGAATTTACAGCAATTAGAGGAACTTTCAGTCCATAACAAAACCCTTTTGCCGAAGCTGCGCCAATTCTGAGTCCAGTGTAAGAACCCGGACCTTTTCCTAATGAAACGGCTTCAATATCTTTCAAAGAAATTTCTGCGCCTTCTAAAGCCCATTCTACAAAAGTGTGTAGCGATTCTGATTGCTTATAGTTTTCTGAAACTTCTTCGCAAAGACATAATAATTCTTCGCCATCAGAAATAGCAACTGAACAGTTTTTAGAAGAGGTTTCTATATGGAGGATTTTCATTTTAATTTAGATAATTTGCTAATAAGGTAATTAGATAATTCTGCAAAGATATTATCACATTATCTAATTACCTAATTATAACATTATTTTCTAAAAATAGTTCTTGGTTCTGCTTGTGCTTTTGGATAAATGCATAATTCTGCAATAGAAACTCTTTCTGGTGCATTTACACAATACGAAATCGCATCTGCAATATCTTCTGCTTTTAGTGCATCATAACCAGCATAAACAGTTGCAGCACGTTGTTCATCTCCTTTGAATCTTACTTTAGAAAAATCAGTTTCTACAGCTCCCGGTTGAATATTGGTGACTTTGATTCCAAATTCTGTAAGTTCCAAACGCATTCCTTCGGAAATAACGTCTACAGCGCGTTTTGATGCACAATACACCACACCATTTGCATAAGTTTGTCTCGCAGCAACCGAAGAAATATTAATGATATGACCTGTATTTCTCGCTTTCATGATTTTAATAATTGGTTGAGAAACATAGAGCAATCCTTTTACATTTCCGTCCATCATAGCGTCCCAATCTGCAATATTTCCTTCGGAAATAGGTTCTAATCCGTGAGCATTTCCTGCATTATTTACCAAAACATCTATAATTTTCCATTCTTCTGGAAGCGAATTGATGGCATTTTCTACTTCTTGCTGGTTTCTTACGTCAAAAACCAAGCTGTACACTTCTGTGAAATTGCTTAATTCGATTTGTAAATTTTCTAAAACCTCCTTTCTACGACCACAAATAATCAATCTATGACCTTGTTTAGCAAAAGTTTCTGCGGAAGCTTTTCCTATTCCTGAAGTCGCTCCGGTTATGAATACTGTTTTCATTTTATAATTATAGATTTATGTTCTTAATTGGCATCAAAGCTTTGAAAAGCATCTTCTATGTGACTGATTTCTAATTTTCCATCATCGTTTGGCAAGACAGAAATCACATCAAATCTGGTATCTAGATGAATATTATTTTCTTCTAAAAATTGATTGGCTGCAGCCACTAGAAGTCGGATTTTCTTTTTGTTAATGGCTTCTTGTGGAAGCATGAAAGCATCTGTAGCTCTAGCTTTTACTTCTACAATGATGATTTGGTTATTAAACTCTGCAATGATATCTATTTCCGCTTTTTGAAAACGAAAGTTTTTGGCTAAGATTTTATAATTTTTCTCAACTAAAAATTTTTCTGCCAATTCTTCTGCAAGTTTTCCAAATTCATTGTGTTCTGCCATGAAGTTTAAGTTTTATAACTTAATATTCAATCTTTATTTTTTCCTCAACTTCCATTTTTATTCTAGCACCAATAATTAAAGGTCTATTGTCAAAAATATGCCCATTTGGAAAGCCAAATAGAGTAGGGAAGTTGTATTTTTTTATTCTTTGAGCTATGATTTCGTAAGCAAATTCATCGAAAGGTTCATCATAGTTTTTGTTTTCTTTTGCATCGCCCATATTGGTCATTCCACCAATTATTAATCCTTTGATTTTTCTGAAAACTCCTGCTAAATCAAGGCTTATCAACATTCTATCGAGCGCATAAAAATTCTCGCCAATATCTTCTATGAAAAGAATTTTATCTTTGAAATCAAATGAATAAGGAGTTCCTAATAGGGCATAAATCAAGGCTAAATTTCCGCCAATGACTTCTCCTTCTGCTTTTCCGTTTTTATTGAGTTGATGTTTTTCTACGAAATAATGGATTTTCTTTCCTTCTAAAATTTTGAAAATATCTTCATAGCTACCTTCAGAAACCCCGAAACTAGCTGTTTTAATGGTTTGTCCGTGAATAGAAGCAAAATTATTTTTCAGTAAATAACTGTTAATGACTGTATTATCAGAATAACCAATATACCATTTCGGATTTTCTCTAAATTCTGAAAGTTTGAGATGTCTCAATAAATGCTGACAACCATACCCACCTCTTGAAGCCCAAATTGCTGAAATTTCTGGGTTATTTAAAGCCCAATTTAAATCCTGAATTCTTTCTTTTTCGGTTCCTGAATAGTTGTAACCGTTTTCAAATTTTCCAAGGGTATATTTTCCTAAAATAGGTTCGTAGCCTTTTGATTTTATCAAACTGATAGTGCTCTGAAGTGATGCTTCTTCTACAAATCCTGCAGGAGAAATAATGGCTATTTGATCACCTTTTTTTAAAGTTTTAGGAAAAATAATATTTTTCATTTTGCTTTTTGATAGAGTATTTCTTTGCTTTCTGCTTCTTCTAAACGCTTGTCAAACTGATTGAATTTTTTATAACTCTGCAGAAAGATGAAAAAACTAAAAATGATAAGGATAATTCCTACAGTTTTTCGGATTTTATTGGCTAAGTTTTGAGTCAATTTATAGTGAAATTGCTTGGCTAATAATATTTTGAGTAAGTCTATTGCAAGATAAGTCGCAATTACTAAACCGATATAGAGCATGAAATTCTGCAAATCTGGATATTCATTTCTCACCGAAATTACAGTAACTAGCCAAAATAATATGACACCCACATTTAGAATATTGAATAAGAAGCCATTCACAAAGGTTTTGAAATAATTTTGATTGATGATTTTTTTCTCATTAGCCACATGCATTTGAGTTTTGGTAACCATCATGAAGATTCCATAAACCAAAATAATAAGTGCTGTGATTCTATAAAATCCTGGATGTTTGTCTATAAGATTTACCAAATCTGCACTGGCAAAATAAGCGGCAACAATACACAAAATATCTGCAGTAATCACGCCTAAATCTAATGCCAATGCATGACGATGACCTCTACAAAAACTAGTCTCAATCAATAAAAAGAATATTGGTCCTATAAAAACAAGACTCAACATAAATCCTAATCCGATTGCCGAAAGTATAAGTTCAAGCATTTAACAAAGGTAAGAAATTACAATTTAAAGATTAATATTTTTTAAAATTTTGCTTATTGTTTGAACTGAAATTTCAATAATTTTTATTGTTTAGCCTTGGGATTTTAAATTTAATCCACCACTTTAAAATCTAATTGTTTAGCCACCAAATTCGCTTTTATTACTTTAATTTTTATAGTGTCCCCTAATTGATAAGTTTTACCTGTTCTCATTCCTACAATAGAATGTGTTTTTGGTTCGTGGAAGTATGAATCATCCATTAAATCGCGCAATTTAATTAAACCTTCTGCGCCGTTTTCTGGAATTTCTACCCAGAATCCGAAATCTGCAGTTCCAGAAATTACCCCTTCGAAAACTTCTCCTACATGTTTTTCCATGAATTTTACTTGCATGAATTTAATAGAATCTCTTTCTGCATCTGATGCGAGACGTTCCATATCACTACAATGTTTGCAATATTCTTCGTATTCTGCAGCAAAAGGAGATTTTCCTCCATCCAAATAATGCTGTAACAAACGGTGAGCTATTAAATCTGGATATCTACGAATAGGAGAGGTAAAGTGAGAGTAATATTCGAATCCTAATCCGTAATGTCCAATAGGATTGGTAGAATAAACTGCTTTGCTCATGCTTCGCATGGCAAGAGTTTCAATCATGTTTTCTTCGCTTTTTCCTTTTACATCGTTCAATAATTTATTGAGTGATTCTGCCACTTTTTTAGAATTGGCAAGATTCATTTTGTACCCGAAAGTTCCTACAAATTCTCGCAATGCTTCTAATTTTGTAGGATTAGGATCATCGTGAACTCTATACACAAAAGTATTTCCTGTAGTTTCCCCTTTTCTAGTTAGTGAAACAAATTCAGATACTTTTCTATTAGCCAAAAGCATGAATTCTTCAATCAAATGATTAGAATCTTTGCTGATTTTAAAATAAACACCAATAGGTTCATTATTCTCGTCTAAATTGAATCTTACTTCACTTCTGTCAAAAGTAATTGCTCCATTTTTAATTCTATTTTTCCTTAGAATTTTAGCGAGTTTATCTAATACCATTATTTCTTCTGCCAATTCTCCTGTTTTCGTTTCAATTCGTTCTTGCGCTTCTTCATAGGTAAATCTTCTGTCTGAATGAATAACCGTTCTTCCGAACCATTGATTTTGAACTTCAGCTTTATCATTCAATTCAAAAACTGCAGAAAATGTGAATTTATCTTCATTTGGACGAAGCGAACAAACATCATTACTCAAAACCTCAGGAAGCATAGGAACCACTCTGTCTACCAAATAAACTGAAGTTGCTCTGTTATATGCTTCATCATCTAAAATAGTCCCAGGTCTTACATAATGCGAAACGTCTGCAATGTGAACACCAATTTCCCAGTTTCCATTTTCTAATTTCTGTAAAGAAAGGGCGTCATCAAAATCTTTCGCATCTTTTGGGTCAATGGTAAATGTGAGAATTTCACGCATATCTCTTCGTTTTTTCACTTCTGCAGCAGTAATTTTTCTATCAATTTTATCTGCTTCTGCTTCTACTTCTGGTGGAAATTCATAAGGTAAACCATATTCTGCTAAAATGGAGTGGATTTCTGTTTCATGTTCACCAGGAAGTCCCAAAACTTGGATAATCTCCCCTTCAGGATTTTTAGAATTTGCATCCCAATTCAGCATTTTTACCACTACTTTTTCTCCATCTTTAGCACCGTTTATTTTATTTTTTGGAATGAAAAAGTCATTATTGATTTGTTTTTTATCAATGACTACAAATCCAAAATCTTTATGCGGAACAAACTGAAAAGTCCCTACAAAAGTATCATTAGCACGTTCTAAAACTTCTAAAACAGAACCTTCTAATTTTTTTCCTTTGAAATGATAGGTTACGATAAGAACCGTATCACCTTGTAAAGCATCTTTTACATTTTTTTGATGAATAAAAATGTCATCTTCTATATCTTCTACTTTTACGTAGGCATTTCCATTGGCTGCAAAATCTATAACTCCGGTTAAAGTATCAGTAATCAATAGATTAACGATGTATTTATTTTTCTCTGTTTCCTTAATTTTATCTTCGGCTTTCAGTTTATGAAGTGCCTGAATGACGAGTTCTCTTTGTCTCGGATTTTTATATTCTATTCCGTCTGCAATCTGTTTGTAATTGTAGATTTTAGAAGCTTTTTTATTCATAAAACGCAGAATGAGCTTCCCAATATCGCGAAGTTTCTGGTCTTGTTTTTGTGATTTATGTTGTTGTTTCATATATGTTTTAGTGTTTTTTAATTTTTATAAATTTAAATAAAAATCTCCAACTTTCGTCGGAGATGGCTTTATTTACAAGTGATTTTATCTACTCTGTTCTGATGTCTTCCTCCTTCGAAATCGGTGGTGAGAAATTTCTCTATGATTTCTAGCGCCAATTCTTTGGCAATAAATCTGGCTGGCATTGCAACCATATTACAATTATTGTGTTGTCGAGATAATTCTGCAATTTCTGGCATCCAAGCTAATGCACATCTTATTCCTTGGTGTTTATTGGCACTTAATTGTACTCCTTGTCCGCTCCCACAAAATAAAATTCCAAATTCACAATCTCCGTTTTCTACAGCACTTGCAGCAGGATGTACAAAATCTGGATAGTCTACAGAATCTAAACCATGAGTTCCAAAATCTACCAATTCATATTTTCCTTCTAATTGTTTCTTTGCAAATTCCTTGTATTCATAGCCTGCGTGATCTGCGGCGATTGCTATTTTTTTCATTTTATTTCTTATTATTTCTACAAAATTAACACTTTAAATGTGAATTGTGGATTAATTTTTAAAATCCAATTATTTAATAGGCTTTAAAATCAAGTGTTTAAGAAAATCTCAGCAAATTACTTTAATTTGTATTCTACTAATTTACAGTATTTTAATAGAATGTTACACAATTATTAACAGAATGTTAATTACTATGTTTAAAACTTCTGCTAAATAAAATAAAAAGTTAAAGAATTTTTGTGTAATAGAAAAAAACTTGCAATATTATAGATTTTGTTTATATATTTTTTTGAGGTCAAATTCTTTAGTTTTTCCATAACAAGTTTTTCAATATATGTATGAAATAAGAGTTATTCACAATTGTTAGTAAAGCATTTATTTATATGATTATGAGAATATTACAATATGGAAAACTTATGAATTGCACTACAACTCTTTCCGTAAAAAAATTAGAAAATAGTTTTCCCCATTATTCACAACTACAACAATAGTATTCATTTCTTTTTTTATTAAAAAGAAGAAAATATGTTATAAAATGTTTTTCGTCAGTTTGTGGAAATTTTTCTCATGATTTTTCTTTTTGCCATTTTAGAAATCTTAAATTTGTAAAGCTTTAAAAAAAGCAGAATAATCTAAAAACTTTAAAAAGAAAAAAATTTATGAAAACCATTAATGATATCAGTTTCGCTGGAAAAAAAGCATTAATTAGAGTAGATTTCAACGTACCTCAAGATGAAAATAAAAAAGTAACCGATAATACCAGAATAGTTGCTGCTAAACCTACGATTGATAAAATCTTAAATGATGGAGGTTCTGTAATTATCATGACGCATCTTGGTAGACCAAAAGGTAAAGTAAATCCAGAGTTTTCTCTTTCTCAGATAGTAGATGAAGTTTCTAAAGTATTAGGAAAAGAAGTGAAATTTGCTTCTGATTGTATAGGAGAAGTTGCTGAAAAAGCAGCTGCAGAGCTTCATCCAGGTGAAATTCTATTGCTAGAGAACCTTAGATTTTATAATGAAGAAGAAGCTGGTGATGAAGAATTTGCAGGAAAATTAGCAAAATTAGGAGATGTTTATGTAAATGATGCGTTTGGTACTGCTCACAGAGCACATGCTTCTACTGCTGTTATAGCTAAATTTTTCCCTTCAACTAAATTTTTCGGTTTATTAATGGCTAAAGAATTAGAAGCGATAGATAAAGTATTAGGAAGCGGTGAAAAACCAGTTACTGCTATTTTGGGTGGTTCTAAAGTTTCTACTAAAATCACTATTATCGAAAATATTTTAACAGCTGTTGATAATTTAATTATCGGTGGAGGAATGTCTTTTACTTTTATTAAAGCTTTAGGAGGTAACATCGGAACTTCTTTATTAGAGGCTGATAAAATGGATTTGGCTTTAGAAATTTTAGAAAAAGCTAAACATAATAATGTAAAAGTCTATTTGCCTGTAGACGTAATTGCTGCAGATGAATTTAATAATGATGCGCATAGAGAAGAGGTAGATATTTATCACATTCCAGAAAACATGATGGGAATGGATGCTGGATCTAAATCTAGAGAAATCTTCCACGATGTGATTATGAATTCTAGAACAATTCTTTGGAACGGACCGATTGGAGTTTTCGAAATGGAGAATTTCTCAGCTGGAACTAAAGCATTAGGAGATAGTATAGACGAAGCAACTCAATTAGGAGCTTTCTCTTTAGTTGGAGGAGGAGATTCTGTAGCTTTTGTAAAACAAAATGGTTATGCAGATAAAGTTTCTTATGTTTCAACTGGAGGAGGTGCTATGTTAGAATCTTTAGAAGGTTTAGAACTTCCAGGAGTTGCTGCAATAAATAATTAAAAAATTTTAGTTTAAACTTTATTGAAGTTTAAAGACCAAAAAAAATCTTCAGAAATTTTTCTGAAGATTTTTTGTTTTATAATAGGGTAGATTTTTTAAGTATAAAATTTCCAAAAACTAGAAATTTTAATCAAAATAGCTGAAAATTGACTTTCATAAATAGTTTAAAAATCGATTTTCTAGATTTTTTTGATAATGTATATCAAACTTGAAAATTCTCCGTTTTTTGATGCTTTTATGTTCGAAATTGCTCCTACAATTCCTCCAAAAATCCAAAAAAATGGATTTTTCTTATATTTTTCACTCAAAATTGAAATATAATAAGAATCGAGTAGGAGAGGTTTTATTTTTTCTAATTTCCAATTTTCGGTATTGAAAAATTTTTCCATTCCTTTTTTTGAGAAATGAAATAAGTGACGAGGAACGTCATAAGCTGCCCAAAAATCTTTATAATAGTTTGCATCATAAGAAGTACAGTTAGGAACTGCAATAATTAAATGACCGTTTGGATTTAATTTGTCATAAAATAATGAAAGTATCTCAGTCTGATTTTCTATATGTTCGAAAACATGCCAAAGCGTAATAACATCTAAACTACCGTTTTCTAATTCATTTAAGTTTTCTATAAACTTTGTTTTGGTAGTTTTTTGTTTGGCAAAATTTCTGGCAGCGTCACTCGGTTCATATCCGAAAGTTTGAACATCATTTTCTATATGTTTCAAAAATTCACCAGCACCGCAGCCATAATCTAGAACCTTAGCATTTTCAAAACTTACAGAAGAAAGAATATTTCTTTTATAATTTAAATTAAAAGATTGGGCAAATTTGTAAATTTTTTCTTTTAAAGAATTAGAATCTTGGTGATGAGAAATATAATCTTTACTCTCATAATATTTACCTAAATTTTCGGGAATTGGATAGGTTTTAAAAATTCCTTCTATTTCGGTTTCTTTAATTTCAAAAATTTCTTTGCTTAAAAAATGATCTTTAATTTTCATATATAATTTGCTAAGTCCAATCTAAATTTGATACAAAATTCTAGAATGTTTCACGTGAAACATTTTGCTACTATCTTCCTAAAAATATAAGCAGTACATTAATATCTGCAGGAGATACTCCTGAAATTCTTCCTGCTTGTGCAATGGTTTTAGGTTGAATTTTATTGAGCTTTTGTTTTGCTTCAGCAGAGAGAGAAGAAATTTTAGAAAAATCAAAATCTTCCGGTATTCTAATGGTTTCTAATCTTTGTAATTTGGCTACATTATCTCTTTCTTTTTCTATATAACCTTTATACTTGATATTGATTTCTGCCTGTTCTTTCTGCTCTTCATTATACTGTTCTACTTTTTCTTTGATGAAATCAATTGCAGTTAATTTTTCTAAAGAAAGGTTAGGTCTTGTAAGGATTTGTGCTGCTCTGTATGCTTGGTCTACAGGTGAACTTTCATTAGCTTCAAGAATAGGATTGATAATACCAGGTTTTAAAGAAGTTTCTCTTAAAAATTCTTCAAGTTCAGAAGATTTAGATACTTTTTCTTCCATATTTTTTAGCCTTTCTTCTTTAGCTAAACCAAGATTGTATGCTTTTTCAGTTAATCTAATGTCTGCATTATCTTGTCTTAAAAGTAATCTATATTCTGCTCTAGAAGTAAACATTCTGTATGGTTCTTCGGTTCCTTTGGTAATTAAATCATCTATTAAAACACCAATATACGCTTCATCTCTGCTGAGTATAAATTCATCTTTTTCATGAACTTTGTTATGTGCATTAATTCCTGCCATTAAACCTTGTCCAGCTGCTTCTTCGTAACCAGTAGTTCCATTAATTTGACCAGCAAAATATAGGTTTTCTATCAATTTAGTTTCTAAAGTATGCTTTAATTGTGTAGGAGGGAAGTAATCATATTCAATAGCGTAACCAGGTCTGAAAATTTTAGCTTTTTCAAAGCCAGGAACATGGTGTAAAGCTTTCAATTGTACATCTTCTGGTAATGAAGAACTAAAGCCATTTACATATACTTCTACTGTATTCCAACCTTCTGGTTCGGCAAATAATTGATGACGGTTTCTTTCCGCAAAACGATTGATTTTATCTTCAATACTTGGGCAATATCTTGGTCCAATACTTTGGATAGTACCATTAAACATAGGAGATTTATCAAATCCAGTTCTTAGAATTTCGTGTACAGTATCATTAGTATAAGTAATGTAACAACTGCGTTGTTTCGTTAATTTAGGGGTATCTAAATAACTGAATTTTTGAGGATTTTTGTCTCCTGCTTGTTCTTCCATTTTAGAATAATCAAGACTTCTTCCGTCTACACGAACTGGTGTTCCAGTCTTCATTCTTCCAGCTTCAAAGCCTAAATCTACTAATTGCTCAGTAATTCCGTAGGCTTTTGGTTCGCCCATTCTTCCTCCTCCTAACTGTTTATCACCTACGTGAATGAGTCCATTTAAGAAAGTTCCATTGGTTAAAACCACAGATTTTCCTTTGATTTCTATACCTAGAGAAGTAATTACGCCTTCTACTTTTCCATTATTAATGATTAAAGATTTCACCATATCCTGAAAAAAATCAAGATTTGGAGTATTTTCTAGAACATATCGCCATTCTTCTGCGAATTTCATTCTATCATTTTGTGTTCTAGGAGACCACATTGCAGGTCCTTTTGAAAGGTTAAGCATCTTGAATTGAATGGCAGATTTATCAGCTACAATTCCGCTAAAACCGCCAATTGCATCTATTTCTCTTACAATTTGACCTTTTGCAATACCACCCATTGCTGGATTACAAGACATTTGTCCGATGGTTTGCATATTCATCGTAATAAGCATGGTTTTAGAACCTAGATTAGCAGCAGCAGCAGCAGCTTCGCAACCAGCGTGACCAGCTCCTACTACGATTACATCATATGTTTCGTTAAATAACATTTATATCTATTTATTTATAAATTTTCTTTTTTCTTTTAAATGTTTCACGTGAAACATTATATATTTTTTCTACAAATTACGGAGTGTAACTAGCCCCGATTGAAGCATTTTTTTTGAGCTCTTTTTATATTTTTGAATAGGCAAAAAGCGTGTGGAAAATATAAAAAAGCGAGTGCGGAAAGCGGGAATAGCTTCTAAAAATTTTATTCTGTTTTTAATGACAAATAAAAATCTTCTTTTGCACGCATTGTTTTTTGTTCTTCATAGGTTTTATCTTTATAACCACAAAGGTGGAGAATGCCGTGTGCAATTACTCTTTTCTTTTCTTCTTCGTAATTTTTTGAAATAAGACTAGCATTGTCCTTAATTCGCTGCAAAGATACAAAAATCTCTCCTGAAATGGTTTTTCCACGAACTTGGTCGAAAGTAATGATGTCTGTATAATAATCATGGTCTAAAAAATCTTGATTGATTTTGAGCAAATATTCATCATCACAGAAAATATAATTGATTTCTCCGAGTTTTTTTCCCTCAGAAACAATGATATTTTCGATCCAATTTTTAAGATTTTCGTCTATATTTTCGTCTATATTTTCGTAAAAAAAGTGTATCATTAATTTATATTTTTAGAACCAGTGACCAAGAACTACAGTGAAAATTCCTGGTTTAGATTTAAATGCGTGACTGTAATTAAGTTTCACCTGACCAAATGGTGAGTCATATCCTAGTGTAATTGCAGCTGAATTATATTTTAAATCAAGGAATTTAGAATCATCAAAGTTTTCAAAAATATTGGCCGAATTAATTCCTGCAATCATATAAAAATTTCTGTAAAAATTAAATTGGAAGTTATTAGAAACCGTAAAAATATTATTTCCTTTTTCTTCGCCAAGATTATACCCGTTAAATCTTACAAAATTAACAATTCTTTGGTCAAAAACTCCTCCTAAATGATATTGGTAAAAATCATTAACAGGATTGATAGAAATTCCATAAAAAGTAGACAAACGATAAGTTAACCATTTGGTGATAGGGAAATTTCCTCGTAAATCTGCTTTGATTTGAAAGGCTCTTTTATTCTGTTCGTCATCAAAAATATTATAAATTTTGGCTTCTATATTGGTATAAAATCCTCTTTTTGGGAAAGATTTACTGTCTTGATTATCCGCTCTCATAAACATGAAAGGGTTGAAATAATTCCCGAATTTTTCATTATTGGTGATAATTTCTGTAGTAGAAAAATTATCATGGCTTAAACCTAGACCAAAAGCAAATTTATCTTTCCAAATGGATTGTATAAATGCTTCATTTCTGTACCAATTCCATTTGTTGACCGCGGTTCCGTTTGCATTTTCTGTGTCAAAGCTCATTCCAGAAGCATAGAAGCCAAATCCTGGAATATAGCCGTTATCAATGAAATAATTGACGTAATATCTAGGTCTGTCCCCGAAAACACCATCTATAGAGATGTTAGAATTCTTAAAAACGAGTCTTTTAATGGTGATATTGGCCAATAATCCAGATTTGAAAATCTCATCATAGTGCAAACCTAATTTTAAGAAAAATCTAGTGTCATCTTCACTTACATTAAGTTTTAAAATATTTCGATTATCACGCTGTATGATGTCATAATTGATGATTTTATAATTGTTGGTAGCGTAGAGTTTATCAACCATTTTATTAATCTTTCCATAGGTTTGTACCGATGGAATCAAGAGATTCATCTTTCCTTGTACATAATATTTACTGTAAATTTTATTATTTTCTAATTCTAATCCATCAATTTTATAGATATTAGAATAGATTGGATTTACAGGAATTCTAAGATATTCATAACTTTTCTTAGGAAGTTTGTCAAAAACTTCTACATATTTCATCGCTTCTGTGTAGCCAGATTTTAGAATTTTGGCTTTATCATCAAAACTGGTTACTCCTAAACCTTCTAGATTAGGTTTTATATTTACGTCCGTAAATTTTATTTGATTTTTGGTTTCTTCTACAATCCCAAAATCAATGATTTGATTCAAAATATCTACAATGCTATTGATTTTATCCCTTTTATTAAGTCCTTGATTCAAATCTACACCGATTACAATGTCTATTCCCTTCTTCTTTAGAAATTCTGAAGGATAATTTACCGTCATAGCTCCATCCACATAGATACTATCGCCAATTTTCACAGGATCCATTAATGAGGGAAATGCAGAACTTGCCAAAATAGATTCTGAGAGATCTCCGTTTTCAAAAATTTTGATTTTTCCAGATTCTAAATTGGTCGCTACACACATGAAAGGTATTGGTAACTTGCTGAAATCGTTTATATTAGATACATTTTTGAATAATTCTTTGAGCAAGTATAGATTTTTTTGACCAGAAGAAATAGAAGAGGGTAATGTGGCTTTTCCATTTTTTATGGGAACTTTTAGCAGATATTTATCTACAGATTTATTGAAAAAAGAACTTTCTGCACGGTTATTTTGATTAGAAATCAAATTATAAAAATCGGTGTCTAATATAATTTTTTCAATGTCTTTTCCGGTGTAACCAGAGGCGTATAAACCGCCTACAATTGCTCCCATACTAGTTCCAGAGATGTAATCTACTTTTACACCGAGTGAATCCAGCACTTTTAGAACGCCTACATGCGCAAATCCTTTGGCTCCGCCTCCAGAAAGTGACAATCCAATTTTTGGATTTTTGGGAATTTTTAGATTTTCTTTCACCTGAGCATTTGCGTGTAAATTGAAGAAAATCAATAATATATAGAATATTAATTTTTTCATTGGTGGGTAATATTTGGGTGTTTTGGTGTGGTGTTTTAATCTTTTATGTAGATCCTTTTGACTCTTCTGGAAATAGAAGTAAGAACCTCATAAGGAATGGTTTGGCAATATCCAGAGAATTCTTCCAAAGTAGGATTACCGTTAAAAATAATCACTTCATCTCCTTCTTTGGCTTTAATATTCTGTAAATCAACCATTAACATATCCATACAAATATTTCCTACGATGGATACTTTTTGGTTTTGAATGCCTACAAATCCTTTTTTATTGCCAATTAATCTAGGAATTCCGTCTGCATAACCTACGGGAATAGTAGCAATTCTGGTGTCTTTTTCTGCCTTGTATTTTCTGTTGTAACCAATTGAATCTCCTTCTTTTACCTCAGAAATTTGTGAAATTACGGTTTTAAAAGTTACGGCACTTTGTAATTGTTTTTTCACTTTTGGATTGGCAGAAATTCCTACCATTCCAATTCCAATTCTTACCATTTCAAATTGATAATCAGCATAATGGGTAATTCCAGCAGTATTTAAAATGTGTCTGATAGGTTGATAGCCCAAAGCTTCAGAAATTTTAGAAGAAACTCTTTGGAACGTGTGAATTTGCTCCATCGTGTAATCATCTTCCTCTGGAACGTCTGCAGAAGAAAGATGGCTGAAAATACTGGCAACTTTTACATTGTATTTTTTAAGATTTTCAACCAATTCATCAATTTCATGTTCCTTAAAACCAAGACGATGCATCCCAGTTTCTACCTTGATATGAATAGGATACTTCTGCTGAATTCCCTTCAATTGTAATTGGTTAGCAAAAAGTTCTAATACTCTTAAACTGTAAATTTCTGGCTCGAGATTGTAATCTATAATCACATCATAGCTGCCTTGTTCGGGATTCATGACCAAAATAGGCGTAGTGATTCCATTTTTTCTAAGGTCTACTCCTTCATCTGCGTATGCAACTCCCAGATAATCAATATGATGATGTTGTAAAAACTCTGCAATTTCATAACCGCCAAGTCCGTAAGAATAGGCTTTTACCATTGCACACATTTTGGTTTCTGGTTTTAGCAATGACTTATGAACGTTAATATTATGCAGAATGGCATTGAGATTTATTTCTAAAACAGTATCGTGTTTTTGAAGTTCTAAATGTGATTTTATTTTCTCAAATTCAAAAATTCTAGCTCCTTTAAGTAGAATCAATTGATTTTCAAGGGAATTGAGTTGTTGGCTTTCCAATAATTCTTTTGTGGTAGAAAAAGTATAGGTTTTAGCATTAAATTTTTCTTGAAATCTAGAAATTTGATTGCCAACTAAAAATATCTGTTTGAAATTTTGCTGATTGGTAATTTCTGCCACTTTATGATACAGCGAAACATCATCATTTTTTACATCAAAAATATCCGAAAGAACTAAGGTTTTTTCATCTCTATTATACTGATTAATAAACTGATATGCAATAATGAGCGAGTCTAAATCTAAGTTAAAAGAGTCATTGATAATCAGATTATTACGAACTCCATTTACACTTTCTAATCGCATTTCTACCGCTTTCAGATTGTTGATTTTTTCAACTATTTTTTCGTTGGTAAAACCAAATTCTTTTAAAATACAGATTACTGCCAAAGCATTGGTCAATGTAGCTTCGTCTCTTTGGTTCGCAGGAAAACTCAATTTTTCCGAGAAATACTGAACTAAAATTTCTTGATTTCTATCTTTATAATCACAGATAATTTTTACATCATTATGAGTTTTTAGACCAAAGCTAATCAGTTTTTTATCAGAATATTGTGTTTTTATTTCTTTACAAACTTGCTCATTATCACCATTATAGATAATAATTTCTGAATTTTTAAAAAGAATCAGTTTTTCTTTAATCAGCTGAAGTTCATTTTCGAAATTAGAAGAGTGAGCAGTTCCAATGTGAGTTAAAATTCCAATTTTAGGAGAAAAAATTTTTTCTAAAGTCTTCATTTCATTTGGTTTAGAAATTCCCACTTCGAAAATTCCTACTTGATGTTTCTCTGAAGTTTGTAACAGAGAAATCGGTAAACCAATCTGTGAGTTGAAACTTTTCGGGGATTTCACGGTTGGAAATTCATTCCATAAACATTGGTATAACCATTCTTTTACGATGGTTTTTCCGTTACTTCCCGTAATTCCTATGGTTTTAATAGGTTGATTTTCAATATGATAATGTGCTAAATCTTGTAGAAATTTTACAGAATTTTCTACAATAATCCATGTAATTCCGTCGTATTCTGAATAAAAATTTTCAGAAATAATGACTTTAATTCCTTTTTCTATCGCTTGCGAAATGTATTTCTCACCAGAATTTTTGTGAGTATTGATGGCGATAAAAGCAGTTTTGAGGGTAGAATAAATATTTCTGCTGTCAAAAGCAATATGATGAATTTGCAGATTTTTATCCCCAATAATTTGAGATTGAGTAATTTCTGCTATTTCTTTTGTGGTGTAATTCATTATTTTTTATTCAAAACTTCGTCTATAAAAATTCTTCTGCTTACGGCTTCGTAACTATCGGTTTCCCCAAGTTGTACCAAGTCTTTGCTGCTAGAAGTTCTCATAGAATAGTTGGCCAAGTTTCCTGTGGTTTTACAAATGGCGTGCACTTTTGTCACGTATTCTGCGGTTGCCATTAAAAAAGGCATCGGTCCGAAAGGTCTTCCTAAAAAATCCATATCTAGACCTGCAATTACTACTCGTATTCCGTTATTAGCCAATTGATTAGCTATTTCTATAATTCCTTCATCAAAAAACTGTGCTTCATCTATTCCTACCACATCACAAGTAGAACCCAGTAGTAAAATTTCGTTTGAACTTTCTACAGGAGTGCTTCTAATTTTGTTGTGATTGTGAGAAACAACTTCTTCCTCATCATAGCGAGTATCTATCTTCGGTTTGAAAATTTCTACTTTTTGTCCAGCCATTTCAGCTCTGCGCAATCTGCGAATCAATTCTTCGGTTTTCCCCGAAAACATTGAGCCACAAATTACTTCCATCCATCCACTTTGTTTTGAGTGGTTTATTGTATTTTCTAAAAACATTGTCTAAATTAGCAGATATAAATAAGTTTCAAATTTACGCAAAAATTAAAAGATTTGCCATGCAAAAATTACAAGAAACACAAGAAAGATTATTCGCTGAAATTAAAGAATTGATTTCAAAGATTTCATCTTTTTCAAATGAAGAAGATTTTATAGTAGAAGTAGGAGTTTTCACAGAGCTTCAGGAAAAGGTTATTTCTTTGAAAAATTATTCAGAGATGCTTTCTGTTATTCGTGCCGAAGATAATGTAGAACAAGATGTTGAAAGACAGGTTATAAACTTTGAAATTGATACTAAAAAAGTAGATGATTTCAGTCAACCAGTTGTAGATATTGAAGAAAAATTAGAAGAGGAACCTGCAGTTGAAGAAAATGCTGTGGCAGAAAAAATAGACGAAGAATATTTCATTGAAAAAGAACAGAATATTAATGAATTAGCAGAAAATATAGAAATAGAAAAAGAGAAAGAAATTTCTGAAATTACTTTGGCTAAAGAGGAAATGGATAAAAAAGAAGAGGAAGAAAGAATTCATGAAGAAAGAAGAAAAATTATAGACATTCCCGTTCCTATTCATCATACCGAAGAAAAACCTGAGCCAACTTCTGAAGAAAAATTTGTGAGCCAAGAAGAATCTCATCACGAAACCAAGGAACATCACGAGAAGAAATTTAAATTGGCACATATTAAAGGACTGAAAGCAACTGTTCAAAGCCTTTTTGATGATGATCCTTTAGAACATATTCAAGAAAAAATAGACGTTACTCACCTTCCAGAAGAGAAAAAAGCACCGAGTTTACTAAAATCTAATCTTCCTACTGATTATATGGAAGCCGAAAAAACACTTCCTGATTTTAAATTAGATATTAATGACAGAATTGCTTTTACAAAAGTTCTTTTTAACGGAAGTCAGGTAGAACTCAATCAAATGGTGAATCGTCTGAATTCTTATACTACTTTAGAACAAGCCAAAGAATATCTCAGCGAAGTTTATTATGATAGAGGTTGGGAAAATGTAGACGAATATGCACAGAGATTGTGGAGCTTAGTAGAAAATAAATTTTTATAGAAATTGCTGGATGTTGGTGATTGAATTGAAATACACCCAACATCTAACATTTAACATCTAACAAATAATGAATATTTCAGATTTTAAAAATCCTTTTTTCATAGGTGTTGCAGGAGTTGGTATGAGTGCTATTGCTCAATACTTGCAGGGAATTGGTAAAAATGTATCGGGAAGCGACAGATATTTTCATCCTGATGAATACAATAAAACCAAGGAACAACTTGAAAATGAAGGAATAAAGTGTTTTCTACAAGATGGAAGCGGAATTACTACTGAAACCGATTTGGTAGTGGTTTCTACTGCGATTGAAGACACCGTTTACGAAGTAAAAAAAGCCAAGGAACTCGGAATTCCTATTATTAAAAGAAGCCAACTTCTCGCTATAATTGCGAAAAGCAAAAAAACGGTTGCAGTTGCGGGAACTTCTGGAAAATCAACTACTTCGGCAATGCTATTTCAAATTTTGTTGGATGCAGGTTTAGAGCCGTCCATTATTTCTGGAGCGGGTTTAACGAGTATTATCAAACAAGGAAAAATCGGCAACGCTTATGTTGGGAAAGGAGATTGGCTCATTATAGAAGCTGATGAAAGTGATGGTTCGGTTGTTCAATATGAACCAGAAATTGGACTTTTACTTAACGTAGATAAAGACCATCAAGAAATAGAAGAGTTAATGGATTTATTTACAACTTTTAAAAAGAACAGTCAAAGACTGTTCGTTGTAAATCAATCGAATGCATTGGCGAAAACTTTGTCGGCGAATGTAAATAACGATTTCGGTTTTGAAACCGAGGCAGGATTTACTGCAAAAAATTTCAAACAAGAAGGTTTTAAATTAAGCTTTAAGATTGATAATCAAGAATTTACAATGAACGCAATTGGGCAGCACACCGTAGAAAATGCTACAGCTGCAGTTGCCGTGGCCAATCAAATTGGTGTAGATTTAAAAACTTGCGCCGAAAGTTTATTAAAATATGAAGGAATTTATCGTCGTCATCAAATTCTTGGTCAAAAAAATGGAGTTTGGGTGATTGATGATTATGCTCACAATCCTGCAAAATGTGCTGCAAGTATTAAGGCTTGTCAACCTTTGGCAGAGAAAGTGGTGGCTTGGTTTCAACCGCATGGTTATGGGCCAACAAGGTTTTTGAGACAAGATTTTGTAGAAGAAATTTCGAATATGTTGCGTGAAAATGATGAAATCTGGATGAGCGAAATTTTCTACGCTGGCGGAACTGCTGTGAAAGATATTTCTGCAAATGATTTAATTGAAGATATAAAAGCGAAAGGCAAAAAGGCGTATTTCGTGGAAGATAGAAACCAGTTTTTAGAAACGGTAAGACCTTCATTATCAGAAAATTCAGTTTTACTTCTAATGGGAGCGAGAGATCCCAGCTTGGAGGAATTTTGTAAAGATTTGTATGAGAAGTTATGAGCGGAATCCTATATTTTGTTCCAACACCGATTGGAAACCTAGAAGATATGACTTTCAGAGCAATAAAAGTGCTGAAAGAAGTAGATTATATCCTTTGTGAAGACACCAGAACTTCGGGAATTTTGTTAAAGCATTACGAAATTTCAAAACCTCTAAAATCGTATCATCTTCATAATGAACATACTGCAACGGAAAAAGTAATTGCAGATTTAAAATCTGGACAAAACATCGCGATTATTACTGACGCAGGAACTCCCGGAATTTCAGATCCTGGATATTTGCTTGGGAAAGCTTGTGCAGATGAAGATTTGGAAATGATTTGTTTGCCGGGAGCAACTGCTTTTGTTCCGGCTTTGGTAGTTTCGGGTTTGCCAAATAACGATTTTTATTTCGCAGGATTTTTGCCTCAAAAAAAAGGCAGACAAACCAAACTAAAACAACTTGCTGAAGAGAAAAAAACCATCGTTTTATACGAAAGTCCGCATAAAATTAATACGACTTTAGAACAAATTAAAGAATTTTTCGGAGAAAATACCAAAGTAAGTTTAAGCCGAGAAATCTCTAAAAAATTCGAGGAAACCAAGCGCGGAACAATTGATGAACTCATTGCTTTTTCTAAAAGTAAAACGCTGAAAGGCGAAATTGTTTTGGTTGTGAATAACGCTTTGTAAATTTTTCTGACATGAAACCCACCGTAGAAGAACTTATTGTCAAAAATAAAAATTGGAAAGAAGAACTTACAAAACTTCGTTCTATTGTTTTGGAGTGTGGTTTAACGGAGGAGGTAAAATGGTATCAACCATGTTATTCTTTTAATGGAAGCAATCTCATTATTTTGGGGAGTTTCAAAGAGTTTTGTACATTTAGTTTTTTCAAAGGAGTTTTGCTGAAAGACGAACATAAAATCTTAGAATTTGCAGGTCAAAACACACAATCTGCGAAAATCATAAAGTTTACTAATTTACATCAAATCAATGATTTAGAGTCTATTTTGAAAGAGTACATTAAAGAAATGATTGCCCTCGAAAAATCTGGAGCAAAAGTTACTTTCAAAACAATAGAAGAACAAAAATTACCCGAAGAATTAGAAGAAATTTTTAGCCAAGATAAAGATTTTGAAAAGGCGTTTAAATCTCTAACTCCTGGTAGACAACGCGCATATTTACTGCATTTTTCGTCTGCAAAACAGGCAGCGACTAGAATTTCAAGAATGGAAAAACTAAAACCAAAAATCTTTGAGGGAAAAGGTTTAAATGATTAGTCAATAACGCAATTTAAAGTCTTATCATTATGCAGTAAATACAGAATAAATAAATTCTCTTACATTTGCAGAAATTCATATTGAAATATTAAACTTGATATAAAATGAAACTACTTGAAGGAAAGGTGGCTCTTATCACAGGAGGAACTCGCGGAATCGGAAAAGGAATTGTAGAAGTTTTTGCAGCTCAAGGTGCGAAAGTGGCTTTTACATATGCTGGTTCTGTAGAAAAAGCACAAGAATTAGAAAAATCATTAAGTTCTGTTACCCAAATCAAAGGTTATCAATCAGATGCTTCAGACCACGAAGCAGCTCAGAAATTGGTAGATGATGTAATGGCAGAATTTGGAAAAATCGATATTTTAATCAATAACGCAGGAATTACCAGAGATAATTTGATGCTCAGAATGTCAAAAGAAGATTGGGACACCATTATCAAAGTAAATCTAGATTCTGTTTTCAACTTGACAAAAGCGGTGATTAAACCAATGATGAAAGCAAGAAGCGGTTCTATTATCAACATGACTTCAGTGGTTGGGGTAAAAGGAAACGCAGGACAAGCGAATTATGCAGCTTCTAAAGCTGGGGTAATCGGTTTCACGAAATCTGTAGCTTTGGAGTTAGGTTCTAGAAATATCAGATGTAACGCGATTGCTCCTGGATTTATAGAAACTGAAATGACTGCCGTTTTAGACGAGAAAACCGTACAAGGTTGGAGAGATGCCATTCCTTTAAAACGTGGTGGAACTCCAGAAGATGTAGCAAACGCTTGTGTGTTCTTCGGAAGTGAAATGTCTGCTTATATTACAGGTCAAGTTATGAACGTAGATGGCGGAATGCTTACTTAAAACATTGAAAATCAATTAATAAATACAAAAGACTTCTTCGGAAGTCTTTTCATTTTTAGCTATGAAAGAAATAAATATCAACGGAACCATTTACCAAAATCCGCTTTTAGTTTTTGCCTTAGAAGTAGAAGCACAAGAAGAATTTAATGATTTTCAGAAAGTTTTTACTGGAGTAGGGAAGATTAATGCATCGTATCATCTTTTTAAAGGTATAGAAAAATACAATCCAGATATTATCATTAATTTGGGAACCGCAGGAAGCACGGCTTTTAATAAGGGAAATGTGGTGTGTTGTACGCAATTTATCCAAAGAGATATGGAGGTGATGGCGCTTGGTTTTCAAAAGTTTGAAACACCATTTGCTAATGGTGAAATTATTCTAGAACACGGCGTTGCTTTAGAAGAAGTTCCGAATGGAATTTGCGGAAGTGGAGACCAGTTCGAAATGGAGCACTGTAATTCTGAATACAACGTGATAGAAATGGAAGCTTATGCTCTGGCAAAAGTGTGCAAAGAAGAAAAATTACCATTTTTGTGTCTTAAATATATTTCTGATGGTGCAGATGGAAACGCAGTAGACGATTGGAGCACAGAAGTAAAAAAAGCAGCGAAAAAATTGAGAGAAACGCTTTTAAAATAAAAAAAATCCTCGAATTAATCGAGGATTAAGGTGTTATAATTCAAAGAATTATATTTTATTGGAGCACTTGTGTTTTCGGGTGCAAATATAAAAAGAATATTTTTTATCTCCAAAAAAAATGATTAGAAATCCTTTGATTAACAGCTGTTTAGATAATAATTACCATTTCGTAATTCGCTGCAAATAAAATAATTGCATTAGCGCGAATAAAAAGTTTTTTTATCTAAGCTATTCGTTGCCAAAGACTTCGTTATGCTGTTCTTGCACTCTGATAAAGGTGGTTCTTTTCGATAATTCCTTCAGTTGAGAAGCGCCAACATACGTACAAGTAGAGCGTACCCCGCCTAAAATATCTTTCACCGTTTCCACAACTGGTCCTTTGTATTTTACTTTTACAGTTTTCCCTTCAGAAGCACGATATTCTGCAACGCCACCACTGTGTTTTTCCATGGCCGTTTTAGAACTCATTCCGTAGAACAATCTGAATTTTTTGCCGTTTTCTTCCACCATTTCACCGCCACTTTCGTCGTGACCAGCAAACATTCCGCCCAGCATTACGAAATCTGCGCCTCCACCAAAAGCTTTGGCTACATCTCCCGGAACTTTGCAACCACCATCACCAATGATATGTCCACCCAAACCATGCGCTGCATCTGCACATTCTATAATCGCCGAAAGCTGAGGATAACCCACTCCAGTTTTCACTCGAGTAGTACACACAGAACCTGGCCCAATTCCTACTTTTATAATATCAGCACCGGCTAAAATGAGTTCTTCTACCATTTCGCCAGTCACCACATTTCCTGCGATGATGGTTTTATCTGGAAAATCTGCGCGAACTTTTTTTACAAAATTCACAAAATGTTCCGAATAACCATTGGCTACATCGATGCAGATGAAGTTTATTTTTGGGAATTTACTGATGATTTCTTTAATTTTTTCTTCGTCACTGCTTCCTGTTCCAGAGCTGATGGCGATGTATTGATAAATGCTTTCTGGCGAATTTTCTAGAAATGCCGACCATTCTTCTAGCGTATAATGCTTATGAATGGCGGTAATGATTTTTTCTTCTGCAAGAGCCGTTGCCATTTCAAAAGTCCCTACCGTATCCATATTGGCAGCGATAATGGGAACACCACGCCAAGTTTTTTTAGAATTTCTAAAGATAAATTCCCTTTCTAGACTTACTTGTGAACGAGATTTAAGAGTAGAACGTTTTGGGCGAAACATCACGTCTTTGAAGCCCAATTTTATATCATATTCTATGCGCATTTGGTAAAATTATTTTGTTAAAAATAAGGAATTTTTGGATTTCATGAGCAGAAAAATTAGACAAATGTATAATTCAAAATGATTTAGAAAGCAGAGCAATTCTCTGGAGTTTCATTTGGGTTAAAGTTGACTCAAGTTTTACGTTTGTTCGTGGTTTATTCGTAATTTATGGTACTTTTCCGAGGCTGATTCGAAGGAAACACGAACAAACCACGAGCAAACCCCAAGCAAAACTCTAATTTGACTGCTTGAAAACTCAAAGGATTGCCCATAAAAAAATCCGCTTTTTGCGGATTTTAGAGTTTATATTTTTCTAAGTAACGGATTACAAATCTGAAATATCAGCACCAAGTTATTTTCCTAAGACAGGGAAGAACTTTGCTTTTGTAAAAAAAGTCTTTCAAAGCTTCAATAACTCCATTTTAAGCACCTAAACTTTTAGCATTTTTAATTTTAACTAAAAAACAAACCTCGCTTAAAAGTACTTAAACGAGGTTGTATTTTATCTTTTTTAATGATTATTTTCTAAAAAGTGGAGTTGTGCAACAGCAACGCCTGTTGGCTGTCAGGTTTTTATACTTTTTATTTTTAATAATCCTTTATAAATTCCTTCAAACCATATTTTACCATGATTATCTATCTTTAGTTTTTCATATTCCCATTTTATGTTTTCATTTTCATTTTTTCTAATCCAATTGTTTATTTTGAATAGAGATTTATTAAACTTTTCTTCATAACTATCTTTATATCCACTATAAATAAAAAACTCTTTACTCACTTTACTATTTTCAATATAGAACTTTTTTGTAAGTTTAATTAGTTGTTCGTTGTCATAAGTGAAGTTAGGACTTAATAATATATTTGATTCAAAAAAAGTTGGTTCTTTTATGTTAAAATACATTAAAAAAGTTCCGCCTAATGAATGACCAATTCCAAGTTTTGAATTTTCAATTCTATAATTTTCTTTTAAATATGGTTCAACTTCATTTTTAATATGATTAATTAAAGTATCAGCTCCACCTATTGGTGGTTCGTATTCTTTTAACGTTTCAGGATTATTATTCACTGGTAAAAATTCAAACCATCTATCTTCTGTTACTATACCAACAATTATCAAAGGTTCAATATGATTCATTGATAATAATTCAATATTGCCTTTTACATAATTAAAAATTCTTTGGTTCTGTGAGTCAAATAAATATATAGTTTTAAATTTTTTCTCTGGTTGCTTAAAGTATTCGTCAGGTAAAAATATTTGTAACTCTCTTGATTTATTAAAAACTAAAGAATTTAGATAAACAGTTTTGGTTTCAGCATAATATTTATTTTCATCAATTTCTTGTGAAAATAAAAAATTAATAAAAAATAAAAGTAAAATTAGTATTCTCATTTATTGATTAAGTTATTGAATTTACGATTCTGCGTTAAACTTGCAGCCAACGGTTCGGCGGATTTGCGAAGTCCCGAGAATGAAGTTTACTTCCGTTCTTGGGATTTTCTCATATCATCCAAATATACAAAATTTTCGCTTAGAAAAACCTTTATTTACCCATTCAAAACCTCTCCCAATTCCTGTAAATATTCATGAGCAGTTAAATCAAATTTCACGGGAACTACAGAGATGTAACCATCGGCAAGTGCGTTTTCATCAGCATCTTTTCCTTCGTCTTGGTTGTTAAAATAACCAGTAAGCCAATAGTATTTTTTGCCATGAGGATTTATACGTTCGTCAAAACTCTCTTCCCATTTTGCTTGGGCTTGTCTGCAAACTTTGATGCCTTTTATTTCTTCTTTTTTCAGTTTCGGGATGTTCACATTCAGCACAATTCCTTTTGGCAATGGATTTTCTAAAACTTTTTTTACAATATTCTGGATATAGTCTTTGCATTGTGAGAAATCTGCGTCCCACGCAAAATCCAGCAGAGAAAATCCTATAGACTGTAAACCTTCTACACCTGCTTCTACTGCGGCAGACATGGTACCAGAATAAATGACATTAATCGAAGAATTAGCACCATGATTAATTCCCGAAACCACTAAATCTGGTTTTCTGGTCAAGACTTTATCTAAGGCAAATTTTACGCAATCTACAGGAGTTCCGCTCAGTGAATAATCACGCTGAGGTCCTTCTAAATTGATTTCTTCGAAAGTAAGGGTAGAATTGATGGTAATGGCATGTCCTTTTCCAGATTGAGGTGAATTAGGCGCTACTACAATTACTTCGCCTATTTCGTTCATAAAATTCACCAAATTTCTAATTCCGGGAGCGGTAATTCCGTCATCATTGGTTACCAATATCAAAGGTTTTTTCATATAAATTTTAATTTTAGACAAATTTAATTAAAAAATTAGCGCTATTTTTGAATAAGGCATTAAATTTGGTGCTTATTTTGTTATAAATTTACCAGTCAAAAATTTATTTCTTAACACGTAAGTAGATTAAAAAAACTGGATAAAGAAACATAAGAACACATTAGTTTTTGAAAATCTTTGATTTTCTTCTTATTTGTTCTATTGTATATTTTCAATGTTAAATCTTTATGTGACTTATGTGTAAAAAAATAGAATGCTCATTAAATCATTGTAACAAACTTTATCAATATATAACTTATACCCAATAATACTTTTAACAATATGTTCAAAAATTTCAAACTCAATAAATTATTATTTTTCGCACCATTAATCACGCTCATGTTCTGTTTTAATGCACCACAGAATGATGACGAGAAGATGCAAACGATTATGATAAGTGTAAAAAATACGCTTTCTTATCTGCATTATTCACCTAAGCCGATTAATGATGCTTATTCTGCTGATGTTTATGATAAATACATGGAAATGATAGACCCAGGAAAAAGATTTTTCTTGCAGTCAGAAGTAGATGAATTCAGCAAACACAGAACCAAATTAGATGATTATCTGAACAGAGGCGACCTAACTTTTTATAAGTTGACGGTTGATAAATTATACGACAGAACCGCAGAAATTGAAAAATATTCTCAGGAAATCTTGAGCAAACCGATTAATTTTGAAGAAAATGATGAATTAATTCTGGAACCAAAACTGAAGAAATATCCTCAGAATCAAGAAGAATTAAAAAACGAATGGAAAAAATTCATCAAGTACAATATTCTTCAAGAAATAGAAACACTGAATGCGAAAGAAGAAACGCAACGTGAGAAAAAAGACAGTGTAAACCGTCTGAAACTGAAAGATACCATTAAGTTAGAAATTCTTACACCAGCGCAAAAACAAGTAAAAGCGACGGAAGAAGTAAAAGATTTAATGACTTCTATGTTTAAGAGATTCCAAAAACGTAAAAAAATGGATTGGTTCTCTGTTTACATGAACGCTTACACCGAAGTTTTTGATCCGCATACCAATTATTTTTCACCTCAAGACAAAGAAGATTTTGATGTGAATTTCGTTGGAAAAGTAATTGGAATTGGGGCAACGATTCAAGAAAGCAAAGGAAAAATAAAAATCGGAACATTGGTAGTTGGCGCTCCAGCTTGGAAATCGAAACAGATTTCAGAAGGAGACGAAATTCTAAAAGTTCAGTCTAAAAAAGGAGAAGAACCCATTAATGTAACGGGAATGTTGGTAGATGAAGCGGTGCGTTTTATCCGTGGCGAAAAAGGAACAGAAGTAGTTCTTACGCTCAAGAAAAAAGACGGAACCATCAAAGAAGTGAAAATGATTCGTGAAGAAGTAGCGATAGAAGATACTTTTGCGAGAAGTATCATCATCAATGGAGCGAATGGTAAAAAATATGGATTCATCAATTTGCCAAGTTTCAATGCAGATTTTGAAGATGCTAAAGGAAGAAATGCTTCAGACGATATAAAAGCAGAACTCATTAAACTAAAAGCACAAAATGTAGAAGGAATTATCCTTGATTTAAGAAATAACGGAGGCGGTTCTCTTACCGAAGTGGTAGATATTATGGGACTTTTCATGAATAACGGACCTGTTGTTCAGGTAAAAGACGGAAACGGTAGAGTTCAGGTGATGAGAAACAAACAAAATGACCCAATTTGGACTGGGCCTTTGGTAATCATGCAAAACGAACTTTCAGCTTCTGCTTCTGAAATTTTAGCAGGTGCGATGAAAGATTACGGAAGAGCAGTAATTGTTGGTTCGCCTAATTCTTTCGGGAAAGGAACGGTGCAAACTTTCGTAGAACTGAATAGATTTTTAAACAGTACGGATGATTTCGGCTCACTGAAATTAACCATTCAGAAATTCTATAGAATCAACGGAAAATCTACGCAGTTAAAAGGTGTAGATTCTGATATCCCGATGAAAGATGTATTCTCTTATGAAGAAATTGGCGAAAGATTTGATAATTATGCTTTACCTTGGGATCAAGTAAACTCTAGCAGTTTTACAGTTAACAACCCGATAAATGTAGCAGGTTTGGCGAAAAATAGTCAGTCAAGAATGGCTCAAAATAAATTTTATCAATTGTTGCTAGAATCTGCACAGTGGAGAGAAAAATTAGACAAAGAAGAAAAGATTTCTCTTAATCTAAAAGATTTTGAAGCAGTAATGAAAACCAGAAAAGCACAGATTGATAAATTCAAACCATTGATTAAATACAATAACGGATTGAACTTCGCGCTTCACGCAGACGAAGTTGCCAGAGGAAAAACCGATGAGGTTTTTGCTAAAAAATCTGAAAACTGGATGAAAAATCTGAAAAGAGATATTTACCTGCAAGAAACCGTAAATATTATCTCTGAACTAAAATAAACATCTTTGATGTATTTATAACTTTACAACTCCTCCAAATTTTTGGAGGAGTTTTTTTATTTAAAACGTCAATTCTATTCCTTCAAGTTTTAAAAGGGCGGCTTTTCTATCTACACCACCAGCATAACCAGTAAGCGAAAGGTTTTTGCCAATTACTCTGTGACAAGGAACCACTAAGCATAATTTATTTCTAGAATTGGCATTGGCAACTGCTCTTACCGATTTTGGGCGTTTCATAGCATCGGCTTGAGATTGATAACTTCTGTACTCTCCAAAATTGATGTTCTGCAATTCTTCCCAAACTTTTTTCTGAAAATTTGTACCGGTAAATTCTACAGGAACGGTAAATTTTGTCAATTTTCCTTTGAAATATTGGCTCAATTCCTTTTCCAGAAGTTTCAAAACTCTGTTATTAGATGTTTTGATGACGCCATAACCTTGCGAAATTTCTTCCATGTGCTTTTCAAAATATTTAGAATCTTCAAAATCGAGAAGAAGCAAGGCATTTTGATTGGCAAAAGCCACCATTTTACCCAGAGGAGTTTCGAATGATTTGGTGTACAGCATATTCATAACGAAGTAGTTTTCAACAAATTTAGGAAGAATTTTTGCGAAAAGAAGGTTTAATTTTTAAAATACTTTTTCATTTCATCAATTTGAGAATCGTTTTTCGTGAGAATATGTTTTTAATCAGCAATTCTTTTGAAAAAAACTATGGAAGTCTTATTTAGAATTAAAATAAATAAAGTATATTTGCTCCTCAATTAATTATAGAAATCTTGCAGACAAATATTTCAAATAAATTGTGCTGTTTTCCTCGAAATAAAAAGGGGAAAATCAAAGGTTATGATAACGAAAACTTGCAGATGCCCAATAAGATTATCGAAATGGGATTATTGCCAGAAACATCATTCGTGATCTTACATCAAGCGCCTTTTAGCGGTCCTCTGTACATAGAATACGGAGAAGAAAAAACGAGAGTTGCCCTTCGTGAAGAAGAAGCGAGATTTATTTTCGTAGAACCAGAAAATTAAACCAAAATTTCTACTGAAATTTGGAAAATTATATGCCGAACTCAGCAAAAAAACAAAAACATATTCTTTTGGTAGGAAATCCCAATGTAGGAAAATCTACCATCTTCAATTTGCTTTGTAACAAAAACCAAAAAACCGGCAATTACGCTGGCGTTACTGTTGCTTCACACGAAGGAACTTACCTTTACAAAGACGAAGAAGTAGAAATTGTAGATTTGCCAGGTTCTTACAGCATTTATCCCACTTCAGAAGACGAAGCTATTTTCACCAAATATTTGATTGAAGAACAAGAAAAATATAGCGGTGTTATTTATATTGCAGATGCGCTGAATCTCAAAAGAAGCTTACTGCTTTATCAGCAAATTAAAGATTTGGGAATTCCTGTTTTGATGGTGATTAACCAAGTAGATTTGGCGGAAAAAAGAGGTTTACACATCGATTCTAAAAAACTGAGCGAACTCCTAGGTCAAAATATTCTGGAAACCAATGCCAAAAAGAATATTGGGATTGATGAAATAAGAGAATCAATTTTTAAAGATGAATTTTCGGTTTCGGATAAGCCTTATTTTGATATTCCTTCGGAAAATTTAGGATTGGTTTTCAAGATTTCAAGACAAATCGAAGAGAAAAATTTCTATAAAGTTTGGACGCTTATTGCTGCAGATACTTATCTCGGCAAATTAGAAAGTGTAAAAACACAATTGAATCAAGAAGACAGAAAATGTATGGTTCCGAAGCGTTTACAAGTGCAGGAAACCATCAGAAGATACCAGCAAATTGACGGAATTATCTCTCAAACGATTTCTAAAAAACCTCAGTTCAAGGAACTTCTCACCGAAAAATTAGACAAAGTTTTAGTACATCCTGTTTTAGGATATTTGGTTTTTGGGATTATTTTACTTACCATTTTCCAAAGTGTATTTTTCATCGCAGAATATCCTATGAATTGGATTGAAGCCGCTTTTGCTTGGTTGTCTGAAACTTCTAGAACTTGGCTTCCAGAAGGTCCATTGAATTCATTAATTTCTGACGGAATTATTCCAGGAATTGGCGGAATTGTGATTTTTGCCCCACAAATCGGGATTCTTTTATATTTCTTGTATTTATTAGAAGATTCTGGTTACATGGCAAGAGTTATTTTCTTGATGGACAGATTCTTACGACCGTTTGGTTTAAACGGAAAAAGTATTGTTCCGCTCGTTTCGGGAACAGCTTGCGCCATTCCTGCAATTATGAGTACCAGAAACATCGAAAACGTAAAAGAGCGACTCATCACGATTCTCATTACACCTTTTATGACGTGTTCTGCAAGACTTCCGGTTTACAGTATCATTATTGCGCTTATTTTTACTGATGGAACTTTCTTTGGTGTAAAATATAAAGCGATTGCGCTTCTGGGAATGTATTTCTTAGGATTTGCGACTTCGCTTTTAGCTGCATTTATTTTAAAATATTTCATTAAAAATAAAGGAAAAACCTTCTTGGTAATGGATTTACCGACTTATAAAATGCCGCTTTGGAAATATGATTTCAAATTGGTTTTAGGTAAAGTTTGGGAATTTATTACAGGCGCTGGAAAAATTATTTTGGCAGTAAGTGTAATTCTTTGGTTTTTAAGTTATTTCGGACCGAAAGATGATTTCCATATTTTAGAACATCATTCAGATGTGAAGTTAGAAAATTCTTATTTGGCTAAAATCGGGAAACAAATGGAACCTGTGATTTCACCATTGGGTTACGATTGGAAAATGGGAGTGGGAATTCTTACCAGTTTTGCAGCGAGAGAAGTGTTTGTTGGCACAATGTCAACGCTTTACAGTCTTGATGATGATGCTCCAGAAAAATCGGTCATCGAAAAAATGAGAAGTGATGTAAAACCGAATGGCGAAAAAGTCTTCAGTTTTGCAACCGGACTTTCCATACTTATATTCTACGCTTTTGCGATGCAATGTATTTCTACGATTGCTGTAGTCTACAGAGAAACAAAATCTTGGAAATGGACGGCTATTCAGTTGGTTTGCATGTCTGGTTTAGCTTATCTAGCTTCCATGTTGGTTTACCAATTTTTCAAATAAAAAAAACTGCTTTTAAAAGCAGTTTTTCATTTTATTCAGCTACGAAAACGCGTTTCGCCAGTTCTTGATCAAAAAGATACAAAGCAGAAGGATTGTCTTTCACCATTTTAATTTTCGAAATCAATTGAGAAGCATTGGCTTCTTCTTCTACCTGTTCATTTACAAACCATTGTAAGAAAGCAGCAGTAGAGTAATCTCCTGCATCATTAGCAGCTTTTACAATGTCAAAAATACTTTTGGTTACTAATTTTTCGTGCTCTAAAGCTTTTTCAAAAATTTCTAAAGCATCTTTGAAATCATGAGGAGGTTGTTTTACTTCTTGTAGTACAATTCTTCCACCGATATCATTCAAATAATCAAAGAATTTTTCTGAATGCATCAGTTCTTCTTTAGATTGAACTCTGAAATAATTGGCAATTCCGTCTAAATCTTGTTCTAAAAACCAAGCGCTCATAGATAGATACAATTGCGCCGCATATTGTTCTTTTGCAATTTGCTGATTCAGCAAATCAAATATATAATCTCTGTTCATAATAAATGAATTTATTCAAAGATAAGAAAGAAATGTGATTTAGGTTTATGAAATTTTATCTCTTCCTGGGCATTTTTTACATCTTTTCCCTTTCTTAAATTTCTTGCAACATTTCTTTTTACCACAATATTGTTCGTAGTTTTTGCTCTCCAAAGTTGGAACAACAAGATTGAAATAAGGGTTAGTTCTGAAATCCATGATACAAAATTAATCTTTATTTAGAATAGTTCAAAATAATTATGTAATTTTGTAATAAGATTTTTGTCATGGAAAGTTTAGTCCTTCAATACGTTATCATTTTTGCAGCTTTATTAGCAGCATCTTATTCTATTTATAAAATCATTAAAAAAACTTTTTCTCCAAAAAAATTTGCTAGTAAAAGAACGCATTGCGATAAAGATTGTGGCTGTTCATGATTTTTAAAACATTGAAAACCTTTTTCTAACATTAAGAGTTTATTAAGGAATTAAGAAAAATAAGTTTTAATTCTTCGAGTTTTTTTCTTAATAAACTTAATCTCTTAATTTTTGCTTAATGGTTTTAAAATCTATTTTTAAATTACCGAATTCTATAAATAGGATATTGATTTACAGTACCTTCGTAATATTCTGAATTTTTATATACCCAATCTAATTGTGCTGCTCCATCTTTTGCAAATTTAGCATCCGAAGCTTTTTTCAGTTCAAAAGCGGTTTTTAACGCTTTGTTGGTTTTCAATAATTCTGCGGCAGTATCTTCGAAAACGTAGTCAGAAAAATACTCTTTTTGTCCCAAAATTCCATCAAAAAAGTTCCAGTTGAAGTAAGAGTCTACTGCTTCTGGTTCTAGCGTTTCTAAAAGAAATTTAACGCCAGATTGTTTTGTAGAAACCAAATAATCTCCTTTTCTGAATTTTTTAGTCTTTAATTCTGATGAAACTTGAGTATCGAAATGCAAGTAATGACCTTCATAAGGATTTTTTACGGTTTTAAAATCTACGATTTTATAAGACTCAACTGTGATTAAAGAATCAGATTGTAATTCTTTGATTTTGATTTGATTGCGTTTTAAATTTTCTATGATTTTCCCTTCAGATTTTGGAATCACGTAATAAGTTGGAATTGTAATTTCCTTATCAGATTTATAAGTATCAAAGAATTTCACTTTTCTGGTGAAAGGTTTATTTCTGTCGTAAAAAAGTCTTGGTTTTCCTGAAATTTCGCTTGGTTTTTTCCCTGCTTCATAACCTTTGAAATCAATATAACTGTATTTGGTACTATCTAATTTCCAACGAATTGCGTATTTTTTATTTGGCAAATAATTCGTGAATTCTTCCATCATTTTTTTAGAAATTTCTGTGTAATTTTCATCTACAAAATTGATGGAATGTCTCATGTATTCATACGTTGCTTTTACGCGGTCTTTGTAAGGTTTTAGCATGTGCGTTTCTGCCACCGTTCCCGGAATGTTGAAAAGGGTAGTGTAACCCGTTGCATAACGTGGAGAATCCATAAACGCTGGGAAACCTTCATCTGGAGAATCTCCGTGAATATTCACATAAGGAACACTCAAAATTTTAGATTTCTCCATATTTTGAATCAATTTCGGCTGCATTTCTTGATGCAAGTATGTTCCGAGAGAATTTCCTAATCTTTCTTTATTGGTAGAAATATAGGTAAAAGTGTACTGATAATCTGCACCATTACTTACGTGATTATCAATGAAATAAATAGGTTTTAACCAATGGAGAATCTCTTGAAAAGCTTTGGCATTTTCTGTATCATTTTTGATGAAATCTCTATTCAAATCAAAATTTCTGGCATTACCCCGAAAACCGTATTCTTCTGGTCCGTTTTGATTGGCTCTTGAAAATTTGCCTCTTCTCAACATCCCCGAAATGTTATAGGCTTCAATCGCGGCAACTTTGGTATTTTGTGGCACTTTTATTTTTCCTAAAGCTAAATCACGTATCAGCATCATAGTAGCATCTATTCCGTCTGGTTCACCAGGATGAATTCCGTTATTGATGAAAATTACAGACGCATTTTGATTTTTAGAGTTATCAAAAATCACTACTCTAATTGGTTCTCCGTTGTCATCTTTTCCTTTTTCTGCTACGGAAATACTTTCGAAATTTTTATCTAAATCGTCATAGAATTTCACCATTTCTTCGTAAGTGGTGGTTTGATTTCCGTTGCCTTTTTCGTAAGGTGTTTTAAAATCTTGAGCAAAAGAAAATACGGTTTGAACGAGGAAAAGTAGCGTGATTTTTTTCATTGAGAGGAAAATTTAAACGAATATAAAAAAATCCACAGAAAACTCTGTGGATTTGTATTAATAAATGCATCTTTGATGCTTAATCATTCAATTTCAAAACTGCCATAAATGCAGATTGTGGAACTTCGACTCTACCAATTTGCTTCATTTTTTTCTTTCCTTCTTTCTGTTTTTCTAGGAGCTTACGCTTTCTGGAAATATCACCTCCGTAACATTTTGCGGTAACGTCTTTTCTCAACGCTTTTACGTTTTCACGGGCAATAACTTTTGCACCAAGAGCTGCCTGAATCGCGATATCAAACTGTTGACGAGGAATTAATTCTCTCAGTTTCTCGCACATTTTTTTACCAATGTAATACGCGTTGCTATCGTGAATTAATGAAGAAAGTGCATCTACCATATCTCCATTGATTAAAATGTCCATTTTCACCAATTTAGAAGCTCTAAAGCCAATTGGATGGTAATCAAATGAAGCATAACCTTTAGAAATAGATTTTAATCTGTCATAAAAATCAAAAACAACTTCTGAAAGCGGCATGTTAAATACCAGCTCTACACGGTCTGAAGTCAAATAAGATTGGTTTACAATTTCGCCGCGTTTTTCGATACAAAGCGTCATTACCGCACCCACGAAATCAGATTTTGTAATAATTGTAGCTTTGATGTAAGGTTCTTCTACACGATCTAGAGCAATAGGATCCATCATTTCTGACGGGTTATTAATCAAAATCGGAACATTCGGTTCTTTTTTAGAATAACCATAGTAAGAAACGTTAGGAACCGTAGTAATTACGTTCATGTTGAACTCTCTGTCTAGACGTTCCTGTACAATTTCCATGTGAAGCATTCCTAAGAAACCACAACGGAAACCGAAACCAAGTGCTGCAGAACTTTCTGGCTCGAAAACCAAAGAAGCATCATTCAGTCTTAATTTTTCTAGAGAAAATCTTAATTCTTCAAAATCTTCTGATTCAATAGGATAAATTCCCGCGAAAACCATTGGTTTTACATCTTCAAAACCATCAATAGCTTCGTTTGCAGGATTTACCATCGAAGTAATGGTATCACCTACTTTTACTTCTCTAGCATCTTTAATCCCCGAAATAATATAGCCTACATCTCCGCATTTGATTTCAGATTTTGGAGCTTGTTTTAGTTTCAGCGTTCCTACTTCATCTGCTTCATAGACTTTATCAGTCGCCATGAATTTTACTTTCTCTCCTTTAGAAATTTTACCGTTTACTACTTTAAAGTAAGCCTCAATTCCACGGAAAGGATTATAAACAGAGTCAAAAATCAATGCTTGAAGTGGCGCGTTTTCATCACCTTTTGGAGCAGGAATTCTTTCTACGATTTGTTCAAGCAATTCATGAACACCTTCTCCAGTTTTTCCAGAAACACGCAAAACATCTTCTGGCTTACAACCGAGAAGATTTACAATTTCATCTGTAACTTCTTCTGGATTAGCAGAAGGCAAGTCTATTTTATTAAGAATTGGAATAATTTCCAAATCGTTTTCTAGCGCTAAATACAAGTTGCTAATAGTCTGTGCTTGAATACTTTGTGCAGCATCTACAATAAGTAGTGCTCCTTCACAAGCAGCGATAGAACGAGATACTTCGTAAGAAAAATCTACGTGTCCCGGTGTATCGATAAGGTTGAGAATATATTTTTCGCCTTTATATTCATAATCCATTTGGATGGCGTGAGATTTTATGGTAATTCCACGCTCTTTTTCCAAATCCATATCATCAAGGGTTTGCGCTTGCAACTCTCTTTGAGAAACCGTATTGGTATATTCTAAAAGCCTGTCTGCAAGGGTAGATTTCCCGTGGTCGATATGTGCGATTATGCAAAAATTTCTAATGTTCTTCATTCTTCTTTTTCAATGATTTGCAAAGATATTGATTTTAAGGTAAAATCCTAAAAATAAAAAACTCCGAATTGAATTTCGGAGTATATTTTTAAGGATTTTCGTGGTTTGGTATTGGCCCTCTACCTTTTGGTGGCCCCATTTGTTGTCTGCGTTCCATAAATTTTTCGCGCATTCTGCCTTCTTGACTAAAAAGTTTAAGTACTTGTTGAGGTGTTAAAATTTTGAGAAATTTATCAGCATAAACTTTTCTGTTGTTTAACAATTGTTGGCCTAAATCAAAGCTTTGGTTCAGCATTTTCTTAGCTTCTGCATCAGAAAGGTTTTCTTGAGAGAAATCTGCTCTGAACTTATTCTTGATGGTTTTTTGACTTTCAATATATTCTTTAAGAAGGTTTTTAAAAACTTCTTGCTTTTCTGCGGGAACTTGTAAATTTTTGATGGCCATCATGGTAGCTGCGTCTTCCATCAATTGTTTTCTTTGCTCAGGAGACATTTGTCTCATGTATTCTCTGCGCTGTTCTGGTGTCATGTTTCTAAAATTAGGCTTTTCTTGGGCTTTAAAACTCATAAAAGTGCCTAAAAACAGAAAGATATAGATAAAATTTTTCATAATTGATTTAGTTATAAAGGTCTAAATAGATGTCGTGACTGGTGTTTTTTGATAATTCTGCCAATTCTTCTTGAGTCAAAGAATTAAGAAGTTGCTCATAATTTTCATCAGTGTTTTTAGAATTCACAATCTGTTCTGTAATTTCTGGAGTTTGGGTATGAGCAACTTCTGTATTGTTTTCTTTGGCAATATTTTGTGATGAATTTTGGGTGTTATTTTGTTCTAGTTTTGGTTGTGTAGTTTCTACTTTGGTAATGATTTGTGCAGAATCTTGATTAGGCTTTGAAATTTCAGTTTGGTTCGTTTTCCATAAGAAAGTAAAGCCAAAAATTAATGCTAAAGCTGCGGCAATAGAAGTTACCATTGAAAAATTAATTTTAAAAATCTTCGGTTGATGTTCTTTTTTTCTTACAGTTTTATTAAGCACGTTTTCCTGTATTTCCTCGAAAGTGTTTTCGGGAATTTTGTAGGGTGTTTTTTTAGCTAATTGTTCTATATTAAAATCTTTCATTTTCTAATTTTTTTAAATTTTCTTATGATTCGTAGTTTTCTCTGATGTAGTTTTCTATTTTTTCTTTGGCGTAGTGGTAATTGGTTTTGCAAGTACTTACGCTCATTTCTAGAATGTTACTTATTTCTTCGAAAGGCAATTCATCATAATATCTTATATTGAAAACTAATTTTTGTTTCTCTGGTAATGTTTGAATGGCTTTCTGCAATAAAATCTGAATTTCTTCTGCATCACGCTCTGCATTTTGGGCGACTAAGTTTTGCATGTAATATTCTGCATCTTCGTCTGTTTTTTGCATTTTTTTCAGTTTTGCCAATTGTTGAAGCGCTTCATTAGTAGCAATTCTATAAAGCCAAGTGTACAGTTTACTGTCTCTCTTAAACTGACCAAAATTATTATAAGCCTTAATAAAAGTGTCTTGCAACACATCTTGCGCAAGGTCATGTTGCACAATTAACCTTCTGATATGCCAATAAAGCCGACTTTGATACGTATCCATCATCGCACGAAGTCCTTTTTCCAAAGAATTGGGCTGTAACATCAAGCTGATGATTTCGTCGTCTTTACAGTTCATAATTTAGTTTTCAGTGGTTTGATTGTTCTTTTTAAGGAAAGTTAAATTTAAAAATAAAAAAATTACAAAAGTTTTAAAAATAAAAAAAAACCATCCCGAACATCGGAATGGTTTTATATGTAGAATAAAGATTCTCTAATTATTCTGCTGCAGGAGCTTCTGCTTCTGGAGCTGCATCAGTTGCAACTTCTTCTTCATCTTCATCATCTTCTACCATTGCACCAGCATTTTTCATAGCATTTCTAGACATCTTCACAGCAGCTACTACTGCGTTATCTGGATGTAAGAAAGTGTATTGATCGTTTTTGATGTCTCCTACATATAATTTGTTACCAATTCTAAGTGGAGTAACATCTACTACGATTTCGTCTGGTAGATTAGAAGGAATAGCTTTTAATCTTAATTTTCTGAAAGATTGTCTTAGAACACCTCCCGCTAAAACACCTTTTGCACGACCGGTAATTCTTACAGGAACTTCCATAACTACTGGTTTATCAGCGCTTAATTGATAGAAGTCTGCGTGAAGAATTTTGTCTGTAATTGGGTGAAATTGGATGTCTTGTAAAACAGCATCAATTTTTTGACCATCTAGCTCAATTACTACCGTGTGTGCATCTGGAGTGTAAACCAAGTCTTTGAAAGATTTCTCTGTAGTAGAGAAATTGATTGGTTGCTCACCTCCATAAACAACACAAGGAACTAATTCAGCATCACGTAGAGCTTTGGTAGACTTTTTGCCCACGCTTTCTCTTTTTGTACCTTGAATTGTAATAGATTTCATTTAAAAATATTTAAGTGTGTTAAATTTTTCAGGCTGCAAATATAGTGAAAAAATTTATATAATAAACTTATCACTAATTGATTTATGCTCGTGTACCATCTTCATTACATCTGCAAATAGTTTGGCACATGATAAGACCTTAATTTTAGAAGAAAGCTCTGATTTTACTGGAATAGTATCAGTTACAATTACTTCGCTAATCTGTGAGTTTTCTATATTTTCATAGGCTTTACCAGAAAGAACTGGGTGAGTTGCCATGGCTCTTACTGATTTTGCTCCGTTTTTCATCAAAATTTCTGCTGCTTTGCAAAGTGTTCCTGCAGTGTCTATCATGTCATCAATTAGGATAACATTTCTGTCTTTTACATCGCCAATCAAGAACATTTCCTCTACTACATTTGCTTTTTTTCTTTCTTTGTAGGCAATTACTACTTCTGCACCTAGGTAACCCGCGTAATTTTTCGCTCTTTTTGCACCTCCCATATCTGGTGAAGCAATGGTAAGATTATCTAAGTTTAAAGACTTAATGTGGTCTACAAAGATTGTAGAAGCATAAAGATGGTCTACAGGAATTTCGAAGAAACCTTGAATTTGGTCTGCGTGTAAATCAATAGTCATGATTCTTGTAGCGCCAGCTGCAGTTAATAGATTAGCTACTAATTTTGCTCCGATTGGTGCTCTAGGCTTATCTTTTCTGTCTTGTCTAGCCAATCCAAAATATGGAATCACTACGGTAATGCTTTTTGCTGATGCTCTTTTTGCAGCATCAATCATTAAAAGAAGTTCTAAAAGATTGTCTGCTGGCGGAAAGGTAGAGCCGATAAGAAAAACTCTTCCTCCTCTTACAGATTGATCTAATACGGGTTCGAATTCCCCGTCACTAAACTGTTGGAAATTAATTTTCCCTAATTCTTGCCCATAGTGATTAGCGATTTTTTCTGCTAAATCTCGACTTGTTCTGGTGCAAAACAAATAGGTTGCTTGATCAGCCATTTTTACTTTTTTTGGTTTTGCAAATTTAAAAAAAATAAAACCACCTGAAAAATATCAGGTGGTTTTTATAAAAATTATTTTTTTATTATTACTATTTTGGGAAAGTTACCCCAGAATAAGCATTAACATCTACGAATGGAAGTGTAGAGTAGAATGTATTATTAATTGCAGCGATGAAAGTATTTGCAATTAATGCATAACCTCTACCATTAGGGTGTACTCCATCTAAAGAGAAAGTACCTCCTGTTACAAATGATGCGCTATACTTCACTCCATTGTATTGAATTCCTGATGCAGTTGCTAACTCTCTCATTTTTGCATTGGCGTCAACTAATGCAAGGCCGTAAGTTGTTGCTAAGCTTGAAATAGAAGCGTTATAAGCATCTACAGCTGTTTTTACAGTAGCAGCCTCGGTTTTAGTTAAAACATGTTTGTTTTCTAGTGGGTAAGAAATACCATATACATTTACTGGTGCAGGAGCACTAGAATTGGTAGACCCAATAACTGTACTTGTAGTAAGAAGAATATAGTCTTCTGCTGTAGCTTGTCTAGCCTGACCAAAAATTTGCCCAAATGCAGTAGCTGTTGCTAATCCTAATGATGGAGTTAAGGCTGCAGTTAGCTGAGCAGATAAATCTGTTAAAGATGTATCTTTAATCAAAACAGGGTTTGTAGATGTGGCAGAAAGTAAATTAATTCTGCTTCCAGCTCCAAATGCTGTAAGCGCTTGCTTAAGCGGGCCATATAAACTTGCGTTTAGAGTAGCAAGATTTGATCCTAATAATGTAGGGGTTAATGGATTGTAAGGAACGGTTGTAAAATAAGGTATTGTGGTAACATACGGAATATTTGCAATTGCTCCTTTAGATTTTGCATTTGCACCTTTTAAACCTAAGATAACGTTTTTAATTACATTTGCTACAACGTTAGGGTCAGAAATATCGTTAGAACCATAAGTAGATGGATCTAAGTTTCCTTTTTGGTCTACTCCAGAACCACCAGAAGTTGCGTAAGAAAGAACGTCATTATTCCCAATCCATAATGTATAGAAACTAGGTTGCTGTGCCGCTGCATCTGTTAGAACTGTAGTGGTTGCAGATGTTGCAAATCTCACGAAGTAAGGATTAGCCTTTCCTGTAGCTAAATTAGCAGCACTACCATAACCAGGAGTTACTAAATGGAAAGATTTAGCACCAGGAACCCCCATGTTATTAAAATATTTTCCTGTACCCCCAATAATGTCTAGGTTAGCACCTGGAGCTGAAGGTGTAGGAGAAAGGGTTGCGCTTAGCGTTAATTTTCCATAAAACTCTTTGTTACCAGAAGCGGCAAATAAATCAGTGAATCCACCTACGTTATTTGGCATTAATGGTTGTGTAAAAGTTTGTGTACCTCCTGCAAGAGCCATTTGTTTAGCAATCATAGAAGGAAAAGATTCTTTTTGCCCATCTAGGTATAATGCACCGTCTCTATATCCTGAAGTGAGTGAGTTTCCTATTGAAACAAATTTTGAAAAATCTGCATTTCCTGCAGAAACCGTAACGTTATTTACGTCTCTTTCGAAATCTGTGTTACAGCTTACAAGAGTTAAAGCTGAAATTGCGAAAGCTGATAATATTATTTTTTTCATAATTCTTTTAATTAAAATGCATTGTAAGTGAAACCTAAACCTAGATACATTGCTTTAGCTTTAGCTTGTCCGTAGAAGTTCAGATAAGAGTTATCAACTTTTCTTGCTTCAGGGAATGATAGCGCAGCTGCTAAATCTACTCCTAACTTACCAAATTTATATCCAAAACCTGCAGTTACTACACTTGCATCAAATGAAGGCGTTTCAGGAATAAAATACTTATCAGTATAAGGAGATTCGTCATAATAATAACCTAATCTACCAGCGAATTTATCTGTTAACATGTACTGAGTACCCACTCTAAATGTCTTAGTATTTTTGAAGTTTTTAGGAGATACTAGAATCGTTTTGTCTGCTTGGTTTCCTACAAGAGCGTTTTCGAAGTCTAATGTTAACTTGCTGTATCTTTCCCAGCCATGATAGTTGAAATCAGCTGAGACTAACCATTTTGGTGTAATTTTATAAGTTATACCAACGGTATATTCATCAACTAGAGGTAATTTTGCTTTGAAAGCATCTTGACCATCTGCTCCTACATTTAATTGAGGAGATGAAAGTACTGCTGCAGGAACTCCAGTAAATGTAGCTATACCATTATCTGCTTTCATGATAACAGGCGAACGGTATGCAACGCTGAAATCTAAATTACTAGATGGCTTTAAATAAAAACCAACTCCAAATCCAGATCCTGTAGCTTTTTCGTCATTAATATTAAGAGTTCCGCCTAGGTTGGTAACCGCTTTGTCCCAATCTACCATACCTTTTGCATAAATGTAGCTCACACCAAAAGCAGCCCAATCGTTAAATTTATATGAAATCATAGGCTGGAATAAGAAACTCTTCAGTTCCATTTTTTGAACAATTTCTCTACCTGTCCAATCATCTGCCCATTTTACGGTACTACCGAATGGAGTAGTTACGCTTAAACCTACAGAAACATTATTTGTAACTTTATATGCAATCGCTGCATAAAGTGGAGTTCCCACTGGGTTTTCTGTCTTGTAAGATTGTAAAGTTTCTAGACTTTGGTACTCTACTTCTGAAATAGCACCAAAACCGCCCACTGCAACACTCAATTTGCTAGGAATAAAAGAGATACCTGCAGGGTTAAAAAAAGCAACACTCGCATCGTCTGTATGCGCGCTTGTATGAGCCATTGCAAGTTGTTTTACCCCTTGTAATGAAACTCTAAAACCTCCTGCGTAAGAAAATACGCCAGCTAAAAGAGCTGTAGTTATTAAAATTCTTTTCATGTTAATTAATAATTATTGGGTCAAATATAGAATTTATTTAAATATAAATGTTAAAATTTTATTAAAAAAATTAAACGAAAATGTGAAATTAAATAATGTTTATAATTTTTATTTTTTTTAAAAAAAAATAAAACATTGATAAACAGTTAGTTAAAGAAAAGATGAATAATAGCATTTAAACAATTGTTTAATTAAAATAATATTAAACAATAATTATGTATTGCATGTAAAGCTCAAAAAATAAAATATGAATAATATAATAATATTATTTAAAATTTATTATTTTTATGTTAAAAATAAATATCGTTTATAAATATGATAATTTAGACTTCGTGATGATAGACTTATTGTTTTATGTTACATAGTTTAAAAATTATACTAAATTTGCAAGAATTAAAATATTATTATGAGTTGTGGATGTAATTCATCCGGAGATTCTAAACATTCTTGTGCTACTAAGAGCACTACAGGTTGCGAAAATGTCAATACCTGTGGGAATAGTTATAAATTAAGCGTCTTTGATTGGCTATCTACAATACAAGCACCTAAACAGAATAAGTGCAATTTTGTAGAAGTAAGATTTAAGAATGATAGAAAATGCTATTACAATAATGTAAACCAGTTACCACTTCACATTGGTAGCGTAGTTACAGTAGAATCTAATCCGGGTCACGATATAGGAGTAGTAAGTTTAACAGGAGAACTTGTTAAAATTCAGATGAAAAAGAAACATTTTTCTGAAGACGCTGCCCTTAAAATTTATAGAGTCGCTACACAAAAAGATGTAGAGATTTGGCAAGATGCTAGAAAAAAAGAAGATCAAACAAAGATTCAGGCAAGAAAAATTGCTAAAAATCTAGGTTTGGAAATGAAAATCACTGATGTAGAATATCAAGGAGATGGTTCGAAAGCTACTTTTTATTATACCGCAGAAGGTAGAGTAGATTTCCGCCAATTGATTAAAGAATACGCTTCATCTTTCAAAACAAAGATTGATATGAAGCAAATAGGCTACAGACAAGAATCTGCCAAAGTAGGCGGAATAGGTTCTTGTGGTAGAGAATTATGCTGTTCTACTTGGCTCACAGACTTCCGTTCAGTAAATACCAATGCGGCAAGATACCAGCAGTTAAGTATCAATCCGCTGAAGCTAGCAGGACAATGTGGTAAATTAAAATGCTGTCTTAATTTTGAATTAGACAGTTATGTAGATGCATTATCAGATTTTCCTTCTTCTAATACTATTCTAGAAACCGAAAAAGGAAGAGCTTTTTGCATTAAAATAGACGTTTTCAAAAAGAAAATGTGGTTTGCCTATGTAGATAATTCTATGGCTTGGTATGATTTAGACGTAGCTGAGGTTAAAAAAATGATGAAAATCAATAGCAAAGGTCAGAAATCAATTCCATTAGAAGAGTTGAAATCCTTCACAGGAGCAGACAAGGTAGAAACTGTAGATTTGATTCAAGAGAATAATCTGGATAGATTTGAGAAAAAGAAACCAAACAAGCATAGAAATAAAAATACAGGAAATAATAGAGCAGAGCAGGTAACCAAAGAGCCAGAAGCTCAAAAGGATAATAATAGACCTGAAAAAACCAATGCTCCTAAAAAGTTTAATAAAAACAAAAAAAGATTTCCTCCAAAAAGAAATAATAATGATTAAATATTTTCAAATATTTTTCGTTTCTATAATGCTTATTTCATGTTCCTATAATAATGAAGTGGTTTCTATGAATGAAGTAAACGGAACTTGGGATAAGAAAAAGGAACTGCTGTTCACTATGAATATAGAAGACATCAGCACTCCTAAAAACATTATATTTGTTGTAAGAAATAATAACGATTATCCATACAGTAATCTGTTTTTAATTACTTACCTCAAAGCTGAAAATGAGAAAAATTTTAAAATAGATACGCTTAACTACATCATAGCAAAACCTAATGGAGAATGGTTAGGAAAAGGTTTTGGCGAGACTAAAGAAATATTGTTTCAATATAAAAACCAATATAAATTTCCGAAAAAAGGGAAATATATTATTGGTGTAAAACAAGGAATGAGAACCAATAGTCTGGTAGGGATTGAAGATTTGGGCGTAAAATTAGAAAATTCAACACAACCATAATCATTATATGGAAAACACTGTAAAACAAGGCAGCACACTTAATTTTCCGTTGCCACCCAAAAAGCAAAAAAACTTTGGTTATAAAAAATGGGTGAAATTCATTTGGCTTGGCTTAGGAGGAATAATTCTAGGAACAGCATTTTTGTTTTTTGCTGTATCTCAAGGAATTGTGGGAGATATGCCAGATGTAAATGAACTAGAAAATCCAGATATTTACGTAGCTTCAGAAATCATTTCATCTGATGGCGTTACCTTAGGAAAATTCGAGAAAGAAAAAACCATTCCGGTTACTTATAAAGATTTACCACCGCATTTAGTGTATGCATTAATGGCAAAAGAAGATGAACGTTTCCGTGAGCACTCAGGAATTGATTTACAGGCTTTTGCAAGAGCGGTAGCTTATGGTGGGAAAAGAGGAGGAGGTTCTACCATTTCTCAGCAGTTGGCAAAATTGTTGTTTACTAAAGGAGCTTCTCAAAATAAATTTCAAAGAGCTTTCCAAAAATTAAAAGAATGGTCTGTTGCAGTAAGTTTGGAGAAAAGATATACCAAAGAAGAAATCATCACGCTTTATTTTAATAAGTTTGATTTCTTGCACAATGCAAATGGAATAGAACTCGCTTCTAAAATTTATTTCAATAAATCAACCAAAGAACTTACGCTTTCAGAAGCAGCTACTTTTGTAGCAATGCTCGAAAATCCAGTAAGAAATAACCCGATAAAATATCCTGAAAAGGCCAAAGACAGAAGAAATGTGGTTCTAGAGCAAATGCTTAAAACCAACTATATAGACCAAGCTACTTATGACAAAGTGGTGGCGGAACCCATTGTAGTAGATTTCCATCCTGTAGAATCTGTAGACGAAGGATATTCTGCTTACTATAAGCATTATTTAAGAAAAGAAATCAATAATTACCTAGAAGAATACGAAAAAGAGACAGGTAAAGATGTAAATATTTACAGAGACGGTCTTAAAATCTTTGTAACCTTAGATTCTAAAATGCAGAAATATGCAGAAGAAGCCATTAAGGAACATATGACTAGTCTTCAGAAAAGCTTTGACGAAGAACAACGCAGAAATCCTAATAGACCTTTCTATTTCTTGAAAAAAGATCAAATTGACGGCATTATGTTGGCTGCAATGAAAAGAACAGGTCGATATAAACAATTGGCTGCAGAAGGTGTTTCAGAAGATTCTATTATGATGGATTTCAAAACGCCAACCAAAACCACCATCTTTACTTGGGAAGGAGAAAAAGAAACCGAAATGTCTCCATATGATTCAATCAGATATCATAAGCAAATTGCACAAGCAGGTTTAATGTCTATGGAACCGGCAACAGGTGATATTAAAGCTTGGGTAGGAGGAATCGACTGGAAACATTTTCAATATGACCACGTAAAGCAAGGAAAAAGACAAGTAGGTTCTACATTTAAACCGTTTGTATACGCTACTGCCATTATGAATTTAGGAATGACCCCTTGTTCTACCGTGTCTAATGCTAGATACACTAAAGGAGATTGGGTAGTAGAAGGTAACGGCAGTAATCTTACTTTGAGAGACGCATTGGCACATTCTAAAAACCCAGTTGCAGTAAGACTAATAGAATCTGTAAGTCCTAAAAAAGTAATCCAATTGGCTAGAGATTTAGGAGTAACAGAAGAAATGCCTAATGAATATGCAATCGCTCTAGGTTCTACAGATATTACCATTTATGAAATGTTGGGAGCATACAGTACTTTTGCAAATTATGGAAATTACATAAAACCAGAAATGGTTTGGCGTATAGAAGATGCAAATGGTAGAGTGATTAAAGAGGTGAAAAACGAAACCAAAGAAGTCATGAACGAAATGTACGCCTATACCATGATAGACTTGATGAAAGGCGTTACAAGATTCGGTACAGCTTCTGGGCAGTTAAGAAGAATGGGAATTCCTGATACTGTAGAAATAGCTGGTAAAACAGGAACTACTCAGAACAACTCAGATGGTTGGTTCATGGGAATTACACCTAATCTAGCAACAGGAGTTTGGGTAGGCTGGGAAGACAGAGCAACCCACTTCTGGAGTACAGGTGAAGGTCAAGGTGCTAGAATGGCATTGCCGATTTGGGGAATTTTCATGAAGAAAATTTGGGCAGATAAAAAACTGGGAATTACACCAGATGATAAATTTGCCAAACCTTCTAATTGGACGGGTGATTGTGCAGATTTACAGGGACTTGGAGGTTATGGAGATGATGGCGGATTACAAACCATAGACCAAATAAAAAATCCTAAACCAAAAGACAATCAGCCTAAAAGCAATAAACCAAAAGAAGAAAATCTCAACGAAAATCTGAACAAAGACGAAGTAGATTTCAATCAATAAAACTTATAAACCGTTTCAATCTTATTTGAAGCGGTTTTTTCTTGAAAATCATTTAGTTTTGCAAAATGAATTTAGATAAAATTACACAGAAATATTTAGATCTTTTTCCAGGAGACTTTTCAGGAAATCCTGCGCAAAGACAAACTCCCAATTTCTTTTTTGCACTTACCGATATTTATGGATTCAAAAAAGCGCAGTTATTGCACTTTAACGAAAATCTAGCCGAAGAAATAGGCTTAGGAAAAATTGAAAACCAAGAAGATACAGACTTTTTGAATGCTACCAAACTTTCAGAAAACGTGAAAACTTTTTCTACCGCTTATGCAGGTCATCAGTTCGGACAATGGGCTGGTCAATTAGGTGACGGAAGAGCCATTTATGCCGGAGAAATCCAAAATTCTGAAGGAAAATCAACAGAAATTCAATGGAAAGGTGCGGGCGCAACTCCTTACTCTCGTCATGCTGATGGTAGAGCCGTGTTGCGTTCATCTATCAGAGAATATCTCATGAGTGAAGCCATGTTTCACTTGGGAATTCCTACTACAAGAGCGCTTTCTCTTTCGCTTTCTGGAGAAAAAGTGGCTCGAGATATCATGTACAACGGAAATGTAGATTTCGAGCAAGGAGCAGTTGTCATCAGAACTTCGGAAACGTTTCTTCGTTTTGGGCATTTTGAGTTGTTAGCAGCAAGAAATGAATTGGATACTTTACAAAAATTAGCAGATTTTACCATCGAAAATTATTTCTCAGAAATTGATAAAAACTCAACCGAAAAATATCTGGAATTTTTCAAAATAGTGGGCGAAAAAACCGCCGATATGATTGTAGAATGGATTAGAGTAGGATTTACACATGGCGTAATGAATACTGATAATATGAGCATTATTGGTAATACGATAGATTACGGCCCATTCTCATTTTTAGATGAATATAATTTGAATTTCACTTCAAATACAACCGATTTACCAGGAAGAAGATACGCTTTCGGTAAGCAAGCACACATAGCCCATTGGAATTTAATTCAATTGGCGAATGCACTTTTCCCATTAATTAAAGATGAAGCAGCGCTGGAAAAAATCTTAATTGATTATAGCGAAATGTTTTGGAAAAAGCATGATGAAATGATGGCGAAGAAATTCGGGTTTGAAAAATTAGAAAGATACGATGCAGATTTCTTTACTTCTTGGCAAAAATTAATGGAAGAAATTTCTATAGACTATACGTTGTTTTTCAGTCAGTTAGAAAGCCTTGAAGAAGGTACAAATATCGATGAGCATTTCAAAAAATCTTTCTATCAAAACTTGAATAAAGAACAAGAAACTTTGGTTATAGAATTTGTTGAAAATTACAGACAAAGACTTTCTTATAATCAAATTTCCAAAGAAGAAAGCCGAAAAATCATGCAAAAAGCCAATCCGAAATTTGTCTTGAGAAACTATCTGCTTTACGATTGCATTGCAGAAATGGAAGAAGGCAAAACAGAACTTTTTGACAAACTTTGGAAAGCTTTACAAAAACCTTATAAAGAAATCTACCCAGAATTTTCAGTGAAAAGACCAGAAAAATATGAAGGAGTAGTGGGTTGCAGTTCACTTTCTTGTTCTTCGTAGAAGTATATTTGCGAACATCAAAACAGTTGATTTGTAAAATATTCTTTGCGCTCTTTGCATTTAAAAACCATATTTTTGCAAAAATTTTATCCTTGAAAAAATTCAAAGACACTTTAAAACTGATATTCCCAAGCAATGGGGTAGAATGGGTTTTGTTTGTTATTTTCCTCACTTCTTACGGAATTTTAGGAAGCTATATCGCCCTGAATTATAGAATTATATATGATGATAGAATTCCTTGGGACGCTTATTTCAGTTTTGATAATCGCTCGATTGTAATGACAGGTGGTGGTTTCGAGAGACATCCGCTTTCTAATTATTTCTTCGATTTTATCAGAGAATTTGCTCTTTGGATTTCGGATGGTAAAAAGAATGAAATTTTCCGTTTGGTTTTGGCTTGGTGCAGTAATTTTGCTGTGAGTTTGGCTTTGGTTCAGTTGTTTAAATATTTAAGAAATATTGTAAGGATTCCTTTGAAAATCAATGTATTAATTACCTTTTTCTTTGCTTTTTTTACAACTCCAATTCTGCTTTCGTTCACGCCAGAAACTTATACTTATACTTTGCTGTTTTTGGTAGCTTTTAATTATTACGCAGCGGCAAAACTCAAAAAAGAAAAGAAAATTTCTCTATTTCCGCTCACTTTTGCTTCGGTTTTAGTAGGTGGTTTAACCATTACGAATATTGTAAAAGTCTACATTCCTATCCTTTTTGAGAAAGGTTTATTCAAGAATTTTAAAAACTTTTTCAATGCCGCGATTAGAGTTGTGATTTCAGCAGCGGTTTTCGTGTTGTTATTTTTATACCGATTAGATTGGGACTACATGAGGATTTTCACTAAAACAGGTGAACAATACGAGAAATTCTCAAAACCGAAGGTTACACCACTTTGGGACATGATTTCGTCTTGGTTTTTAGGGGGAAATATGATTTTTTCTAATTTTGTGGTGAGAGACTATCACAATAAAAAAGGCTTCCATTACAACGCCCTATTTATGGATGTTTTCACATCAGTAGCTCCGTATATTTTCGTTGGCGCAGTTCTGGTTCTTGTTTTTTGGAGTTATTTTAAAAACTTCAAAAACAAATTTGTACAGATTTTAATGCTTTCATTTTTCGTAGATATCATCATTCATTGCGTTTTGAAGTTTGGTTTGCATACTTCTTATATTTATGGTGGGCATTTCATTTTTGTAGTTCCGATGATGTTGGGATGGTTGTTTTTCGGGTATAAAAATTCTCCAAAAACGCTTTCTTTTCTGACGGTTTTTGTGGGAATTTTATTCGTTTTCTTGGTTGCGAATAATGTTTACAGAATGGAGGAATTTATTTGGTTTTTAGAGCAGAATTATAAATAAAAAAAATCCCGAGAATTTCTCGGGATTTGCTATTTATTTTTACTCTTTTCTTTAGAAATTTGCTCCTTAATAAAAGGATATTTTTCTTGCATATCGCTAGAAAGACTTTCATCTAATTCTAGGGCTTTTTGCAATGCTTTTTGTCCGTTTTCCACATCATTTAAGTGAAGATAAGAATTGCTGAGCTGATAATACAATTCTGCCCTTTGGTGAATTTTAGTGGCTTGTTCTAAAACGGTAATCGCATCTTCATATTCTCCGATAAGCATAATCACTTCGCTGTATGCATACCAATTGTAGAATCTTTTTGGCTCTACATCTACTAATTTTTTCAGACAAGAAAGCGATTCTTCGAATCTGCCAGAATCTATGTAAAGAAAGGCTAATTTCTTCTGGAATTCTAGGTTATTTTCATTCAGCGCAACTGCTTCTTTAGCAAAGTGTAAAGCTTCTTTCATGCTTCCCATTTCCAAATAAATGTCGCTTTGCTCCATCATCGAAAGATAAAACTGAGGGTCTTCTCTTAAAGATTTCTGAAAAGCACGAAGCGCTTCCATATTTTTTTTGGCCGCTTTATAGCACAATCCAATTTTGTAATACGTAAAAGCTTTGGTATATTCTAATTCTAGCTGTTCCTGATAAACCTCAATCGCTTTTTGCCATTGTTCCATAGCTTCATAACACGCTGCTTTATTTGCATAAACTCCAGCCGAATCAGAATTAATAGCTAGTAAATAATCAAAAGACTGAATCGCTTTTTCGTAGTTTTTTCGGTTGAAATAGAATTGTCCCATTTCAAACCAAGCGGTTTCTGAAAAAGGAAACTGATTGATATAATTTTGCAAAAATTCTTCTGCTTCAGCATGACGATTCATTTCGCCATAACACATCATCGCACTTTCTAGCGCATATTCATCTTGAGGATCGTGTTTTAATGCTAATTTGTAGTTTTTCAATGCATTAAAAGGGTCTTGGAGGTTGTAATATTCATCTGCAATGAAATTATGCAGGAAACTTTCTTCCTCTTCAAGTTCTAATGCTTTTTCGCAAAATTCTATTGATTTTCTAGGATTTCCGTTGTTGGAATAATATTTGGCACAACAAACCAAAAAGTCGGTGCTTTCTGAACATGAAGGTTTCAACTCTTCAATTAATTGGCGAGCTTGAACATATTTTTCGAGTTCTAAAAAGACTTCTAATTGCTTAACTTTCAGTTCGATAGAATTAGGGTGAAGATTTAAGCCATAATTCACAGCCATTTCTGCAAAATTAATGTCTCCCATTTCTAAATAAAAAATAACAATGTCTTCTACTTCTTCTGTGTCAAAGTAGAACTGTTCGTTATTTTCTATCATGTCTTCGAACTTTTTAGCAAGCTCATTTTCAAAAAATTCTTCCAAATTATTTTATAGATTTTTAGAAACAAGATTCAAAAAACAAGATTTTTAAAAAATTCTTGATTCTCGGTTCTTAATTCTTGATTCTAAATTAAACTTTTAATTTTTGCTATCATTTTGTCTGCCAGTTCATCTGCTTCTTGCTGAGAAAAGGCTTCTGTATAAATTCTAATAATAGGTTCTGTGTTTGATTTTCTGAGGTGAACCCAATTTTCGGGAAAATCAATTTTCACACCATCTATAGTAGAAATTTCTTCATTTTTATATTCTTCCTGCATTTTTATTAATAATGCATCTACATCTATTTCTGGAGTAAGTTCTATCTTCTTTTTACCCATGTAATAAGCTGGATATGTAGCTCTTAACTCAGAAACGGTTTTGTTTTCTTTAGCCAAATGTGTTAAAAATAATGCAACGCCAACTAAAGAATCTCTTCCGTAATGCAAATCTGGATAAATAATTCCGCCGTTTCCTTCTCCACCAATGACTGCATTTTTCTCCTTCATTAAAGTCACCACATTTACTTCTCCTACAGCACTTGCAAAATATTCTGAACCTAGATTTCTAGCAACATCTCTCAAAGCTCGGCTCGAAGAAAGGTTAGAAACAGCAACTCCCTTCTTATGCCTCAGCAAATAGTCTGCCACAGCTACCAAAGTGTATTCTTCACCGAACATTTCGCCATTTTCGTCAATAAGTGCCAATCTGTCTACATCTGGGTCTACTACAATTCCTGCATCTGCACCTTCTTTTTTGATCAAATCACAAATGTCTGTCAAATGCTCTTTCAAAGGTTCTGGATTGTGTGGAAATTGTCCGTTTGGTTCGCAGTATAGTTTTACCACTTCGCAGCCTAATTTTTCTAGAAGTGGCGGAAGAGAAATCCCTCCTGTTGAATTTACAGCGTCTAAGACTACTTTGAATTTTTTAGCTTTTACAGCTTCTACATCTACCATTGGTAAATCTAGAATTTTCTGAATATGAATGTCAAAAGCGTCTGTTCGGGTTTCGTATTTTCCTAAATCGTCAACTTCGGCAAAGTTGAAATCTTCTTTTTCGGCTATTTCTAGCATTTCTACACCATCTTTTCCGCTGATAAATTCTCCTTTTTCGTTGAGCAATTTCAGAGCGTTCCATTGTTTTGGGTTGTGAGAAGCGGTTAAGATAATTCCGCCATCAGCATTGAGTTCTGGAACCATCACTTCCACGGTTGGCGTAGTAGAAAGTCCTAAATCTACTACATGAATTCCCAATCCTTGTAAAGTAGCGGTGACCAATGAATTAACCATAGCACCAGAAATTCTGGCATCACGACCAATAACTAAGGTTAAATCTTTTTTATTTTTATTTTTTTGAAGCCAAGTTCCGAAAGCTGCAGTAAATTTTACCACATCTACAGGTGTAAGATTATCATCTACTTTACCACCGATTGTTCCACGGATTCCTGAGATACTTTTGATTAAAGACATATGATGTTGAGATAAATTTTTATTTGAAAATTAAATTTCTGCAAAATTACTGAATTTAGCAACAGGAATACGTTTCTTGTGGAAAAATAAACCAATTTAAATAGGCAAAAAAGTTCGCTTTAACATTTTTCCGAAATGATTATCTAAAAATTTTGTAACACAATATCCTTTTCTTTTACTAATACTTTAGTGATAAACTTTTAAACATGAAAAAAACACTTTCATTTATCTTTATTTTATTATTTTCAATTGTAATTTTTGCTCAAAAAACCATTTCTGGTACTGTAAAAAATGATGATGGAAAACCGCTTGCAAGTGCAAGTGTAACCATAGAAGAAATAGGGAAAAATGTCATTTTAGAATATGCAATTACCGATGCCAAAGGAAATTATAAAGTGACTTTTACAAGTAGTGACGAAAAAATTCTAGTGAAGGTAAAAGCTTTTAACCATCAAACCATCACCGAAAATTATAATAACACAACTCAGACTTTGAATTTTGTGCTTCAAGAAAAAGCCACAGAAATTAAAGAAGTAAAACTGAAAACTAAACTTATTACCAAACGTGGTGACACCATTTCATATGATTTAAAATCTTTCGAAAGCAAAGCAGATAGAAGTTTAGCCGATGTTTTGAAAAAAATTCCTGGGATTGAAGTAAATAAAGATGGTTCTATTCTCTATCAAGGTGAACCGATTAATAAATTCTATGTAAACGGAAAAGATTTAATGGAAGGAAGTTACGGTGTAATCAATAATTCTCTCCCAAAAGATGCTGTGCAAAAAGTAGAAGTGCTTGAAAACCATCAACCTGTAAAAATTCTACAGGATAAACTTTCTTCGGAAAATGCGGCGATTAATGTACAGCTCAAAAAATCTATTACCATGACAGGAAGAGGAGAAACTTCACTTGGCGTAGCGCCTTCTCTTTGGAATGTAAAACTTTCTCCGATGCTCTTTACTCAAAAATACCAATGGGTTTTAAATTACAAAACCAATAATATGGGAGAAGAAGTAGAAAAAGAGAATAATATTTTGGCTTTTGGGAATAGATTTGAAGGAATGAGAAGAAATTTTTCTGAAAATTCTTGGCTTTCTGTAGAAAATGCTTCTACTCCTCAAAACGTTCCTGTAAAAAGATATTTATTTAATAATGTACATTATTTATCTGCAAATGTTTTGACCAATCTCTCGAAGCAATGGGAATTTAAAGCCAACGCAAGTTATAGTAATAACGCCATAGAAAGAGAAAGTACGGTGAAAACCTTCAATGCGAATAATGATTTGAGCAACACTTCTTTAGTGTCTAATAATTTCTATACTAACCAAGCAAAAGGTGAAATTATTTTCTCTAAAAACGCCAATAAAAGTTTCTTTAAAAATACCACTACTTATAACGGACTTTGGAATGGAGATTTAGCGAATACTAAAAATAATAATAATGCTTCTAACCAAAGAACTAAAACGCCATCTAATAGTTTCCAAAACTCATTAAGTGCTATTATTCCTTGGAAAGAAAGATTAGTAAACGCAATGTCTTTCATCAGCTATAGAGATGACAAGCAAGATTTATTCATCAATCCAGCGAGTTATGTGGTGAATTTACAAAATGTAGATGGAGGAAATAATAGCGAATTGGTACATCAATTCCTTAATCTTAAAACTTTCGAAGCGGTACATTCTGCATCAATTGGTTTATCAAAAAAGAATTGGACTTTTACACCAGAAGTTGGTCTTAATTACACCAATAATAAGCTACTTACAGATGTAAATGGTGTTACAGGAAACTCTATTCAGGATTATCAGTTTAATGGAACTGCACTAGAAAATGACATTAATTTTAAAAATCTAAAGCCTTATGCACAAATGATGGTGAACTATAAGAGAGAAGGTTTAGATGTAAATTTAAGTTTCCCTGTGAATTTTAATAATATTTCTGCAAATGGAACCAATAATTTAGACAAAACTCTGAATAAAGTGACTTATGAACCAAGATTATTCATGAGATATGATTTAACCTCATTCTGGAAATTTTCAACTTTCGCGGGAATTACTAATTCATTCGGAAGCATCAATGATGTTTATAATGGTTTTATTCTTTTGTCTGCTAAGAATTTGTCTTCCAGAGATACTGATATTCAGCAAACAAGGTCTAATTATGTGGGTTCAAGATTAGAGTACAGAAATCCATTGAATAACATTTTCTTTAATGTAAGTTATAACTTTAATGACAGAACAAATAACGTAACTTTCCTTAATCAGTTAGATGAGAACAGTCAACAATTTATTATAAAAGGATACAATTTAGAAAACAACAGCAAAACCAATTCTGCAAAAACAGAACTCGGAAAATATTTCCCTAAGTTAAAAACCAATGCGTCTGTAGGATATAATTATTCATTAAGTAATTATCAGCAATTACCAGCCAATTCTACCCCTACAGAATCTAGTTTTATAGATGTAGAAGGCGTAAATCAAGGAGTAAGTGTTAAGTTTAATAATAATTATTTCTCTTGGTTAAGTTTAGATTATAATGCCAATTGGAGTTTTAATAATACAAAATCTCCAGACGATGCAAGATTTAATAACAAGACCAATTCATTTAACCACGCACTTTCTGCATATGTTTATCCTTTCAAAAATCACACACTAGGATTCACTTGGGACGAATTGCACTCTAGCAACAGAGAAAGAACTGCTAAAAATGCTTTCTTTGACCTTTCTTACCAATATTCTATGTCGGAAGAAAAAATAGATTTAGAACTAAAAGTGCTGAATATTACCAATAATAACGTATTCGAAAATGTAACTTTTAACTCTACCTTTAATCAAACTTCTTACACCACAGTAAACATTAGACCAAGACAAGTGGTACTCACGCTGAAGTTTAACTTCAAATAAATTTTTCAAAATAATAAGCGCAGTAATTTTTTTACTGCGTTTTTTATGATTTTTAACGAAAAATCTTTCGTGGTTTTATAAATTTTTTATCTTTGTTCGAAGACAATTACAATTTTAAAAAACTTAAAAACAAACATTCTTTTTAACACACCATCATGAAAGGGATTTTAAAAATCTATCACCCAGAAGAAACCCTTAAATACCATATTTCTAGCACATATTGCAAGGCGGTTTATCTCAATTCAAAAAATTTTCTGGAAGTAGAAATCATTACAGATGATTCTTTAGACCATGTAGAAGACGATTCTCTACAATATAACTTTCCTCAGCTATCCTTAGACGTATTTGAATTTCCTATAGATTCTAATGAATTAGAAGGAAAAACATTCCGTATAGAAGATACAGACGAAGAAACCTATACAGAAGTAGATCTTTATGACGACGAAGAAGCCTATCTCTACGAGAATGAACTTTCTTTTTCTAAAGATGACGAAGGAGAGCTACAATTATTCTGGCAAGGGAAAATAGATGATTTCTATACAGGTTCTGATGAGCCAATCCCTTTTAAATTGAAATGTCATTTCAAAGCAGATGATATAGAAATAGAAGAGTAACTTTCTTCTGTTTTCTTTTCCATTTAAAACCATCAGAATCTTATTTTATTTTTAGATTTTTTTTGAAAAGTATTTTTCAAAAAACATTCATTGCAGCGAAGAATTCTACAATTTTTCACTAAATTTATCGTTTAGAAATTCGAACTTAACATTTTTCATTATGTTTTTACAAGCCACGACTACTATCATTAACAATAAAGTGACAGAGAAACAAGTATTTTCACTTTGGGATGTACTTTTCAGCGGAGGAATTATAGGAAATACAATTATGATTGCCATTTTCCTTTTGGGAATTTTAGCATTGTATGTTTTTTTCGAAAGATATTTTTTCATCAAAAGAGCTTCTAAAGAAACTCCTAATTTTTTAGAAAATATTAAAGACTGCATTCATGACGGAAGAATACAATCTGCTATCGATTTATGCAGAAGAACAGATTCGCCAGAAGCCAGAATGATAGAAAAAGGCTTAACCAGAATAGGAAGACCCATTTCTGATATTTCAAATGCAATGCAGAACCAAGGTCAGTTAGAAGTTTCTAAACTGGAGAAAAACCTGAATATTCTTGCTTCAGCTTCTGGAGCAGCGCCTATGTTAGGCTTCTTGGGAACGGTAGTGGGAATGATAATGGCGTTTTTCGAGATTTCTAATGTTACGGGAGCGGTTTCTCCTAAACTATTAGCATCGGGAATTTATACTGCGATGGCTACTACAGCAGTTGGTTTATTTGTTGGAATTCCAGCCTATTTTTTCTATAATATTTTGGTGACTAATGTAGACAGACTGGTTCTGAAAATTCAAACCCATGTGAATGAGTTTTTAGATACGCTAAACAAACCACTTTAATTCTTCTAAAACCTAACCTCAAACTTTTTAAGTATGGAATTGAAAAGAAGAAATAGAGTAAGCGCCGAGTTCAGTATGGCTTCGATGACAGATATTATCTTTTTGTTATTGATATTCTTTATGATTACTAGTTCTGCCATCAGCCAAAGCGCAATAGATGTGAATTTACCAAAAGCTGCAGCTCAAGATCCTAGCGTTACAGATCCTACAACTGTTACAATAAACGCAGATGGCAAGTATTTTGTAAATGATTTAGAAACGCCAAAAGAACAATTAGAACAAGATATTGTAAAATTGGTAGAGGGTTCACCTAATCCTACTTTCACGATTAGAGCAGACGAAAATTGCAAGCATAAAGACGTAGTTTATGCAATGGAAATCGCAGAAAAGCACAAATATGGTTTAGCAATTGCTACGGTTCAAGAATAAAACGAATAAAAGAGTACGCATCTAGCGTTAAAAAATTTGGAAACTATAACTCAACATAAACGAGACGAAAGAATAGACAAGCTAAAAAGTGCAACACTCACTGCGCTGATTTCGGCATTGCTGTTTTTGTTGATTTTTTATTACCAATTCGTGAGAGAAATCCCGAAAGAAGAGAAAGTGACCACTATGCTCATTAATTTCGGAGATAATAGAAACGGAAACGGAGCAGAAGAACCTGTTAATCAAGAAGGAAGTTTAGCTTCTGCAGATATTTATATCCCTGAAGAATTAAAAGCTCCTGAACCACAACCTCAAGAAATAGTAGAAACTCCAAAAGCTGTAGAAAAACCTACAGAAAAAATCATCACAGGAAAATCTGAAAAAACTACTGCAGTAAAAACGGAGAAAACCGAAAAAAAATCTACAAAAACTACCGAAACTACAGCGTCTAAAACCACTACTTCTAAAACATTATCTACCAGCAATACCACTACCAAAAATGCTCAAGGTGATGGAAAAGGAACGGCTGCAATTGGCAATCTTATCAAAGGAAGAGGGACTAAAACCGGAACGCAAGGAACCAATGGAACCGACGGAAATGCTGGCGATCCTCTTGGTGGAAAAGGAGATGGCGACAGCAAAATAGGTGTTGACAGAAAACTTATTTCTTATATTCCTGGAACCATGGGAAAAGGTGGCGAACAGCCCTCTCATAACTGTACAGCAAACGGGACCATTACCATTTCTTATACGGTTGACAAAGCTGGAAACGTGATTTCAGCGCGCAGAAGCAGTGGGATTTCTGATCCATGTGTAGTTACTGCTGCGGTAATTTGGGTGAAAAAATACGTAAAAGCCGAAAAAGCAAGCACCAATTCTACAGGAACGTATAAAATTACGTTCTAACAAATTATTTGCGTATAGTTTTTAAAAATTTAAAAAAGTACGTCTTGATATTCTTCGATTTTATCAAAAACTCTTTTCGCAAATGGACAAAGTGGAAGGATTTTAATGTGTTTTTCACGAGCCATTTCTACTGCCTTATGAACTAATTGTTTCCCGATTCCTTTTCCTCCTAATTTTTCTGAAACTTCAGTGTGGTCTATGATGATTTTGTCTTCACCAGACCAAACATAGGTCATTTCTGCAATGATTTCTCCGTTTTCTTCTATGAAAAAAACACCCTTTTTACCATTATCTTGATGTTGAATTTCCATTTTTTAATATTTTGTGGTTTATTCAAATGTAACAAAAAATATTGAGTTTTTATTTTTAAAACTTCAAAATAAAATGGGGTTTCCCTATCTTTGAACAAAAATTTTTTGTGTCAAAAAATACTCCAATTCCTTTTACTCCAGACGCTTACCAAGAAGCGTTAGATTGGCTTTTTGTACAAATGCCTAATTACCAAATTGATGGTCAAAAAGCTTATAAACCAGGCTTAGAAAATATTACAAAGCTTTGTGATTTTTTCAGGAATCCTCAGGAAAAACTGAAGATGATTCATATTGGCGGAACTAATGGAAAAGGTTCTACCAGTAATATGCTTGCTTCAGTTTTACAAGAACAAGGATACAAAATAGGTTTGTATAATTCTCCTCATTTAATTGATTTTACAGAGAGAATTAAAATTAATGGAGACAATTGTGAGAAAGAATTTGTCTTTGATTTTATTCAAAAATTGAGGGATATCCCAGAAGAAATTCTTCCTTCTTTTTTTGAATTTACCACGATTATGGCATTTGAATATTTTTATCAAAAAAAGATAGATTATGCCATTATTGAAGTAGGTTTGGGCGGTAGATTAGATTCTACCAATATTATAAAACCTTTGGTTGCAGCCATTACGAATGTAGATTTGGATCATCAGAATATTTTGGGAGAAACTTTGGAAGAAATTGCCACAGAAAAAGCAGGTATTGTAAAGCCCAATATTCCCATTATTTCTGGTGATGAAAGAGATTTGGTTAAAAATATTATTCAACAAAAAGCCATCGAAAATAAGTCAGAATTTATAGATGCAACCGTAATTTCTACTGATTTAGAAACTGATTTGAAGGGAAATTATCAAAAGAAAAATATAAGAGTGGTTCAGGCTTTGGTAGATGAGTTGAGGAAACAAAACATAGAAATTTCTGAAAGTTCTCTTGAAAATGGCTTGATGAAAGTTCACCAAAACACTAAATTTATTGGAAGATGGTTTCAGTTTTCAGAAAATCCATTGATTATTTGTGATACCGCTCATAATCAAGCTGGTTTAGAAATGGTTTTTGCCCAATTGAATGCCATTGAAAAGTATAAACATATAGTCCTTGGTTTTGTGAATGATAAAAAAATAGATGAGGTATTGAAAATTTTACCTAAAAATGCTCAATATTACTTTGTAAAGCCCTCTATTAGCAGAGGAAGAAGCCCAAAAGAGTATGAAGGTTTACTGGTTTCAGCAAAAATAGGTTTTCAAATTTTTGAAACAGTAGATGCTGGTTTTCAGGCAGCTAAAATAAAATGTAAACCCGAAGAAATGATTTTTGTGGGCGGAAGTAACTTTGTGGTGGGAGAATTTTTAGAAAAAAATTTGTAGTAATCGCAATAAGTTGTATATTTGCACCACTCAAAACGAGAAATCGTAAAGAGGGTTCTTAGCTCAGTTGGTTCAGAGCATCTGGTTTACACCCAGAGGGTCGGGGGTTCGAATCCCTCAGGACCCACAGAAATAGAAATCTCACAGAAATGTGAGATTTTTTTTGTTTAAAAGATTCTTACCATTAAAGAGTTGTAGTTTTTCTTCTTATTTTTGTGTTCTACCAATTAAAAAAGTGTAGATTAAATATGTTTTCTCACGAATATTTTATGAAGCAGGCTTTGCAAGAAGCCGAAATTGCCAAGGAAAAAGACGAGGTTCCTATTGGTTGTGTCATTGTTTTCAAAGATAGAATTATTGCGAGGGGGCATAATCTCACAGAACAATTAAATGATGTGACAGCACATGCAGAGATGCAGGCGATTACTTCTGCTGCTAATTTTTTGGGAGGGAAATATTTAAAAGATTGTACGATGTATGTTACACTCGAGCCTTGTGTAATGTGTGCTGGCGCTTTAACTTGGTCACAAGTTTCTAAATTAGTTATCGGAGCGAGAGATGAAAACCGAGGTTTTATCAATCAAAACGTAAAACTTCACCCTAAAACAGAAATTGTTTCAGGAATTTTAGAAAACGAATGCTCAGAAATCATTAAAAATTTCTTTAAAGAAAAAAGATAACCTTTATTTGTCTTTTCCTAGGAAATAAAGACCTTTTAAAGTGTGTAATTTATCGGCGATGTCTATTTTATTGGTCAAAGGTTGATAAACATGAGAAACGCCACCTGTTGCAATAACGAAACATTCATCGTTTACTTCTTCGTTTATACGGTCAATAAAACCTTCTACCATTCCTAAAAATCCATAAACCATCCCCGAAGTCATACAAGAAACCGTATCATGTCCCAAAACAGATTTTGGTTTAGTGAGTTCTATTTCAGGAAGTTGTGCGGTTTGTTTCACTAAAGAGTTGAGAGAAGTAATAATTCCTGGAGCGATAATAACCCCCATAACTTCACCATCTTCGGCTACACAACTTGCGGTAAGTGCAGTTCCGAAATCCAAAATAATTTTCTTTTTGTTGGGGTAGAGAAAATGAGCCGCTACTAAATTGGCAAAAATATCAGTTCCCATTTGATTAGACTTGTGATGAATAGGAGAGTGTGTTTTTCTATCTACTACTATAGCGTCTATTCCATGAATTTTATACAAAGCACTGCTGATAATGTGTGTAAGCTGGGGAACCACAGAGCCAATAATGATTTTATCTACCTTTTCTATATCTATATTGTAGGTTTGATACAGCATAGAAAATTGAGCGAAAAGTTCGTCTCTAGTTCCGTAAGGTTTGGTGTTAATAATCCAAGATACATCACATTTGCCATCAATAAAATGGCCAAATCTAATATTGGTATTGCCAATGTTTATTACAATGCTCGTCATTGATTTTTAAAAGAAAAATTAGAGCCGAAAGTTAAGCATTTTCTGCATAAAAAAAGTTGAGAAATTTCTCAACTTTTATTTTACTTCTAAAAAATTATTTTCGGGGTTTACATCTGCTAATCTTTGAGAGAAGTCTATTCCTAAAATTTGTAAATCAGATTTTTTGTAAGGAATGGTCAAAGTGTATTCTTTGGTAGTCCAGTTCCAATAGTTTAAGGTTTGGAAGTCTCCAAAATAATCTTTGGTTTTAGGAGCTCTCATCATATTGAGCGGAATGTGATAATTCACCGTTTTTTTTTCTTTTGTAAAAATGCTAAAATCAATTGGCATAGGAACTTCACCGTTGTTTACTAGGGTAATTGTGGTAGAGTTTTCGTTATATTTTACATCTTTTATAGCGTAATCTATGGTTTTGGTCGTGTTAATCCAATAATGGTGAAACCATTTCAAGTCCATGCCAGAAATTTGCTGTGCAATATGGAGAAAATCTCGGTCTGTAGGATGTTTAAGGTTCCAGTCTTGGTAATATTTTTTCAAAATTTTAGATAGGTTTTCTTCGCCAACAATGTATCCTAATTCTACTAAGAACAATTCGCCTTTGGTGTAAGAAGCTACGGTGTAAGCGGTGCCGTTATCATGATGGTCTGCTAACCAAACTGCAGGTTCTTCTTTGCCAGATTTTACGAATCTTACATAAGACTGAATTGCATTGTAAAAAGGATTTGGCATATCTTCTTTTGGGAAAAGTGCATTCATCACGAAATCTTCTGCATAACTGGTAAAGCCTTCATCTAACCAAGGTTTTGTACTTTCGTTAGTGGCAAGCATTTGCTGATACCAAGAGTGCGCTCCTTCATGAATCATTAATCCTAATAAATTTTCTAAACTTCTAGCTTCGCCCAGAATCATAGTACACATTCCGTATTCCATTCCGCCATCTCCACCTTGTATAAAGCTATAAGTAGGGTAAACGTATCTGCCAAAAGTGGCATTCATCAGTTGGAAATATTTGGTAATGTAAGGTTGTGCCTCACTCCAGAATTGTGTTTTTTCCGATTTTTGGTATACAAAATTCACTTTTGGGCCATCTGGAACGATGAAGGTTTCTACGGAATAGTCTTTATCTGCGGCCCAAGCAAAATCTAAAATGTTTTTTGCTGTAAAACGCCAAGTTGCTTTGTCGTTTTTATCTGTTTTTATCGTAGGATTTTCGGTGTAGCCTTTTACTTCTGTAGGGTTTTCTAAAACGCCACCTGCACCAACTACATATTCTTTATCAATCTTGATGCTTACATCAAAATTGGAAAAAGGAGCATGAAATTCTCTACCTACATAATCAAAAGTTGCCCAGCCATCATAATCATATTCGGCTAGTTTTGGGAACCATTGCGTCATGGTCATTTCTACACCTTCTCTGTTATTTCTGCCGCTTCTTCGGATTTGTTTAGGAACTACAGAATCCCAATCCATCGTGAAGGAGGTGGTAGAGTTTGGTTTTATTTTTTCATTGAGGTAAACCTTCATAATGGTTTCTTGAACTTCAAATTTTAGAAGTTTTCCGTTTTGTTTAATCCAATTTATGGTTTGTGAACCTTCTTCGTTTTTAGGAATAGAAGCTAATTTAGAATTTCCGAATTCAGTTAATCTTCCGTCTGCATTTTTTCCTTGGTTTTGCACTCTTTGATCCATCAAAGAATTGGGTTTAAAAGCATTCCAATACAAGTGAAAGTACACTACTGAAAGTTCATCAGGAGAATTATTGGTATATTTTATTTCTTGGTTACCGTGATAAGAGTAATTAGCAGCATCTACATCGATTTCCATTTTGTAAGAAGCTTCTTGTTGGTAGTAAGCTTGCTGTTGTGCTGTAATTAATCCTACGATTAAAGAAAATATAGCAACGAGTCTATTCTTCATATCATAAATTTTTTCAAATATAAATCAAATTTTTAGACTGCTATATTAAATAAAAATCCTTCCAAAAGCAAAGTTTGGAAGGATTTTATTAAAAGTTTATGATTTTTACTTCTTTGTCTTGTTTTTAGAAGAAGATTGTAAAATCTTTTCTAAAATTCTTAGTGTGATTAAGTAAGTAGGTTTTACACCGGTTAAACCTAATCCACCAGAAGAAAGTGTAGAACCTGTTTCTAATGGATTATCAGAAGCATAATACGCATACATTACAAATAAATCTTCTGAAATGTGTTTTCTGATTTTAGAAGCTACTTGAATGGCTTTTTGATAATGTGCCCCTTCCATTTCTAGACCGATTGATTTCCAAGAAGTGGTCATGAAATAGGTTAAAATATCTTTATTCTGAAGAGAAGTTCCTAGAACGGTAATCATGCTTCCTTCGAAAGCTCTTAATTCGTCGTCTTGGAAATCTTCTAATTTCAATGCGTTTTCAAATGGATAATTATCTGCAGTTCCTTCGAAAATGTGAGAAGTAGGAATCATGATGTCTCCTTTTTCACCGGTAAGAATACCTGCTTTGCCCATGATAGAAACAGATTTTACATTCATGGTGTACACATTTCCTTCGTATTCGAATGGTCTTAACAACTCATCCATCACTTCATAAGCTTGTTCACCAAAAGCGTAATCGAAAACCATTAGAACATCATCTCCTTTGTATCCAGAATTGGTAAATGGAGAGTTTTTAAGGTCTACTTTTGATAAATCAATCAGCTGTACATCTATATTACTACCAGAATTATCATCTATGTAGATCATTTCTTTAGAAATAGCATAGTCTAGAACTTTATCTCTAAGTTCTTTCTTGTTAGAAATTTCTTCGTAAAGTGAATAATCTACTTCTTTAGTATTCTTTTTCTTCAGTGCATCATTGGCGAAGAGCATATTTTTCACCGAGTGCATATTGGCAGAAATAATATGTAAAGGTCTGTTTAATAAATTGTTATCTCCTAAAACTTGTTTTACGTGATTTGCCCATTTTTCGCCGAAATAATGGTGACCAACTCTTTCTTTTAGAATTGCACTGAAATGAATTTCTCTTTCTCTCACTTGTTTCAAGTCGTCAAAACTTACTTTTCCTAAGTGATAAATGATTTTGAAAAGTCTATCAGGATTATTGTCTTCGCCGAAATTATTATAAGCATTAAGCGTTTCTTCGAAAGTTCTTCCTAAGAGTGAAGAAAGATGAATAAGCGCAACTTCTTTTTCTTTTCTGCTGAATTTTTTCTCGCCTTTTGCTACTTGTTCTATAATTTTCCAAGAGCGTTTTGGTTCTCCGTCTTCATCTATTAAGAAGGCAATGTTTCTTATTTTATCTGCTTCTATATATAAGAAAGTAAGGTGAGTAAGAATATCATAAATTTCTGAACGGCCAAGTAGAACTTCTATGTTCATCTGGTGTTCATCTATTCTATAGCAATTTCTTCTACGTTTTTTTGGTACTATAGGTTCAAAACTTCCCTTGTCAAAACCTTCGTCTGAAGTAAGGTGAATAAATGCACATTCTTCTATGCCTTCTGGTAATCTATCTAATACATATAATAAACCATCTAGTTCTACCTTATTAGGAACGTTCATGGTTCCGTAAATTTCTGGATTGATGATTTTTAGAAGGCTTCTAATGCTATCACCCGAAACTCCTGAAGGTTTAAAAAATCCTCTGTAAAACAAATGTCTCATAGAGACATAAATTCTTTCGATCGCTTCTGTTGTTTCTCTTGCTCTAGAATTTGCCATATATATTTTGTTTTTAAAAAAGTCTACAAAGATACAATTTTTATTTTGATTTAGAGATGTGGTGGTGTAATTGTATTGATTTTGAGTTGTTTAGTGTGTTTTTATTTTATACCCGATGACAATTTTTTTCTAAGATAAGATAAAAGCATTCTTGTAGAGTTAATTTTACATTAAAATAGATTTAAGTTATCGGTTTTATCGATTTACTATTCAAAAATCTATATAAAATTTAATTAACCCCTAAAATTTTAGGGGTGTTTTGTTTAAAATTCATTTTTTTTTCTTAAATTTGCTCAAAATTTCAACACCTATATGTCAACATTAAGATTTAAAGCGTTAGAAACGCTTCCTTTTAAAAACTTTAGAAAAGATAATCACGTAGAAATACCTTCGAAATTATCAGAATTGTATTGCGAAAATGTTTTCTCAGAAGAAACAATGAGAGAATATTTAACCAAAGAAGCATTTCAGTCTATATTAGATGCTATAAGAAAAGGAACAAAAATCCAAAGACATATTGCAGATCAAGTTGCTGTAGCAATGAAAGATTGGGCTTTGTCTAAAGGAGTGACTCACTACACTCACTGGTTTCAGCCATTAACAGGTGCTACCGCAGAAAAGCATGATTCATTTTTTACTCCAATAGAAGGAGGAAGAGCAATCGAAAGATTTAGCGGAGGAATGCTTATTCAGCAAGAGCCAGACGCTTCTTCTTTCCCGAATGGAGGAATTAGAAATACTTTCGAGGCGAGAGGTTATACCGCTTGGGATCCTACTTCTCCAGCTTTTATTATGGGAACTACACTTTGTATTCCTTCCATTTTTATTTCTTATACTGGTGAAACATTAGATTACAAAGCACCATTATTAAGAGCTTTACATGCAGTAGACGAAGCCGCAACAGAAGTAATGCAATATTTTGACAAAAATGTAACGAAGGTGATCCCTACTTTAGGCTGGGAACAGGAATACTTTTTAGTAGACTCTGCATTATACCAATCAAGACCAGACTTAGTATTAACAGGTAAAACATTATTGGGACATTCTCCTGCAAAAGGTCAACAGTTAGATGATCATTATTTCGGTTCTATTCCTACTAGAGTAATGAATTTTATGAAGGAGCTAGAAATAGAATGTATGAAATTAGGAATTCCTGTTACTACAAGACATAATGAGGTGGCTCCAAATCAATTTGAGTTGGCTCCAATGTATGAAGAAGCAAACGTAGCAGTAGACCATAATTCATTATTAATGGATGTAATGGCTAGAGTAGCTCATAAACACCATTTTCATATTTTATTCCACGAAAAGCCATTTGCTGGAGTAAACGGAAGTGGGAAACACAATAACTGGTCACTCTCTACAGATACTGGCGAAAATTTATTGAGCCCAGGGAAAAACCCTAAGAAAAACTTACAGTTTTTGACCTTCTTCGTAAATACTATTAAGGCGGTTCATGAATATGCAGATTTATTAAGAGCAAGCATTGCTTCTGCAAGTAATGACCACAGATTAGGAGCAAACGAAGCACCACCAGCAATTATCTCTGTATTCATTGGTTCACAATTATACAGTGTGCTTTCTGAATTAGAAAAAGTGACTAATGGTAAACTTTCTCCAGAAGAAAAGACCGAATTAAAACTAAATGTAGTAGGTAAAATTCCAGAAATTTTATTAGACAATACAGATAGAAACAGAACTTCGCCTTTCGCATTTACAGGAAATAAATTTGAAATTAGAGCAGTAGGTTCTTCTGCAAACTGCGCAGAATCTATGACAGTTATGAACACCATCGCTGCAAAACAATTAAAAGAGTTCAAAAAAGAAGTAGATGCTTTAATTGAAAAAGGGCTTAAAAAAGATGAAGCTATTTTCAATGTGTTAAGAGAATACATCAAACAATCGAAAAACATCATGTTCGAAGGTGATGGATATTCTGATGACTGGGCGAAAGAAGCTAAGAAAAGAGGTTTATCCAACCTTAAAACAACTCCAGAAGCTTTAGAAAGAGAAATGGACAAAAAATTCGTGAAACTTTACGAAGAAATGGGCGTTTTCTCTCATGTAGAAGTAGAAGCAAGAAACGAAATTAAGTTAGAAAAATATTCTACGGTAATTGATATTGAAGCTAGAGTTTTGGCAGACATCGCTAGAAATCACATCATCCCAGCTGCATTAAACTATCAGAACAGATTGATAGACAATGTAAAAGGGTTAAAAGAAATCTTCGGAGAAAAAGAATTCAAGGCTTTAGCAAAAGAACAAATGAGTTTAATTACACAGATTTCAGATAATGTTTCAGTAATTAAATTGGGAGTAGAAGAATTGTTAAAAGCAAAAGATAAAGCAAAATCAATTTCTAGCTCACAGAAACAGGCAGAAGCCTATTGTAACGAAGTGAAGCCATTGTTTGATAAAATTAGGGAAGCATCAGACGCATTAGAAATGATGGTAGATGATGAGCTTTGGCCACTCACAAAATACAGAGAATTATTATTCACTAGATAATCACAACTTCCCTCTCCATTTCGAGAGGGATTTTTTTTAATATTAATATGAAAATAGACATCCTAAAAACCGAATCCCATCACAAAGATTTCCAAAAATTAGTCTACGAATTAGATCTTTATCTTGCAGAAATAGACGGAGAAGACCATTCTTTTTATGCTCAATATAATAAGCTAGACGCTATAAAAAACTGTATTATTATTTATATAGACAAAGAACCCATTGCTTGTGGTGCTTATAAAAAATATGATGACCAAACCATCGAAGTTAAAAGAATGTTTACCAAAGAAAAATATAGAGGAAAAGGCTATGCTAAAATGGTTCTATTGCTTCTAGAAAAATGGGCAAAAGAAGAAGGTTACAATTTTTCTGTTTTAGAAACTGGAGTTCAGCAAGTTTCGGCGGTTCATCTTTATGAAAAGTCCGGCTATTCTCGTATTCCAAATTATGAACCTTATGAAAATGTAGAAGACAGTATTTGTTTCTTAAAACAGTTAGTGTACTGATTTTAAGAAATTTACAAAGAAAATTTAATGATAAAGAATTTGCTCCGTTAAAGTTTACATCATTATAGACGAGTCTTATATAATTTATAGATTCTGACAATATTTTGTTAAAAAGTCTTAAAAAAAAATTCCGCAGGATTTCCAAAATAGGAGCCTCGCGGAAATTTTTTTTTAACATATGAGAGACAAATGTTAAAAAATGTTAAATTTTTTGATTAGCTGACAATTATCAAGTCCTAAAAAACTTGTATGATATACTTTTGTCTTGTCTAAAAAAGAAATCTACACAGATAATCAAATAAATATGAAGAAAAGAGTTTTGCTAAGTTTGGTTGCAATTATTTCCATCTTCTCGTTGCAATCTTGTGTAACAAACTACGTTGTTTCTACACCTACAAAATACAAATCTAGTACCAAACTAGATAAAATTAATACTAGAAATCTAAATTCTGCAAGCAAAAGTTCGTATGATAGCTATAATGCAACTTTTGAAATGGCAAAAAAATCAGAAATGGCTGCTTTGATTACAGGAGCGATTTCTCATGCTAAGGCAATAGATGATATTCTAAGTGAAGCAAACACTTATTTAGGAACACCATATAGATTTGGTGGGTCTACCAGAAGTGGAATAGATTGTTCTGCTTTTGTTTTAAATGTTTACGAAGAAACTACAGGTTTAGAATTACCGAGAGTTGCTGCAGAACAAGCTGAGTTAGGAGAAAGAGTAGAGAGACAGCAATTGCAAAAAGGAGATTTAGTTTTCTTTGCACACAACAGAAGAATCTCTCACGTTGGAATAGTACAAGAAGTTACACCAGAAGGAGAAATTAAATTTATTCACGCAGCTACATCTAAAGGCGTTATGGTTTCTTCACTTAACGATTCTTATTGGGGACCAAAATATAGATTTGCTAAAAGAATTCTAAAAGAAGATCAAAATATTGCTACAGCAGAAGCAACGAATTAATATAGATTAATTAAATTAAATAGTGATAAAAAACCTCCGCAACTAGTTGCGGAGGTTTTTTTATTTATACGAGTGAATTCTTATCTGCGTAATTTAATTTAAAGAAAATAGCAGTCATAATAGAGAAAGCTAAAAATGAACTCCCTCCGTAACTGAAATACGGCAGTGGAATACCCACTGTAGGAAATAATCCCATTACCATTCCTAAATTGATGGAAAAGTGCATTAACAATATCCCAGCAAAACAATAACCGAAAACTCTATTAAATGTATTTTTTTGGGTTTCGGCTAAATAAAATATTCTACCAATATAAATAGCATAAAATAACACCAAAAGAAAACTCCCGAAAAAGCCCCATTCTTCTCCTACGGTACAGAATATGTAATCTGTCTCTTGTTCAGGAACGAATTTTCCCTGAGTTACAGAACCTTGTTTATAGCCTTTTCCCCAAAATCCGCCAGAGCCAATAGCTGTTTTAGAATACAGTAAATTGTAACCAGAAGTATCCCTGAAGGCTTTTTCGCCTTTGTATAGAACTTCTATTCTTTCGCGCTGGTGTTTTGGCAGCTTTTCCATAATTTTTGGTGTCCCAAAACTTATTCCTGCTAAAATCCCCAAACTTCCTACTATGGTGATAATAGTAGGAATACTCCAATGAATTTTTTGATAATTAAACAGGATGAAAATTAGTACTAAAACTACTAAAGCTCCAGTAATGTATAGAGGGTTAAAAGCGATTGACAAAAGAAAAACAGCTGCTAAAACAAATCCTACTATAAATAACCAACCATTTAATCCTTCTCTGTATAAAGCAATCGCAAATGCTGTAAAAACCAATAATGAACCTACATCTGGAATAGATAAAACAACTAATGCAGGTAAACCTACAATCGCTAAAACCGTCAATTGTGATTTTCTCATTTTCAGGTTAAAATCTGGTCCAGAAACGTAATTGGCGAGCATAAGTGCTGTTCCGATTTTTGCAAATTCTACGGGTTGCATAGTAAAACCACCAAACTTGTACCAGTTTTTTTGACCCAAAATTTCAGTTCCAAAAACATGTAATCCTGCTAATGAAAGCACTCCCAATATGAAAAAGATGCCTGCAAAGTTTTCAAAAAACTTTGTTCTCATAGTGAAAATTAGAAGTCCTACCATGAGCGAAATCCCAAAAAATATAAATTGTTTGGTTCCTAATCCTTCATCTACACTATAAATATTTGCTATTGCAAAAAGTGAAATAGCTAAGTATAGAAAAATGCCAAGTTTATCAATTCCTTCTGCCCATTTCATCTTTTACGTTTTATTATTTTTAGTGGTATCTTTTAATTTTTGAGGGTTTTGTGCTGCCTTTTTTTCATTGAGTAATCGAAGGCTGTCTTCTAGTTTTTTCAATTGAATGGGGTCTGGTTTTGGCGCAGTATACCAACCTTTTTTCGTAAGATGATTGATATACATTCGCTTGTACTCTCCCATGAAACTAGATTTTATCATTCTATCATAAAGATGAGGCCTCTTAATATCTCCCAATAAATATTTTTCTGCAATAATAGTAGAAGCGGGTCCCGCCCAAGTTGCCCCAAAGCCAGCGTGTTCTATTACCGCAACGACTACAATTTTAGGTTTGTCCGCAGGTGCTGCCATTACAAAAATAGAATTATCTTTTCCGCCTGGAACCTGCGCTGTTCCTGTTTTTCCTAGTTGTGTGAATTCTTTAGAAGCAAGGCCTCTTGCAGTTCCGCCGATGAAAACGTCTTTCATTCCTTTTAGAACAACATCAAAATATCTGGGCTCTACCTTGGTAACATGTTTTTTATTGAATCTTTCGTCGGGATTGGGTTTTCCGTCAATAGATTTTACAATGTGTGGGGTGAAATACCAACCTCTATTTACAATAGCTGCAGTAAAATTGGCCATTTGAAGCGGAGTAAGTAAAACGTCTCCTTGTCCCATTCCATTAAAAATAGCAGATTGATATGGATGCCATTTTTCCCCTAATCTTTTTGTGTAAAATTCTCCAGAAGGAATTTTCCCTCTTGCCCCAACTGCTAAGTCGTTATTCATAAACTCTCCTAAACCGAAGCTGTTCATGATTTCTTTCCATTCATCTATAGCTCTGTTTCTTCCTTTTGGACCGTATTTTTCGGTGATTTTATAATAAACACTAGAAAAATAGTTGTTACAAGATTTTTCTATGGCTTTTTCCATTCCAATAGGCCAAAAAGTTCCACAGTGACAACCGATTGTATGTCTTCCCATTCTATAACCGTGTCTACAAGTAAATTTGGTAGAATCACTGATGACTTTCATTTGATAACCAGCTAATGCGGTCAACAGTTTAAAAGGCGAACCTGGAGGATAAGCTGCCTGAACTGAACGGTCATAAGTAGGTTTATTATCATAGATGGTGTCATTTGCCAATCTATAAATATTTCTTTTTTTGTTAGGACCTGTAAAAAGATTTGGGTCTATGTCTGGACCAGTTGCGAGAGCTAAAATTTCTCCATTATTGGGGTCAAGTGCTACAATTGCGCCATGCTTATTTACGAGCATTTCTTCGGCAATTTTTTGCAAATCATAGTCTATGGTAAGGGTTAAATCTTTACCAGAAACCACCTCTTTGTCTAGTTCGCCGTTTTTATAAGGGCCTACATTTCTCAGTTTAATGTCTTTCTGAATGTAGCGCATTCCTTTTTCACCGCGTAACTGTTTTTCGTAAGCACGTTCTATTCCTGTAATCCCAGCAATATCACCAGGCAAATAATAAAGAGAATCTTTTTTGATGTAATTTTCGTTGACCTGATTGGTGTAACCAAGTAAATTCCCAGAGGTAGAAACTTCATATTTACGCTGAGGTCTTTCTACAATGTTAAAAGCGGGATATTTGAATATAATTTCTTGAATTCTAGCGATTTCTTCTCTACTCATATCACTTTTGAAAGTCATAGGAGTGAGTTTAGAGTAATATTTTTCTTTTTTAATAGACTCTATTTTTTTGATGAAATCTTTTTTGCTTATTTTCAATAAGTTACAAAAATCTAGGGTATCAAAATCTGGAGTCATTTGACTTTGGGTAAAAGAAATTTCATAAGAAGGTTGGTTACCTACTAAAATTTTTCCGTTTCGGTCAAAGATAATTCCGCGTTGAGGAATGACATAGTCTATTTTGATAGAAGTATTGGCGGCATTGAGCGCATATCTATCTGTAAGCAACTGTAAATAGACCAATCTTGCCACAAAAATTGCGGCAATGAGAAAGAGAAATAAGGTAATTTTATAATAGGCTGTTTTCAAACTTTTTCTTTGATTTTAAATGCTAACGAATAGAGGAGTACAAATATTATAGAAATAACACTGGTTACTAAAATATTAAGTATTACTTCAAAAAACCTGTCGAATTTAAAAAATTCTATACTCTGAACTAATAGTTGATGCACAAAAATACTTGAAAAAATATAAAATAGAAACTGTGACCACTGAAGATTATGGAAAGAAAATACATCCGAAGAGACTTCTGTGGAAGTTTTGAAAATAATGGTTCTAAAATAGGCGATAAGTGTAGTAGCAAATGCATTGATACCCCAAGTTCCTAAAAATGCGTCTATAGATAATCCTAAAATAAAACTCGCCGATAGGAAAATATAGAGATTTCTGTAAAAAGGATAAAACAAAACAAAAATAATGTAGATGACAGGAGTATATTTACCAGCAATATCTATTCTGTTAAATAAAAATATTTGCAATGTGACTAACACTGCGATTGATAAAAAATCTGTAAATAAATTTCTACTGATCATTGTTTATTGTGGCATCAAGGGTATCTTGAATTTGTTTTACTTCTAATTTTTTTAAATTTCTTACAACATAAACTTTGTTAAGTTGCCCCATTTTTTGGCTTAACTCTACAGAAATATCCCAATATCCTGTTTTAGAATCTACCTCATAGCCCGCAACTCTACCAATCATAATTCCTTGAGGGAAAATTGCAGATTTACCATCTGTAACTACAGTGTCGCCTACTTTAATCGGCACATATTTAGGAATGTCTGATAAATGCATGGTTCTAGAATTTTCGCCTCTCCAAGTAAGCGTTCCGAAAAATCCAGAATCTTTGAGCGCCGCATTAATTCTAATTTTGTTCATGCTAAGTACAGATTGTACCAATGCATAGTTATTAGTGGTATTGATGACAATTCCTGCAATTCCTTGTGGTGCAATCACCCCCATTTTAGGGAAAACCCCATGTCTTTTTCCTCTGTTAATGGTAAAATAATTATCTTTTCTAATGATAGAGTTGTTTACAATTTCACCATCTACGAAAGTGTAGATCTGTCCACCACCGATGGTATCCGTAACTCTTACAAAACTAGGATTTTTAATTTTTTCTTTACCGTATAATTCCTGCATCAGTGTTTTGTTCTGAGCAACTAATTCTTCATTAATTTGCTTCAGTTTTAAGTAGCTGGTTCCTTCGTCTATGTAACCAGAAACCCATGCGTTAAACGCAGTAGTCTGTGCAGCAATAAAAGACTGCTGCATTGAGTTTCTACTGAAAATCAAAGTCACGGCAATTATTTGTAAAAAAAGAAAGAACAGAAATAATCCGTTCTTGCTAAATAATCTTATCAAAAACCCCATTTTATAACTAGGTTTTTACTTATTTTATAAGGAAGTTAAATTTATCCATGTTTTTAAGAGCAATGCCTGTTCCACGAACAACAGCTCTTAATGGGTCTTCTGCTACGAAAACTGGTAATCCTGTTTTCTTGTGAAGTCTATCTGCTAACCCTCTTAATAAAGCACCACCACCAGCTAAATAAATACCAGTTTTGTATATATCTGCTGCTAATTCTGGCGGAGTAAGAGAAAGCGTTTCCATTACTGCATCTTCTATTCTAATGATAGATTTATCTAGAGCTCTAGCGATTTCTTTATAACCTACCATAATTTCTTTTGGTTTTCCGGTAATTAAATCTCTACCTTGTACTGGTATGTCTTCTATGTCTAGGTCTAGATCTTCCACGGCAGAACCTACTTCTATTTTTACTCTTTCTGCTGTTCTTTCACCGATGTATAAGTTGTGATGAGTTCTTAAGTAATAAGCAATATCATTCGTGAAAACATCACCAGCAATTTTTACAGATTTATCACAAACAATACCTCCAAGAGCTACCACTGCAATTTCTGTAGTACCACCACCTATGTCGATAATCATATTACCTTCAGGTTTTTGTACATCAATGCCTACACCGATTGCTGCAGCCATAGGTTCGAAAATTAATCTTACTTCTTTAGCATTTACTTTTTGAGCAGAATCTCTTACTGCTCTTTTTTCTACCTCTGTAATGCCTGAAGGGATACAGATAACAATTCTGAGAGAAGGCTGAATTAATTTTCCTTTGATGCCAGGAATTTGTTTAATAAATTCCTTAATCATGTGTTCTGATGCAGCAAAATCTGCAATTACACCATCTTTTAGCGGACGAATCGTTTTAATATCTTCGTGCGTTTTTCCTTGCATGTGTTTTGCTTGTTCTCCCACAGCAATTGCTTTTCCAGATGAACGCTCAATCGCCACGATTGACGGCTGGTCAATCACGATTTTATTATTATGTATGATAAGTGTGTTCGCTGTTCCTAAGTCTATCGCAATTTCTTGCGTGAACATATCAAATAACCCCATTTTCTTCTATAAATTTTAAGTGACAAAGATATAAATTTCATAGCATTTAAAAATAATGAAAAACAAAAAATATCGTTAAAATTTTATAAATTTTTAAATGCTTGTTGTAACTTTAAACTCGAAACTTTAAAAATTATTTTTCTCTGTTGAGAATTTAATTAATTTCAATTCTTAAAATAATTTAATATTCAGATTTTCAAATGATTAATAGAATTACTCCAGAAGAGACTTATTTTCTTAGGAGAGAAATCCTCAGAAAAAACCTTCCGCAAGAATCTCATGAGTTCAGTGGTGATTTTGACGACCAAACTTTTCATCTAGGTTATTTCGTAGAAGATAGAATTGTGGGCATTATCACGGTCTTGCAAAATGGCCAAATCGCTCAAATTAGAGGAATGGCAGTTTCAGAAGATTATCAAAGAAAAGGAATAGGAAAAAAATTGGTAGAAAAAGCTGAGGAAATTCTTAGGGAAGCTCAAATTCAAAAAATTTGGATGAATGCCAGAGAAACTGCATCAGAATTTTACAGAAAATTAGGGTATAAAATTGAAGGTGAATTGTTTAATATAAAACCCATCGGTTTTCATTATGTAATGACCAAATATTTCCATTCATAACATCTATTAAAATATGATGAAAATTAGAAATTTTATATCATAATAATGATTAAATTTGCAGACTTGAAATGAATTCTCTTGCAAAAACATATAATACACAGAACTTCACTGTTTTAAGCATTAGTTTTGAAAAAGCCAATGCCGAAATCAGAGGAAAATTCGCGTTTTTTGATGAACACGTAAAACACTTTGTAAAAGAAATTCATGAAAAGAAACTGGGTGATGCATTTGTAGTCTCTACTTGTAACAGAACCGAAATTTACACAACTTCAAGTAATTACATGGCCATTGCAGAGATGTATTGCAAGAGTGTAGAAGTAAGTTTGATGGATTTTATGCAGTTTGTAAATGTTCAGAAAAACGAAGAAGCACTTTATCATCTTTTCAGAGTTTCTGCAGGTTTAGAAAGTCAGATTTTAGGAGACTTCGAAATCATCGGTCAGATAAAAAATGCTTACCATCGATTCAAAAAACATAAAAGTTTTAGCAATCCTTACTTAGAGAGAGCCATCAACTCGGCGATTCAAATTTCTAAAAGAATTAAAAACGAAACCGCACTTTCAAACGGAGCAGCTTCTGTTTCTTATGCAGCGGTTCATTATATCTTAAAAACTCAAAAACAGATTTCAGAAAAGAATATTCTTCTTTTGGGAACTGGCGAAATCGGTCAAAATACTGTAGAAAATTTGGTGAAACATGTTTATCAGCCAAAAGTAAAAATCGCCAACCGTTCTTATGAAAAAGCAGAGAAAATTGCAGAAAAGTATAACATTCCGCAAATTGCTTTTGAAAATTTTGAAGAAGAACTGAAATCTACAGACATTCTTATCGTTGCAACTGGCGCTTCGCATCCGATCATTCATCAGAAACATTTTCCAAACGGAAAAGAAACATTGGTGATAGACCTTTCTATTCCGAATAATGTTGATAAAAAAGTGGCGGAAAATAAAGCGGTACAATTGGTAGATGTAGACGAATTGTCTAAGCATATCCAAGAAACCATTGAGCAACGCAAGAAAGAAATTCCTAAAGCGGAGAAAATCATCAAGGAAATGACCAAAGAATTTTTGGCTTGGGAAAGAAAAAGAAAATTCGCACCGAATATTCATCAGTTCAAAGCTGCGCTGAAACACATAGAAGACCATGAAATGCATAATTTCCACAGAAAACACAGATATGTGGATATAGAAGACATGGAGCTCACCGAAAAATTGATTCAAAAAATCACCAATAGATTTGCGAAATATATCATCGAAAATCCGCTTCGTGCTGAAGAAGTTACTAAACTGATGAACGAAATTTTGGTAGAACAACCCAAAGAAGAGTTCAACAAAAAACATCAGTAAATTTAGGATTTACGATTGGGGATTTACGAAGTTTTCAAGAAAATAAATTTTTATAATGATTAGAATAGGTACCAGAAATTCGCCTCTTGCAATGTGGCAAGCAAAAGAAGTAGAACAAAAATTACAAAATTTAGGCTACGAAACATTGCTGGTTCCTGTGCTTTCTTCTGGGGATAAAAACCTTAATCAGCCACTTTATTCCCTAGGAATTACTGGCGTTTTTACCAAAGATTTAGACATCGCTTTACTTAACAATGAAATAGATATTGCGGTGCATTCCCTAAAAGATGTTCCTACCATTTTACCTCAAAATATAGAAGTTTCTGCGGTTTTGGAAAGAGATTTTCCGCAAGATGTTTTGGTGAGAAAATCTTCTTCTAAAAATAAAGATTTATCAGAACTTAAAATCGCAACCAGCAGTTTGAGAAGAAGAGCATTTTGGTCAGAAAAATTTCCGAACACACAGTTTTCAGACATCCGTGGAAACGTACAAACGCGATTAAAGAAATTAGAAGAAGGAGATTTTGATGCTACACTTTTTTCTTTGGCAGGCATTAAAAGAATGGAAATGGAGTTGGAGTATGAACCACTAGATTTTATGATTTCTGCTCCTAGTCAGGGAGTTGTGGCGATTTCGAGTAGGGTAGATGATAAGGAAACCAAAGAAATTTTGCAAAAAATAAATCATAAAACCACTCAAATTTGCGTTGAAATAGAACGTAATTTCCTCAGAACTTTAGAAGGTGGGTGTACTGCGCCAATTGGAGCCATCGCGGTTTTTGAAGAAAATAAAATCAAATTTTCTGGAAGATTAAATTCTTTAGACGGAAGTAAAACGATAAATGTAGTTGAAGAATTTGAATATGACCATTCTAAAAACTACGGGAAAAAATTTGCAGAATTTGTGCTAGAAAACGGAGGAAAAGAAATGATGGAGGAGATTAAGAAACAAATAAAGGAATAGAGTAATCATGAAAATCCTTTTCACGAAAACAGGAATCGAACATGAGGTATCAGAGAAATTAGAAACCGGTTTTTCTTGTGATTTTAAGGATTTTATCGCCATTGAAAAAATTAAAACTAAACCTTTTCCGCTTAAGAATTCTTCACTCATTTTCACAAGCGTAAACGCTGTAAAATCTTTCTTTGAAAATGGCTTTCAGCCGAATGAAAACTTTCAAGAAGCCCATTATAATAAAATCTACGCAGTAGGTCTTAAAACAAAAAAAGAATTGAGAAATAATGGCTTTGGAACCTTTAAGGTAAAAAGACATCTCAATGAATTGTCTGAATTTATTCTCAAACATAGCCAAAAAGAAAAATTTATTCATTTCTGCGGAAATTTAGCACTTGATATTTTAGATAAAGCATTGCCACTACAGAATATTTCGTATAAAAAAGTAGTGCTTTACAATACCAAAATTCTCCATCCAGAAATTCATGAAAAATATGAGGCTGTAGTTTTTTTTAGTCCGAGTGGAGTTCGTAGTTTTGCGAAGTTTAATTCTTTAGAAAATTTAAAAATCTTTTCTATCGGACAAACTACAGAAAATGAACTGAGAAAATTTACACAAAATAAAATTTACACTAGTAAAGAAAGCAATTTAGAAGATTTGTTAACCATTATAAAGCAAAACGCTATTTTATAAAAGCTTATTGCAAATAGAAAAAAATGATAAAAAACGACCTATATTTAAGAGCATTACGAGGCGAATCTGTAGAAAGACCACCCGTTTGGATGATGAGACAAGCAGGTAGATATTTACCAGAATTTATTGCACTTCGTGACCAATATGATTTCTTCACGCGTTGTCAAACTCCAGAATTGGCAGCTGAAATTACTGTTCAACCGATTAGAAGATTTCCGCTAGATGCAGCAATCTTATTTTCTGATATTTTGGTAGTTCCACAAGCGATGGGAATTGATTTCAAAATGAAAGAATCCGTTGGGCCATGGCTAGATACACCAATTAGAAGCCTAGAGCAAGTACAAAATCTGCAAGTAGAAGGAGCAGAAGAAAATTTGAAATATGTTTATGATGCGATAGACATCACTTTACAGAAATTAGAAAACGAAATTCCTTTGATTGGTTTTGCTGGTTCACCTTGGACTTTGCTTTGCTACTGTGTTGAAGGAAAAGGTTCTAAATCTTTTGACATTGCGAAGTCATTTTGCTTTACTCAACCAGAAGCAGCACATTTGCTTTTACAAAAAATTACAGATGTAACCATCGCTTATTTAAAGAGAAAAGTACAAAGTGGAGTTTCTGCGGTACAGATTTTTGATTCTTGGGGCGGAATGCTTTCTCCTGAAGATTATCAAGAATTTTCTTGGAAATACATTAACCAAATTGTAGAAGCTTTGGCTCCAGAAGCTCACGTTGTAGTTTTTGCGAAAGGTTGTTGGTATGCTCTAGAAGAAATGACAAAATCGAAAGTTTCTGCGCTTGGTGTAGACTGGACGATTACTCCAGAATTGGCAAGAAAATTCACCAATAATTCTGTTACCCTTCAAGGAAATTTTGATCCTGCAAGATTACACTCTTCGCCAGAAGTGATTAGAAAAATGGTTCATGAAATGATTAACAGATTTGGCAAAGATAAATATATTGCAAATCTAGGTCACGGAATTTTGCCAAACATTCCTTTAGAAAATGCCGAAGCTTTTATTAGAGCAGTAGTAGAATGGAAAGGTTAAAATCCTTCTTTATATAAACTAAAAATCCTCAGAATGTTCTGAGGATTTTTTTATTATTTCACTTCTGTGATAAATTTATCTTTTGGTTTTCTTACTTTTTCAAGTTTTTCTAACCAGTCTTTTTCAGTGTCTCTGTAACCGATTGGTAAAAGTAAAACGCTTCTTAATCCTTTTTCTTTTAAACCAAGAATTTCATCTACTTTTTCTGGGTTGAAACCTTCCATTGGTGTAGCATCTACACCTTCGAAAGCAGCTGCAATAATCGCAGCACCGAATGCAATGTAAGCTTGTTTTGCAATGTGTACGAAGTTTTCTTCAGCAGATTTAGGAACATAAGTGTTCAATAAAAATTGTCTGTAGTTTTCCCAACCATCATTTGTAAAACCTCTTACTTCATTCGTTAAATCAAACATGTAGTTGATTCTTTCTGCAGTGTAAGTATCCCAAGCTGCAAAAACCAAAACATGAGAAGCATCTGCAACTTGTGGTTGATTATTTGCTGCTTCTTTTAATTGATTTTTAACCTCTTGATTAGACACTACATAAATTTCGAAAGGCTGTAAACCGCTAGAAGTAGGAGCAAGACGAGCTGCTTCTAAAATTCTTTCAAGTTTTTCATCACTTACTTTTTCTCCGTTCATCGCTTTTGCAGCGTATCTCCATTTTAATTTATCTAATAAATCCATTTTATAAAAATTTTTTTGCAAAGATAAGCTATGGTGATCGGTTTTATCATTGATTTATGTTAAGAAAAGCATAGAAAAAATAAACCATTCAAAAAATAGAACGGTTTTATTTATTCAACTCCAAAAGAGGATCGATGTATTCTCTGTCGTTGCTCAATCGCGGCACTTTGTTTTGTCCGCCCAGTTTTCCTCTAGATTCCATCCATTGATAGAAAAGTTTTTCTTTAGCGGTGTGAATAATTGGCGGATTCAGTGTCATATTGAGGTAACGCTTCGCTTCGTAATCAGAATTGATTGATTTCAAAGTATCATCAAAAATTTTAGAAAACGCTTCGAAATTAGTTGGATGTTTGGCAAATTCAATCAGCCATTCATGTGCTCCAGATTTTCCTTCGCTCATAAAAACTGGTGCTCCTGTGTAATCTAAAACGTGCGCCTCAGTAGCTTCACAAGCTTTTTTAAGGGCTGTTTCTACATTGTCTATCATTAATTCTTCGCCAAAGGCATTGATATAATGTTTGGTTCTGCCAGAAATCTGAATTCTATGCGGAGAAAGAGAAGTAAATTTTACGGTATCACCGATTAAATAGCGCCAAAGTCCACCATTGGTAGAAATAACTACAGCATAATTTTTGCCGAGTTCTACTTCTTCCAAAGGAATCGCTTCTAGATGGTTTCTGTCAAATTTATCCATCGGAATAAATTCATAGAAAATTCCGTAATCTAGCATCAGAAGCATTTCGTCACTGCCACTTCTGTCTTGAATCCCGAAGAAACCTTCAGAAGCATTATAAATTTCGTAGTAATTAATGTCTTTGCCTATGATTTTTTTATACTGTTCTCTATACGGTTTAAAACTTATTCCACCGTGGAAAAACACTTCTAAATTTGGGAAAATTTCAGAAATATTGCCTTTTCCTGTTTCGGTTAAAATTCTTTGAAGTAAAACCATCATCCAACTTGGTACGCCGGTTAAACTTCCTACGTCTTGGTTTTTAACTTCTGAAACGATGGCTTTCAGTTTGGTTTCCCATTCTGACATTAGGGAAGTTTTTTTGCTAGGAACCGTGGTAATTTCTACCCAAAAAGGAAGATTTTCTATCAAAATTGCAGATAAATCACCGAACTTGGTATTGAAACTTTCGTACAATTCTGCGCTTCCCCCTAATCTTAAATTTTTATTGAGAAATAATTGATTATCAGGGTGATTGTTTGCATAAATGGAAATTAAATCCTTTCCCGCTTTGTAATGACACTCTTCTAAACTTTCGTCTGAAATAGGGATGAATTTGCTTTTGGCATTGGTCGTTCCGGAAGATTTCGCAAATTGACGGATAACTCCCGGCCAAGAAACATCTTTTTGACCTTGTCTTGCTTTTTCTATGTAGGGTTCAAATTCTTCATAGTTTAGGATAGGAACTTGTTGCTGAAAATCTCGGTAAGAAGAAATGTCTTTGAAACCGAATTTTTTGCCGTATTCTGTTTCTTCTGCATGAAAAAGCTGAGAAAATAAAACTCCGTTTTGAGTTTCAATAGGATGTTTCATGAAATTCTGAATTTGGTCTATTCTTTGTCGAATAAACCAGTTTACAGCCATATTGAAGAGAGCCTTTGTTGCCATTGCTCAAATTTAATAATTTTTTTGAGAATCTTATACCTAATGAAAACAAAAATCCGCTCTAAAAATTTAGAACGGATTGAGGATTATTTTTAGAGAAAAATTTAGCAAAACTCTTCGTAAGCTGCTTGTAAATTTGCTGCAATAGCACCTGCAGGATTTCCTTCGATGTGGTGTCTTTCTAGCATGTGAACTAGTTCTCCATCTTTGAAAAGTGCTACACAAGGTGAACTTGGTGGGAATGGCGCAAAGTGTTTTCTAGCTTCTGCTACAGCTTCTGTATCAAAACCTGCAAAAACAGTAGTTAAATGGTCTGGTTTTTTATCACCAGTTAAAGAATAAATAACACCTGGTCTTGCTGCTCCTGCTGCGCAACCACAAACCGAATTTACCATTACTAGGGTAGTTCCCGGTTGTTTAAGGGCATCATTTACTTGTTCTGCTGAGGTAAGGTCTTGGAAACCTTTATCTGTGAGTTCTGCCTTCATTGGCATTACTAAATCTGCTGGATACATAATATATATAGTTTTAAGATTAAAGTATAATTTTTTATTTCTATGCAAATTTATAATTAAAATTTGGAAAATTCTATTTAATTCTATTATCAAAAATATGCCAAAAATCTATTAAGACAAAATGACTCCTTTTAAAGAGAAAAAAAGCCGATGAATTTTTCACCGGCTCTTTATCGTTAATATGAAAATTTAATTATGATAATAGTTTTTTCACCATTTCTGAGATGGATTTTCCATCTGATTTTCCTGCCAAAGCTTTAGAAGCAGTTCCCATAACTTTTCCTAAGTCTTTTAGAGATTCTGCGCCTACTTCGGCAATGATTTTTTTAATTTCTGCTTCTAATTCTTCCGCAGAAAGTTGAGCAGGTAAAAATTGTTCAATCACTTTCATTTGTGCCATTTCCACTTCTGCCAAATCATTTCTATTTTGAGCAACAAATTGTTCGTAAGAATCTTTTCTTTGCTTAATCATTCTTTGGAGAATGGCAATTTCTTGTTCTGCAGAAACATCAGCTCCTTTTGCTTCAGTTTTAAGCAAGAGAATTTGAGATTTTACTGCTCTTAGAGAGTCAAGAGCTACTTTGTCTTTTTCTCTCATTGCGGTTTTAATCGCTTCGTTTATGGTAAGTTCTAAACTCATTTTTTCTAAATTTTAAAAATTTTAATCTACGTCTTTGTTTAAAAACTTGTTTTCTCTGAGTTGTACTCTTCCGTTGTTTTCAGAAAGGAAACTAGAAATTTGCTGTTGAGAAGCATTTTCGTGACCTATATTGATGTTTTTTCTTCTGAAAGCAGGAATATTTTCGAATTCATTTTCGTTTTCTATCGTTTGATAACGAGAGTTAAACTCTTTCAGTTTATCTCTTCTTGCCTGAACTTTATCTGAAGCGGTATTTTTTTCTATAAATTTAAATTCCTCTTCAATTTTAGTTTCTGTAAAAGTGATTTTTTCTTCAGTGTGATTTTCAAAAACGGTTTTTACTTCTTCTATTTCTTCTGCAATTTTAAAGGTAAATTCAATAGGTTTTTCTTCAACTAAAGTTTTCGTTTCTGCTTTTGGTCTATAAGTTTCAACTGTTTTTACTTCTACAATGAATGAAATTTCTTCTTTGGTTTCTTCCACAGAAAGTTTTACATTTTCTACTTCTTGCGCAGCATTAAACTGAGTTTCTTCTATAATAGTTGTTTTCTTTTCTTCTGTTTCAAAAGTGAAAGATTGAGATTCTAAGACATCTTCATCATCAAATGAAAATAATTCTAAAACATTATTTTCTTGTTCTTCTACTTCAAAAGTTTGATGACTGCTTTCGATGCTTAAACTTTCGTCTTCAAAAAATCTAAGTTCCTCAATTCTTTCTTCCATTACAGCTGCTTGTGTTTCTGCAAATTGATTCACAGAATTACTAGGGAAGTCTGGAGTGCTGCTATCATTAGAATCATCTAAGAAAAACATGCTTTTTGATGAGTTTTGCATTGGGTTTTCTTGAAATTTTTCAGAAGAAGTTTTCCCAAATGGAGACTCTCTCTTAGCTTTAGAAGAAGAAGGAGTGTCTTCTAATGAATATCTAATTTTTTCGGTAGGACCTGCATATTTTTGATCATCCGCTGCAAAACCAGTGGCAATAACCAATACGCTGATAGAATCTCCCAATTCTGCATCTGTTCCCACGCCGAAGATAATATCTGCTGTGTTACCTGCTTCGCGCTGTATGTGGTCATTAATTAAGCCGATTTCATCCATAGTAGCTTCTTCGTTTCCACTTCTGATGAGTAGAAGCACGTTTTTAGCTCCTGTAATTTTATTATCATTTAATAATGGAGAGTCTAGTGCTTTTTTCACTGCTTCTTCTGCTTTGTTTTCGCCAGAAGCCGTTCCTGTAGACATGAGTGCGGTGCCAGAGTTTTGTAAAACTGAACGTGCATCACGGAAGTCTATATTTACATCGAAATATCCTGTAATTACTTCTGCCATACCTTTAGCAGCATTGGCTAACACTTCATCTGCTTTAGCAAAACCAGATTTGAAGCCAAGGTTACCAAATTGCTGACGAAGTTTATCGTTATTAATTACAATCAAAGAATCTACATTATTGCGAAGTTTTTCTAGACCAATTTCAGCTTGTTCTAGTCTTCTTTTACCTTCAAAACTAAAAGGTACGGTAACAATACCAATGGTTAAAATTCCCATTTCTTTGGCAATTTTTGCAATAACAGGAGCAGCACCAGTACCTGTTCCGCCACCCATTCCTGCGGTAATGAAAACCATTTTAGTATTATGACCTAGAACAGCTTTGATTTCATCAATACTTTCTAAGGCAGATTTTTCTCCAACTTCTGGGTCTGCTCCAGCGCCTAAACCTTCTGTGATTGCAGCTCCTAACTGAACTTTTGTAGAAATTGGGTTATTATCTAGTGTTTGTGCATCGGTGTTACAAATGACAAAATCTACTCCATGTATTCCTTTTTCGTACATGTGTTTTAACGCATTGTTACCTCCACCACCTACACCAATTACTTTTATGATAGATGAATTCCCTTTTGGTAAATCGAATGAAAACCCTGTATTTAATGTATTTTCCATATATTTTCGATGTATAAAAGTTACTTACTTATTTTAGTGTTATTCGTTTTAATTATTCTACTTCTTCGAAGAATTTTTTTACTTTTTCAAGGATTGATTGTCCAAAAGTAGGTTTGTTTTTCTTCACCTCTTCGATGTGTTTTGCAATTTCTTGTTCCTCGGTTTTTACATCTTCTACTGTATTTTCTGTTTGAGGAATTTCTATTACTTTTGGCTCTTCTACAGGTTTTTCAACAGGTTTTTTGTCGTGAATTTTTAAACTTTCCATCAATAAACCAATTGAGGTAGCAAACTCAGGAGATTTCAGATATTGGTTTTTGTCATTGGCAATATATTCATTGGCGAAACCAATTCTCGCATCAAATCCTGTTACATAATTGGCTAACTGGCGAAGGTTTTTAAGATTAGAACCGCCTCCCGTTAAAACAATTCCTGCAATCAATTTACGTTTTTGTTCATAAGCTCCATAGGCTTTTAATTCTGTATTTACCATTTCGAGAATTTCTTCTACTCTTGCATTGATAATACTTGCCAATGATTTAAGAGAAATTTCTTTGTCTGGTCTTCCGTGTAAACCTGGAATGGTAACAAACGTAGAATCTTTTTCTAAATCTGGAACGGCAGACCCGAATTTTACTTTCAGTTGCTCTGCGTGTTTTTCTATAATAGAACAGCCTTCTTTAATGTCATCTGTGATAATTCCGCCACCATAAGGAATGACGCAAGTATGACGAATGATGTTATCTTTAAAAATAGCAATATCTGTAGTACCACCACCGATGTCTACGATGGCAACTCCTGCTTCTTTTTCTTCAGTAGTAAGAACAGCTTCTGAAGAGGCAAGAGGTTCTAGAGTAAGGGCTTCCATTTCTAAACCAGCTTCGCGAACGCAGCGTGCGATATTTCTGATGCTTCCCATTTGACCAACTACCACATGGAAATTTGCTTCCAGACGTTTTCCGTGCATGCCGATTGGTTCTTGGATTTCGCCTTCAGAATCTACTTTGTACTCTTGTGGAAGCACGTGTATGATTTCTTCGCCAGGAAGCATGACCAGTTTTTTTACTTGGTCTTTTAAGATTTCTATATCTTCATCTGTGATATATTTATCTGGGTTTTCTCTCATAATGTAATCTGAGTGTTGCAGACTACGGATGTGTTTGCCTGCGATACCTACGGTTACTCTATGAATAGGAACTCCTGAAGATTTTTCTGCTTCTGAAATAGCAGCTTTGATAGAGCTTATCGTTTGAGAAATATTATTCACAATTCCTTTGTGAACGCCCAAACTTTTGGCTTTACCTACGCCTAAAACTTCAATTTTTCCGTGGGCATTTTTTCTGCCTACAATGGCAACAATTTTCGTGGTACCAATGTCTAAACCTACTGAATAATCATGTGTTTCCATATATTGCTGTTCTCTTTTTTTAATTAATTGTTTTTTCTTCGGTTTTTTGTGTTCCTGTTACGGTGTTTATTGTGGTTTGTTCATTTGTTTGTAAACTGTCTTCTTCGGGTTTATAACCGGAATTAAGAGTGGTTACGATTTGGTTATCATATTTTACAGAAATTTTAGAATATTTTTCTGGAGCTTGATAGACCAAATATTTTTCTACAAATGTTTTAAAACCTTTTACTTTAAAATCTATTCTATCTAAATCACCGATTTCTACTTTATAGTTTCCGTCGCTTGTTGCAAGATTGTAGTTTCCGTTTTCTTTTGTGATTCCTACAAAGAAATTTTTGCAGAAACTATCTTTGTTTATTTTTTCTATTAACTCAATGAGTTTTTTATACTCTTTCTTCTTTACATCGCCAGAAACCAGCATGCAAGGATGAGAGTATGTTTTAGAAATTGGGAATTCTATTCCTTTTTTGTCTACATAAAATCCTTTTCCACCATTATTTAATCTAAAAACGGGAACTCTTTGTTTGATATCTACATTCAGTTTTCCGTTCAGATTGAGGTATACGTTTGCACTATCCACAGCAGGCAATTCGTTTAATTTTTTTTCTAAACTCGGGATGTCTACATCGCCCACTTTTTTTGTAGAATTATACCTTTCTACAATGGTTCTAATGTCTTTTTCGTCTACAAAATAAACAGGTGTTGAGCTATCATTTAACTTAACAATGATAGATTGTTCATCAATTTTTCTGTCATTGAATCTCTTCAAAGAGAAGCTCAATAGAAATCCGAAGATGACTACTGTGACAAAAATTTTGAGAATTCTCCACTTGTTTTTCATAAACTTACTTCCGAGTTTTTTCTATTTTTAATTTTTCAATGTACCAATCCAATTCATAATTGGGTCATACAAAGTGTCTATGTTTCCTGCACCTACTGTAAGCAAAATGTCAAAATCTTTTTCTTTGATTTTTTCAAAAGCTTCGCTTAAACTGCACGCTTCTTTTTTCTCTAACTGTACTTTTTCTAACAACCAATCAGAAGTTACACCGTCAAAATCTTTCTGTAATTCTCTTGCTGGATAAATGTCTAATAATAACAATTCATCTGCTGCAGCTAAACTTTCTCCAAAACCATCTGCAAAATCTCTGGTTCTGCTGAATAAATGTGGCTGAAACACAACCAACAGTTTTTTATTTGGGTTAAAAGTTCTGATAGAACCCATTACCGCATTCAGTTCTGTAGGGTGGTGTGCATAATCATCTACATAAATCTTACCGTTTTCAAAAATATGTTTGGTATAACGTCTTTTAATTCCTTTGAAACTAGAAATCCCCTCTTGTAAAGCTGTAAAATCTGCTCCTAAATTGTGCAAAACAGCAATAGCAGCAGTTGCATTTTCTACATTATGCGTTCCCGGAATTTGCCATGCAAACTCTACTGTTTGTTCGCCTGCATGAAAATCAAACATCATCCAACCATCTACAATATGCAGATTATCAGAATAATAATCAGCTTCTTCATTTACCGCATATGTTTTACACGGTCTGCCAATATTTACTCCTTTTCTCACGAAAAGCTGGTCGTTTTCTGGCACTAAATCTGCAAAATCCCTGAAACCTTGTTCTATGGTTTCAGTATCTCCATAAATATCAAGATGGTCTGCATCAATAGATGTAATAATTGCCCAATCTGGTGAAAGGTTGAGGAAACTTCTGTCATATTCATCTGCTTCTAAAACAGACATTTCTGTTCCGTTAAAGATGAAATTTGACTTATAATTTTCTGCAATTCCACCTAAAAATCCTGAAAATGGAAGATCAGCCACTTTGCAAAGATGTGCTACCAAACTAGAGGTAGTTGTTTTGCCATGCGTTCCAGCTACCGCGATACAATTGGTATCTTCGGTAATCATGCCGAGAACTTTTGCGCGTTTTAAAACTTCAAAACCATTTTCATTGAAATAATCTAAAATTCCTAAAACTTTAATCGCAGGTGTATAAATCACTAATGTTTCTTCTTTCTTCAAAGACGAAATTTTCTCATCTACCATATCTTCAAAAGTGATAGAAATTCCTTCCTTCTGAAGCTCTGTAGTGAGTTTGGTTTCGGTTTTATCATAGCCCAAAACATTTTTCCCGGCAGCATGGAAATATCTTGCCAAAGCAGACATACCGATTCCACCGATTCCTACGAAGTAAAAGTTTTGATAGTTTTTCATAATGTCTTTAATATTTCATCTACAATTTCTTCTGTCGCTTTTGGTTTTGCAAAAAATTCTAAATTTTGAGCCATTTCCGTTCTCAAATCTTCGTTTTCGCAAATTTCTGAAAGCGTGTTCCAGAATTTATCTTTCATCTCTGTGTCTTTCACCATTTTAGCAGCATTTTTTTCAACCAAAGTCTGAGCGTTTTTGGTTTGATGATCTTCTGCTGCAAACGGAAAAGGAACTAGCAAAACTGGCTTTTTAGCAATTGCCAATTCCGAAATCGCTATCGCTCCAGCTCTAGAAACAATTACATCTGCCGCAGAATAAGCCATTTCCATGTTTTTAATAAATTCTACTATTTGAATGTTTCTGCTGTGAATGTCTTTCGTTTCTTCTAAAATATTTTTATAATCTAGTTTACCTGTTTGCCAAATGAGTTGGTAATCTTTTTCTAAAACTTGATTAATGTTTTCTTTCCAGCCGTTATTCAAAGTTCTAGAACCTAATGAACCGCCTACTGAAAGTATCGTTAACTTCCCTTTTTCTAAACCTAATTTTTCTTTGGCTAAATCGCTGTCAATGATATCAGTAATAATGTTTTTTCTGATAGGATTTCCTAAAAATAATGTTTTCGTTCCGTGGAAGAATTTTTCCATATTTGGATAGGCGGTGAAAACAGTTTTTGCCTTTTTAGCATTGAAAATATTGGTTTTCCCAGGAAGAGAATTCTGCTCTTGGATAAAAGTAGGGATTCCCATTCTCGCAGCGATGAATAAAGCTGGCCCGCTTGCAAAACCTCCTGTTCCCACAGCAAAATCTGGCTGGAATTCTTTGATGATTTTTCTAGCTTTAAGCAAACTAGAAATTACCTTAAACGGTAAATTAATATTAGCCAAAAGATTTCCTCTGTCAAATCCTGCGATGTTTAATCCTTCAATCTTGAAACCAGCTTGCGGAACTTTTTCCATCTCCATTTTTCCATTGGCACCCATGAACAAAAACTCTGCATCAGGAAAACGTTTTTGTATTTCCTGCGCAATGGCAACAGCTGGAAAGATGTGACCACCTGTTCCACCACCACTCATTAAAACTTTTAATTTTTTGCTCATATTATCTTGATTTAAAGATTTAAGAATTGAAATATTTAAAGATTACAACTCGTTCAATCGTTTAATTTTACGCTATATCATTTATTTCTTCTACATTTTGTTTTTTGCCCATTCCTTCTTCTTCGAAAGTGAGAATTCTTGAACTTACATTCAGAATAATTCCTAATTGAAGATAAGTAACCAGCATTGAAGTTCCTCCATAACTAATCAAAGGAAGTGGCTGTCCTGTTACTGGAATAAGATTTACCGCTACAGCAATATTTACTGCCAATTGCACGAAAATCATAATTCCTAAACTGAGCACCAATAAACTTCCAAAAAATGCCCGCATTTTACTGGCAATCATCACAATTCTTATCATCATAATCATGTATAAAGTGATAAGAACTAATGCTCCAAAAAAACCATATTCCTCTACAATAATGGCGAAAATAAAATCCGAAGCAGACTGTGGAAGCATCTGTTTTAAGGCAGATTTCCCTGGTCCCATTCCTGTAATTCCGCCGTGAACTATTGCTGCTTTTGCTTGGTTTACCTGATAGTTTTTTGCTTTAACTGTTTCGTCTTCTACATTTTCGTTTTTCTTAGAATTGGCAAAAGTTTCTATTCTACTTACCCAAGTATGAACACGATTGCTGCCAATTAAATCTGTTTTTAAAGCCAAAAACAAGAAAACTCCCACAAAAAGCCCTGATATTCCTAAAAATCCCAGAATGTATTTGGAGGAAAGTTGACCTATTAACATTACTGCTAATGAAACCATTAGAATCATCAATGCAGTAGACCCATTATCTTTGGCAACTAATCCGAAAACCAATAAAACAGGTCCGAAAATGTAAAATATGTTCTCTATCGGAAGTCTTTCTCTTTTAATTTTTTTAGTTAAATATCTACACAAATAAATAATTAACATGAGGTATGCAAAGCTTGATGGCTGAAAAGAAATAGGGGTTCCTGGGATTTTTAACCAACGAGAAGCAGACGCTCCGTCGATTTTTTGTCCTGTAAACATGGTTACAAAAAGTAAAATCACCATAATTCCGAGAAGGATACTGCTTAGTTTTCCGATGTGTTCGTATTTTACTGTTCCTACAGCTCTCATAATGGCTAAACCTAAGAAAACAAAAAACATGTGCTTGATAACGTGTCCCGTAGTTGTACCATTCTGCACAATGTATTCTAAGTTAGAACTTGCAGAATATACAGGGAACACGGAAAAGAAGGAGATTAAAATAATCACCATCCAAAGCACTTTGTCGCCTTTTAAAAGTTCAAATTTGTTTTCTTGTTGTTCCATTCTATAATTTAAAATTCAAATCCTTACTTTGAATTTTCTGTTTTTAAAACTTCTTCTTTAAATAATTGTCCTCTATGTTCATAGTTATTGAATAAATCAAAACTTGCACAACAAGGAGAAAGTAAAACGGTATCGCCTTTTTCTGCTAAAGATTTCGCAGTTTTCACCGCTTCTTCCATGCTAGAAGTATCTACGATAATATCTTTTTTGTCTTTGAAAAAATTAATGATTTTAGCATTGTCAAGCCCTAAACAAATAATCGCTTTTACTTTTCTTTTTACTAAATCTTCTATTTCTGTGTAATCATTTCCCTTGTCTGTTCCACCAACAATCCAAATCGTTGGGGTTTTCATGCTTTCTAAAGCATAGTAGGTAGCGTTTACATTGGTTGCTTTAGAATCGTTGATGAATTTCACACCATTAATTTCTGCCACACCTTCTAATCTGTGTTCTACCGCTTGGAAAGTCATCAGAGAATTTCTAATGCTTTCGTTGCTGATATTCAATAGTTTACCAGCGATAGATGCTGCTAGGCTATTGGCAACATTATGCGTTCCCATCAGAGATAAATCTTCTATTTTCATAGAAAACTCATCGTGAAGTTTTACCACAATTTTCTCCTCTTCTGTAAAACCTCCTTCATCAAATTTTTCCTTCATAGAGAATGGAATTTGCTTCACTCTTAAATCTAATTTTTGAAGCAGTTTTTGACTCATTTCATCATCTTTATTGTAGATGAAATAGTTGTCATTTTCTTGATTTTCGGCAATTCTGAATTTTGCCAAAGCATATTCTTCGTAATTGTAATTGTATTGGTCAAGATGGTCTGGACTCAAATTCAATAATAAAGAAATATATGGTCTAAAATTCTGAATATCATCCAGTTGGAAGCTACTAACTTCCAGTACATAATAATCAAAATTCTCTTGCGCAACTTGCATTGCGAAACTTTTGCCGATGTTTCCACCTAAACCTACATTCAAGTTGTCATTTTTCAGAATGTGATAAATGAGCGATGTAGTAGTGGTTTTCCCATTACTTCCTGTGATGGCGATGATTTTGGCGTTGGTAAATTCTGCACCGAATTCTATCTCCGAAGAAAGTCTGATTCCTTTCGCTTTGATTTTTTGAACCATTTCAGCTTTCTTAGGAACTCCCGGAGATTTTATGACCCAATCTGCAGCAAGAATTCTTTCTTCATCGTGGTTTTTTTCTTCAAACTCGATTCCGTTTTCTACCAAAACTTTTTTGTAATTCTCTTTAATTTCGCCTTTGTCTGAAAGAAAAACTTCCAAACCTTTAGTTTTAGCCAAAATTGCAGCGCCCACTCCACTTTCTCCTCCTCCTAGAATTACGACTTTCATTTTTTCCATTTCGATTTTTATTTCAAACCTTTTTATTTTGTTGGATTAAAAACCAACGTTATAATATCTTTCGTTCCTGTGGAACTTAATTTTTATCTAATTTTCAGTGTTATTAAACAAATAATCGCCAACATAACTCCTATGATAATCATTCTGTTAACAATTTTGCTTTCATGGAAACCACTTTTCTGATAATGGTGATGAAGTGGAGACATTTTAAACAATCTGTTATTCTGAGCGTACTCTAATCCGTACTTTTTCTTTCTGTATTTAAAAACCGCTACTTGCAGCATTACTGAAAGATTTTCGATTAAGAAAATTCCACATAAAACTGGAATCAATAATTCTTTTCTTAAAATAATTGCCAAAACAGCAATTACACCTCCTAACATCAAACTACCAGTGTCGCCCATAAAAACTTGAGCTGGATAAGTGTTGTACCAGAAAAATCCTATGGTTGCTCCAATTAAAGCAACTGCGAAAATGGTGGTTTCTCCCATGTTTGGTAGGAACATAATATTCAGATAATCAGCGAAAATGATGTTTCCAGATAGATAGGCAAAAAATGCAAGTGTTCCTAAAATCACCACACTTGTTCCTGCAGCAAGTCCATCAATTCCGTCTGTAATATTGGCTCCATTAGAAACCGCTGTCACAATGAAAATTACCAGTGGGATAAAAATAATCCAAGCCCATTCTTCTTGTGAAGATTCGTCCATCCAGAAAAGAATTTTGCTGTAATCAAACTCATTGTTTTTCATAAATGGAACAGTGGAAATGGTTTCTCTTTCTGCTGGAGCAAAGTTTTGAGAAACGCTTGTTCTGTTGATTTCGTGAGCATCAGCATATTTTCTTTTGATGGTAATGTCTGGGTGAAAATACATGGTTACTCCTACGATTAATCCTAAACCAACTTGTCCTATAATTTTAAAAATTCCGCTTAAGCCGTCTTTATTTTTCTTTACTTTTTTGAGATAATCGTCTATAAAGCCGATGGCGCCCATCCAAAGCATGGAAACAATCAACAGAAGAACGTAAATATTAAATTTTGTAAATAAAAGTACAGGAATAATGGTGGCAAAAATGATGATTAAGCCTCCCATAGTTGGTGTACCCTCTTTTTGTTTTTGTCCTTCTAACCCGAGATCTCTTACCAATTCTCCCATCTGTTTGTTACGCAGATAATTGATGATTTTTTTACCATAAACCAGAGCAATCAGCAATGAAAAAAGCACAGCAAAAGCCGCTCTGAAAGAGATGTATTTCAGTAAGTTTAATCCAGGAATGTGAATTCCGTGATTGGTAAGATATTCGTATAGATAGTACAACATATTTTCTAGTTTTAGATTTTAAACGCTTTGAATTTTTCTTTGCCTTTAAAATTATTTACTCATTAATTTATATAACTCTACAATCGTTTCTTTATCATCAAAATGATGTCTCACTCCATTGATTTCTTGATACGTTTCGTGGCCTTTTCCTGCTACGAGAACAATATCTTTAGGCTCAGCGAATTTTATCGCCATTTTTATCGCTTCTCTTCTGTCTGGAATAGAAGTGTATTTGCTGAAATTCTGCGGTTCTACACCCGCCTCAATTTCTTTGATAATATCTTGAGGATTTTCAGTTCTCGGATTGTCTGTGGTAATAATGGCCAAAGTAGATTTTCTGGTTGCAATTTTTCCCATTTCTGGTCTCTTTGCTTGATCTCTGTCTCCGCCACAACCGAAAACAGTGATTAATCTTTCGTTTTTGGTTCTGATTTCGTTGATAGAATCTAATACATTTTCCAAAGCATCTGGAGTGTGAGCATAATCTACGATGAAGAAAATTCCGCCATCAGATTTTATGGTTTCAAATCTTCCGTTTACTCTTTTTAGAGTTGAAATCGCTTGTAAAACTTCTTCTTCATTGAATCCTAATTCCACTGAAATAGCAAAAGCTAGAAGTAAATTATAAACATTGAATTTCCCCGTTAAAGTCGTCCAAAATTCTTTTCCGTTGAAATTCAGAAGCATTCCATTGAAGTCTACTTCCAAAATTTTCCCATGATAATCTGCCAAAGTTTTCAAAGCGTAATCTTTCTTTTTCGCTTTGGTATTTTGTAGCATTACATCACCGTTTTTATCATCAGCATTGGTAATCGCTACTGCAGATTCTGGCAACTCATCGAAGAATCTTTTTTTGGTTTTAAGATATTCTTCAAACGTTTTATGATAATCAAGATGATCATGAGTAAGATTGGTGAAACCCGCTACAGCAAAGTGTAAACCCTCAATTCTGTCTTGATGAATTCCGTGTGAAGAAACTTCCATAAAAGCATATTCGCAACCGTTTTCTACAGCTTTTGCCAACATTTGGTTCAAACGAATTACATCTGGAGTGGTATGTGTAGATGGAATGATTTCATCTCCAATTCTGTACTCTACGGTAGAAATGAGTGCGCTTTGGTAACCTAAATTTTTGAAAATATCAAAAAGTAGAGTAGAAGCGGTGGTTTTTCCGTTGGTGCCTGTAATTCCGATTAACTTTAGATTTTCAGAAGGATTTCCATAAAAATTAGAAGCAAGTTTGCCTAAAGCTTTAGATGAATTTTTAACTTGAATATAGTTAATTCCATCGATTAAATTTTCGGGTAAAACTTCGCAAACAATTGTTTTCGCTCCCTTTTCAATCGCCGAAGAAATATAAGAATGTCCGTCTGAAACGGTTCCTTTTATAGCAACATAGAGCGAACCTTCGGTAACTTTTCTGCTATCGAAAACGAGTTCTGAAACCTCAGAATTTAAATTTTCAAAAGTTTCTAAAACGGGAATTTTATGTAATAATTCTGATAAAATCATTTTAATTCTGTAATTCCAAATAAATTCTTTGGTTTTTATTAATGACAGTTCCAGCCATTGGGAACTGATTTTTTATTTTCCCAACACCTTTATAATCAACTCGGTATCCTTGGTTTTCTAATTGAGGAATAATGTTTTTCCCCATTAAACCTTTTAGATTAGGCAGAACTCCGTTTTTCACATTTACCTTTACATTGGGTTCTAGCATTTTATTAAGGTTCACCTTTTTATCTACTAAAAGCTCTTTTTCTACATTCAGCGGTGTTTTAAGGAACACTTTTCCTGCAATTTCTTTAAAAACTGGCGCCGAAACCACGGATCCATAATATCCTTTTGAAGTGTTTGGTTGGTTTACCATTACTATACAAGTATATTTAGGATTATCAGCTGGAAAAAACCCTGCAAAACTCGCCTGATATTTTGTTGGTCCTGGTTTCCAATATTCAAACCTTGCGGTTCCAGTTTTTCCTGCCAATTTGATGTTTGGAGTGAAAATACTTTTTGCTGTTCCTTTTTCTACCGCTTTGGTAAGCATCGCAGTCATTAGATTAATAGCCTCAGTAGAAGCCATTTTATCTACTAAAACCTGAGGTTCTGCTTGATAAGAAACCTTACCGTCTTTCATGATTTTTTCTATGAAAAGCGGTTTCACCATTTTTCCTTTATTGGCAATTCCGTTATAGAAAGTGGTAAGCTGTAATAAATTGAGGCTCACGCTATAACCATATCCTAGAGAAGCCAATGTTGCCTTGTTCCATCTTTTATTTTCTGGTGTTACAATTGAAGGTTTGGTAACACCTGGAAGTTCGATTTCTAATTTTTCAAAAAGTTTCCATCTCTTCAAATGTTTTAAGAAAACATCTGGTTTATCTGCATAATGCTGGGTGATGATTTTTGCCGCACCAATGTTACTTGATTGTGCTAAAATATCACTGATGTCATACGTTCCACCTGCGTGAGAATCTGTAATTCTCTGACTATAATAAGTCCAAGAAATTCCACCAATGTTGATTTTGGTATTTTCATCTATGAAACCATCGTCCATTGCAGCCAAAAGCGAAACCGTCTTAAATGTAGAACCTGGTTCTGTAGCATCTTTCAGCGCGTAATTGTAAGCGTCTATATAATTTCCCTCTTCATTTCTTCTAAGGTTTACCATGGCTCTTACTTTGCCAGTGGCAGCTTCCATTACGAGAACTGAACCATGATCTGCTTCATAGTGTAACAATTGTTTTTCTAGAGCAGAATGGGCAATATCTTGAATTCTTAAATCTATTGTGGTGTAAACATCTTGACCGTCTATAGGATCTTGTACTTTCCAATAATCAATTGGTTTCCACTGAGATGAATTGATTCTTTGCTCTAATCTTTTTCCGTCTGTTCCGGAAAGATATTTAGAAAAAGCGCCTTCAAGTCCAGATTTTCCAATCTCGTTATCCATTCCTATTGTTCCTGCACCAATTTGAGCAGTTGCCAGTTCTCTGCGGAATTTTCTATCGATAATTAAACATCTGTTTTTCTTAAATTTCCCTGTTTTTTTATCTTTTTTACTGAAAATCGGGAATTTTTTAATTCTGTCATATTGGTCGAAGTCTAAACCTCTTACCAAAGAAAAATATTGATTTTTTTTCTTTTTTTGTTCGTCAAAGATTTTTCTGTAATGAACCCTTGGTTTACCAAACATTTGGCTCAAAGAATCAGTTAATGCGCCAATATTATTATCGTAAACAGAATCCTTGATGGTTTTAAAATCGATATATGCATCGTATCTCATTACAGTGGTTGCTAAAATAGAACCATCTGACGCAAAAAGGTTTCCACGAGCAGCTTTTAAAGTGGCTTCTCTGTAATTCTTACTGATATAATTGTCTTCAAATTCTTCTACATTGGTATTTTGTAAAAAAATAATTCTTGTCAGAAACATAACAAATACGATGAAAGCTACCCCTGCAAAAAGGTAACCCCATTTTAACGCTCTGCCGCGTTTGATATCATATTCATTACTATTCATTGCCATTTTCTAAACTGTCTACTTTTATTAAAAGTTTATGTGGATGGTTTTCTAAAGACATCAGAGAATCTTCTTCCATTTCTTTGCTTAGCTCACTTTCCATTCTTACTTTAATCAATCTACTCTGTGCGTAAGCATTTCTAGATTTATATTCTTCTGCCTGTTCTTTAAGTTGATTTACGGTTTCTATTTTTTTGTTGACCAAGTGATTGCTATAAATCATAATCATTAACAAGGAAAAAATGAGTAAAAAATATTTGTAATGAACTTTTACTTCATCACGGTTTAAGAAATTCCCCTTCATGATATCCATGAAAGTAAGTTTCTTCGGTTTTTTATTATATGTTACTCTTTTTGCCACAGACTTTGTCTGATTTTAATTATAATTTAATTCCTACTCGCATTTTAGCGCTTCTTGCTCTAGAATTTTCTTCTATTTCTTCTTCTGTTGGAATGATGGCTTTGCTTTTTAACAATTCAAAAGCTTTAGCATAATTTCCATAAATATCGCGTTCTGGTTCGCCTTCGAACATTCCGTTTTTTAGAAAGCGCTTTACCAGTCTGTCTTCTAAGGAATGATAAGAAATCACCACTAATCTTCCTTCTTTTTTCAAGATTTTATAAGATTGTAGCAACATTTCTTTTAAAACTTCTAGCTCTTGGTTTACCTCTATTCTAATCGCTTGGAATAACTGTGCAAAAAATTTATTTTGCTTAAATTGTGGAATATAACTGAACACATTTTTTAAATCTTGAGTCGTTACAATTTCCTTTGATTTTCTAGCGTGTACAATTTCTCTCGCCAGTTTTCTGGCTTCTCTTATTTCACCATAGTAGTAGAAAATATCTGCCAAATGTTCTTCTTCATATTCATTTACTATTTTTTTGGCATCTAGATGTTGCATCACGTTCATTCTCATGTCTAGAGGCGCATCACTTCTGGTAGAAAAACCACGTTCTGCAGCATCAAATTGATGAGAAGAAACGCCTAAATCTCCTAAAATTCCGTCTACTTCGGTAACTCCGTACATCAATAGTGAGTTTTCTAAAAATCTAAAATTCTGATTGATTAATGTAAATCTCTCATCATCAATTGAATTGTTGAGTGCGTCTAAATCTTGATCGAAGCTGTATAATTTTCCTTTGCTGGAAAGTCTTTTTAATATTTCACGAGAATGCCCGCCTCCTCCGAAAGTTACATCTACGTAAACTCCATCAGGATTAGTGATGAGAGCGTCTATACTTTCCTTTAATAATACAGGATTGTGATACATTCTATTAGATTTAAAAAATTATAAAATTGAGGTGTAGAGATTATTCTTCGTCAAAATTGATTTCGCCCATCACCTCTTCGGTTAGTTTCCCGAAATCAACTTCGTTGGTAGCAATTACTTTTTCATACGCTTCTTTATCCCAAATTTCAAACAGTTCACCCGCCCCAGAAATCACGATTTCTTTATGAAGGTTGGCAAATTGTTTTAAATCTTTTGGAATAAGAATTCTCTCAGAAGAATCTAGCTCTACGTTTTTTACACCGGCGGTAAACATTCTGATGAAATCTGCATTCTTTTTCACGAAACGGTTCAGTCCGTTTATCTTTTTCATCAGTTTTTCCCAAGGCTGCATCGGGTAAACTTCTAAGCAATTCTGAAACACAGCACGCTTAATTACAAAGTTCTTATCTTCAGAACTTTGCAATAGTTTTACTAATGACGAAGGAAGCTTTATTCTGCCTTTGTCATCAATCTTGCATTCATATGTTTCGTAGAAATGAATCATTTGGAGCAAATTTATTTATTATTTTCTAAAATTTCCCACTTTTTCCCACTTTTTAACTTAATGTTGATAACTTTTTAATCGCAGAGCTTTTTGTAGCTAACTGATTGATTAGTAAAATGTTAATGAAAGGATGTTATATAAGGCTAGATGTAAGGGTAATTGATATGTATTAAATGAAATTAACATGATAAAAACGGGTCAAAATTCTATTTTTTTTGTATTTTTGCGTTTGACAGATACTTTATATGATTTTTAATACCAAAAAGGAGAAGAAATATACATTTATAGAAAGCGGAGAAGGTCATCCTATGGTACTTCTACATGGATTGATGGGAGGCTTAAGTAATTTTGATAAAATGATTACTTATTTCTCAGAAAAAGGTTACAAAGTTTATGTTCCGCAGCTTCCTATTTATGATTTGCCAGTGCTGAATACTAATCTTACCAGCATTGCAAAATATGTAGCAAGATTTATAAAAGATAAAATAGGACAACCCGTAACTTTAATGGGGAATTCTATGGGAGGCCATATTGGCCTTATTCTAACATTAGCTAATCCAGAGTTAGTCCATTCTTTAGTTTTAACAGGAAGTTCTGGTTTATACGAAAAAAGTTTTGGAGAAACCTTTCCAAGAAGAGGTGACAGAGACTATATCAAAAAGAAAACAGAAGAAGTTTTCTTTGACCCGAAAGTAGCTACAGATGAATTAGTAGATGAGGTTTTCGCAGTGGTAAATGATAGAATGAAAGGCATTAAAACAGTGCTTTTAGCGAAAAGTGCTATTAAGCATAACATGCTCCATGATTTGCCAAAAATAAAACAGCCAACTTGTATTATTTGGGGAAAACAAGATGGAGTAACTCCACCAGATGTGGCAGAAGAAATGGATAGGCAAATTCCTAATTCAGACTTGTTCTGGTTAGATGAATGCGGTCACGCTGCGATGATGGAAAAACCAGAAGAGTTTAATGAAATTCTTTACAACTGGTTAAAAGATAAAATTTAGAATTAAGTTGAAAAAATAATGATGGAAGTTGAAAAGCTTCCATTTTTTGAATATGATAGTAAAGACTGTAAACTTTGTAAAATCTAGTGGGAAATGGCAAGAGTGCCCAGAACCTACGATTCCTGAATATGCTTTTATCGGGAGAAGTAACGTGGGGAAATCTTCGTTAATCAATGCCATTATGAATCATAAAGATTTGGCAAAAACCTCTCAAACTCCTGGGAAAACACAGCTGATTAACCATTTTTTGGTAAATGAAAATTGGTATCTTACCGATTTACCTGGCTATGGTTATGCTAAAGTTTCTAAAAGTTTGAGAAAAGATTTTGAAAAACTCATCACCAATTATATTCTGAATAGAAAAAATTTGGTAAACCTTTTTGTTTTAGTTGATATAAGACATACTCCCCAAAAAATAGATTTAGAATTTATGGAATGGTGCGGAGAAAATGGCGTGCCGTTTTCTATTGTTTTCACGAAACAAGATAAGCTAAAACCTGGAGCTGCCGACAGAAATGTAGAAGTATATAAAACCAAACTTCTAGAAACTTGGGAAGATTTACCTGATATTTATATTACTTCTGCCGAAAAGAAAATGGGTGGTGATGAAATTCTGAAATTCATCGAAAAAACTAATGTTTATTTGGTTAAAAATAAAGTGAAGTTCTCCTAAAAAGAGTTTATAAGCTTAAAGATTTCTATTAAAATGAAAGACATTATCTGGAAAATAAAATCATTCGAAGAGTTATCTATTCATGAGTTGTATGAAATTTTGAAAGTGAGACAAGAGGTTTTCGTGGTAGAGCAAACTTGTTATTACTTAGATGCTGATGGTTATGACCAGAAAGCGCTTCATATTTTTGCTGAAAAAGAAGGAAAAGTGGTTGCATATTGCAGGATTTTCCCCGAAGGGATAAAATATCCAGAAACTTCTATTGGAAGAGTTCTGACGCATCCTGATTTCAGAAATTTAAAACTAGGAAAAACCCTTATCAGTTTTGCTTTAGAAGCTATAAAAACTAGATTTAATACTACAGAATGCAGAATTTCTGCACAAGATTATCTCATTAAATTTTATAGTGATTTTGGATTCCAAGATACAGGGAAAAAATATTTGGAAGATGATATTCCACATACAGAAATGGCGAGAAAATAATTTCTCGCCATTCTTTTTTCGTTCGTGTTTTCTTCTTTTGCTTTAGATTAAAATCTCCAAAACATAAGCTATAAAATAAATGGTGAGATTGCTCCCACCATTCCCCGTTTAAAACTTACTTTACTCAGAATGCAAATGTGTTGTAATATAAAAAATAGTTATTAGTCTAATAAGTAATTTTTTTTGCATCCGTTAAAATCGAGTATAAAGAAGATTACTCCTGCAAAGATATTCTGATTAAAATTTATTTCATTACGGTTTTCCGTAATTTTCAATAAATTATATTTTTAAAGTATAAATTAGTTAATTAGTTAATAGAACTTTATGGTGAAGTTTTTTTCTCTAATTGAATTCTGTATTGTAAAATGATGAGTAGAAAGCTCAAAGCAATAAAGAAAAAATAGAGAATGTTAGCATTAAAAACTTTGTTCCTAATAACCAAATTCAAGATAATTTCTGCAACTAATGCAAAATTAGACATCATAAAAACGAAGTAAATAAATGAAGCAAAAAATTTTAATATGTGGCTTTTTGAGAATTTCATATTCCTTCTATATTTTTATTATCATTATCAGATTAATAAATTAAAGGATTGTATTTAATGAAGCTAAATAATCCCTAAATCTTTGCAAATCACTACCATTTCTATATTGTTTTTGGCATCTAAATTTTCACGCAATTCACTCAAACGTTTTTCTATAGAACTTCTGCTATCAGGCTTTATATGGTTGCTTTTAAAATGATCTTCTATTTCTTGTTGACGCCATCCTTTAGCCAAAAGCTCTACTAAATGCACGTCATAATTGGTAAATTCAAATGAATTATTCCTAATAGAATTAATAATTTCTTGAGGAATAACAATTTTATCCTCATATACTTTTTTGATGGCGTTTTTTAATTCTTTGGCGTCATTTCTACCTTTGCTCACAAAGCCATTGATATGGTGTTTTTTAAAAAGTTCATCAATGATTGAAGGTTTTTTCTCGATAGAAAAAGCGATGATTTTAATATCGGGCAGTAATTGTCTTACTTCGGTGATAAGCTCCTGACCAGAAGTGAGTTTTTGTACGCGAGAATCCCCATCAAAAGATAAATCGGTAATCAGTAAATCATATGGGTTTTCTTCTGAAATTGCAGTTTTTAATTTAGTAATTGCGTCATCACAGTAGCTTACAAATTCATAGTTTTTAATTTGTAATTCTTCTAGAGTTTTGATGACTCCTAGATTTCTAATTTCGTGGTCTTCGGCTATTAGTATTTTGCTAAACATTTTTTAAAGTATTGGAATAGAAATATTTACCAGTAATCCTTTATTTATATTTTTCTCAAAGTTAATATCTCCGCCAATGGATTCAATACGGTTTTCCGTATTTTTAATCCCGGAAATTTTTTTGTTTTCTATATTGTCCATTCCAAGGCCATTGTCACTGTATTTTATTTTCAAAATATTTTCAGATTTTTCAAATTTAACGGAAACTAGGGTAGCTTGACTGTGTTTTTTCATGTTAATCATAAGCTCTCTGATTGAATAAAAAATCTCTGATTGTGCATTCTTAGAAATATTCTGCCAAATATTTTGCTCATTTCCTATAACTAGAACTTTTTGCTGTGGTGAAGAATAAGAAGAAATCATTTCAAAAAGTTTTACCGAAAAATCTTTCTCTGCTTTTTCGTAGAGTTCTTCATGTGCAATATCTCTGGACTCTTCATACATTTTTTCTAATTTGTTGAGTAGCTTTTCTTTGTCTAGTTTATCTTGATTCTCTACTTCAATCATGGTTTGGTAAAGTCCATTGGCTACTACATCATGTATTTTTTTAGAATATTTTATCTGCGTGTTTTTTATTTCAATTTCTTTTTCTTGTTCTAATCTTTTTTTCCTTCTCATGTACCAAAATAATCCTGTAATTAAACCTATAATAAGAAATGTAATCGCTACTTTTTGTCTAAAGATGTGATTCTCGTTTTCTATATTTTCGGTTTTGGCTTTTTCGGTTTCGTAGCGAATCAGTGCAAATTGGTTTTTAGCTTTTGCTCTTGAGGTTTGCAGGCTGTCATTGAGTTTTTGATATTCCGAAAAATATTTTTTTGAATGGTCTGACTTTTCTAGGAAAATTAATTTTTCTAGAGCTTCTAATCTATCATCAGGACTTTTTATTTTTTGAGCAATTGTATACATTTTTCCTGCGTAGAAAAGTGCTTTTTGAGGGTCTTTTTCTTTGTAATAATCAGAAAGAGTGGCATAGCTAGAATTCAGCCCCCAGTAATCTTCTTTAGATTCTCTGATTTTAAGTGATTGTAAAAAATAGTTTAAGACATTAATGTTTTTATTTTCGATGAGCAAACACCTGCCAAGATTATTGAGCGTTCTAGCGTAAGAAAGACTATCTTTTGTTTTTAAAGCTTTGTTGTAAAATTCTTTTGCCTTTGCGAAGTTCTTTAAATCCAAATAGTTATTCGCAATATTGTTATAATAGATGTATTGAGATTCTTGCTCGGAGGAATTTTGAAGGGCTAAATCATAATATTTTTCAGCGTTTTTATAGTTTTCTTGTTTTGCGCTAGCCAAAGCCAAGTTATTATAATTAGATGATTTAAGCTGTTTGGTAATGCTGTCATTTTTTTTCAGCATTTTTTCGGCTTCTAGGGAAGTTTCTATTCCACCAAAATGATCTCCTTGATCTGTTTGGATAATGGCCATGTTTATTAAACATTTTGCAGCAAAAAGCGAGTCGTTTTTTCTCAAAAACTCACTTTTAGCAAGGGCATAATAAACATATGCAGAATCTTTTTCACCAGCATCTCTATAGTCTGAGGCTTTTAAATAAATTTTATTTTTAGATGAGTCTGATTCTGAATTTTTTTTGGTGCACGAAAGTATAATGGTTAAAATTAAAAATGGAATTAGTTTTTTCAATGGATAAAATTTTTATCCTAAATTACAAAAAAAAGAGCAGACAAAAAAAGTCTGCTCCATAAGTATTTTTTCTATTTTTTATTTTAATAAACCAAGTTCACCGAAATGTTTTTTGAATTTGGCTACTTTTGGCCCTACTACAGCACTACAATAGGGCTGGTTTGGGTTGATTTCAAAATAGTTTTGGTGATATTTCTCTGCGCCCCAGAATTTTTCAAACGGAACGATTTGAGTTACATATTTACCATTCCATTTTCCAGATTTTTCTGAATTTTCCATAGAAACTTGTGCTTCTTCTTTTTGTTTTTCAGAATGATAGAAAATCACTGAACGATATTGTGTGCCGATGTCTTCACCTTGTCTGTTTAATTGTGTAGGATCGTGCAGGAACCAAAATGATTCTAACAATTGTGAATAAGAGATTACAGAAGGATCAAAAGCGATTTGTACCACTTCTGCATGACCAGTTTCTCCTGTACAAACTTCTTCGTAAGTAGGGTTTTCTTTATGACCGCCAGAATAGCCAGAAGTTACAGATTCTACGCCTTTTAACATGTCAAAACATGCTTCTACACACCAAAAACACCCGCCACCAAACGTAGCATATTCTAGATTTTTGTTTTCCATTTTAAGATTTTTTTTCTTTGAAACTTTGTTTTCTTGTCCGTTGCAAGAAATCAGTAAAATACTCATCAAAAATATAAAAAACTTTTTCATTTAGAAATAACGTTGTTGTTTTAATTTTTATTTTAATAATAGTTAAAATCTTTTGCCGAGAGTAATCCCGAATCTTGGATAAGCACCTAAAGAATTATCTCCGAAAACTCTTCCTACTCCGCCATAAACTTCTCCGATTAGATTGTTTTTGGTAAGAAATTTAGCTCCAGCTGCTGCTCCTAAACCGAAACCAGTCTTCGTCTCATAAGTATTTGTGCTTCCATTGTAATAAATAGTGTCTACATAATTTACAACGATAGAATTAGCTTCTATAAAGAAACCTGCTGCTTTCTTTTGTCCAAAAAACATTCTATAATAAGGAGTGAAACTGAATCTCAAATCCATATCTTCTTTTTTATCAAGAGAAAATGCTACAGACGCACCAAGAGACGAATTGTCAGAAATTAGTCTTTCGTAAGATAGTTCAGGCATTCCGATAGCTGTGTAAAGAATGTTTACTTTAAATTCATTGTTTTCTGATTGAGAAAATGCAAAGGTGCTACATATAAAAGCTAAAATTGTAATCAGTTTTTTCATTGTATTGTTTTTAATTACTGCTAAAGTATTAAAATTTTTCTCAGAATATCTTGATTACAATTAATTTCATAAAAAAAATCCGAAGAAAAGCTCTTCGGATTTTAATGTATATAATGTTAAGTGGACTAAGAAGTTGGGATTTCTCCTTTGAATAGGAAAGAAATAATTTCTTTGTTTACTTTATCCATCATTTCGCTGAACAAATGGAAAGACTCTTGTTTGTAGATTACCAATGGGTCTTTTTGCTCATAAACTGCACCTTGTGAAGATTTACGTAAATCATCCATTTCTTTAAGATGATGTTTCCAGTTTTCGTCTATAATGGTTAAACAGATATTCTTCTCAAAATCATTAATCATAGATTCGCACTGAGTTTCATAAGCTTGCTTAAGATCAGTAACGATGGTAAGTGTTTTGGTTCCGTCAGAGAAAGGTACTTGTACGTTTTTGAACATGTGACCTTGCTGTTTAAACACATTTTCTATGATTGGGAATGAGTTTTCTTTTAATAAAACCAATCTGTTTTTGTAATCTTCTTCTGCTTTTTTGAAAACGATATCTGTGATTTCTCTTTCAGTTTTTACCTTGAATTCAGCTTCAGTAAGTGGAGCTTCCATCGTGAAGAATTTGATGATTTCGTATTCAAATTCTTTGAATTGGTTGCCACCTTTTGTATTGCTTACGATAGATGCTGCTACATCATAAATGGTATTGATAATGTCATATTTTAAATGGTCACCAAACAATGCATTTTTTCTACGTTTGTAGATTACATCACGTTGTTTGTTCATTACATCATCATATTCTAGCAATCTTTTTCTGATACCGAAGTTGTTTTCCTCTACTTTTTTCTGAGCTCTTTCGATAGATTTGGTAATCATAGAGTGCTGAATGACTTCGCCTTCTTTGTGTCCCATTTTATCCATCATTTTTGCGATTCTTTCAGAACCGAAAAGTCTCATTAAGTTATCTTCCAGAGAAACGTAGAATTGTGAGCTTCCTGGGTCTCCTTGTCTACCAGCTCTACCTCTTAACTGTCTGTCTACACGTCTAGAATCATGTCTTTCTGTACCGATGATGGCAAGACCTCCGTTTTCTTTTACCTCACCTTGTAGTTTAATATCTGTACCACGACCAGCCATGTTGGTAGCAATGGTTACTACACCAGCTCTACCAGCTTCAGCTACGATGTCTGCTTCTTTCTTGTGCAATTTCGCATTCAATACATTATGCGGAATTTTTCTTAATTGAAGCGCTTTTGACAAGAACTGAGAAATTTCTACAGAAGTAGTACCTACAAGTATTGGTCTTCCTGCTGCAGTAAGTCTTTCGATTTCATCAATTACCGCATTGAATTTTTCTCTGTTGGTTTTGTAAACTAAATCTTGTCTATCATCTCTGATGATTGGTCTGTTGGTAGGAATTACTACTACATCTAATTTATAAATTTGCCAGAATTCTCCTGCTTCAGTTTCTGCAGTACCCGTCATCCCGGCTAATTTGTTATACATTCTGAAGTAATTCTGTAACGTAATGGTAGCGAAAGTTTGAGTAGCTGCTTCGATTTTTACATTTTCTTTAGCTTCAATCGCTTGGTGAAGTCCGTCTGAATAACGTCTTCCTTCCATGATACGACCGGTTTGCTCGTCTACGATTTTTACTTCTCCGTCGATTACTACATATTCATCATCTTTTTCAAATAATGTATATGCTTTTAATAACTGGCTTAAAGTGTGAATTCTTTCAGATTTTACTGCATAATTTCTGAAAAGTTCTTCTTTTTGAGCAAATTCTTCTTCTTTAGTAAGATTTTTTGCCTCTAATTCAGCAATCAAAGTTCCAATATCTTCTAAAACGAAGAAATTAGCATCTTGGTTACCTTGAGACATATATTCTACACCTTTGTCTGTAAGGTCTATTTGATTATTTTTCTCGTCGATTACAAAATAAAGGTCTTTATCTACAATACGCATTCTCTTGCTATTGTCTTGCATATATTCCCCTTCTGTTTTTTGTAAAAGTACTCTTATTCCCTCTTCTGAAAGGAATTTGATTAAGTGTTTGTTTTTAGGCAAACCTCTGTATGCTTGTAAAAGTTTAAACCCGCCGTCTGTTTTATTACCTGCTGCAATTAGTTTCTTTGCTTCGGTTAATAAATTAGAAACGATTTGCTTCTGTACGGCTACAATTCTGTCTACAGATGGTTTTAAAACATCGAATTCTTGTCTGTCACCTTGAGGAATTGGTCCAGAAATAATGAGTGGCGTTCTAGCATCATCAATTAATACAGAGTCTACTTCGTCTACAATCGCAAAGTTTAATTCACCTTGAACTAATTCTTCAGGCGAAGAAACCATGTTATCTCTTAAATAGTCAAAACCGAACTCATTATTGGTTCCATAAGTGATATCTGCTTGATAAGCTTTTCTCCTTGCATCTGTATTTGGCTGGTGCAAATCAATACAGTCTATGCTTAAACCGTGGAACTGATAAATAGGCCCCATCCAAGCGGAGTCTCTTTTTGCCAAGTAATCATTCACCGTAACTACGTGAACACCACGACCAGGAAGTGCATTTAAGTAAATAGGTAGCGTTCCTACTAAAGTTTTACCTTCACCAGTCGCCATTTCGGCAATTCTACCACTGTGAAGCGCAACCCCGCCGATAAATTGGGTGTCATAGTGAACCATGTCCCAAACTACTTCTTTACCAGCAGCATCCCATTTGTTCTTCCAGAAAGCTTTATCTCCTTTAATTTCAACAAAATCTTTAGCAGCAGCTAATTCTTGGTCATGCTCAGTTGCTGTAACGGTAAGTCCACCGTTTTGAGCCAATCTTCTTGCAGTTTCTTTGACTACTGCAAAAGCTTCTGGAAGAATGTCGTTTAATACTTTTTCCTCAATTTGATAAGAATCCTTTTTCAGTGCTTCTATTTGCCCAAAAAGTTTTTCTTTTTCGTCTATGTCAGAAGATTTTGCAATTTGCTCATGAACTTCTACTACTTGATTGGTAATGTGCTCTGTAGCTGCATCAATTTTATCTTTGAATTCTTGAGTTTTTGCTCTCAATTCATCATCCGAAAGCTCGGCAATTGCTGGCTCTACTTTCTTAATTTTGTCTACAACTTTTTTGATTTCTTTTAGGTCTTTAGCATTTTTGTCGCCCAAGAATCCTTGAAGAATTTTATTTAAAAAACTCATAATAATTGCTTTTGGCTACTAGCAATGCGCTTCAGCCATATTAATGTTAAATTTATAGAAATTCAAAAAAAAGCCGATTGCCGATTGCCGACAGCCGACTGCATTTTTTAATATTCGTCTTCGTTCCAGAGGAAGTCTTCGTCTGTAGGATAATCACTCCAGACTTCTTCTATGCTTTCATAGATTTCTCCTTCGTCTTCAATGGCTTGAAGATTTTCTACTACTTCCATTGGTGCACCTGTTCTAATAGCATAATCGATAAGCTCTGCTTTAGTCATCGGCCAAGGTGCGTCGCTTAAATATGAAGCTAATTCTAATGTCCAATACATAATATTTAAATTTTTTGCAAAAGTATAAAATTAGGTGAGATTTCAAAATTTTTCTATCTGATTTTCAACAGATTTATAAAATCTAAACTTAATTTTTAATAATGTTCTAATATAATTGTTTTATCTGTTTCTCAAAAACCATTCCACAAAAATTTTTATGCCATTTTGGTATTTTGTTTTGGGGGAATAATTGAGGAGATTTTTCGCTTTTTGTATATCTGCGTTGGTTTTTTCTACATCTCCAGGCTGCATTGGCAGATTTTTTTTGATGGCAGATTTTCCAAGTTCTTGCTCTATTCCTGTCACCATTTCGTTTAGGTTTACCACTTCGCTTTCTCCTAAGTTGATGGTTTCGTATACGTTATGATGACCTTCTACATATTTTACAGATTTTACTACGCCATCGATAATATCGTCTATAAAAGTATAATCTCTAGCTGTAGAACCATCTCCGTAGAAAGGAATTTCTTGGTTTTCAGAAGTCAGTTTCGTGAATTTGTGAATCGCTAAATCTGGTCTTTGCCTTGGGCCGAAAACCGTGAAAAATCTTAAGAAAATCATGTCTATTCCGTACAAATGATGATAAACATGACCTAGAATTTCTGTGCATTTTTTGGTTGCAGCATAAGGCGAAATAGGTCTGTCTACATTATCTGTTTCAGAAAACGGAATTTTTTCGTTGTTTCCATAAACGCTTGATGATGATGCAATTACGTTTTTCTTTACGCTGTATTCTTTGCATAATTCCCAAAGATGCATGGTTCCTTTGATATTCACTTCTTCATAATCCATAGGTCTTTCTATAGAAGGGCGAACTCCAGCCAAAGCTGCAAGATGAACTAAAACATCTATTTTGTGATTTTTAAAAATTTTAGATAAAGCTTCTTTATCACGAATGTCGGTATAGTAAAGAATGTAATTTTCTGACTGGGTTTGTTTTACCAGTTTTTGAATGTCATTTTCTTTATCAGAAAACTCAAAATTTGTAAGCTGATTTACACTTTCTAGTGTATTTTTTATTTTGATTTTATAATCATAGAAATCATCAAAATTGTCAATATTAATGACAAAATGTCCATCTTTCAACAAATGTTCTACCAAATGTGAACCTATAAATCCGGAACCGCCAGTAACTAAATAATTCATTTGTGAAATTTTCAAAAGAAGAGCAAATTTAAGAATTTGAAACTGATTACAAATCAAATATAAAATAAATTTTATTGCCAGATAACGCATATAAGGAAGATTCTAATTTATATCTGTTCATTAAGAAAAATCAACGAGAGGTTTAACATCTTTTCCTTATTTTTACTCAAAATTTTCGCAATGCAATTTAAAGGACAAATTCTCAAAATGTCTTCCGTTCTCGGAAATCCAATTCAGTATTACCTTAATCTTTCTGGAGATTTAATCTCTATGAATCAGCTTTTTGGTAAAAAATTCACCATAAAACATATTGGTTATCAGTGTGTAGAGTGTGGTAAAGATGAAAAAATCTATAGAATGGGATTTTGTAAAAAATGTTTTTTCGAAAGTCCTTATGCTAGTGATACGATTCTGAAGCCAGAACTTTCTACAGCACATCTCGGGATTGAAGAGCGTGATTTAGAAGTAGAAAAAGAGATACAATTGCAGCCGCATATTGTTTATTTGGCTTACACTGGTGATGTAAAAGTTGGCGTAACGCGCGAAAGTCAAGTTCCAACTCGTTGGATTGATCAAGGTGCAACTTTTGCCTTGCCGATTGCAAAGACCGAAAACCGCTACGAAGCGGGAATGATAGAAGTGGAACTCAAAAAACATATTGCGGATAAAACCAATTGGAGAAAAATGCTTCAAGACGACAGAGAAAGCGATGTAGATTTATTGGATTTTCGAAATCAGATTGCGGAACTTTTTCCTAAAGATTTTAAAAATTTTGCGATTGATGGTCAAGAAATGGTACGTTTAGACTTTCCGTATGAAGCGCCTGCGAAAATTAATTCTTTCACGCTAGATTCTAAACCAGAGTTTGAAGGGGTTTTAAAAGGAATTAAAGGACAGTATTTGTATTTTAATGAAGGAGATTTCATCAATGTAAGAAGTCACGAAGGGTATGTGATTGAGTTGGAAATTAATTGATATGTAATTCAAATAAAAAAACCGCAGAAATTTCTGCGGTTTCATTTTATGGTAGATTAGAAATTATTTTTTCAGTTCTTTAATTCCCATTTCATAGAGTGCAAAACTCATTAAATCTGTGTTTTCGCCGATGACTTGGTCTGTACTTCTACCAGCTCCGTGGCCTGCGTTTACCTCGATTCTGATTAAAGCAGGGTTGTTGCAGCTTTGTTTTTCTTGTAATTCTGCCCCGAATTTAAAAGAGTGAGCCGGAACTACTCTGTCATCATGATCACTCGTAATAATCATCGTAGAAGGATAACAAACACCTTTTCTCACATTGTGAACAGGTGAATATGATTTTAAATATTCGAACATTTCTTTTGAATCTTCCGCTGTTCCGTAGTCGAATGACCAACCAGCTCCTGCTGTAAATTTATTGTATCTGAGCATATCAAGAACGCCAACTCCTGGGAAGGCTACTTTCGCTAAATCAGGTCTCATCGTAATGGTTGCGCCTACTAATAAACCACCGTTTGAACGGCCAGAAAGTGCCATAAATTCTGGCGAAGTGTAACCGTTTTTCTGTAAATATTCACCTGCAGCTATAAAATCTTCAAAAACATTTTTCTTTTGCATTTGTGTTCCGGCTACGTGCCATTTTTTGCCATATTCACCGCCTCCTCTAAGATTCGGAACGGCATAAATTCCGCCGTTTTCCATCCAGATTGCATTCACTACAGAGAAATTTGGGGTTACAGAAATATTGAAACCGCCGTAACCGTATAAAATGGTTGGGTTTTTACCGTTTAGTTTAATTCCTTTTTTGTAAGAAATCATCATCGGTACTTTTGTTCCATCTTTTGAAGTGAAAAATACTTGCTCAGAAACATAATCTTCTGGATTGAATTTTACGTTTGGTTTTTGGTAAATTTCAGAAGTTCCATTTTCTACATTAAATTTATAAGTAGTTCCCGGCGTGATATAATTGCTGAAAGAGTAATACAATTCTTTTGCAGATTCTTTACCGCCAATATTAGAAGCGGTGCCAATTCCAGGAAGAGTGATTTCTCTAATTAATTTACCGTTATAATCGAACTGTTTCATATAAGAGACAGCATCTTTCATGTATTTAGCGAAGATATAACCACCACCAGTTGAAGCGCTTAAAACGTTTTCAGTTTCTGGGATAACGTCTGTCCAAACAGAAGGGTTCTTAATGTCAAATTTCTGCAATTTCATATTTGGAGCATTTTTATCTGTCATAATGTAGATAAAATCTCCTTTGGTGTCTAAAACATCTGTATTGTAATCATATCCTTTTTGAATAGCAATCCAATCGGTGTTATTTTTAAGGTCTTTGATGTATAATTCATTTCCGTTAGTTGCAATTGAAGCATTTAGAATCAAGAATCTTTCGTCATCTGAAACGCCAATGTTCATATATCTGCGTTTAAAATTCTCATCGCCGATGATATGTTTGTCTTCAGACTGCTTGGTTTCTAATTTATGGAAATATACTTTGTGCATATCCGTTTTTACAGAAAGTTCAGAGCCTTGTACTTTTCCATAAGTAGAGTAGAAGAAACCTTCGTCTCCTAGCCAAGAAGCTCCAGAAAATTTAACATCGGTAATGGTTTCGTCTATTTTTTCTTTGGTAATCGCATTGATGATGACAATTTTTTGCCAATCACTTCCTCCTTCAGAAATATTGTAAGCAGCAAGCGTTCCTTTTTTGTTAAAAGCTAAGCCAGACATAGAAGTAGTTCCTTTTTCTGAAAATTTATTAGGGTCAAGGAAAACTTCGGTGTTGCAATTTTTATCAGTTCTATACAGTACAGATTGTGCTTGTAAACCATCATTTTTATAGAAGTACGTGTAATCTCCTTCTTTAAAAGGAGCAGAAATTTTCTCGTAATTCCAAATGTTTTTTAACTGTGCACGAATTTCTTCACGAAAAGGAATTTGATTAAGATAATTTTGTGTAAAAGCCACTTCACGCTGAACCCAATCTTTAGTGTCTTCTGCACGATCGTCTTCTAACCAACGGTAAGGATCTGCTACTTTAGTCCCAAAATATTCGTCAGTATGTTCTACTTTTTTGGTTTCAGGATAATTGAATGAATTCTTCATAATTTGAGATGAGCACGAGGCAAGGAATAAACCTGCTAATGCCATGGTGAATGTAATAATTTTCATTTGTTGGGAATTTTCCCAAAAATAAATAAAAAAACCGAAGAACTTCTTCGGTTTGTATTGAATTATTTTTTATTAAATGAAATAGATAAAGAAAACCTCAGCGAAAAGCTGAGGTTTCTAAATTTTTATAACGCTTAAATTATGCGTTTGGTTCTACAGATACAAAAGATCTGTTGTTTGCTTTCTTAGTGAAAACTACTTTACCGTCTACTAATGCATGCAAAGTATGGTCTTTACCCATTCCCACGTTTTCACCTGGGTGGTGTTGAGTACCTCTTTGTCTTACAATAATATTACCAGCAATAGCGCTTTGTCCACCGAAAATCTTCACACCTAATCTTTTAGAGTGAGATTCTCTACCGTTTTTGGAACTACCAACTCCTTTCTTGTGTGCCATTTTATTTTAAGGTTTTTTGGTTTTTAAAAATTATTCTTCTGTTTTTTTAGCAGTTTTTTTAGCAGCTGGTTTCTTAGCTGGTTTTTCTTCTGCTACTACTTCTTCAGTTGTTTCTTTTTTGGTAGCTTTTTTAGCTTTTGGAGCTTCAGCACCACCGATTGATACAATCTGAATTTGAGTTAATTGTTGTCTGTGACCATTTTTCACTTTGTAACCTTTTCTTCTTTTCTTTTTGAAAACGATTACTTTATCTGCTTGTACATGGTCTAGGATTTCTGCTTGTACAGAAACTCCCTCTACAGCTGGGGCACCTACAGTGATTGCTCCGTCAATAGTAAGAAGAACTTTATCAAAAGAAACTTTGTCTCCTTTTTCTCCTTTTAGACGGTTTACAAACAACTTTTGGTTTTGCTCAACTTTGTATTGAAGCCCTGCTATCTCTACGATTGCTAACATTGTTTATAATTTTTTTAGTTAATTCAGGGTGCAAAAGTAAGAAATATTTTTGAGTTATCCACAATAATGCTAAAATTTTTTATTTACACTGATAAATTGTAAATTTGAAATTACTTAATAAACTATATGAAACGAGACCTCTACATTGATTTTGCCAAAGGTTTGGCTACTCTTTCTATTATTTTTATTCATACTGCTTTTTGGAGCGGTCAGCTCTACCTTCCTTCGGAAGTGAGAACGCTCAGCCTACTCATAGACGTTCCCGTATTTTTTGCTTTAAGTGGCTTAACTTCTGGGAATAATGTAGAGAAAACTTTGTACAGATTACTGAAACTTCAGGTGACGTATATGATTTTCGTGACGTTCTTGTTTTTCCTTGATGGATTTATGAAGCTCGGAATCTTCAATATTTTTGGAGCAGAAGGAATGCAGTCCTATTATACGGTTTTCGGGACTAAATATGGTGTGCCAAATTTAGATTCCGCGTTTAATTGGGATATGCTCGGTAATTGGTGGCTTCACAGCTATAGCAATTGTGATAGTTTTCCTGTAGTGATGGGGAGCTTCTGGTATCTTAAAGTCTATTACATCGTAACCGTTTTTGGAGTTTTAGCCTTGAAATTTTTCCCTAAACATATCAAATGGTTAATAGGAGTTTGTTTAGCGCTCACGGTTTATTTCAATATTGATAATGATGTGATGAAAAACTTTGCGCCGTATTATCCTAGCGGACAAGTAGGTTACGTTGCTTTTTATCTGGCCATTTTCTTAATCGCTACTCAATTGAAAGGAAAAAGAATTAAAAATGTTTTCGTTCCAATGTTGTATGGTTTAGTTGCACTGAGTTTGGTTTTGGTTTTCTGGTATTTCGGGAACGAAGTTTTCTATAAATTTAATAAGCAAAAGTTTCCGCCAAAAATCCCTTACATCGTGTGGAGTTTACTTTCTTTGGTGACCATTTTTGTATTGTATAACCGATTGAAAATCACTAAAGACAATTTCATTAACTACATTGGTAAAAACGCCATTTTCTATTATTTTGCGCAAGGAATGAGCTCTTCAGTAGTGTATTTTTTAATACCGCCACTCAAAGACAGCATAAATATTTGGGTTTTGATGGTGATTGTTTATGTTTTGAATGTAATTTTAGCCATCCTTTTCGCAGAAGTTTTGAAGAAAGTAGACGATTATGGCTGGAAAGTTTTAGAGTTTCTAAGAAAGAAAACTGCCGAGAATTAATGTAAATTTGCAAAAAATTAGAAATAAAATGTTCAAATTAAAATTACCTACAGATCCACGTTGGGCAAATATAGCAGAAGGAAATTTAGAAGAAATCCTTACAGATCACGCTTGGTGCGAACAAAAAGCTGCCACCAATGCGATTGGTTTAATCACAATGATTCCTGAACATACAGAAATTGTGACCGAACTTTTGGCAATCGCACAAGAAGAAATGGACCATTTCAATCAAGTTCACGAGATCATCAAAAAGAGAGGTTATATTTTAGGAAGAACCAGAAAAGACGATTATGTAAATCAACTTTTTAAATTCATTATTCAAGGAAGTAGAGAAGATTTAATTATAGACAAAATGCTTTTTGCAGCGATGATTGAAGCGAGAAGTTGTGAGCGTTTTAAAGTTTTGACAGAAAACATAAAAGACGAAGAACTGAAAGAATTCTACAAAGAATTGATGATTTCTGAAGCCAATCATTACACTACTTTCATCAGTTTTGCAAGACAATTAGGCGACCCAGAAAAAGTAAACAAACGCTGGGAAGAATGGTTGCAATATGAAGGCGAAATCATAAAATCTTACGGAAATAAAGAAACCATTCATGGTTAAAAATAAAAAAGCTCATCAAATTTTGATGAGCTTTTTTAATCAAAGGAGATTAATCTTTGTTGCTACCTCTTGATACAATCGCGATAATTGCAATAAGAGCTACTGCTCCTATAACCCAATATAGCGGATTAGTGTACCATTCTTCTGTGGTGGTAGTGGTAGAAGTGGTTACCTCTACTGCTTTTTCTTGAGCAAATGCTAAAAAGCTTACCAATAATGCAAATAAACTTGCACTCATTTTCTGTAAATTTTTCATAGGTTTTGTGATTTAATAGTTGTTAATATTTTGGTGTGGTAAAAGTAGAATGAAACATTAAAATTTAGTTTACATTTTTTATCAGAAAGTTTATGAAATTATTATCTTTACTGCGATATTTTTAAGAAAGTGAGAATTAAAAAGCCAAAACCCGAAGACTACTTAAATCTTTTCGTGAAATCTTTCTTGAAAGGGCTGATTATCATTGGTCCTATCGCGGCTACTTTGTATCTCATTTTTTTGGTTTTTGACACCATTGATAATATCATTCCGTTTGAAAAATTCTTTCCCTATCTCAATAGAACAGGTGTTGGCTTTTTGTCATTAATTCTATTTATTTCTGGAGTAGGTTATTTCTTTAACAAATTTGTTTTTGGTAAAGTAGTTTTCGAAAGTTTAGACCATTTTTTAGAAAAAACACCAGGAGTAAAACATATTTACACACCTACTAAAGATGTAATGTCTTCATTTGTAGGAGATAAGAAAAAATTTAACACGCCAGTTTGGGTAAAAACCAATGAAAATCCAGAAATCTGGAGAATTGGATTTTTGACTCAAAAAGAAATGGGCGAAGTAGAAAAACACAATTTTGTGGCGGTGTATTTGCCTCATTCTTACGCTATTTCTGGCTGGGTAATTGTCACCGAAGAAAAAAACATAAAACCTGTAGTGGGAATGAACGCTGCCGAAGCTATGAAATTTGCAGTTTCTGGTGGAGTGGCAGGCTTCCACAGTGATAAAAACGTTTTCAAAGCACCGGAATGATTTATAAATTAAATAATTAAAAAATGAAAGAGTCAATGGTTGCTTTTCATTTTTAGAATTCTCAAAATTTAATTATTTAATTTTAAATTATTCATTTAATGAAACTTCCTTACGCAGAACCCTTCCGCATAAAAATGGTGGAAGAAATCTATCAATCTACACGCGAACAAAGAGAGCTTTGGCTTCAAGAAGCGCACTATAACTTATTTAATTTAAAATCTTCTCAGGTTTTTATCGATTTGCTTACCGATTCAGGAACGGGAGCAATGAGTGATAAACAATGGGGAGAACTCATGACTGGAGATGAATCTTATGCCGGTTCTCGCTCCTTCGAAAAACTCCAAAAACAAGTCGAAAAATTAACGGGATTTCAGTTTCTTTTACCCGTTCATCAAGGTAGAGCTGCAGAAAATGTGCTTTTTTCTACGATGATTAAAGAAAATGACATTATTCCTGGAAATTCTCATTTTGATACCACCAAAGGGCATATAGAATTCAGAAAAGCTCATGCAGTGGATTGTACGATTGATGAGGCTTTTGATATAGAAAACCTTCATCCTTTCAAAGGAAATTTAGATATTCAAAAATTAGAAAAAGTTTATCAATCTTATCCAAAAGAACAAATTCCGTTTTGTTTGATTACCATTACTTGTAATACTTCTGGCGGACAACCCGTTTCTTTGGAAAATATAAAAGCGGTTAAAAATCTCTCGGATCAATATGGGATTCCAGTGATTTTTGACGCTGCAAGATTTGCCGAAAATGCTTATTTCATTAAGCAAAGAGAAGAAAATTACAAAAATTGGAGCATCAAAGAAATCTGTAGAGAAATGTTTTCTTACGGAATTGGGATGACCATGAGTTCTAAAAAAGATGGGTTGGTAAATATTGGTGGTTTTATCGCTTTAAATGACGAGGAAATTTTCAGAAAAGCGTCTAATTTCACTATTATTTATGAAGGTTTTATCACTTACGGTGGAATGGCGGGAAGAGATATGGCTGCACTTGCGCAAGGTTTAGACGAAGCAACTGAATTTCCATACCTAGAAAGTAGAATTTCTCAAGTAGAACTTTTGGGAAATCTCTTGATAGAATACGGAATTCCTGTTCAGAAACCAATTGGCGGTCACGCTGTTTTCTTAGATGCGCTGAAGTTTCTTCCGAATATAAAAAGAGAAGAATTTCCTGCGCAAACATTGGCTTTAGAAATCTATAAAGAGGCAGGAATTAGAGGGGTGGAAATAGGAACTATTTTAGCAGATAGAGACCCAGAAACCAGAGAAAATCGTTATCCAAAACTAGAATTGGTAAGATTGGCATTGCCAAGAAGAACGTATACCGATAATCATATTCAGTATATTGCAGCAGCGCTTAAGAATGTTTTTGACCGAAGAGATGAGATTACAAAAGGGTACAAAATCACTTGGGAATCAGAAATTTTAAGACATTTTACAGTAAAGCTAGAACAAGCATAAAAAATGCCGAGATTTTTCTCGGCATTTGTATTTTTTATAAAGTTTTTTAGTTGTCAATATCAAAAGATACTCCAATATTTACAGCAAATTGATTGTTTAAATCATCGAAAACGGTTTCAGATTTTTTGTATTTCGCGATTGGGAATTGCATTTCTGTATAGAGTCCAAAACCTTTATCGAAGAAATATCTTGCTCCAAGATGTCCGCCGAAATTTTTAACTCCAAGGTTTAATCCTGGATATACATCTACATTTGAAGGCAATTTCATTACACTTCCAAGATTAGCGTTTAATCTTACCTTTAAATCAAATCTAGCACCGAATTTTGGGATTTCTCCACCGATTTCTTTAACACCTAGAAGATATCCGGCCTGTGCGCCAACAGAAAAACTATCTCCTAAGCCATAATCTACAGAAGAAACTATTCCTGTTCCTCCATCTTGTAAATTAGCTCCAATATTCACTTTTACATCACCAGTTCCTTTGTAAGCAACAGTTTGAGCACTTGCAGAACCTATTGCTAAAATCATCGCGCTTGCTAAAATTTTTTTCATAATAATACTTTTTACATGTAATTTAAACGGGCGCAAAAATAATCTATTTTAAAAAAAAATTATTTTAGTTTAAAATTTACCGGTTTAAAAACATCTGCCGTATCTGTAACAAAATAAATGCCATTTTCTTTTTCTACTAACTTAGGTTTGAATCCAAAAATTGCGGTAGATTGAGCTATTACATTGACTTTGAATTTTTTATTTGTTTTGTTTTCTGGAGTTATTTCTTGTAAAATATTATTAAGAACTACTGATTTAGGAGCAATAGAATCATGACTTAGTTCAAATTCTACCCAATACCCTTTTTGATCAGCATTAGAATAAGAAGAGTATGTAGCATTTTTCACCTTTGGTAAAGCACTTGATTTACAAGAAGTTGCTATAATTGTGATAAAGATTGCGGCTAAAAATGTTTTTATTATACTAATTTTCATAAATTTATCGTTTAATTAATTTACAAATCTATTCAAAAAAATGAAACTTAAATACCTATTTAACGCACTATTTTTGACATTAGTATTTATCTCTTGTTCTAGAGATGACAATAATGACTCTGGTTCTACTACTACTAAGCCTGATGAAATTAATAATTTTGTTTGGAAGGCAATGAACTCTTGGTATTATTGGCAACCCAATGTTCCTAATCTAGCAGATTCTTTTGATGATAATCTCACCTCATATGCTAATTTTTTAAATGGAAAGACTCCAGACAAGTTGTTTTATTCTTTACTTTATCAGAGAGAGACAGTCGATAGATTTTCTTGGATTGAAAATAATAATGAAATTGTATATTCTTCTAAAATTGCTGAAGTAGAGAAAAGTGGAGGATTTGATATAGGAATTTACCCTAAAGACAATACCAATACTAATGCTGTTGCTCTTGTAAATTACGTGGTGCCTAATTCACCTGCAGCTTTAGCTGGTTTAAAACGAGGTGATGTAATTACTAAAGTAAACGGTTCTCCTTTAACGCTTAGTAATTCAAGTTTACTATATAATAGTCAAGTAAATATTACACTTGCTGCTACTGTACAATTGTTAAGCACAGGGATTATTACTACAGATAAAACCTCTTCTATTTCCATTACTCAAGCTGACATAGATGAAAATCCTGTCGCTTATTACGAGAAAAAAGTTTACGGCACTAAAAATATTGGTTATCTAGTATTTAATGCCTTCAAAGCAGATTATAATGACGAATTAAATGCTGCTTTTGCACAAATGAAAACAGATGGAATCAATGAATTGGTTCTAGATTTAAGATATAACGGAGGTGGTTCTCTAGAAACTGCGATAGCGTTAGCAGGAATGATTAATAATAATTTTAGCGGCAGTCCGTATGTTTATTTAGATTTTAATAATAAACATAATAGCGAGGACGGCTTTGATTATCTGAGCAATCAAGTAAATACTTATAGCCTGGTTAATAACAGGCCAGAAAAATCTGGAACACAAGCTATAAACAGTCTTAATCTTACCAAGGTGTATGTATTGGTGAATTTTCAAACAGCATCAGCAAGCGAGCTTACTGTTCAGTGTCTTAAAAAATACGTAAATGTGGTAACTATTGGTTATGATACAGTAGGGAAATTTGTAGGTTCTATTACATTATATGATTCACCTTCTCAAGATTATACTTCTTATGCAAACAGAAATACGAAGCATAACTGGCAATTACAGCCAATTACTTTTTCTTATTATAACAAAGATAAAGATGTAAATCCCACATACATTAATCCAGATTATGCCATCAATCCTTATTCTATTTTTAACAACCTGACCGCTTTTGGTGATGTAAGAGACCCATTTTTGAAAAAAGCCTTAGAGCTTATTACAGGTCAAACATTCAGAATGAGTAATACTGCTACCAGCAGTTTTGAAAATAAAAATCTGCAAAGATTTAATCCTACGAATGCTGCAAAAGGACTATATATTCAAGATTTTCAAAATTTTAGATAATTTTTAAAAGAGCAGAAATTTCTGCTCTTTTTTTCTTTCTATTCTTGTTATCTTTGCTCTTTATTCACACTCATGAATTTCAAACTTCACTCAGAATTTGCACCAACAGGTGATCAGCCCGCAGCTATTGAAAAACTCTCCGAAGGTTTACAAAACGGAGAGAAATATCAGACTTTGCTAGGTGTTACTGGTTCTGGTAAGACTTTTACCATTGCAAATGTGGTTGAAAAAGTTCAAAAACCGACTTTAGTTTTAGCGCATAATAAAACTTTGGCGGCTCAACTTTTTATGGAATTCAAGGAGTTTTTTCCAGATAATGCGGTAGAATATTTCGTTTCTTACTACGATTATTATCAGCCAGAAGCTTACATTGCTTCGTCTGGGACCTACATAGAAAAAGACTTGTCTATTAATGAAGAAGTAGAAAAACTAAGGCTTTCGGCTACGGCAAGTTTACTTTCCGGAAGGAGAGATGTTTTAATAGTTGCTTCAGTTTCATGTATTTACGGTATTGGAAATCCTACAGAGTTCAATAAATCTTTGATAGAATTAGAAGTCAATTCTAAAATTTCTAGAACAGATTTTCTTCATAAATTGGTAAATGCGTTGTACTCTAGAAGTGTAAATGAATTTGCGAGAGGTACATTTCGAGTAAAAGGAGACGTGATAGATGTTTATCCAGCATATGCTGATAACGGAATTAGAGTGCAATTTTTCGGAGATGAAATCGAAAAAATTCAAAGTTTTGATGTCATTTCAGGAAACGTAACTTCTAGTTTTGACCAAATAAATATTTATCCAGCCAATTTATTTGTTACCTCCAAAGAAACTTTAAATTCGGCAATTAGAGAGATTCAGGACGACATGGTAAAACAAGTCGACTTTTTTAATTCTATTGATAAGCCAATTGAAGCCAAGCGTTTGCAAGAACGTACCGAATTGGATTTGGAAATGATAAAAGAGCTCGGTTATTGCTCTGGAATTGAGAATTATTCTCGTTATATGGACGGAAGAATGCCTGGTTCTAGACCGTTCTGCTTGTTAGATTATTTTCCGAAAGATTATTTGATGGTGATTGATGAGTCTCACGCTACACTTCCGCAAGTTCACGCAATGTATGGTGGTGATAGAAGCAGAAAAGAGGCTTTGGTGGAGTACGGATTCAGACTTCCCGCTGCAATGGATAACAGACCGCTGAAATTTCCAGAATTTGAGGAAATGCAGAATCAAGTGATTTACGTTTCTGCGACTCCTGCTGATTATGAATTGGAAAAATCTGGAGGAATTTATACCGAACAAATTATAAGACCGACTGGACTTCTTGACCCAATTATCGAAGTAAGGCCTACCATGAATCAAATCGATGATTTAATCGAAGAAATTCAAAAAAGGGTAGAAGAAGACGAACGTGTTTTGGTGACGACTTTAACCAAGAAAATGGCAGAAGAACTCACTAAATATTTTACCAGATTTGGTATTAGAACTCGTTATATTCACTCAGATGTAGAAACTTTGGAGCGTATCCAAATCATGCAAGATTTAAGAACGGGATTATTTGATGTTTTGGTGGGCGTAAATCTTTTGAGAGAAGGTTTAGATTTACCGGAAGTTTCACTGGTAGCAATTCTCGATGCGGATAAAGAAGGAATGTTGCGTTCTCGTCGTTCTTTGGTCCAAACCATTGGTAGAGCCGCGAGAAATATCAACGGAAAAGCAATTATGTACGCCGATAAAATTACCAATTCTATGCAAAAAGCGATTGATGAAACCAATTATCGCCGTGAAAAACAAACACAATACAATTTAGAACACAATAAAGTTCCGACTGCACTTAACAAGAAAATTTCTGAACATTTGGTGGGAAGAGCCAAAGATTTCCCTGATACTTCTTATACCCAAAAAGAAATTATTCGTCAAGTTGCTGAAGAACGTGCTGCTTACGGAAGCGTAGATGTAGAAAAACTCATCGCCGAAAAACAAAAAGCGATGGAAGCGGCTGCGAAAAATCTAGATTTCATCACCGCTGCAAAATTGCGAGATGAGATTGCTGCGTTGAAAACTTAAAAAAGATTCAATCTAAAATTTATAAACTCTTTTCTTTGATTTTTCATAATTCACTTCATCACGAATTGGAGTAAGTAAATCCATTAAACCATTGATTTTTATTTCATAAATCGTAGAAAGTTGCATGCCGAGTTTTCCTTTTGGCATTCCTTGTCGGTGAAACCATTCTAAGTAAGAAATAGGCAAATCTGCCAAAACGATTCCAGCATGTTTTCCGAAAGGCATTTTTACCTCGCAGATTTCTTTTAATATTTCGGGGTTAATTCCTTGCATTTTTTTTAAATATCAATATCAATTTTTGATTGAAGTGGGCTTTCGCTTTCGGGAAGAACGATGTCATTCGGAGAATCTTCTGTTTCTTCAGAAAATTCGTCTCCATAAATTTGCATCAGTAGAATAGTGATAGAAACTAAAATCGGCCCAAATATTAAACCAAAAAAGCCGAAAATCTTTAGTCCTAAAATAATTCCAAAAACGGTATTTAATGGATGGATGTTTTCTAGTTTTTTCAAAAAAGTAAATCTGAAAACATTATCTACCAATCCCACTACTAAAAATCCATAAGCTAGAATGCCGAGTCCGCCAAAAGTATCACCACTTGCAAGCATAAATAAACCGACTGGTACATAAATAATAGCAGCTCCTACAATCGGAATCATACTGCCAATAAAAGTAAGGATAAACAACAATAAAGGACTTGGGGCGCCAAAAATAAAATAACTAATCAATGCAACTATTGCCTGAACAAGTGCTACAACTGGAATTCCTACCGCATTAGCAATTACCATTTTCGTAAATTTTTCGCCAATTTTTTGGTCATTCGCTTTCTTTAGAGGAGAAATAGAGGTAAGAATTCTTTCGAATAATCTTCCTTTAGTAAGCATGAAGTACAAAATGAAAAACATACCTACAATTATACTAATCATATTAACTGTAGTATTCAGAATAGCAGTGGAAGCTTGCGTAGCAAATCCTGTGATTTTTTCTAGATTTCCGCCACTTAAAATTTCAAACCCTGTTTTGGCACGAATATAACTTTCTATTTTTAAAAAGAAATCTGTAATACTCTCTGTATAAGCTTTTGCATCACTTATTTTATTGACTAAAACTTCAATAGTGAAATACGTGGGAATCACGATGATGACTAGACAAATTAAGATAATGACCAATGCAGCAACCCAAGGTTTCCAGCCTTTTTCTTCTACGAGTTTAAAATTCCAACTTCTAGAAATAATATACAATGTGATGGCTCCTAATAATGATGGCAAAAAATCACTGAGATTGTATAATATTATCGCTGAAAGAATTATAATGACCGCCAACATGAAAACTTGACGGATTTTGTTATTGCTGATTTGGTCTGGGTGCATTTGTTTTGTTTTAATGCGAATTTAATAAAAAAAGCAACAGTAAAATCTGTTGCTTTCTGTAAATTGTTTATAAAATTTTAAGATTTTACTTCGTATGGCGCTCCGCAAATTGCAGAATAGATAGAATATCTTGCTGTAAAGAAGAATGGGTAAGTAAATAATATCCCAACCAAGCAAAATAAAACACCTGCACAAGCTATAATTCCTGCTAAAATCCACAATACCAAAACGGTTATAAAATTAGCATGAACCAGAGAAAATGATTTTCTAATACCTTCTACTGCTGAGGTGTTTTCGAAAAACACAATCGGTAATCCTATAAAGAATGCAAAAGAAAGGTATACACCAATCAGCATGTTGATTTCTAAACCAGTTTGAATAAGCGCTGTAGTAATGAATCCATAAATGATGATTTGTACGGTATTCTGTCTGAAACCGATGAATAAATCTCCAAATTCTACCTCTTTTTTAGCGCTGAACTGATAAGAAATGTAAATAATTCCTACCACTAAAGGAGCTAATAATGCCGAAGTAATACTTTTAGAAATCACTTCAGAAATCATTACTGCAGTAGTTTTGGCAGCATCTAAACTATTTTGTAGCTCAGTAATAGCGTTGAGGTCATATTTTTGTTTCTCTACGAAATCATTCATCACCTTCATGACTTCATTTTGATAATCGCTACCGCCTGGAATCAATAAAGACAGTGCGCCATTAAAAATGAAATACGCTAAAAGATAAATGACTACAAAGACTAATGCATATAAAAAAGTTCCCGTAAAATTTTCGAATGCATGAGAAAGAATACTTCCTATTTCCTTTTTGGGTGTAATAGGTTGGTTTACTTCGGTAAAATTTTCCATAGTTTTTTCAATTGAGTTCTACCAAAATTAGTTAATTTTCTCAAAGTTTCGTTACATTTTATACAAATTTAATGCTGAAGAATCTTTTGAATAAAGTATAAATAATAGCATTCCAAAAAGGATAAGTGAATAAAAATCCTACGAAAAACAAGATAAATCCGCTATAACTGAATAAAAATGCGATGATGGCACAAGGTAAAACGATAGTCCAGTTTGCCCAAGCTACTTTTGCGCTGATGTTGATGGCTTCTAGCATTCTCATAGGCGTGAAATAGAGTAACGGACCTACAAAAACAGTAAGAAATACCCATAAAACACCAGGAATGAAAAAGAATGAAACTCCAAAACTGAAAATAACATTCCAGAAAATTGCATAACCCCAAAGTTTAAAGAAATTACTTCCTTTATAACCATCTAAAACTTCTGATATACTAGGTTTTTTGCCTTCATCAATTAAAGTATATACTCTTAAAAGCCCAATAAATAATGGGAAAAGTGATGCTTTTAACAATGATAGAACAATTTGGAAATAACTTCCGTTTTCCGTTGCGAGAAGTTCTCTTATTTTCACATTAAATTTTATAGGATCTTGTAAAAGTTCTGGCGTGAAAATGTGTAATTGATCTCCGAAATAATACTGCACTAACTGAAATCCTGAAATAAAAATTATCCCAAAATATAAAACGGTCACCACAAACTGAAACGAAAGCGTAGCTTTCCAATATCTAAAAGACTGATTGATCACCTCGTCTAAAGTGATTTTTGCCTTTGGTAAATTTTCTTGATTCATGCTGCAAAAGTAATGTTTTTTGATGTAAAGTAGAGCAATCGTAAAATCGTAAAAAGAGAAACGGCTTATTTTTTTAAAAATCTAAAATCTCAAGTTCTAATTTGTAAATTTGCGCGATGTTAAAAATCAACAAACAGAAATTTTCAGAAATGGATGAGCTTTCTCTGCAGAAAGTTCCTTTCTTTTTTGTGATTGATTTTTTAATGGAGAATGTGCTCATTTTCAATGAAGAAGATTTGAGAGCCAAGAAAATTTTAGTGGATTTTCCTAGTTTTAAAAATGTTCAAAAATCAACTTTTGAACCAAAAGAAGTCTCGTGGAAATCTTTTCCTCAATCCAAAGAAGATTACCAAAAAGGCTTCGAAATCGTGCAAAATCATTTGAAATTAGGAGATTCTTATTTGATTAATTACACTTGTGAAACGGCAATTGAGACTAATCTTTCTTTAGAAGAAATTTTTTATCAATCTGAAGCAAAGTACAAAATTTTATTCCCAGAGAATTTTACTTTTTTTTCGCCAGAAACTTTTGTAGAAATTAAAAATCATGAGATTTTTACTCATCCTATGAAAGGAACTATTGAAGCTTCTGTTCCAAATGCTGTATATGAACTAAAAAATTCGGTGAAGGAAAAAGCAGAACATTACACTGTAGTAGATTTGCTTAGAAACGATTTGAGCATGGTTGCAGAATGGGTAAAATTAGATGAATTCCAGAGGATAGATTTCTTAAAAACCCGAAACAAAAATCTCTATGCGATGAGTTCTGAAATTTCGGGAAAAGTAAAGCCAGAATTTCAAAATAAAATAGGAAGTTTGATGAAAACCTTACTTCCTGCAGGAAGTATTTTGGGCGCTCCAAAACCCAAAACCTTAGAAATTATATTAGAAGCCGAAACTTATGAAAGAGGCTTTTATACAGGAGTTTGCGGTTATTTTGATGGGGAGAATTTAGATTCTTGTGTGATGATTCGGTTTATTCAACAAAATGGTGGAAATTTAACATTCCGAAGTGGCGGTGGAATTACACATTTGAGTAAATTAGCAGATGAATACCAAGAAATGAAAAACAAAATTTATGTCCCGATTCATTGAAAGCATTAAAATAGAAGACCAAAAAGCCTTTTTGCTAGACTTACATCAAAAACGAGTGAACCAAACTTTTGCGCATTTTGGCAAAGAAGGTTCTATAGATTTGGCTAAAATTTTTAAAAATTTAGAACATGATGAAGATGGTTTGTACAAACTGCGCATCGTGTATGATTTAGATAAAAAATTCACTACACAACTCATTCCTTATGCGATTCCCGAAATAGAAAATTTTCAGTTGGTGGAAAATAATTCTTACGATTATTCTTTCAAATTTGAAGATAGAAAGGAATTTGAACGAATGAAAACCAAAGCTAAAACAGAAGAAATCATTGTGGTGAAGAATAATCACATTACGGATACTTCTTATACCAATATTCTTTTTTTGAAAGGTAAAGAATGGTTCACGCCGACTACTTATCTGTTAAACGGTGTGATGCGCCAACATTTGCTTCACGAAAAGAAGATAAAAGAAACCGAAATTACGCTTCAAAACATTAAGGAATTTTCTCACTTTCAGTTGATTAACGCCATGAATGATTTCGATGATATGTTTATTTATCCCATCGAAAGAATTGTAAATTTACCAGAAAGTTCTGATTATCTAGACGTTTAAACTTCAGGAAACCTTACTTCAAGAACTTAAAATATTCTTTCAAAACTTCTGCGTTTTGAATATCGGCAGTGTTGATTTCTAAGATTTTTGGTTTAGCTTCTGGCTTAAAGAAATTGTCTAAAACTCTTAACAGAGTATCTTCGTCTTCCACTTTAAAATATCCAAAACCGAAATGTTTAGCTAGATTTTCGCAGTTTTTCTGATGTTTGGTCGCAATAAATTCGTCTATTGCATTAGAAGTTGTAGGTCCGGGAATAATTCTAAAAATATTTCCTTCACCGTTATTCATCACGATAATTCTAGTGTACGGCGGAATGTAATTGTTCCAAAGTCCATTAATATCATAGAAAAATCCAAGTTCGCCAGAAATCAAAATCGTAGGATTTTCGTTCATCATCGCAAAACCCATCGCAGTAGAAGTAGAACCATCTATTCCGCTGGTTCCACGGTTGCAATAAATGTTGTGATTTTGTGAATATGGGAACAATTCTGCATAGCGAATCGCCGAAGAATTAGAAATATGAATATTGTAATTACTCGGAATTTTTTGTTCTAAAATTTGGAAAATTTTAAAATCTGAAAAATCTATTGTTTTGCAATATTCATCGTGTTTTGCATCTTTTTTATCACGAAGAACATCCCAAAGATTGAAATAAGCTGAAGGTTCTAACTTGGCAAATTTCAACAACTGACTGAAGAAAATTTCTGGTTTTGTTTTGATTTCTTGAGTTAAAGCAAAATACGTATTCGGTTGCCAAAATTCATCAATATGCCAATGATTTTGAGGTTTTGCTTTTCTCAAAAATTCTTTCACTTTTTTAGAAACTACGTTTTGACCAATCGTAATGAGTAAATCTGGAGCGTAGGTTTTGAAATCTTCTTCGCTGTAGTTGAAGACATATCGGTCAATATGATTGAAAAACTTGTCGTGATAGAGATTAGAATTCGCTTCTGTAAGCACTACCACAGAATGATTTTTCACGAATTGCGACAATAAACTTTGGAGTTTAGGATTTTTGTCAAGCGTTCCTGCTAAAATCAAAATTCTTTTAGCTACATTAAATTCAGAAACTAGGGTAGAGGAAATCTCGAAATCTCTTTTCTGAATGGTTTTCTCTATGCTAGGAAAGACAGGCAATTCTGTAGCGTACTGGTATAATGGTTCTGTAAGCGGAATATTGATATGAACCGGCCCTTGTTTCTCGAAACACAGTTCTATCGCTGTTTTTACGATTTTTAAGTTCTCTTCTTCAGCATTTTCTTTGTCATCTTCCAAAAGCTGAAAATCTCCGTAAGAATGCTGTTGAAACAAATCTTTTTGACGAATCGTTTGCCCATCAAATAAATCCACAAAATCTGTAGGTCTGTCTGCAGTAAGTACTAGAAGAGGAACGTTTTGATAAAATGCTTCTACCACAGCAGGATAATAATTGGTAGCAGCAGAACCAGAGGTACAAGAAATTGCAATAGGTTGTTTAAGCGATTTTGCCATTCCCATCGCTACAAAAGCAGCGCTTCTTTCGTCTACGATGCTGAAGCATTCAAAAGAATCTAGCTCTGAAAAATGAATAGCAAGTGGAGCATTTCTGCTTCCTGGCGAAATTACCATTTTGTTTATACCATATTGCTGAAGAACGTGCCCTAAAATCTGAATGCTGCGTTTTGATGAGAATTGTTTCATAGTTACAAAGGTATGAGATTTTTTGGAGTTTTTTAAATTTCGAAGCAAGTTCAGCAGATGATATTTGCTATATCTGAGATTAATTTTCTCAAATTCTGGGAAGAAAAATAATTTTTAAAAAGCTATTTTGAGTTTACCGAAAAGTATACCTTTTTTAACCAAAAAGTCTTCTTAAATGACGAATTCTATATTTTATAATTATATATAATACTGAGAATTAAATAAAAACAAAAAACCACCACATTACTGTGATGGTTTTGGTGCTTTTGCTGGGCTCTAACCAGATAAATCGGCAAATCTTTTTTTATTGTTGATATTTTTAAAGTTTTGTTACTTGCTCACCATTATTTTTGTTGTGTTTTCTCCTACTTTAACCAAGTAAATTCCATTTTTGTAAGCTGATGTATTAATGTTTACAGAGTTTCCGATAGATTTAGTTTGAAACAATATTTTACCAGATAAATCGTAAACACTAATATTTTCTCCTTTTGAAATGTTAGAAATTACCACATAGTCTTTTGCAGGATTAGGATAAACTTTCAAAAGATTATTCTTTGTTTCTGTTGTTGATAGATAAGTGTTTACATTTTTAAAACCATTCCATTGAGAGGCTGCAGCATAAGCTGTTTTAGAATTCTCAGGAACAAAAAGGGCGCAATTTTTCTGCCATGTCCCGTAAAACACATTACTTCCAAGACTTGGAGGAGTTGTTGCCAAAGATGTAAAGGATGTTAATTTATTGCAATTATAAAATGCTAAATTCCCAATAGAGGTAACTGAATCAGGAATAGAAATAGAGGTTAATTCAGTACAACCATTAAATGCCTCATTACCAATAGAGGTAACAGAATTAGGAATAGAAACAGATGTTAATCCTGTACAATATCTAAATATGCCTCTACCAATAGAAGTAAAAGAATTAGGAATAGAAATAGAGCTTAATCCTGAAGCAGAAAAAGCATAATCCCCAATAAATGTAACCGAATCAGGAATAGTAATAGTTGTTAATCCTGAACATTTGTAAAATGCCCAATCCCAAATAGAAGTAACAGAATTAGGAATAGAAACAGATGTTAATCCTGTGCAATTAGAAAATGCTTCCGAATTAAAAAAAGTAACCGAATTGGGAATGGTAACAGATGTTAATCCTGCGCAAGCATAAAATGCTCGATAACCGATTTCAGTGACAATGTATGTGTTGCCTCCATTGGAAACAGTAGATGGGATTGTTATATCTCCTGTGTAACCACCACCACTAGTTCCATTGGGGTTCATTACCTTTACTTTAAGAGGCGCAGTAGAAGAAGTTATTTGATAATAGATATTATTTTCAGTGAAATATTGTGCTGTTAATCCATTGATGAAAAACAAGAATAGAAACAGGATAAAAGAATTAAGTAGTTTTGTTTTCATAAAAGTTTTGTTTCTATAAATTTACGTGTTTTCAGCAGGAAAAAAAACATGATAAAAAACATAAAAGGTTGTTAATGAACGATTTATTATTCGTTAAATAGTAAATTTTAAACTTCACCCTCCTTTAAATTTACAGGAAGTTGTCCTAGACTTGTGTTCAAAAAAGTTTACCGATTTAATAAAATATTGGTTAAATTCCAATGATGAGTAGTCTCCAAAACTTAAATCATTTATTTTAATTAAATTTGTTAGAAACTAATAAGCAGAAACTCAATCACCGAACAAAATACTTACAATCATTTACAAACTAATATTTAATTGGTTATAAGTGTGTTACATTTATACTTCGTCTATTTGAGTGTTGTACGCAATTTTATAAACAGATACCGCAAAAATGAAAAAGATTTTAATTTTTATATTTTTTCCACTCTTGTATTTTAGCCAACAAAAAGACGATTGGTCAAATGCGATGCAAACCGCAATGAAAAATATTCAAAATCAAGATTTTAAAAATGCAATTATAAACCTTGACAAATCCTTAAAAATTGTTCCAAACAATTGGAGTGCACTTTATTTTAAAGGCTATTCTCAAATTATAATTGGAGAAGATAAAAAAGGTTGCCAAAATTTAATTAATTCAATATTTTTTGGTGGCAATGATTATCCTAAAAAAGTTTATGCGGAAAAATGCATCAATTATGATCCAAAATTAAATCCTCAAAATTTCAAAACAGGGAAATTTACTCTCCAAATTTTAGATGACAAGACAAAAGACTCAACAAAATATGAATTTGAGCGCAGAAATAATGTTCAATATGAGAATTTTGAAGGCAAAGTTTACAGTGGTAAAATCATTTGGTATAAAAACGGCGACTACACTATAATTCCAACGGAAGACACTGAAAAAATGATGACTGAAAATCCAAAATTTTTAACCAGAATTTTAAAAATAGAAAATAATAAATATTTATACGAAAAAATAGAGGAAAATCAAGTTCAGTTTGGAATAGTAGAAAAAGTTGAATAAAAACTGCGTATAACATAGGTAACTGTTGCACAACTCCCATTTTTAGAAATACTATTTCAAAAACATAAAATTTTGACCTCTTTAGAAGCAATTTTAGAGAGGTTTGTTTTTTAGTTAACGGTCAAAATTATAAAATTTGGGGTGCTTAAAATTGAGTTGTTGATGCTTTGAAAGACTGTTTTCATAAAAGCAAAGCACTTCCCTTGTTTTAGGGAAATAACTTGAGCTAAAATACTCGATTTTTTGATGGTAAAGCGCAAGTATTTTTTCAAGTTGTACGTTAAACTTGCCATTAATACGTGTTTGTTTGCGTTTTTGATTCCTCGTGTATTGACTCTCTTCATGTTCGTAAAGTTGACTAACGTTCCAATCACAGGTTCGACTGTTTTACTTCTTATTCTCGACATTTTTTTGGCATATTTTTCATTCTGTGTAAGCTTTTGATGCATGCGGTCGTAATGTTCTTTATGGATGCTGTCGTCTAGCTTTTTGAACTTGGTGCTTTTACCACAACAAGGTTCTCTTAGTGGACAGTTTTTACAATCTGTTTCACTGCTTCGGTAGGTGCGTTTGGTGTAGCCTTTACTATCGGTTTTTTCGCCTTTGAAAAGCAGTTTGGCTTGGTTGCCTTCGGGTTTTGTGCATTGGTAATAGTTTTCTTCTTTGTGGAAGGTAAATCCTTCGCGCTCGGGTTTGTATTGTCCAAAGTTGGGTATGTAGGCGTTGATATTTTTTTCGTGTAAATACGCCAACGATTCTCCACTGCTGTAACCACCATCGGCTAAAAGTTCTTGTAACTTTATTCCGTTTTCCTTTAGGTTTTCTTCTGTGAGTTCTACAATTTGTTCTAAACACTGACTGTCTCTTTTATCCGCAAAATCTGAACACGCTCCTGTAATGACATGGTGCGCATCGTCTACTACGATTTGTCCAAAATAATTTAATTGTCGCGCTTTGCCTGGTTTTACACTCACTCTAGCATCGCTATCTGTAGGTGAATAATGCGTATGATTCGATACATATTTTGGACGAATGATGTTCCCAAATTCATCTATTTTGTCTTTTCCTGTAGCGTTAGGCATTCCTTTATACGCTTCTGCTTTCCAAGCGTGGTGCTGCTCTACCAACTTCTTCCTTGCACTGGTGGTTTTAAATTCGCTGTTTTCTTCTAATTCGTTTACAAAAGCACTAACATCTTCCAAAACTTCCTTCTCTACTAAACTATCCATACTGGCGTTGGCTTTGATGAAAACGCTGTCCACCGCTTGTCGTTTTCCACGAACCATGCCTTTAGAAACGCACATTTTCAAGACTTCTTTAAACAAGTTTAAAAACACTTCTTCGCCATATAAACCGCGAGTTCGGCTAATGGTACTGTGCCAAGGAAGTTGCTCATGTACATCATAACCTAAAAACAAGCGTATCGATAAGCTATCACTACAAAAAGCAATTAATTGTCTATCTGAATTGATATTGTTTAAATATCCCACCAACAATATCTTAAAGAAAACTACAGGATCTATACTCTCCTGTCCTTCCTTACCATAATACTTTTGAGTTGCTTTATAAATGAAATCTAAATCGAGTTCGGTTTGCAATTTTCTGTAAAAATTATCCTCGGGAACTAGGTCTAATAAATTGACCGATACAAATAATTGTGGTCTAAAACTCTTCTTGCCTTGCATACATAAATTTACGAAATACCCCGTTTTTATACAAGTTTATTTGTATATTTGAGTTGTGCAACATGCACATAGTATTTGCAAAAGGCGGGTTTTACCTCTGAATTGAAAAGCCCCCGATGCCTCAGATTTCTAATCCGTTTCTTTCTACAACTCATTTTAAGTATATTTTTAGACACTAATAAAAGAAATATCAGCTAGGTATTCAATACTAATAATAAAACAAAATAAACCCTGTCAAAAAATGATAGGGTTTTATTATTTAAACTTAACCCTCCTTTAAATTTACAGGAACTTCTCCCAAAACCTTGCTCAAAACATGCTCAAATAAAAAAAGAGTTTTCGAAACTAATCGAAAACTCTCTTGTGATGGGCGCCTTTTGCTGGGCTCGAACCAGCGACCCTCTGATTAACAGTCAGATGCTCTAACCGACTGAGCTAAAAAGGCTACTCTTGTTGTTTTGAGTGGTGCAAATATAATACGTTTTTTCTATTTGCGCAAAATATTTTTTGAAAAAATTTACATTATTTTAAAAATGGTGAAATGATAAATTTGTAAATATCTGAACCAAAGATTAATAGCATTAGTCCCATTAAAAAGATAACTCCAATCATTTGTGCATTTTCTAAAACTTTTTGCGGAACTGGCTTCCCTGTGATGATTTCCCAAGTCGTAAATAACGCGTGACCACCGTCTAATCCAGGAATTGGCAACAGGTTAAGGAACGCTAACCAAGCAGAAAACATAGCGGTAAAACTCCAAAATGCAACCCAATCGATTTCTTTAGGCATCATTTTCACAATTGCAATTGGTCCGCCAACATTTTTGTAACCTTTAATTTTTTTGTTAAACATTAATTTAAATTGCTTAATCTGCATCGTAAGAGATTCTACAGTTCTCTCAAAACCCCTACCTACTGCTGGTAAAAAGCTGTATTCTTGATTGGTAACTGTTTTTTCAAAAGCAGCTTCAGCTGGTTTAAAATCTGGTCTGAAACCTATTTTCCCGTCTTTGTCTGTATTTAAGCTAAATGTTTTAACCTCATTGTTTCTAAGAACATCTATCGTGATGGGTTGGTTTTTCTTTCCCGCCAATCCGTCAGTCAATTCATCATAAAATCTAATGTTTTTGCCATTAAGTGCTACAATTTGATCTCCTTTTTGTAAGCCCGCTTGTTTTCCTGGGCCTTCTGTCAATGAATCTACTACTGGAGCAAATCTGTTGGTAATATATAATTTAGCCGTTTTTGAACCTAAAATATGGGCAATTCCGTCTTCTTTTGGTGCAAAAGCAACTTCTTTACCATTTCTAAGTACCGTGATTTCATTTGCAAGAAGCATATTAATCATAGAATTTTCCATTCTTACGGCAGGTTTTCCATCTATTTTTAAGATTTTGTCGCCGTTCATCAATCCCATTTTTGCGCCTTCTTCAGAAACCGCAATTCCATTCTCAAACTTTGCTAAATCATGGTATTTTTCGCCTACAGATAAGTTCAACCCTGTGTAAATAGCCCAAGCCAAAATAAGATTCACGAAAATACCACCTAGCATGATGATAAGTCTTTGCCAAGCAGTTTTGCTTCTGAACTCCCATGGTTGAGCGGGTTGTTTCAGTTGTTCTGTATCCATACTTTCGTCTACCATTCCTGCGATTTTTACATAACCACCAAATGGTAACCAACCGATTCCGTATTCGGTTTCACCAATTTTTTTCTTTGCCAAAGAAAACCATGGGTCAAAGAATAAGTAGAATTTTTCTACTCTACATTTAAACCATTTTGCGGGTAAAAAATGGCCTAGTTCGTGTAAAATAACGAGAATTGAAATACTTAATATAAACTGAAATATCTGTGTTGCTAATTCCATTAAATTTTAATTTTTTTAAAGTTATGCAAATGTAATAATTCTCTCTCACTAAAACTGTACCAAATAAAAAAAGACGCCAAAAAGCGTCTTTTACATTAAATATTGTTAAGTTTTTACTAGAAGTTAAATGATAAACCTATGCTACCATTATTACCAGCTTCTATAAATGCACCTACATTGTTGTTAAAGAAATATCTCACCCCTAAGTGTGCACCTAGACCGAATGTGTTTCCTAATACACCTACATCTAAACCAGGGTATAAATCCCATTTGCTTGGCATATTAAGAGCATCTTGAAGGTGGAAATTTACTCTACCGAAAACGAAAGCTTTGTGGTCATCTTCATAACCATCGAAGTAAAAATTAGCTCCAGCTCCTAATGAAACTACGTTAGAAATTCCGTAGTCATAAGTCCCTGTAATGCCAGTTCCGTTACCGTAACCATTAAAACCAATTTGTAATTTTTGGTCGCCTTTACCTTGCCATGCTTGAGCAAATGCTAATTGTCCTGCGAACAACATTGCGAATGCTAATACTAATTTTTTCATAAGAATATTTATTTTTAAGTTTTATTTGAATTTCTGTTTTTTCTAACGACAAATTTATAGTAATGTTGCCTTATGAAAAGACTTTTGTGGTAATTTTGTAAAACATTTTAAAAATTCTGAAACCTAAGCATTATGAAAATCATCGGTTTAAGTCAAAATATTATTTGGAAAGAAAAACAAGAAAATTTTCTTTTGATAGAAGAAAAATTTAAAGATTTAGAAGCAGATTTATTTTTGCTTCCAGAGATGTTTACCACTGGTTTCTACATGAAAGCTCAGGAAGTAGCAGACGAAGAAGGACTTGCACTGACTTGGATGAAGAATTTTGCGAAATCTAAAAATGCTGCAATTGGCGGAAGCGTTTCTGTAAAGGATAATGGCAAATTCTATAACCGATTTTATTATGTAAAACCAAACGGAACTTACCATCAATACGATAAAAGACATCTTTTTTCTTACACTGGTGAAGATAAAGTATACACTGCAGGAACGGAAAGAGTAGTGGTAGAATATTTAGGATTCAGATTTTTATTACAAGTTTGTTTTGATGCGAGATTTCCTGTTTTTGCGAGAAACAGAAAAGACTATGATGTAGTTCTAAATGTCGCGAATTGGCCAGAAACCAGAGTTCTTGCGTGGGAAACATTAAATAGAGCAAGAGCAATCGAAAATCAAGCCTATGTTTTTGCCTTAAATAGAACTGGTGAAGACGGAAATAACTTGAAATATCAAGAAAGTAGCCATTGTTTTTTTGCAGATGGAACAGATGTTTCTACTAAAAATGGAGATTTAATCTTTGCAGAATTAGATTTGCAAAAATTAGAAGCTTTCAGAAAAGAGTTTCCTTTTTTAAATGATGCAGATGAATTTAATTTGTATGGTCTGAAATAATTTTCCAGCCGTCATTAAATTTCTGAAAAACCAAAGTGTAAATTCCATTAGGAGTGTCATTTGCACGGATGAGTTTCCACTTTCCAAAAACATAAGCATGTTTTTTGCCCAGCATTTTCACTTGAATGTCAGAAAATTCTAGAATACCCATCATTTCTTTATTGGGATAAGTTTTTTTGTAGTTGTCTAATGTTTTTTGCCAACCGTAAGTCGGGCCTTTCGAGCCGATAAAAAGCAGTGAATCATTTTTCCAGTATCCTTTCATAAAGCCCTCAATGTCACCATTGTTCCAAGCGGTTTGTTGTTCATGTAAAACTTTCAACATGTCTTTTTCTTGAGAGAAAAAGATGCCGAAACTTGATAACAAAATAATTGTAAAAAAATTTTTCATAATTCATTAACTTTGGGTAAAAGTAACAAAAGTTACGCTCAATAAAACATTAAATTCACAAATTTGAAAAAACAATTATGAAAACCAGAATTTACTTAACGCTCGCTGTTTCAGGAATGTTTTTGATTCAATGTTCCAAAGAAACGGGAAATAAAGGTGTTTTGCCCAAGGAAATTATTCCGCAAAAACAATTAACGAAAGCTGATTTTAAAAAAATCGCCGAAGAAACCAAAAAGAATTTGGTGACCAATCTTACGCAGAAAATTTCTGAAAAAGGAGCCGAAAATGCTTTAGAATTTTGTAATGTAAACGCCATTCCGCTCACCAAACAGTTGGAAGACCAGCATAATGTCACGATAAAAAGAGTTTCTGATAAAAATAGAAATCCTGATAATGCAGCAAATGAAACAGAAAGAAAATATATTGATTTTTTTAAAGAACAACTTGTTTTGAAACAAAAATTAGAAGCAAAATTTGATAATGGAGTTTTTTATGCGCCAATTACCACAAACAGTATGTGTTTGCAATGTCATGGCTCTGAAAAAGATATAAAACCAGAAACCTTAGCGAAAATAAAATCACTCTATCCTAATGATAAAGCAACAGGATATCAAGAGAATGAAATGCGAGGTTTGATGGTGATTAAACCGAACTAAATGAAGTATTTCCCTATAAAGAAAGTCGGCTTCAGAGTTTCTGAAACCGACTTTTTGTATATATGAATGAATGATTGGGTTATCTTTGGTTTTGAACAAATTTGTTCAAATCTCTGGCGTAACTTTCAAAGTCAAATGCGTCGTATAATTCAAAATAGTTTCTTTTGTCTACACAATTTCTATACGCCATTTTTGCAAATTCTAATCTGTTTTTATCAAAACTAAATTCTTTCATCATCGCTTTGATTTGTCTTGTGTTGAAATCAGTTTTATTGAGTTGGCTTTTTATAAAATCTAATCTTCTGTCATCAAAACTTTGTTTTTTCAACATTTGTATGAAAGAAGAAAATTCTCTATCGCTCATTACATTTCCGTAAGCATCTCCGTATCCGTAATCGTTTTGATAATCATCATAAGGATCCCAAGAATTTCCGTTTCCATTTCCGTAAGGACTGTTCCAAGTGTCATTCCAAACATTTCCGTGGTTGTTTCTTAGGTTGTAAGTTCCTAGAAGATATAAACCTTGATGTGTGAAATAGTCTAAAACCAATCTGGTATTATTTTTAATATTGATTCTGGTTCTGTAAACTAGGAAATTTCTTTCATAGATAGAAATGACGTTGTTTCCTGGCATCAAGTCAAAAAATCTAAATTTACCTGATGCGTTAGAAATTTTTTGGTCACCAATTTCTATGCTAAAGTAACCTTGCTCTGGAATTCTTAAGAAAACTTCGGCGTAACCATAAGCGTAATTTTGGTTCCAATTATAATTAGGTCTTGATTTTTCTGTAGAATTTCTAAAACCATTATCATTTCTAAAAACTGAAGATTTATCTTGAGAGTTATTTCTGCCGAAAGCTTCATTTTTTGCAGAAGTTTCGGTTTTGCTCGCTTCGTTTTTTAATAATTCTCCAGCTTTTCCTGCTTCTTGTGCACTAAATCCTAATGCGATGAAAGCGGCTAATAAAAAATAAAATTTTCTCATATTATATATGTTTAAATAAGTTTTTCTTGGCTGCTTCTAAAGTCTTGCATTGAAAAACTTAGGGTTGCTGTTATGAGGTATTCTATTTCCGTGCCAAAGTCAGAAAACGCTTTATAGAAGGGGTTTGTAAAGGAAAAACGCAACAAAATTTTATGATTTTAGTTGCGTTTTTATAAAAATATGAAAAGTTTTGCGTTTGTCTTGTGTGTAATTTTACAGTACAAAGGTATGCTAAGAATTGCAATAAATTCTTGTAAAAAATCTTCGGAAAATGGTAATTTTTATTTATTAATATGCTGTCTGAATTCGGAAGGCGAAATCTTAGCGTGGGTTTTGAAAAACTTTGTAAAATAAGAATTGTCTTCAAAACCTAATTGAAATGAAATCTGTGAAATGCTTAATTCTGAGTTGATGAGCAGTCTTTTAGCTTCTAGAATAATCCTGTTTCTGATGGTTTCTCCAGCTTTTTTGCCGGAAAAGGTTCTACACACGAAATTGAGGTAATTTGCGGTAATAGCAAGCTTGTCTGCATAAAATTTGGGATAATGTTCGGCAGAGTAGTTTTCTTCTACTAGCTTTTGGAATTTATTGATTAAAATTCTTTGATTGGTAATATTTACGTTTTCGTCTGTGTTTTCTTCGTCATTTAAGATGAAGTAAAACAGTTCGAGAAGATAAATCCTGATTAAATCTTCGGATTTTCTTTTTTGTTGTTTGTATTCAAAATTAATTTTATCAAAAATTTCTTGTAGTTCTTCAGCTTTTTCTTTTTTGATTTGGTAAGAAGTGAAGTTTCCATTAATTCTGAAAAATGGTAACTGGTCTATACAGTGAGATTTTGCAAGAAATGAGGTGAAAAACTCTGCATTGAAGTTAATTAAATAACCTTTGGCAAATTGTTTTTTGAATTCCAGATTATGTACTTGTCCCGCAGAAATGAAATAGATAATTGGTGCATTCATGCTATAGTCTTCGAAATCTATTTTATGAATTCCTGCGCCTTCTTCTACATACAAAATCTGATGAAAAGTGTGACGGTGTGGTTTTTCTGGAATAAAGCTTTTTTCTGTCAATAAATCTTGCAATTCATGAACTACTATTTCACTTTCTGAATTTTCAGTAGAAATTAAATCACAAGCGCTATAAACAGGAAAATTATTCATTAAAATGAATTAGCTATGTTGATTGATAAGACTAACCAATGTATTTACATCATGTACGCCACTTTCTCTCCAAAGCATTTCACCTTTTTTAAAAAGAGCAAGGGTAGGAACTCCTCTTACATTATATTGAGAAGCGATTTCTGGATATTGGTCTACATCTATTTTTATAATTCTGGCATTATCTCCTACTTGTTCTTTTACAGTGACTAATACAGAGGATTGTACTCTACATGGCTGGCACCATACTGCAAAAAAATCTATTAACACTGGTTTTTCAGAACTGATGATTTCTTGAAATTTTTGTGACATATCTCTTTGTTTTATAAAATGTTAAAAACAAATTTACTAAAAAAAGAAAGAGAAACTATGCTGAGTTTTTATGATTTCTGACAGTACAATTTCCTGATGCGCAACCAAATTTAAACACAGACATGGCAACAAAATATAACCCAAATGGAATTAGATACCACATTTTATCCATAAATGATTGTGCAATAATCCACAGACCACCAATCAGATAAACAATTCTTCTCAGATTCCAATCGTTAAAGAAATTTCTCATTTTATGATAATTTGTTTTTAAGGCTCATCCAGCCGCCGCCGTTATAAACTTCTGTAAATCCGCTATTGAGTAAAATGCTTTTTGCGGCAGCACTTCTTGCGCCACTTGCACAACATGTGATTACAGGTTTGTTTTTATTGATTTTCCCCAGATTTTGGTTTAATGATTGTAGCGGAACGTTTTTAGCCCCTTTTACATGACCACCATTAAATTCTGCAGGTGTTCTTACGTCTATAATTTGTGCACCATTTTTTACTAACTCTGCGTAGTCTACACTTTTACCGCCGAATAAGTTTTTTAAAAATCCTAACATGTTTTTATTTATTTTCTTTTGTTTTTTCGAAAGTTGAAAGAATAAGATAGCCCATTACCATACCATAAACTGAACTGTTGAATGGTTTAGAAGTGATGGCACAAGTTCCTGTATTGCACCCAATAAAATGGTAATAAGCATAACCTAAAATGCCGCCTAATACGATTCCGATGAGTCCTAGTTTGTATTTTTTGATAAAATTTTCCATAATTTTTGATGAATTTTGCCAAAGTTTTTAAAAGTTAACTTTGGCAAAAATTTAATTTTTACTCTTTTTTGCAAGTGTTAATGCCAAATAAAGTATAAAGCGGACAAAAGCCGATGGCTCCAGTTAATAGAAAAACGAATGCAACTGCGGTTGCTGCGATTCCCCAAGTTCCTTCAATTACTTTTAGGTAAACCAAAACGGCTAAAATTAATGCAACGAAAAGTCTAATGTACTTGTCTGTTGCTCCCATGTTTTTTTTCATATTTTTTTGTTTTATGGTGAGTTTTGTTTTTTAGTGAAGTTAATGAATACTTCAGTGTTTTGTCTCAGTTTTATACTGTTGTGGCAGTTTTCTATTGTTTTAATCTCAAATTTTTCGCTGAAAAGAGATTTATATTCCTCTATATTTCCACCAAATGGAGGAAACGGATTCCCAAAATCTTTATTGAACATTACCCCAATGATTTTGCCATTTTCGGCAAGTAAATCGTGCATTTTTTCTACATATTTTGCTCTTAACACTGGGTCAAGTGCACAGAAAAATGTTTGTTCTACAATGATGTCATATTTTCCTTGGTGTTCGAAAAAATCTTTGCAGATGACTTCTACTTCGTGGTGAGAAAATTTCTGAGAAATCACTTCGCAAGCTTTCTGAGCAATGTCTAGAAGCGTGATGTTTGTAAACCCTTCTTCTAAAAGCAATTCTGCTTCGTGAGCATTTCCGCAACCGGGAATTAATATTTTAACCTCTTTATCTTCTACTTGCAAAAAATATTCTGCGATAGGTGAAGAGGCTTCGCCTATGTCCCAACCTGTTTCGCCATTTTCCCAACGAGAATTCCAAAAATTTTGATCGAATTGATTCAATTTTATAACTCTTTTATAATTAAGAATACATTTTCTATATCTCTTCCTACCACTTCGTGTTCTACATTTACTGGGATTTCGTAAACATCTCCTTCTCTTAAAACGATGGTTTCTCCAGAGATGTTAAAGTCTACTTTCCCTCTTAGCAAAACTAAAGTCGCAGGAATAGTTGTGATATGCTTTGCTAACACTTGTTTTTCTGATAAGCCAACGGTAAAAAGGTTGACTTTATCCGTTTTTTTGATGCTTACTACAGAAGGTTTATCTCCTGTGAAGCCTGTTTTTTCGAAAATATTCATTACAATGCAGTTTTACTTTGACACACAAAATCTGTAGTAGGAACTTTTTCTGTTTTTTTAATTCCGTTAAAACCACCTTCTACTTCTGTGAAATTTCTATAACCTCTTGCTTGCAAAATACTTGCGGCAATCATGCTTCTGTAACCACCTGCACAATGCAAGAAGAAGTGTTCATCTGGATTGATGTTTCCTACCCAATCATTAATGTAAGCTAATGGTTTGCTATAAGCATCATTTACATGTTCTGCCGCATATTCTCCTTCTTTTCTTACGTCTATAACCTTACTGTTTTCATTGAATTTTTCCGCAAATTCTTCTGGTAAAATTCTATGAACAGTATCTATTTCTTTTCCTGAATTTTTCCAGCTTTCAAAGCCACCTTTTAAGTATCCTAAAACATTATCAAACCCAACTCTAGAAAGTCTGGTAATGGTTTCTTCTTCGGTACAATCATCACATACCAAAAGAATAGGCTGTTGTACATCTACAATCATACTTCCAACCCAAGGTGCAAAATCTCCTTTCAACCCGATATTAATCGATTGAGGAATGAATCCTTTATGGAATTCTGCAGCATTTCTAGTGTCTAATATTAAAGCTCCAGTTTCTTCGGCAGCAGTTTCAAATTCATCTACAGAAAGCGCTGTTTTACCTTTTGCTAAAACCTCATCAAAACTGGTATAACCTTTCTTATTCATCGCTACATTCATACCGAAATATTTCGGTGGAGCGGTTAAACCGTCTAAAACTGCAGCGATAAAACTTTCTTTAGAGGTTTGTTTTAGAGCATAATTGGTTTGTTTTTGATTTCCTAAAGTGTCTACAGTCTCTTTTTGCATATTTTTTCCACATGCAGAACCAGCACCATGAGCTGGATAAACTGTAATGTCATCTTCTAAAGGAAGAATTTTGTGGTACAGTGAATCATAAAGCAAACCTGCTAATTCTTCTTGTGTAAGATTTGCTGCTTTTTGAGCTAAATCAGGTCTTCCTACATCTCCTAAGAATAAAGTGTCACCAGAGAAAATAGCATGGTTTTTACCATTTTCGTCTATCAACAAATAGGTAGAACTTTCCATGGTGTGGCCAGGTGTGTGAAGAACTTTGATTTTTATTTTTCCAATTTCAAAAATTTGATTGTCTTCTGCTACGATGGCTTCAAATTCTGGCGCGGCAGTTGGTCCATATATAATAGGAGCTCCCGTTTTTTTAGATAAATCTACATGACCAGATACAAAATCTGCATGGAAATGTGTCTCAAAAATGTACTTGAGTTTTACATTGTCTTTTGCTAATCGATCAAGATAAGGTTGTACCTCTCTTAATGGATCAATGATGGCTGCTTCTCCTTCAGAAACGATGTAATAAGCTCCTTGAGCTAAACAACCGGTATAAATTTGTTCTATTTTCATCTTAATATTTTTATATGTTACTACACTACGAAGTTACAACAAAAAATCTATGACTTTTTTTCTTCGTAATTTGTAGTACAAAAATGGGGTAAATTTTAATAGATTTCTGTAACAAAAATCACATAGTTCGATAGAGAATCACTATTAAGGAGATTTAGTGAAAAAAGACTTCTTTGATGATGATATAAATTCCCATGATCAAAACAAACCAACCGAAAATAGGTTTCAGTTTTTTGCCATCTATTTTTTTAGCTAATTGAATTCCAATGAGCATTCCAACGACAGCAATTGAAGTGAAAATCAAAAGAAATTGCCAATTAATTTCTGTTTTTTGAGAGCTTAAAAAACCCAAAAGAGAATTCATAGAAATAATCATCATAGAAGTTCCGATGGCTTTTTTCATTTCTAAATTAAGCAGCATGACTAATGCGGGAACAATGAGAAAACCACCACCAGCTCCAATCATGCCTGTAATCATACCTACAGCAATTCCTTGGGTGACAAGCATAGGATATTGCGGGTTTTGATTCGTAGTTTCTATTTTTTGGTTTCCTACAATCATTTTAATGGATGAAATGAGCATTAAAGCAGCAAAAAGAACTAAAATGAATAGATTTTTCTCAATATGAAATGTTCCTATACTGATAATAGGATCAGGAAGATGAGGTAAAATGATTTTGCGAACAAAAATCACAGAAAATACAGAAGGAATCCCGAATAATAAAGCGGTTTTAAAATCTACATTTCCTTGTCTGGCGTTTCCTGTAGCACCTACTGCACTCGCAACACCTACTACAAAAAGAGAAAGAGTTGTTGCGGTTAATGCGTTCATGTCAAACAAATATACAAAAATAGGAACGCCTAAAATACTGCCACCACCGCCAATTATTCCCATAATTAGCCCGATGATAAGTGCGAAAAAGTATCCTAAGATTTCCATTAATCAAATTTTTGCAAAGTTCTGTTTTGTAAAAATAAAAAAATGCAACTTAAGTTGCATTTTTATGATAAAAGTTCAATTTTATTTCTGCCTAATTTCAATTTGCCGTCTTCTTCCAGAGATTTTAGTAGTCTGGAAACCACTACTCTGGCAGTTCCTAATTCATTGGCCAACTGTTCGTGTGTGGTATGAATAATTTTAGAATCGGTAAGTTCTGATTTTTTTTGAAGCAAAGAGAGTAGTCTATCATCTACTTTTTTGAAAGTTACTTCATTTACCATTTCTAGCAATTCCTCAAAACGTTTATGGTATAATTTGAAAATATAGTCTAGCCATTCTGGATGCGTTTTAATGAGTTGCGCTACTTTTTCAGTAGGCAAGAATAATATTTCTGCATCTTCTTCTACTTCGGCTTTTACTTTAGAGGTTTCTCCGTGTAAACCGCCAAGGAAAGACATTACGCAACTTTCACCAGCTTTTATATAATAGAGTAGAATTTCTCTACCGTCTTCTTCAGTTCGCATTACTTTTATGCTTCCTTTAGTAACGATAGGGATAGAGCGAATTCTTGCGTTTTCGTCTAGAATCACATCGCCAGCTTCGTAATTTTTTACAGTGCTGTATTCGTATAATTGATTAAGAAGTTCTGGTGTTGCACTAAATTCTGTAGTTTTTGACATTTAAAAAATATTTTTAATTTCAAAGTTATTACTGCCCATTTCTATGATTTCGCCTAATTTTTTGCCTTTTACATTTTGATAAATAGGAGCGTCATCTGAGAACGAAATTACATCTTTGTCTCCTAATTTAAATGCTGGAACAGAAACACCTATGAATAGATAATTTTTTTCAGTTTCTAAAACAGCACCAGCTTCTGCAATTTCCTTGGTTTCTGAAATAGAATCTTCTAAGAATTTCAAATTTTGTTTGGCCTCATTCAGCATTTTCTCAAAACGAAGCTGCATGTCTTTAGCTTCTGTTTGTCTGGCATAATCTTCTGGGTCTAACGTGTTATCTTCGTCAATATCAGATTCATGCTTATAGCGTTCTACAGAAGATTTTAGGTTGTCAATAACTTTTTGATACTCATCTATAATGCTAGATAAAATAAATGCTTTATCCATGATTTTTGGATTTTTGATGATAAACAAATTTAAGCAAAAATATTGACATTCCCATGCGTAAAAAGAGATGAGGTTTGTCAATCTTATAAAAATAAAGCCTAGGGATATTGGCTAGGCTTTATGGGACAAAAAAAATAAAACTTTTGTGTCTAAGAATATTTAAACACAAAAGAAAAAAATTAAAAATTATAGCTAAAACCAATGTTGAAGCTTCTACCAACGGCTAAAATTCTTTGCTTTTTATTGGTAGAAAGTGTTCTGTTTAAATGTTCTGCATATGCACGGTCAAAGATGTTTAAAACATCAAAACTTAAAGTAGCATTTTTGAAAACATTATATTTTGAGGTGAAATCAAACACAGAAAATTCTGGAGTGGTAAATTCACCAAAAGTTGGATTGATTCTACTTTGTTTTGCAGAATATCTGTAATGAAGTCCCAAACTTACTGGTGAAAAATCTGCTAACACATTCCAACGGAAATCTAGCGGAGCGATTTCTGGCAAAGGACTATTAGTGCTCAAGTCTTCTGCATAGGTATAAGCTGCCGCCAATTCTGTGCGGAATTTTGGTGAAAATTGCCAATTAAATCTGGTTTCCACTCCTGTTTTGAATGCTTTTTCTATATTTTGGATTTGTCTGGTTCCTGGTGCCGTCATAGAATACGGTTTGATGGGAACAATCACTCCAGAAATATAATTTTCTAAGTAAGAATAGAAAACGTCTGCTTGGAAGAAAATATTATCTTTTTTGTGGGTGAAAATAAGGTCGATTTGGTTGTTGGTTTCAGGTTTTAAATCAGGATTTCCTACCAATTCGTAAGCGTCTATTCCTACAGCAAATCTATTGATATATCTTTCGGTTAAACTTCCACTTCGTTGTGCTCTTCCTAGCCAAATTCCCAGCTGATTATGGTTGCACAAATTTTTATTATATCCTAAACTTAAGCTGTGGTTCAAGTTTTCTGCTTTTCCGTCTCCGTAAAGTGTTTTGAATAGATTAGAAAGTGCTTTCGCATCACCTTTATTGTAATCTAAACGAAGAGAAGTTACTAATTTTGAATTTTTAAAATTCATTTGATATTCATTAAACCAACCGATTTGGTCAATAGAAGAATCTTGCCAAGAAGTTCCGTCTCTCATTGGCATCATGGCAGGCATAATCATTCTGATATTTTCTGCGCCTTCATGTTTATAATCTAAGCCAGTGTAGAAAATGTTTTTCCCGAAAGCGAATTTAGATTCTAATCGGGCTCCATAAGTGGTAGATTGTACGTCAGAAATCATTTTTCTATCAGGGGTTCCCATAGAATGGTCTACGAAAGAGTAGTAAGAATTAAAATCTAAATGTTTTAAATATTTTTGGTTGAATTCTGCCAAATGTTTTAGCTGGAACATCCATGTTTTGTCATAAATTAAATCCATGTTAAGTGCAGCAAATTCTACATCTCTTCCTTGGTTGGTATTGATTTGTAATGTGGTTACATTTTGGTCATTCCATTTGAAATTTCCTTTGGTTCCCATGTTGTATCTTAGAAAAGCAGAACGCACTTCGTCACCGTTTCCGTCTTTGTAACGGTCTCCTTTTTGATAAGAACCGAATAAATCCCAAACAATTTTTTTGTGTGAAAGTTGAGAAAACAATTCATTTCTAAAAACGTTTCCATTGCTTTCGTAGCCTGATGAAATCCTACCTCCTAATTTTAAATTTTCTGAAAATTCAGGAGCAAGGGTTACGAAATTAATGGTTCCTCCGAAAGAATTTCCGTATCGAAAATGATAAGGACCTTTGTAAATTTCAGCTTCTTGAACCATGTTCATATTGACTTGAGAAACTGCAGGATCCATTCTACTTGGGCACGCATTTACGGCATGAGCTGCACCGTCAATAACAATATTCAACTGCTCATATTTGAACCCTCTCAAAACAGGGTCTGTAGCATAATTCCCTGCTTTTTTAATTCCGTTAATTTCTGGAATAGAATTCAGGAATTTTCCAGCATCGTGATTCAGTAAATCAGATTGCTTGGTTTCTAAGTTTTGTTTGTTTTGAGATTTAGGTAAAACTTTGGTAATTTTTACAATTTCTATATTTCGGTAAGTGCTGTCTTGTTCTTGTTGAGCGAATAAAGTGTGGGTTGTTGCAAAAAATATTGCAGCAATGCTATAAAGTTTAATATTCATTGTTTTTAAAATTTAGATTAAATAATCATGTGTCACTGCACTTCATCAAATCATGATAAAGAGAAATGTTCTGAGCGAAAAAAGTGATTAAGTTTAAGCTAAATTTTTCGGAGGATCCGGTAAAATATGAGTATAACCATCTAAAGTGAAAATATGGTGATATGAAAACTTTTTAGATTTGAGTTCCAAAGAAAAAGGATTTTTTATTTCCGTTTCTATCGGTTTAGAAGGGAGAATGTTCAGTTCAAAAGCGTATTTAATCTGTGAAGCTGGATTTTGAGATTGCTCTGTTGCTTTCTTTACCTGACATTTACCGTTACAGTCTAATTCTGGTTTTTGTTTGTTAATACAATATGTTTCGTAGAATTCTGTATTGATTTGATAATCTACATAGAAAAGTGAGTTCTGGAAACTTGCCAGAAATATGATAGAAGATAATATGAAAGAAATCGCACTTTTCATTGCATTGCAAAAATAGGACAAATTTGTCTTATTAAGCAAATGATTTTAATCAGGGCAAAAATACATTTAAAAAATAATTTCGCAGAAGTATTTCGAAAATTTTTTAAATTTAAAAATTAAAAAAGTAAAAATGGCTAACAAATCAAAATTTATAGAAGAACTTAACTCTAGATATCAACCAAAAGGAGAATATATCGTTCTAGGAAAGGGAATGTTAGACGGAGAAGTAATTACTGAAGTAGATGTTACAGTTCCTCTAAAAACAGTCAATAGACATGGTCTGATTGCGGGAGCAACAGGTACAGGAAAAACCAAAACGCTACAAGTTTTTGTAGAACAACTTTCGCATAAAGGCATTCCAACTTTAGTGATGGACATAAAAGGTGACCTTTCTGGAATTGCTGTAGAAGGCGAACAAAATGATAAAATCAACGAAAGATATGCGAAAACGCAATTGCCATATCAGCCGCAATCTTTTCCAGTAGAACTCATGACTATTTCTGCGGAGAAAGGCTTGAAACTGAGAGCTACCGTTACAGAATTTGGTCCAGTTTTACTTTCTAAAATTTTAGGATTGAATGAAACGCAGTCAAGTATTATGTCTATCGTTTTCAAATATGCAGATGATAAAGCATTGCCGCTCATTGATTTAGATGATTTGAAAAAAGTTTTGCAATATGTAACCGATAATGCTGATGGCAAAAAAGAATTAGCAGACAATTACGGTTCTATTTCACCAGCTTCTTTAGGTGCGATTCTTCGTTCGATTGTAGCGATGGAGCAACAAGGAGCAACGAATTTTTTCGGTGAACCAAGTTTTGATGTTGAAGATTTACTGCAAACCAGAGGCGGAAAAGGCGTAGTAAACGTTTTGAGAGTTTCAGATATTCAAAACCAACCGCAATTGTTTTCTACGTTTATGCTTTCGCTTTTTGCAGAAATTTACATGACTTTTCCAGAAGAAGGAGACAGCGGAAAACCAAAATTAGTTCTTTTTATAGACGAAGCGCATTTGATTTTCAATGAAGCGAGTAAAGCTTTGCTTTCGCAGATAGAAACGATGGTGAAACTTATTCGTTCAAAAGGAGTAGGAATTTATTTTATTACTCAAATTCCAGGAGATGTTCCAGAAAATGTGCTTTCTCAGTTAGGGCTTAAAATTCAGCACGCTTTGCGTGGTTTCACAGCAAAAGACAGAAAAGAAATTGATAAAGCAGTAGAAAATTATCCGATTACCGAATATTATGACGCAGCCAATTTAATTCAGAATTTAGGAATTGGTGAAGCTTTCGTCACAGCGCTTGATGAGAAAGGAATTCCAACTCCATTGGTTCATACTTATTTGATTTCGCCAGAGTCTAGAATGGATGTTTTGACTTCTGAAGAAATAGATGATTTTGTTAATTCTTCTGATTTGGTTAAAAAATATAAAAATGAGGTAGACAAAGAATCTGCCTACGAAATTTTAGCGAAACGCATGGAACAAGCTGCGGAAGTAGAAAAAGAAGTAGCACAAGAAAAATCTACGGCAAGACAACCCAAAGAAGAACCAGGAATGTTCGAGCAAGTGATGAAGTCTAGAGCTGGAAGAACATTCACTACCACTTTAGCCAGAGAAGGCGCCAAATTTGTCCTCGGAATGTTTGGTTTGAAGATGAGAAGGTAAAAAAATCTTATAATTTTATAAATCCCACCAATTTATAAACCGTAAATTTGTGGGATATTTATTTTTCGTTTTGTATACCATAATAGACATAGAAGGAAACGGAGCGCCTTATAGAAAAGAAAGCATTATAGAAATTGCGATTTTCAGATATGATGGCCACGTTATCACAGACCAATTTATTTCACTTGTCAATCCAGAAAGTGAAATATCTCCATTTGTACAAAAACTGACAGGAATTACCCCAAAAATGGTAAAAACCGCCCCAAAATTTCATGAAATCGCGAAAAGAATCATAGAAATTACAGAAGGAACCATTTTAGTAGGACATAATATAGATTTTGATTACAGGATGCTTCGTCAAAGTTTTAAAAGGTTAGGTTTTGATTTTAAAATCAATACTTTAGATACCATTCCTTTGGCAAAAAAACTGATTCCTCATGAAAAGAGTTATTCTCTGGGGAAATTATGTAAATCTATTGGGATTCCTTTGGTAGATGAACACAGAGCTTCTGGTGATGCAAGAGCTACTTTGGAACTTTTTAAATTATTAAAAACCAAAGACAACAGCCACGAAATTATTCAGCAGCACCACGAAGAAAGCAACGCAAAATCTTATATCAATAAAATAAAAGAACTTACGCAAGATTTACCTTCAGAGAAAGGTTTTGTGTATTTTCAAAATGCTTCTGGAGCCATTCTTTTTGAAGATTATGTAGATGATATTTTTAGAGTTTCTAAAAAATTATTCAATTCTAAATCTGTTAAATGGCAAAATATTCAGGAAGAAGTTGCCCAAATTAACTACGAACTTACGGGAACAGATACGATTGCGAGACTAATGTTGTTGAATCAAAATAAATCGAAGAAGCAGTTTTTACCATATGGTTTGTACTACATTGATGGAAAATTTATGGTTGAAAAAAATTCTCTTCACACTGAAAAACCTTTGTTGAAATTCAAAAACTTTTCTCAAGGCAGCAAAGTGAAGCATTATATCACCGAAAATGAATTGCTTAGCGATTATAAAACGCTGAAAGAGCTTATTACGCTGAAAGGTAGAAATGAACTTTGGATAGGAAAAGGCAGAAATCTCGGCGAGAAATCTTTTCTCATCATAGAAGAAGGAAAATTGATTTCATTCGGGTATTATGAATTGTTCCATCAGATTCAGTCTAGGAAGAAATTAAATAAATTGCAGATTGAAGTGAAGAAAGTTTCGCCAGAAATCATCAACGATTTAAAACTATCTTTACTGAAAAACGAGTATAAAATAGAAAAATTACCTAAATAAATCTAAAAAAACGCATTAAAATAGATAATTTTTACTAAATAAAATTATTGCTTGGTTTTAAAATCTAAAATTTATATTTTTGCAGTAAAATTTTTATTATGACAAATCAAGATTTGCTTCAGATTGCGGAAGAATTCGGAACACCAGTTTATGTTTATGACGCCGATTCTATAAAATCTCAGTACGAGAAACTCACCACTTCTTTTGCAGAGAGCACTAAGTTTTTCTACGCTTGTAAATCACTCACCAATATCAACATCCTAAAATATGTAGAAAAATTAGGAGCTAATCTTGATTGTGTTTCTATAAACGAAGTAAAATTAGGCTTGAAAGCTGGTTTTTCGCCAGAAAGAATTTTATTTACGCCCAATTGTGTAGACCTTGCCGAAATAGAAGAAGCAATGTCTCTAAACGTTCATATTAATATTGATAATATCTCTATTTTAGAGCAATTCGGGACTAAATATGGTGATTCTTACCCGGTTTTTCTAAGAATTAATCCACATATTTTTGCAGGAGGAAATTATAAAATTTCTACGGGACACATTGATTCTAAATTTGGGATTTCTATTCACCAAATGCGTCATATAGAACGTGTGATGAAATCTACCAATCTTAACATTGAAGGTTTGCACATGCATACTGGTAGCGAGATTAAGGACCCAGAAGTATTCTTACAAGGTTTAGAAATTATGTTTGAGCTTTCAGAAAGTTTCCCAAATCTTAAATATATTGATATGGGAAGCGGTTTCAAAGTTCCTTACCAAAAAGGTGAATTAGAAACAGATGTAAAAGCACTAGGGAAAAAAGTAGAAAAAGCAGTGGCTCAGTTCAAAAAAGAAACTGGTAAAGAATTTGAATTGTGGTTTGAGCCAGGAAAATATTTGGTTTCTAAATCTGGGCATTTTTTGGTGAAATCTAATGTGATTAAACAAACTACCGCTACGGTTTTTGTAGGGGTAAATTCTGGTTTTAATCATTTAATCAGACCTATGTTCTATGATTCATATCACATCATCGAAAACCTGACCAATCCGAAAGGAACTGAAAGAATTTACACCGTAGTTGGAAATATCTGTGAGACAGATACCTTTGCTTGGGATAGAAAACTACACGAAGTAAGAGAAGGAGATGTTTTAGTGTTCAGAAATGCAGGAGCTTATGGTTTCGAAATGAGTTCTAATTTCAATTCTAGATTGAAACCTGCCGAAGTTTTATTCTTAGACGGGAAAGCTCATCTCATCAGAAAAAGAGAAGAATTCGATGATTTATTGAAAAATCAAATCGAAGTTTTATAAATTTTAAATAAGGGTTGTAATTCATTTACAACCTTTTTTTTGTAAATTTACTTTCAAATTTTAAGTAATGAAAAAGTTTTTATTATTAGTAATGGTACTGTTTTCTTTCAGCTTTTTGAGTGCTCAATATCTGATAGAAGACAATGATATTACAGAAAATTCTAAAGAATTTGGAAGAGCAGATATTTCATTAGATATGAATAATCCGCTAGAATTTTACAGACTAAAATGTGCTAATACAACTTATGCGCAATACATTGGCGGAGAAAATGGTTTCAAAGACAAATTGTTTAAAAATTTAAAAGCCAGTCTTTCTAATAATTTATACTCAGTAAATGGAACTTTTGATTTTATCTTTTATTTAGACAAAGATGGGAATTTAAAAGATTTTGCATTAAAACCAGAGGTTCCTAATAGTAATCTTTTGCAAGCGGATATTAAAAATGCAGTAAAAGCCATGAATCAAAAATGGACACCCGCAACTTGCGATGGCGCAAAAGTAGATTCTAAAATAAGGCTGAAAGTCAATTTCAGGACAGATTTATTCGATATGTAAAAAATAAAAGTCGCTTGAGAAAAGCGACTTTTTTATTTATCTTTGATGCACAAAACTAATAAACATGAGAACTATTGTATTTATTTTTTTATTTTTTATTTCTTTTATTAAAGCTCAGGAATCTGTTCCTTTTGTTGGAAATGATTTATTGTACAAAGGTGGATTTGTAAATTTCTATAAAGAAGTTCATCAAATAATTGTGAACAAAAATTTAGTGCCTTGTGAAAAAAAGGAAGTTCTATATCATCAAGAATTTATTGTAACCAATCATGGAGAGTTTAAAAAAATAGAAAATCATCCAAATGTTTATAATGCCAATAAATGTGCAAGTGATTTGCTGGATCAAGTTTTGCCAGAACTTAAGAATTGGATTCCAGCTCAAAAAGAAGGCAAGAATATTAGTGCTAGAAGTGTATTTGCTTTTTTTCCTGATGATTTGTTTGATAATTACAAAGAAGGTTATGATCCTAAAAAATTAAATGCTGATGCTAGTTTTTTAAATGGAGGATTAAGTTCATTTAGAGATGAAGTTGCTAAAAAAGTAGACTTAAGTGGGTTTAATGGTAGAGGTAAAATAACAGTTATTATAAAATTTGTTGTAGATGTTGATGGCTCAGTAACAGATGTTGCAGTAGAAAAGAGCTCTGGCTTGAAAGAATTTGATGATAGATTTGTTTATGCATTAAAACATGTCAAAAAGAAATGGGAGCCTGCTAAAGTATATGGTAATCCTGTAAGACAGAGATATAAAATTCCATTTAGTGTAAATTTTGACTGACATTCTGTCACAATTTTTCATTATCTTTGCACTCAAAATATTTGAAAAGTGCAAGAAAAATATATAGACGAAACTAAACAAGGAGAAGCTTTTGCTATTGCTGAAAAACCAGAAAATTCTAAAAAATTGTTTTTAGAAAGTTACGGTTGTCAAATGAATTTCTCAGACTCCGAAATCGTAGCCTCTATTCTTAACGAACAAGGTTATAATACCACCATGAACGTAGAAGAAGCAGATTTAATTTTGCTTAATACCTGTTCTATCAGAGAAAGAGCGGAGCAAACTGTTAGAATGCGACTTTCACAATTCAAAAATTTGAAAAAAGAAAGGCCTAACCTTACTGTTGGTGTTCTTGGTTGTATGGCAGAACGTCTTAAAACTAAATTTTTAGAAGAAGAACATTTGGTAGACCTAGTAGTTGGTCCAGATGCGTATAGAGATTTACCCAATCTTTTGAAAGAAACAGAAGACGGAAGAGACGCCATCAATGTTATTTTATCTAAAGAAGAAACGTATGCAGATATTAATCCTGTTCGTTTGGGAGGCAATGGTGTTACAGCATTCGTAACTATTACTAGAGGTTGTGATAATATGTGTACCTTCTGTGTAGTTCCTTTTACTAGAGGTAGAGAAAGAAGCCGTGATCCGCATTCTATTATTGAAGAATGCAAGGCATTAGCTGAAAATGGCTACAAAGAAATTACACTTCTTGGGCAAAACGTGGACTCTTATCTTTGGTATGGAGGTGGCCCTAAAAAAGATTTTGATAAAGCTTCGGAAATGCAAAAAGCTACGGCTGTAAATTTTGCTCAATTGTTAGAAATGGTAGCAAAAGCAGTTCCTGCAATGAGAATTCGTTTTTCAACATCTAATCCGCATGAAATGACGGAAGAAGTTTTCCGTGTGATTTCTAAATACGATAACGTTTGTAAATATATTCACCTTCCTGTACAAAGCGGAAGTGACAGAATTTTGAAAAAAATGAATCGTCAACATACACGTCAGGAATATTTAGATTTAATTAAAAAAGCGAAAGAAATAGTTCCAGACATTGCTTTTTCTCAAGATATGATTGCTGGTTTCTGTGGAGAAACTGAAGAAGATCACCAATTAACGCTTGATTTAATGAGACAAGTGGAATACGATTACGGTTATATGTTTGCTTATTCTGAAAGACCAGGAACTCCAGCACATAAAAAAATGGAAGATGATGTTCCTGCAGATGTGAAGCAAAGAAGATTAGCAGAAATCATTGCATTACAAGGAGAATTATCTAGAAAAAGAATGAAATCTTACGTTGGCAAAAACTACGAAGTTCTAATTGAAGGAGAGTCTAAAAAAGATAAAAATCAATGGAAAGGAAGAACTTCTCAGAATGCAGTAGTGGTTTTTGACAAAGTAGAAGGGCAGAATATTGGTGACTTTGTGACTGTTTTTGTTCATGACAGCACTCAAGGCACACTTTTGGGGAAAGCGATTTAAGGAAATCGCAAAGTTTTCTAAATTTTTTAAAACACTAAACCTCAAATCTCAAAATTATGAGCGACTTACAATCCATAAAAAACCGTTTCGGAATTATAGGGAATTTTCCCGCACTTAACCGTGCCATAGAAAAAGCAATTCAGGTGGCGCCTACAGATATTTCCGTATTGGTTATCGGAGAATCTGGAGTTGGTAAAGAACATATCCCGAAAATTATTCATAGCGAATCTCGTAGAAAACACCAACCATATATTGTGGTAAACTGTGGTGCAATCCCAGAAGGAACAATAGATTCCGAACTTTTTGGGCACGAAAAAGGAGCTTTTACAGGCGCTACTTCTACCAGAAAAGGTTATTTCGAAGTGGCAGATGGCGGAACTATTTTCTTAGATGAAGTGGGTGAACTTCCGTTGCAAACTCAAGTAAGACTTCTCAGAGTTTTAGAAAGTGGAGAATTTATGAAAGTGGGTTCTTCTCAGGTTCAAAAAACCAATGTGAGAATCGTAGCCGCTACTAATGTAAATATGATGAAGGCGATTGAAGACGGCAGATTCAGAGAGGATTTGTACTATCGTCTCAATACGGTACAGATTGATATGCCACCTTTGAGAGAAAGAAAAGGAGATATCCATTTGCTTTTCAGGAAATTTGCTATTGATTTTGCCGAAAAATACAGAATGCCAGAGTTGCAATTGACAGATGATGGCGTTAAATATTTAGAAAATTATACTTTTCCAGGGAATATTCGTCAGTTGAGAAATTTAGTGGAACAAATGACGGTGGTAGAACAAAACAGAAGCGTAAATTCTACTAAATTATCAGAATATATTCCTATGAATGCTCAGCTTCCTGCAGTGGTTTCCAGAGGTGGAAATTCAGGAAATTCAGGAGCGGATTTCGGTTCAGAAAGAGAAATCATGTACAAAATTCTTTTTGACATGAGAAATGATTTAAATGATTTAAAATCCTTAACTTCGGAACTGATTAAGAATAGAGGAAGTCAGAGTTTTTCGCATCACGAGCAAGATTTAATCGGTAGAGTTTTTAAAACTGAAACCCAACCGGTTAATACAAGTTCTATTTTGTATTACGAAGATCAACCAGCTGCGCCAACTCCTAATTTCTACAATGATACCGAGGAGTACGAAAATGGGGTAGAAGACATAGATTTAGAAGAAGAACCAAAAGAAGAGTCTCTTTCTTTAATCAATAATGAGAGAGATTTAATTGTAAAAGCGCTCGAAAAACACAAAGGCAGAAGAAATAAAGCAGCCGATGAATTGGGGATTTCTCAGCGTACACTTTACAGAAAAATAAAACAATATAATTTAGAAGATTAATGAAAAGATTTCAGATTTTAGATTTCAGAATTCAAGCCAAAAGTTTGCATACTTTTGGGTTCTTTTTCCTTGGTTTCTTTTCCTTGGTTCTTTTGTCTTCTTGTTATAGTTTTACAGGGAATTCTCTGAATCACGACGAAAAAACCATTCAGATTAAAAATTTCCCTAATAATGCAGCATTGGTGAATGCTAATTTAAGTCAAGAATTTTCTATTGCCCTTCAAAATAGATTTTTACAAAGGTCAGGCTTAAAAGGAGCCACAGAAAATCCCGATGTTCTTATAGAAGGTGAAATCACAGATTATAGCATTTCGCCTACCACTATTTCTACGCCTGTTGCTACAGCTGGTGGAAATATTCAAGCGGCACAAAATAAACTCACCATTACGGTAAAAGTTCATTACGAAAACAGAAAATTTCCAGAAGCAAGTTTTGATAGAACCTATTCAGACGAAGCAGTTTTCAGTAGTGATTTAGATATTAATGCCATAGAAACTTCTCAAGTGAAATTGGTAAACGAAAGGATTATCAATAAAATTTTTAACGATATTGTAGCCAATTGGTAAAAGATGAATGCACGAGTTTTAGAATTGCTTCAGCGCCCAGAAAATATTTCTAAAGAAGACATTTCGCTTCTTCAGAATGAAATTTCTAAATTTCCTTATATGCAGAGTATTAGAACCTTGCATCTTTCGGCGATTTTTAATTTCGATGCTGAAAATTACCAAAAAGAACTAACCAAAACCGCAGCGTATACTACGGATAAAAAAATTCTTTACACTTTCATCAATAAGAAGAATGAAGAAGAGAAAAAAGAATTGACGAAATTCAAGAAAATTGTCCTCGCTAAAGCAGAAAATGAAGTAGAAAAAACCGTTGAAGAACCTGTAAATATCGTTGAGGTTCCAGAGCAAAATATCACTGAAAATCCTTCTGAAAATTTAACCGAAACAGTAGAAAAAATAGAGGCGGAAAAACCTGTAATTACGCATCCGAAAAGTATAGTAGGAGATACCGAATTAGAAGCGCCAATTCTTGATAAAAAAGAAAATGAGTTCGAAGTTCTGAAAGAATTGGAGATTCTAGAAATTGAAAATCAATTGCTGGAGCAAGAAAAAGCGGAAGAAGAAAATGCAGAAATTGCGTTCAAAACGAGAGAAGAAGACCTTAATTTCAGTAAAGAAACCGTTTTAGAACATATTGATAAATCCGATGACAAAGAAATTACGTCTGTAAAACCTTCGGATATTAGTTTTAATGGTTTCGAAAGTTTCTTGCCAAACGTAAAATTCACTGTTCCTCCCGTTCAAAAAGAAGAACCGAAGTCTGAACCGAAAGCAGAAATTCCTGCACCAATCATTAAAGAAAAGCAAACTGAAGAAAAAATAAAATCTGAAGAAGTTTCATCTGAAAAAACTCCAGAAGTGAACATTTCAGCACCAGAAAAAACAGAGATTATAGAGGAAAAAATAGAAATGAAGATTGAAAAAGAAGAGCCTCAAGACATTAATACTCCTATTTTGACGGAAGAAAAAGAAGAAATTGTAGAAGAAATTCATACCGATTGGAAACCGATGAATTTTGTAATGAATCCACTGGATTCTATGATTCAAAAATCAGCAGTTTCTCAACCGAAAGCTACCGAAAAACCAGTTGAGGTAAAACCAGAAATTGCAATTACAGAAGAGAAGAAAATTGTAGAAGAAGTTGCGCCAATCGAATTGAAAAAAGAGGTTTTAGAAGAGGCTGAAATAGAAGAAAAAGCTGTTGAAAAATCTATTTTAAACACTTCTTTCTTAAAAAATAACATTCAAGAAGTATCAGTTCAAACTGTTGAAAATCAACCAAAAGAAGCGGAGAAGGAAGAGAATAACAGTAATATTCCAGATTTTGTAAATACTTGGCAAAGTTGGCTTAAAATAGATCGCACATCGGTTAAAACACCTGAAAACATTCCAGTAAAAGTCATTGAGAAAAAAGCAGAAATCATCGATAAATTCATTGAAGAAAATCCTAAAATTTCTCAGTTAAAAGAAGAGGTTAGCTTCGTAGTAAAAGAAAAAAATGACGACATCTCACACTTGATGACCGAAACTTTAGCAAAACTTTATACCGAACAAAGATTGTATACCAAAGCAATTAAAGCTTACGAAATCCTTCAAAATAAGCATCCGGAAAAAGCCGAAGATTTCAAGGCTAAAATTCAAGAAATCAAATATTTAAAGCAGGGTAAATAAAACAAAACTCCAAGAATTTCTTGGAGTTTTTATTTTGAACTAAGCCTAACGATTAGTTTATAAAGTTTCTTCGGATTTCAGATTTCCTCTTAATTTATTCCAGATTTTTCTTCCTAAAATAAGCACGATAATCACAAGGGAAATTGCTGCTAAAAAAGCAATTACGGGAGCTGCTAGAGCTAAAAAACTCATGATACCAGCACCTGCTGTTTCGGTGGTAGCTACTACGGAATTTCCGAGTCCGCCAGTTGTAGCAGTAGAAGTAACTCGTGTTCCTGCAAATCCAGAGCTTATGGCAGCAGCGGTTCCACCACCTGCAATTAATGCAAGTGCCCAAGTAGGAAATGTTCCTAAATCTGTAAATTGAGCGGCAAACATTATAGAACCCGCAATTGTAGCTAGAGGAACAGAAAGCGTATCTAATAAATGATCAACATACGGAATATAATAAGCCAAAATTTCTACCATAGTGGCAATTCCAGTAGCGATGAGCGTAGGTAAACCAGCCAACCATTGGAAATTTTCGTTCATAGGAATCCAGCCCATGTAAGATGCGAGACTTACTGCAAACATAGGCAAGAAAACTCTAAAACCAGAAGCTGTAGCTAAACCAATGCCAATAAATGCACTGATGAAGTATGGTAGGTAAGGAATGTTGTCTAACATTTTGTGAAATAGTTTATTATTTGTGCAAACTAAATTACAAAAAACGTGCAATTGATTTTTATTTTTTGAGAAGTTTTAAAAATTCTTCTTCTATTTCTTGGTAATTTTTTGGAAGAGTAGGTGAAACGTAGAATAACATGGTTAAGGAATTTTCGCCAAATTTTTCTAAAAATTGAGCTTTATTAAGTCTGTAAACTTCGCGCAAAAGTCTTTTGATTCTATTTCTGTGAACCGCTTTTTTAAAATATCTCTTAGAAACAGAAACGCCTACTTTATGTTGAGTGAATTCTTCTGAAGAAAGTGAAATTACTCTCAAATTTCCACAAGTTTTCCATTTTCCTTTTTCAAAAAGTAAGGAAATATCATTTTTTTGCTTGAGTTTTTCTTCTCGGGGATATTTATAGTTCAAAATATTAAGTATAAAATTAATTTTGCTCTTGGCTCTTTTTACTTGTTTCTTTCAATAAATAATTAATCACTTCTGCGGCAGCATTTAAACCAAAAAGTGCGGGCATAAAACTGATGGTTCCGTAAAAAGATTTTTTAAAATTGCTTCCATCGGTGAGTTTTAGACTTTCTTCTTTTTGAATTTCTGTAGAAAAAACACATCTGAAACCTTTGGTAATTCCTTCTTTTTTTAATCTTTTTCTAATTTGCTTGGCAAGGTAGCAATTATTGGTTTTGCTTAAATCTCTTACCAAAACTTTACTTGGGTCTGTTTTTCCACCAGCTCCCATTGAAGAAACGATTTTTATTTTTCTTCTTCTACAAGCTTTAATCAAGGCTAATTTCGGCGAAACACTATCTATACAATCTAGCACGTAATCAAATTGATGTTCTTCTAGAATTTCGTCCATTCTTTCAGGTGATAGAAATTCATTGATTTTAACTAAATTAATTTCAGGATTAATATCTAAAATTCTTTCGGCAACGATTTCTACTTTATCCTTTCCTATAGTAGAATGTAAAGCGGGTAACTGCCTGTTAATGTTTGTGATATCTACAATGTCTCCATCTACAATCGTCATATTTCCCACGCCTGCTCTTGCTAGAAATTCTGCTGCAAAAGAACCTACTCCTCCTAATCCTACGACTAAAACTTTAGCTTTTTTCAAGGTTTCTAAGCCTTCTTTTTTTACCAACAGTTCCGAACGTTGTAACCAATCTGTCATTTTCCAAGTATATTTTTTATTTAGGCAGAGCGAAGCAAAAGCCTAGATTTTTAGTAATCACTTTTTGTACATCTTCTACAGGAATTTCCTTGATTTCAGCTACTTTTTGATACAATTCAGCAATGTCAAAATCAGCATCGTCTGTTTCTAAAAAGATTTTTTCTAAAGGAATTTCTTTCAATGTAGTTTGCAAAGATAAGTTGTGAAGTACAGATTTTCCAAAACTTAGATAAAAACCATGTTTCAACATCTCATCGGCAATCGTTTTTTTCTTATTAAACCCATGGATAATCAGTGGGACTTTTGCTATTTTTTGAAAAGGGATTAATTCTTGAAATCTTTTTACACAATGAATGATAACGGGCTTTTTAATGTAATTTGCCCAAAGAATTTGCGCTTCGAAAACTTTTTTCTGAAGATTTTCATTGATGTTTACCAAAGCATCTAAGCCACATTCGCCAATGGCTAAACATTTTGGATTTTGAGAAATCATTTTTAGGTTTTCTAAATCATATTCCCATTGTTTATTTATGTTTCGCGGATGAATTCCTGACGAAAAATAATGCTCAGGAATCTTTTCTTCTGGAGCAGAATTATAAATTCCGTAAGAGATTTGGGAGTTATGATGATGGAAGTTGAAAAAAATCATATTCAAAGATATGAAATCGATTAAAAAATTAAACAAACTATTAAACATTTGTTTGTTTGAGAAACAACTTTTTTATATCTTTACTTTTCAACAAATTAGAGAATGAAGAAAAAATTTACCGAAAAACAAATTCATATTCTTGACATAGCAGAAGAGCTTATTGCTCAGAAAGGTTTTGATGGAACATCTGTACGTGACATCTCTGCAAAAGCGAATATAAACGTGGCTATGATTTCTTATTACTTCGGCTCTAAAGAAAAAATGATGGTAAATCTCTACCAATATAGAGTGCAGAAAACCAGAGAAACATTCGCTGAGTTCACCCATACGATAAAAGACGGAAAACCAGAAATGCAACTCAAAGAAATTATTAATTTTGTAATTAAACAGTTATTTAAATTCAATTATTTTCATGGTTTCGTTACCCAAGAACTCAGACACCATGATAGAGTAAAAGATACCTTGCTAGAATTTTATCAAACATTTACTCGAGTTCTAGAAGATGTGGTGCAAAAAGGTATTGTAAGCGGTGTCTTTAAAAGAGCTGCAAAATCTGAAGACATAGTTTCTACGATTATTGGAACGATTGTTTTTACCATTAGAAATAAAAACTATTATGAAATCTATCTAAAAGGGAATGACGAAGATTATCTGGCTAATGCCGAAAAGAAACTGAAAAATCATCTTAATCTTTGTGTTTTCTCACTTTTAGGATATCAAATTTAACCTTATTTGCGTTAAAGTATCTTAAAATAAATCTTTTGACGAAAAAAGTTTTATTTTTGCAAACTGATAAAGGGAACATATAGTAAAGATTCCCTTAATTTATATTTATGAAAAAAATATTCTCATTATTCGCAATCGCTTTTTTGCTTTTGTCTTGTAACAAACAATATGATCTGGCAATGAAATCTGCTGATAAAGATTTTATCATGAAAGTTGCCAATGAAAAATATGAAAAAAAGAAATGGACAGAGGCCCTTGCGCTTTACGAAAGATTAACCAATTTGGTGGCAGGAACAGATGATGCTCCAGAAGTGGTTTATAAGTCTGCATATGCTAATTATTATGATAAAAACTATAAGTTAGCAGCACACCAATTCAAGAATTTTTCGGTTACTTTTACAAATGACCCCAGAAAAGAAGAGGCTGCTTATATGTCTGCATTATGCTATTATGAAGGGTCTATGGATTACAATCTAGATCAAAGTAATACAACTTCGGCTATTAATGAATTACAAGAATTTTTGAATAATTATCCTAGTTCAGAAAAAGCAAAAAACATCAATGATTTAATTGATGAATTGAATTATAAATTAGAGTTCAAAGCTTATGAGAATGCAAGACAATATTTTAAAATGGCAGATTATAAAGCAGCTACTGTTGCTTTTGAAAACGTTTTAAATGATTTTCCTGCAACTAAACTAAAAACTAAAATCTATACTTTTATTTTAAAGTCTAAGTCAGAATTGGCCATCAACTCTATTTATGATTTAAAAAGAGAAAGATTAGAAAGTGCCATCGCATTTACCAGACAAGTAGAAAGAGAGTATCCAAATTCTGAATTGAGTAAAGAAGCACTAGGCATTAGAGGAAAACTAGAAAAAGAAGTAGTAGAATTTGCTAAGCTTCAAAAAGAAATAGAAGCTAGAAAAGCTGAATTTACAGAAAAACAAAAAACAGCAAACGCTAAAGAAGATGCTAAAAAACAACTGAAAGATCAGCAAGAAGCAAATAAAATTAGAATCGATAGTGCAAAAATTAACACACCAGAACCAGGTGCTACTTTCAAGATTAGAAGAAATTAATTATCTTTGCAAACTAAAATAAAAATAAATCACTCAAAATGAGCGTAAAAGATACAAAAGCAGAAGTAAACACCATTACTTACGATAGAGATAAAATCGAAGAAAAAGTAGGTTCTATCTATGAATCGATCGTAATTATGGGGAAAAGAGCAGAGCAAATTAATGCTGAAATTAGAACTGAACTTCACCAAAAATTAGATGAATTTGCGGTGCACAATTCTACTCTGGAAGAAGTTTTCGAAAACAGAGAGCAAATTGAAATTTCTAGAAATTACGAAAGATTACCGAAGCCTACGTCTATTGCCATTAGAGAATGGTTAGATGACGAAGTTTACTTCCGTAGAACCGAAGAAAAATAAACGAATTTCGCTAAGAATAAAAAACAAAGTCACAGAATTTCTGTGACTTTTTATTTTTCTAAAAATTCAAAAAAAAACCATAAATTCGTTCAGTTAAAATTATAATCATATGGCTCTAAAAGGTAAAAAAATTCTATTGGCAATTTCTGGCGGAATAGCGGCCTACAAAATGAATTACCTTGTAAGAGATTTTGTAAAAAAAGGCGCAGAAGTAAAAGTTATTTTAACACCTTCTGCTGAAAATTTCGTTACAAAAGTCACGCTTTCTACACTTTCTAAAAACGCCGTTTATTCTAATTTTTATGACCAAAATGGTACATGGAATTCTCATGTAGAACTTGCACTTTGGGCAGATGTATTATTGGTAGCACCTTGTACTGCAAATACTTTGGCGAAAATGGTTTATGGGATTTGTGATAATTTGGTCATTGCTACTTATATGTCAGCGAAATGCCAAGTTTTTATCGCTCCAGCAATGGATTTGGATATGTATGCACATCCTTCCACCAAAGAAAATTTAGAAAAAGCAGAAAGATTCGGTCATCATATTATTCCAGCAGAGTTTGGCGAATTGGCTTCTGGTTTAGAAGGTCAAGGAAGATTAGCAGAGCCAGAAACTATATTACAAAAAATAGAAGATTTTTTTACTCAAAATCAATCTAAAAACTTAGAAGGGAAAACGGTTCTCATTACAGCAGGACCTACCTATGAAGCTATAGACCCTGTTCGTTTTATTGGTAATCATTCTTCGGGGAAAATGGGGTTTTCACTTGCTGAAGAAGCTGTGAAACGTGGCGCTAAAGTGATTTTAATTTCTGGTCCTACTTCGCAGAAAACTGACCATAAAAATATAGAAATTCATAAAATAACCTCGGCAAAGGAAATGTATGAGGAGGTCTTTAAATGCTATGAAAAGGTAGATATTGCTATCGCAAGTGCTGCTGTTGCAGATTATGCTCCAAAAATCGTTGCCAAAGAAAAAATAAAAAAATCTGAAGAAGAATTTACCATAGAATTGGTTAAAAATCCAGATATTTTGAAAACCATGGGCGAAAGAAAAACCCATCAGTTTTTGGTAGGTTTTGCTCTTGAAACACAGAATGAAGAAGAAAATGCCAAAAGCAAATTGCAGAAAAAAAATCTGGATATGATTGTACTTAATTCACTTCGTGATGAAGGTGCAGGATTTCAAAAAGACACCAATAAGGTTAAAATTTTAACGCATTCGGAACAAAAAGAATTTTCTATGAAATCTAAAAACGAAGTAGCAAAGGACATTTTAGATTTTGTAGAAACTCAACTTAAGAAATAAATTTTTTAAAAATTCGATTAGAATTCAATGAAAAAACTACTTTACATATTTGCACTTGTATTGCTTTCGAATTTTAGTTTTGCACAAGAACTTAATGCACAAGTTCAAGTGAATTACCAACAAATTGGTGGAAGTAACGTGCAGTTATTCAAAACAATGGAGAAAAGTCTGAAAGACTTCATCAATAAAACCAGTTGGACTGGCAAAAAATTTCAGAACTACGAAAAAATAAAATGCAATTTTTCTATTGTTCTTGCCGAAAAAAGTGGGAATAGTTACAAGGGAACTTTGGTCGTTCAATCGGTGCGCCCCGTTTTTGGAACGCAGTATGAAACACCAATCCTCAATATTAATGACACCAATTTTTCTTTTGAATATCTAGAAAATCAAAATTTAGTTTTTAACGAAAGACAATTTTCGGGGAAAAATTTGATTGATGTATTGAGTTTTTACGTATACCTAATTTTAGGTTACGATGCAGATACATATCAAATGAAAGCCGGAACTCCTTGGTATGACAAAGCGATGCAGATTACTCAAAATTCTCAAAATCAGAATTATATGGGATGGTCTCAGCTCGAAAGCCCTAGGAATAGAGGAGCGCTTATTGGCACAATTTTGTCTGAGCAAAATTCTACGCTCAGAAATTTTTACTACAATTATCACAGAATAGGATTAGATAATTTAGGAAAACAAGACCAAATTTCTACCAAACAAACGATTGCGAATGAGATTTTGAAACTCAAATTCTACGAAAGTAATTTCCAAATGAATTATCCTTTTAATCTTTTTGTAGAAAGCAAAAAAGAAGAAATTTATAACATTTTTGATTCCAATAATAATGGAAGTGTGGATATGAATCAACTTAAGAACCTAATGAGTTTGTTCTCTCCAAAAGATATTGATACAAAATGGAATAAATGGAAGTAAAATCAATCGTTGAGTTACACTTTTAGATTTGAATTTTCTGAAATTTACACTATTTTTACACTTCCTAAATCGTAACTCCAAATAATTATTCTTAAATAATGTTATCAAGAATTTATATCCAAAATTTTGCATTGATAGACCAACTTGAAATTCATTTCAAGAAAGGTTTACAAGTGATTACAGGCGAAACAGGCGCAGGTAAATCTATTATTTTGGGGGCTTTGAGACTTATTTTAGGAGAAAGAGCAGATTCTAAAAGCATCTCTGACTTCTCAACGAAAAGTATAGTTGAGGCAGAATTTAAAATTTCTGAATCTTTAAAATTATTCTTTGACGAAAATGATATCGATTTTGAGAAAGATACCATTATAAGAAGAGAAATTTTACCTTCGGGAAAATCTAGAGCTTTTGTGAATGATGTTCCCGTAACTTTAGACGTTTTGAAGGAACTTTCTGAGAGGTTGATTGATATTCATTCTCAGTTTGAAACTTCTCAACTTTTCAGCGAAGAATATCAGTTTAAAATCATCGATGGGCTTACTGAAAATAAAAACTTGATAGAAACCTATCAAAATGATTATTTTGAATTTCAAAGAAAGCAAAGAGAACTAGAAAAACTGAAAAATACACTTTCTGAAGGAAATAAAGAGAGCGATTATAAACAATTTTTGTTGGAAGAATTAGAAGCAGCACAATTAGAAACGGTGAATTATGAATTGCTGCAAAGTCAAATTTCTTTAGCTGAAAACAAAGGGGCGATTTCTGAATTGCTAGCACAGATTTTCACTAGAACTGACCAGGAAGAAGTAGGGTTGTTTGATGGTTTCTATGACGTAAAAAACAAGTTGAGTAAAGTTGCAGACTTGTCTTTGCAGTTTTCTGAAATCAATGCGAGAATGGAAGAAAATTATGTAGAGTTCAAAGATATTCTATTTCAGTTGCAAAATGAAGCGGATAAACTAGATGCTAATCCTGAAGATTTGTTGGCTTTACAAGAGCAAAATGATAAAATTAATGCACTTTTTCTAAAGCATAAAGTATCCGAAATAGAAGATTTATTAAAAATAAAAGAAGAACTTTCTTTAGAAAAGAACTCTTTTGAAGACATAGAAAATAAGATTGCTCAATTAGAAAAACAAATTGCTGAAGCTTCTCAATCTTTGCTTAAAAAAGCAGAAATTTTATCAAAAAATAGAAAGAAATCTGCTCCTATTTTTGTAGAAAAAGTAGAGTCACTTTTACATAAATTAGGATTAGAAAAAGCAAAAGTAGAAGTGGAATTATCATCAACGAAAGATTTCGGTAAATTTGGAACGGAGAAAATCCAATTACTGTTTCAAGCAAATGCTGGATTTGCCTTAAAACCGATTCAAAATGCCATTTCTGGTGGTGAAAGAAGCAGAGTGATGCTTTCGATTAAAAAACTCATGGCAGAAAATGCAGAACTTCCTACGCTTATTTTAGATGAGATAGACACCGGTGTTTCTGGTAGAATTGCAGATGAAATGGGCAATGTAATGCAAGAAATGGCAGAAAATATGCAGTTGATTGTTATTACTCACCTTGCACAGGTTGCAGCAAAAGGAAATGATAATTATAAAGTGCAAAAATCTGATATTGAAGGAAAAACCCAAACCAGAATTTTCCCACTTAATCAAGAAGAGAAACTTACAGAAATTGCCCAATTGCTTTCTGGAAGCAAGATTACAGATGCCGCAATTCTTCAGGCAAAAGAACTCATGCAATAAATTTTGTAACGAAAATATAGTTTTAGAAACTAATGATTGAAAAACGATTATGTTTCTAAAATTTCTAAAACTTGAACTCAAAAGTTTTGTGAGAAGCCCGCAATTTGCTGCGGGAATCTTAATGAAAATAGGAATGCTCTTTATGTACGCATATATGGCGCTTATTTTTGTAGGCGGAGCTTTTGGAGTCTATTTCGGAGCGAAAAAAGTAGGTTATGAACCGATTCAACTTTTCAGCCGAATTTTCTTAGTGTATATTGCCATCGATTTATTGTTGAAATATTTTATGCAGCAACTTCCTGCGGAAAATATCAAGCCCTTTCTGACCTTGAAAATTTCTAAAAATCAAGTGGCAGGTTACACCTTAGTGAAAATTTTAGTTTCATTCTTCAGTTGGGCGTTTTTACTTTTTGCGATTCCATTTGCAGCGCTTTTAATTTATAAAGGAAATCTAAATATAGTAAACGTTTTGCTTTATTTCGCAGCTTGTATTTCTATGGTTTTTATCAATACGTTTGTCAATACCATTATCAATAAAAGTGATAAGCTGATGTACAGCCTTTTTGGCTTGATGGCGATTATTGGCGGATTGCATTACTTTGAAATTATAGATGTTTTGGAGATTTCTGAGAACGTATTCTACGGATTGTATCAAAATATTGGGTTCTTTATTATTCCGATAGTTATATTGTTGGTTTTGGCGGTGTATACTTTCTCTTTCATCAAAAAGAATTTGTATTTAGACAGAGGTTTAGAAATGAAAAAAGCGGTAGGAAAAACCGAAAACATTGCTTTTCTCAATAAATATGGAACATTAGGAACTTTTATCAACAATGATATTCGATTGATTAAAAGAAGTAAAGCAGCGAGAAGTGCTTTAATTGGCGGTGTTTTATTCCTTTTTTACGGGTTACTTTTCTTTAGCAAAGGTTACAATACCAGTTTCATGCAAGTGTTTTTAGGGATTTTTGTAACAGGCGGTTTTAATTTTATGTTCGGGCAAAGAGTTCCAGCTTGGGACAGTTCTTATTATCCACTGATGATGACGCAAAATGTTCCATATAAGGATTTTCTCAAAGCAAAATGGGCGCTTTTTGTCATTGCCATTTCGGTTTCTATGATTTTAGCAGTCGGTTACGCATTTATCAGTTGGGAATTTTATTTTACCATTTTTGCGGCAGGTTTATATAATTTGGGGGTAAACTCTTATCTAACTTTACTGGCGGGAGCTTACAATAAAAAACCGATTGATTTGAACTCTGCTTCAAAAGGTTTTACAAGCGGACAAAACAATTTCAATATTAAAATTCTTTTCCTTTTATTGCCACAAATGGTTTTACCAATGGCTGTTTTTGGAGCGATGAAATATTTCTTCGGAATGACTCCAGCGGTAATGAGTTTAGGAATCTTAGGACTGATAGGATTTTTACTTCGAGACAAAATTTTCAACCTCATTGTAAAAATCTACAGAACCGAAAAATATTCTACCATAGCGGCTTTTAAAAAAGGCAATTAATAATCTAAAATTTTAAAACAACTCATCATGATCAATATACATAATATTTCTAAAATTTACGGAACTGCCAAAGTGCTTAATATACAAGAACTTAGTGTTTCCAAGGGCGAAACTTTCGGTTTGGTAGGAAATAACGGAGCAGGAAAAACCACGCTCTTTAGCTTGCTTTTAGATTTAATTGAACCCAGTTCAGGAAGTATTCAAATTGATGGAATTCAAGTGAATAAGTCAGAAAATTGGAAAAATAAAGTTTCTGCGTTTATTGATGACAGTTTCTTGATTGGTTATCTTACGCCAGAAGAATATTTTTATTTTTTAGGCGAGTTGCGAGGTCAAAACAAAGCTTCTGTAGACGAATTTCTAAAGCAGTTCGAAGATTTATTTAATGGAGAAATTCTCAATGCTAGAAAATATATCAGAGATTTATCGAAAGGAAATCAGAAAAAAGTAGGAATTGTAGGCGCTTTAATTGGCAATCCAGAAATCATTGTTTTAGATGAACCTTTCGCGAATTTGGATCCTTCTACACAGATTAAATTAAAGAACCTTATTAAAGTTCTTTCTCAAAATGCAGAAGTCACTTTCTTAATTTCTAGCCATGATTTAGCACACACTACAGAAGTTTGCAACCGAATTGTAGCCATCAATAAAGGTGAAATTGTAAAAGATATTTCTACCAATTCAGAAACATTGAAGGAATTAGAAGATTATTTTGCCAGTCAGGTTAGTCTATAAAATAAAGCCAGAGAAATTCCTCTGGTTTTTTTGTAACAATTATCACCCTTTGGGTAATCAAATTTTTGTAAATTTACGATTCAATTTTTAAGTTAGTTTCCATAAGCAAAGGAGATACTTTTTAACTTTAAAAATAGAAAATCAAAAATCGCAAATTGTAAATCAAAAATAAAATGGACTTTATTTACCAAGATCCGTATCCAATTCTAAAGGATGACACTGTTTATAAAAAACTCACTTCAGATTACGTAAAAGTAGAACAATTAGGTGATAGAGAAATCTTAACCGTTGACCCAAAAGGGATAGAACTTTTGGCGGAAAAAGCAATGGAAGACGTTTCTTTTATGCTTCGTTCTGAGCATTTGGCAAGTTTACGCAGAATTATAGATGATCCAGAAGCTACTGATAATGATAGATTTGTGGCCTATAATTTATTGCAAAATGCAGCGGTTGCGGTAGAAGGTGCACTGCCTTCTTGTCAAGATACAGGAACTGCAATTGTGGTAGCAAAAAAAGGAGAAAATGTATACACAGGTGTAGATGATGGTGAATTTTTAAGCCGAGGAATTTATAACACTTATAAAAACAGAAATTTAAGATACTCTCAGATTGTTCCTTTAACCATGTTTGAAGAGAAAAATTCTGGGTCAAACCTTCCTGCGCAAATTGATATTTATGCGAAAAAAGGAAATTACTATGAATTTTTATTCTTAACAAAAGGAGGAGGTTCTGCAAATAAAACTTTCTTGTATCAAAAAACAAAATCTCTATTGAACGATAAATCTTTAGAAGAATTTATCCGCGAGAAAATTATGGATTTAGGAACTGCAGCTTGTCCGCCTTATCACTTAGCTTTGGTCATTGGTGGAACTTCTGCCGAGGCCAATTTAGCAGCGGTGAAAAAAGCTTCTGCAAAATATTATGACAACCTTCCTACAGAAGGAAATATGGCAGGTCAAGCGTTCAGAGATTTAGAATGGGAAAAAAGAGTGCAAGAAATTTGTCAGGAATCTGCAATTGGAGCGCAATTTGGTGGAAAATACCTAACCCACGATGTTAGAGTAATCAGATTACCGAGACACGCTGCTTCTTGTCCAGTTGGAATGGGTGTTTCTTGTTCTGCAGACAGAAATATAAAAGGTAAAATTACCAAAGACGGAATTTTCTTAGAACAATTAGAAACCAATCCAGCGCAGTATTTACCAGAAACAGCTCCGCATTTAGAACCAGCTGTGGAAATAGATTTAAACAAGCCAATGCCAGAAATTTTGGCGGAATTGTCTAAATATCCAATCAAAACTCGTTTAAAACTGAACGGAACATTGATTGTAGCAAGAGATATTGCTCACGCAAAAATCAAAGAATTATTAGATGCTGGAAAACCAATGCCAGAATATTTTAAAAATCACCCGATTTATTACGCAGGTCCTGCTAAAACTCCAGAAGGAATGCCAAGTGGAAGTTTCGGGCCTACAACTGCGGGAAGAATGGATGTTTACGTAGACGAATTCCAGAAAAATGGTGGAAGCATGATTATGCTCGCTAAAGGTAACAGAAGCAAAGATGTAACCAATGCTTGTGCTAAATATGGCGGTTTCTATCTAGGTTCTATTGGTGGTCCTGCTGCAATTTTGGCGAAAGAAAATATTCTTTCTGTGGAAGTAGTAGATTTCCCAGAATTAGGAATGGAAGCGGTAAGAAAAATAGAAGTGAAAGATTTCCCAGCGTTTATTATTACAGATGATAAGGGCAATGATTTCTTTGCAGCTTTGGCTCATTAATGAAGAAAATGTAAATATTTGGTGGAGATTTAGCAGTATGCGACAAAATTCAATAAAAAAACTTTTGTCGATTAAAAAAATGTTATATTTTTGCCTAAAATAATAGAAATTATGTTTTTAGCAGGATTTTGGCCAGTTTATCAGTTCCTTTGGACCGTTTATTTTATCGTAATGTTCCTAATAGGATTTTGGTGTATTTTCATGTTCTTTGGAGTAGTGATTCCAATGTGGTTAACTGAAGGTTTAGCTGAATATTTCGGAAAAACTAAGAAATTTAACCCAGAAGATATCAGAAGAAAAACTCTTCTAGAGCAAGAAGGTGTAGAAGTAATCTACAACCAACCAAAAGGAGACGGGCCTTATTTACACGCTGGTCATCATTAATTGAGGTGACATTGCTTTTCTCCCTGAATTTGAGAAAAGTAATATCAAAGCAAAACAAAATATATTTAAAATCTGTTCAGTTTTCTGGGCAGATTTTTTTCATCCTTACATCTAACGTCTAACATCCAAGCAAAATTCCTTATCTTTGCACCCAAATTATTTTAGACTATGTCAAAAAGTTTAATCCCAAAACTTCAAGCAATTAAGCAACGTTATAACGAGGTTGCTGATTTAATTATACAACCAGATGTCATTACTGACCAAAAAAGATATGGTCAGCTCAACAAAGAATACAGCGATTTAGGAAAAATCGTGAAGGTTTTTGATGAGTATATGCAAGCTTTGAACACGATTGAAGAATCAGACGAAATCATCGCAGATGGTTCTGATAAAGATTTTGTAGAATTAGCAAAAATCGAAAAAAACGAAGCTTTAGAAAAAATTCCAGGCTTGGAAGAAGAATTAAAAGTTCTTTTGATTCCAAAAGATCCTGCAGATGATAAAAACATTATCCTAGAAATGCGCGCCGGAACTGGTGGTGACGAAGCTGCTATTTTCGTGGAAGATATGTACAGAATGTACACCATGTATTTCAAAACTAAAGGTTGGAGACACGAAGTTACCGATTCTTCTGAAGCGTCTAAAGGTTACAAAGAACTCGTGATGAAAGTAGAGGGAGAAGGCGTTTACGGAATCATGAAATTTGAATCGGGAGTTCACCGTGTTCAGAGAGTTCCAGAGACAGAATCTCAAGGTAGAGTGCACACTTCGGCAATTACGATTGCGGTTTTACCAGAAGCTGAAGAAGTAGATGTGGAAATAAATCCTGCAGACATTGAGATGCAAACTTCTCGTTCTGGTGGAGCGGGTGGACAAAACGTAAACAAAGTAGAAACAAAAGTGCAATTAACGCACAAACCTTCAGGAATTGTGGTGGTTTGTCAACAAGCGCGTTCTCAGTTGGCGAACAGAGAGTTAGCGATGGAAATGCTTCGTGCGAAATTGTATGATATTAAGTTACAGGAAGTTGTTGGGGATATTGCAGCGCAACGTAAAACAATGGTTTCTACCGGTGACCGTTCTGCAAAAATTAAAACTTACAATTATCCTCAAGGTAGAGTTACCGATCACAGAATTAATAAATCTATCTACAATCTAGATGCTTACATGAATGGCGATATTCAAGAAATGATGGATGCCGTGATTATGGCAGAAAATGCAGAAAAAATGAAAGGTCAAGAGGAAATTTAACCTTAATATAAAACTTATTTATAGGATAAATAACAAAAAAGTCGAGAAATGATCTCGACTTTTATTTTTGATTATCTGGTAAAGGTAAATGGTATTTCTTAAAAATTTCCACTGCCTTTTTTACATCTTCCATATCGGCTGGTCGGCAATTTTCTAGAGGATAGGCTCTACCAATTTCTTTCCATTTGTGTGCGCCCATTTGGTGAAATGGTAAAATATCTACACGTTCTACATTTTTGAACTGAGAAACATATTTCGCCCAATTTTCTAAATCTTCCGCATCGTCAGTATAATCAGGAACGAGAACGTATCTTAGCCAAGTTGGTTTATTGATTTCAGATAAATATTGCATAAATTGAAGCGTAGGTTCTAGTTCTACTTCAGTTAATTTTAGATATTTTTCTGGGTCTATGTGTTTTATGTCCAGAAGCACCAAATCTGTAATTTCTAAAACTTCTTTGATTTCTTCACTGAACAAATAACCATTGGTATCTACACAAGTGTGAATGCCGTTTTCTTTACATTTTTTGAATAATTCCAGAACAAATTTGGCTTGCATTAATGGTTCGCCACCAGAAACGGTAACGCCACCAGATTTTATAAAACCTTTTACTTTTTCTATCTCGTGAAAGGCTTCGTCTACGGACATTTTGGTTTTTTCGCCTTTGTTCCAAGTATCGGCGTTATGACAATAGAGGCAACGCAAATGACAACCTTGCAGAAAATAGACAAATCTAATTCCTGGGCCGTCTTTGGTGCCGAAAGTTTCGTATGAATGGATAAATCCGTGATTTGACATGTTCAAAGATAAATATTCTTAAAAAAAGAGTTAAGAAATTTCTTAACTCTTCTTCAAGATAATTGATGTTATATATAAATTAGAAACATTCTGTGATGGTTCTGTTGATGACATCTAATTGCTGTTCTTTAGTCAACTTGATGAAATTCACAGCATAACCAGAAACCCTAATCGTTAATTGAGGATATTTTTCTGGATGTTGCATTGCATCTTCTAACAATGAACGATTGAAAACATTTACATTCAAGTGGTGACCTTTTTGGTTGAAATATCCGTCTAAAAGTCCAACTAAATTTCCTTGTTTTTCGTCTAGCGTTTTTCCTAACGTTTCAGGCGTAATTGCGAACGTGTAAGAAATACCATCTTGAGCGTGTTCGAAAGGTAATTTAGCAACAGAAGCAAGTGATGCTACTGCACCTTTTGTGTCTCTTCCGTGCATAGGATTTGCTCCAGGTCCGTAAGGTTCACCTTCTCTTCTTCCGTCTGGTGTATTTCCTGTTTTTTTACCGTAAACTACGTTTGAAGTAATGGTAAGAACAGATTGTGTAGGAATTGCATTTCTGTAAGTTTTTTGTTTTCTTACTTTATTCATGAAAATTTCTACAATTTCTGCTGCGAATTTATCGGTGTTGTCATCGTTATTTCCGTAAGGAACGTAAGGTTTTTCTACTACATAATCTACTGCGATTCCGTTTTCGTCTCTTATTACTCTTACTTTTCCGTATTTCATAGCTGCAAAAGAATCGGCAACGATAGAGATTCCTGCAATTCCACATGCTTGAGTTCTGATAACATTTACATCGTGAAGTGCCATTTCATAAGCTTCGTAAGAATATTTATCGTGCATGTAGTGAATGATGTTCAATGCTTGGATGTAAGTTTCTGCTAACCAATCCATCATTTTGTCAAACTTATTCCAAACATCATCGAAATCTAGATATTCGCCTTCTACTTTTGGCATTTCTGGAGTTACTTGAACTTTGGTTAATTCATCAATACCACCATTTATTGCATATAATAAAGCTTTAGGTAAATTAGCTCTCGCTCCGAAATATTGCATTTGTTTTCCTAAAGTCATCGGAGAAACGCAACAAGCAATTCCGTAATCGTCATTAAAGCAATCTCTCATTAAATCATCATTTTCGTATTGAAGAGATGAAGTGTCGATAGAAACTTTAGCGCAATATTTTTTCCAGTTTTCTGGTAGTTTTTCGCTCCAAAGAACAGTTAAATTTGGTTCTGGAGATGCTCCTAAGTTGTATAAAGTGTGTAATAATCTGAAAGAGTTTTTGGTTACATAAGAACCGCCGTCTTTATTTAAACCGCCAATTGATTCTGTTACCCAAACTGGATCACCAGAGAAAAGTGAATCATATTCTGGAGTTCTAAGGAAGCGGATGATTCTTAATTTCATTACGAAATGGTCAATTAATTCCTGAGCTTCAATTTCTGTAAGAACGCCTCTTTTAATATCTCTTTCAATGTAAATGTCTAAGAAAGTAGAAACTCTACCAATAGACATTGCAGCACCATTTTGGTCTTTAGTAGCTGCTAAATAAGCGAAATATAACCATTGAATAGCTTCTTTAGCATTGGTTGCAGGTTTAGAAATGTCAAAACCATAAGATTCTGCCATTCTCTTAAGCGCTTTCAATGCATTGATTTGCATAGTGATTTCTTCACGAAGTCTTACGGTTTCTTCGTTCATACCATCACAATCCATATTTTCGAAATAATCTTGACGGTCTTTAATTAAGAAATCAACACCATATAAAGGAACTCTTCTGTAGTCACCAATAATTCTACCTCTTCCGTAAGCGTCTGGTAAACCGGTTACGATTCCAGAATTTCTAGCTTTTCTAATCGGTGAATTGTAAGCAGAGAATACGCCTTCGTTATGGGTAACTCTATATTTGGTAAAAATTTCTTTAGTTGCTTCGTCTAATTGATAACCGTAAGCTTTTAAGCCGTCTTCTACCATTCTAATTCCGCCATTCGGGAAAATAGCTCTTTTTAAAGGCTTGTCTGTTTGAATTCCTACTATTTTTTCTAGGTTTTTATTAATATAACCTGCTCCATAAGCATCAATCTGAGATGGCTTTTTGGTTTCTGCATCATAAATTCCTTTTTCTCTCTCTGCTTTGAACATTTCAGATAACTCTGCCCAAAGTTGATTGGTAGCTTCGGTAGCTGGAGTTAAGAAGCTTTCGTCTCCGGTGTATTCTGTGTAATTATTTCTGATAAAATCACTTACGTTAATTTCCTTTTGCCAAACTCCGGGTTTAAAACCAATTGTTGCTTCCATAATGTTAATTTTTGATTGTTTCTAATTGTAATTTTTAGGCTTAATTTCCTTAAAATTTTACTTGTAAAAAGGTTAAAAAAGCGAAGCAAAGTTAGGAAGATATTTTACCTTAGAACAACGAATAATTATGATATAAATTAGGGTTTCGTTTGATTTTTTGAATGGAAAAACAGGGATTTAATAGACCAAATAATTAATGTTAGTGAATTATTTTGATTAAGAGTTAATAAAATTAATATAATTATAAATAATTACTAGTTTTGGGGTTAAATGATGTTGTTTTGATATAGATATAGGTTAAAATTTAACAAATATTCAATTTTACAGTTTTTGCCACCAAGAAGCCAAAATCACATAAAATTTCACTTTTTTTTAAAATTAAAAATATCGTAAATTTACTCATCGAAATTTCATGAAATGAGAACGAAAATTCAAAACGTAAATCCCGATTTTAAAAATTTTGGATTTACTTCAAATACAGAAAACTATATCTTTGAAAAAGATGGACTTCAATTAAAATCTTCTTACACTTCTGAAGATTCAGAAGCTTTTAAATCAAAAGGTTACAGCGCAGGAATTGCTCCTTATTTGAGAGGTCCATATTCTACGATGTATGTGCAAAAACCTTGGACTATTCGTCAGTACGCAGGTTTTTCTACCGCCGAAGAATCTAATGCTTTTTACAGAAGAAATCTTGCGGCAGGACAAAAAGGACTTTCTGTTGCGTTTGATTTGGCAACGCACAGAGGTTATGATTCTGACCACCCAAGAGTGGTAGGAGATGTGGGAAAAGCGGGAGTTGCCATAGATTCTGTGGAAGATATGAAGATTTTGTTTAATGAAATTCCATTGGATCAAATATCGGTTTCTATGACCATGAATGGTGCCGTTTTACCGATTTTGGCATTTTATATTGTTGCCGCAGAAGAACAAGGCGTTTCTCAAGAACAACTTTCGGGAACTATCCAAAATGATATTTTGAAGGAATTTATGGTGAGAAATACTTACATCTATCCACCAGAGCCATCTATGAAAATTATCGCAGATATTTTCGAATACACTTCTCAAAATATCCCGAAATTTAATTCGATTTCTATCTCAGGTTATCACATGCAAGAAGCAGGAGCAACTCCAGTTTTAGAAATGGCTTATACACTTGCAGATGGTTTGGAATATGTAAGAACGGGGATAAAAGCAGGAATGAATGTAGATGATTTTGCGCCAAGATTATCATTTTTCTGGGCAATCGGAATGAATCATTTCATGGAAATTGCCAAAATGAGAGCTGCTCGTTATATATGGGCAAATCTTTTGACGCAATTTAATCCTCAAAATCAAAAATCTTTAGCACTAAGAACACACTCGCAAACTTCTGGTTGGTCTTTGACGGAACAGGAACCGTTTAATAATATTACCAGAACTGCTATTGAAGCACTTTCTTCCGCTTTAGGAGGAACGCAATCACTGCATACCAATGCTTTAGATGAAGCGATTGCTTTGCCAACTGATTATTCTGCAAAAATTGCAAGAAATACACAGATTATTCTTCAGCAAGAATCAGGAATATGTGATGTAGTAGATCCGATGGGAGGAAGTCATTTGGTGGAAGCATTGACTCAACAAATGATTGAGGAAGCTCAGAAATATATCGACGAAGTAGAACAAGAAGGCGGAATGACCAAGGCGATAGAAGCGGGAATTCCGAAGATGAGAATAGAAGAAGCGGCAGCTAGAAAACAAGCGAAAATTGATAGTGGCGAAGAATTTATCATCGGTGTAAATTCTTTTAAAACCAATCAAAAACAACCGGAATTTGAAATTCTAGACATAGACAATACAGAAGTTCGCCGTAAACAAATTGAAAGACTAGAAAAAATAAAAGCAGAACGAGACAGTGCTAAAGTAGAAGAAATTTTAACAGAAATTCGTGAGGCGGCTAAAAATAGAGACAAAAATCTTTTGGCACTAAGTATAGAAGCTGCGAGAAGAAGAGTAACTCTTGGTGAAATTTCAGATGCTTTAGAAAGCAATTTCGGAAGATATAAAGCTAATATCAAAACCATTTCAGGTGTATATGCTATGAATGCTAGTAAAAATGAATATTTTGAAAAAGCGGTAGTGCTTACTCAAAAATTTGAGGACCAAGAAGGTCGTAGACCGAGAATTATGGTTGCTAAAATGGGACAAGACGGTCATGATCGTGGTGCAAAAGTAGTAGCAACTGCTTTTGCTGATATGGGATTTGATGTAGATGTGGCTCCGCTTTTCCAAACGCCAGAAGAGGTGGCGAAACAAGCTGTAGAAAATGATATTCATATTTTGGGAGTTTCATCTCTTGCAGCAGGGCATAAAACCTTGGTTCCGCAAGTGGTGGAAGAACTGAAAAAATTAGGTGCAGATGATATTACGATTGTAGTAGGTGGTGTAATTCCACAGCAAGATTATGATTTCTTGTATGCAAATGGCGCTGATTTTATCTTCGGACCTGGAACGAATTTACCGAAATCTGCAGTAGAAATTTTGGAGAAGTTTTTGGGATAAACATTTTGTTAGATGCAGGATTTAGGAAGTAGGAAGTTTTTCTGAAATCTAAAAAAAATTAAAATAACATAATAAGGAAATCATTTTTGGTTTCCTTTTTTTATATAAAAACCTAACAAAAATCACTGAAATCATTCATATCACTTCATGAGGAATTTTAATTGTATTAATGTACCTTTATACCACCAAATAAAAGCCTAAAAACTAAATTGAAATGGAATTAACCACATTACAAAAAATTAATAATTTGATAAAAGATTTACCAGATTATTTGGCAGAGGAATTATTGGAGTATATAGAATACTTGGTGTATAAATTTCACAAAGACGAAGATTTAAGTGACGAGCAAAAAAGAGTGATACTGAGAGGTCTTGAAGACATAAAGTATGGTAGAAGTCATTTAGATATCCCAACAGAGACAGAGTAAAAGTTCTTCATATCAAATCAAATTTTTTCATAAAAGCTTCAGTTTTCTGAAGCCTTTTTTCTTTATGGGGTGCGTCAGTTCCATTAGAGAAGGGTGTTTATTTGTTATTTTTATTTTATTTAAAGCAATCTCTAAGTTTTTAGGAAATAGTTTGAAATACTTTCTTAATTTTGTTAAGATGAATTTTTCTACAGAAGTACTTTTACAAGGAATATTAGCCCAAGACAAAAGAATTCTTGGGAAAGCCATTACTTTAATCGAAAGCAAAAAGCCAGAGCATAGAGTTTTGGCGGAAGAACTGCTGAAAAAAATTCTGCCTTACACAGGGAAATCAGTGAGAGTAGGAATTACTGGAGTTCCTGGCGCAGGGAAATCAACTTTTATTGAAAGCTTTGGGAAATATGCCATTTCGCAAGGCAAAAAAGTGGCTGTTTTAGCCATTGATCCAAGTTCTTCTGTAAATAAAGGTTCTATTCTCGGAGATAAAACCAGAATGGAAGAGTTGGCAAAAGACGAAAACGCATTTATTCGCCCTAGTCCAAGTTCTGGATTTCTAGGCGGAGTTGCCAATACTACTTTTGAGACCATGCTCATTTGCGAAGCTGCTGGATATGATTATATTTTGATAGAAACGGTAGGAGTAGGTCAGTCAGAAGTTTTGGTTGCCGATATTACAGATGTAATTCTGATGCTTAAAGTAATAGGTACGGGTGATGAATTACAAGGGATAAAAAGAGGTCTGATGGAAATGGTAGATGTAATTTTTATAAATAAAGTGAGCGAAGAAAATTTAAAAGAAGCGAGATCTCACCGTGCAGAACTTATTCATGCTTTACAATTTATGCACCCAAAAGAAAAAGACTGGAAAGTTCCGGTTTTGTTGGGTTCTGCTTTACATCATGAAGGTTTAGATGAGGTGTATCAAAAAATAAATAATTTCATTTCTTTAAAAATAAATACAGGAAGGCTAGAAGAAGTAAGAAAAATACAATCTGAAAAAAGATTTGAATATTGGGTACATCAATATATTCTAAGCGCTACTAAGTCTACCCATGAACTTGAAAATCAATTTGAAAGCCATAAAAAAAATGCTTCAGAATTGAAGTCTAATCCAAGTTCTGAAGCCAAAATTTTTGTAGAAAGATTATTGAATAAAAAAATCTAAACTATTTTTTAGAGATTTCATTTTTCATTAAATAACCATTGTAAGAAATAGGTTGTCTGTCATTAGCATCCATAGAAACATATGCGTTTCCGTTTTTATATACTTCTATGTAAATCACTCTTATATGCTGCACATCTTTAGGCGAAATAGTGTATACTAGGTTTCCTTTTTTGTTTTGAATTTTACTTAGTGTAAAATCTTTAGAAGTAAATCTGTAACTGTTTTTGGAAGTATCATAACTAGGATTGTACATTCTGCCAAAATATGGCAAATTAACATCTAGCTCTTTTTCTTTGAGCACCACTGTATAGCCATAGTCTAAGTCTAGCATTCTAGCAGCATTACCATTAGGCATAGCATTCATTACATTGATAACATCATAATTGGTAGGGTTGGCTCTTTCCGCCATAAATGTAAATTGGTTAGAGGTTGTAATTTCCTCTAAAGTCTTAGGATCTATATTGATTTGTGAAGTACACGAATGCAAAAACGAAAGTATTGCACAAAAACTCAAATAAATTAATTTTTTCATAATATGATGGGTGTTGAGTTAAATCATTAATTATCAATACAAATTTAATGCAAAACTTATCAGGATTTGATTTCTTTTTTATATAATTTCTATATAATTTTTTATGGAATAAAAATTGTTTTAATTTTGTTTCAAATATTAAATCACAGTAAAATGAAAATAAAAACTATTATCGCTTCAGGAGCCATTTCATTAGCATTAATTGCTTGTGTTACCAATCCCATTACAGGGAGAAAATCAGTTCAGATTGTGGGAAATGATCAATTAACTGCTATGGGAGTTCAAGAATATCAAACCGCACTTTCTAAAGCTAAAGTAATTACCAATACTACAGATGCCACAAGAGTGAAGAATGTAGGGATTAGAATAAAAAATGCGGCGATTAATTACTATAAAGGCATTGGTAGAGAAGCAGATTTACAAGGTTATAACTGGGAGTTTAATTTATTGGAAGACAAGCAATTAAACGCATGGTGTATGCCAGGAGGGAAAGTAGCGTTTTATACAGGTATTATGCCTATTTGTAAAGACGAAACAGGGATAGCTGTAGTAATGGGGCACGAAGTTTCTCACGCTCTAGCGGGTCATGGTAATGAAAGGATTTCTCAAGCAATGATTGCACAATATGGTGGTGCAATAGCAGGAGGGGTAATTTCTAATGATAAGTTACAACAAATTTTTAAAGCGGCATATCCTATTGGAGCGCAAGTAGCTCTTCTTAAATATGGAAGAAATCAAGAATTAGAAGCAGATCAAATGGGATTATATATTATGGCAATGGCTGGGTATGACCCAAGACAGTCACTACCTTTCTGGGAAAGAATGGAGGCTCAGGCCGCAAATTCTCAAAGACCGCCAGAATTTTTGTCTACTCACCCTAGTCCAGATACTAGAAGATCAGACTTAAACAAGCATATGCCTCAAGCTCTTGAATATTATAAACAAGCAGGTGGTAAATTGTAAAATTTTTTAAAAAATAACATAAACCTTCTTAAAATTTTTTAAATTTGAGAAGGTTTTTTTAAATAAACTAAAATGAAAAATTTAACAATTATAGGAATTCTTCTTTTAGGTATTTCTGGATTACTGTTCTATTTGACCACTAATTTAGAAGTAGAAGAATTTACACTTTCTCACTTTATGGGAATAATGGGAGGAGTAGGAATAGGGTTGATTATAGGAGGAATTGTAGGGTATGTAAGTAAAGGCTCTTCTATAAAAGCTGAACAAAAAAGAAAAGAATGGCAGCAGCTACAACAAGAAAAAATAGAAATAGAGAAACAAGCCGCTGAACTAGCCCAGCAAAATGTAAATCCAAATCCTAATATTACTGATTCTGACAATAGTAATCTATAAAATAAAAAACTCCGCAGCGAAGCTGCGGAGTTTTTTTTATTAATCTTTATGTTATTTTAGAAATTTAAACCTAAACCAAACATTAATAAACTAGGTCTGTTGTCATATCTAATCACTTCGTTAGAAGATACATTAGTATTAATGAATTCTCTTTGATCATTACTGAAAGCACCTTCATATCTTGCAGAAACTACTAATTTAGAAATGGTAACTTGTGCGCCAAATTGATAGCCAAGTGTAAATTCTTTGGTTGCATTTTCTTTAAAATCATTATATTGATTGTCTGTAGAAAGCTTGTAAGAAGCTACTGGCCCAGCGTAAATGCCAAGTGTTTTTCCTAAAAGATTATATCCTACCAAAACAGGCAAATCTGCTCTGTTGTTTTTTACCTCAATGGTGGTATTAGTTGCTACATCAGTAAATTCATTACTAAATGTAGTATAATATAATTCTGGTTGGATAAAAATGCCCAGTGGAGTATTAATTTTTAATGCAATACCAGCATTATAGCCTACATTATTTTTTCCCTTGTCTTGATAAACCGTAGTAGTTCCGTTTTTAATATTCTCCCAAGTAGGCTTATCAGCCTGATAAAGCATATTGGCCTTCACTCCGAAAGTTATTTGAGAGAAAGACAGCAATGATGCGGTTACAAATAATGTGCTAAGTATTTTCTTAATCTGTTTCATTTTCTATTGGTGTTATAATGTTATCTATACTTGTTTTGTTGTTTTGGATAAGGTATTCTCTTAATTCCTTAAATAATTCTGAAGAATAAACGAAATCTATCAGATAATTATTGTCTGAGGTGATTAAAATATCTTTTGTTCCTTCCCATTCTTTGATGCCTTTTCTCAAGTATACAATTTTCTCGCCAATTGTCATTACAGAATTCATATCGTGAGAATTTATAATCGTAGTGGTATTATATTCTTCGGTGATTTCTGCAATTAAATCATCTATAACATTTGCTGTAAAAGGGTCTAGCCCAGAATTTGGTTCGTCACAAAACAAATATCTTGGGTTATTAACAATTGCTCTTGCAATGGCTACTCTTTTCTGCATTCCTCCTGAAATCTCAGATGGAAATTTTTTTTCTGCATTTTCTAAGTGCACTCTGCCTATTACTTCCTTCACCCTCTTTTTCTTTTCTGTAAAAGTAAGGTTGGTAAACATATCTAGAGGAAACATAATATTGTCTTGAACGGTCATTGAGTCAAATAGTGCGCTTCCTTGGAATACGGTCCCGATTTCTGCTCTCAATGCTTCTTTTTCTTGACGAGACATGCCTACAATATCTCTTCCGTCAAATAAAATATGTCCGCTTGTGGGTTCAAAAACATTAAGTAAACTTTTCAGAAATACAGTTTTTCCTGAACCTGATTGCCCTATGACTAAGTTTACCTTTCCGGTTTCGAAGGTGGTGGTAATTCCCTTTAGAACCTCCACACCATCAAAACTTTTTCTTAAATCTTTTACTTCTATCATTAGCTTAAGAACATTTGAGTTAATATTAAGTTGGCAATGATAATAGCTACAATCGTCCAAACCACAGCTTGTGTACTGGCTCTACCTACTTCTAATGAGCCTCCTTTTACTTTGTAACCAAAAAATGCTGGAATGGTAGCAATTAGGAATGCAAAAACAGCGGTCTTTAAAAAAGCATACCAAATATAAAATTGTGGCATATACATTTGTATTCCTGTAATGTAGTCTGCTTTAGACCAGTTTCCTGTGGCTACTCCTGCGAGATGTCCTCCCCATATTCCAAAAACAATGCTGATGGCTATCAATATTGGATTGAAAATTACACTGGCAAGAATTTTAGGTAAGATTAAGAAATTGGCAGAATTTACTCCCATAATATCTAAAGCATCAATCTGCTCTGTAACTCTCATCGTACCAATGCTTGAAGTAATATATGAACCTACTTTTCCCGCTAAAATAACAGAGATGATAGTAGGGGCAAATTCTAGAATAAGGACCACCTTGGTAGCATACCCAATAAAAGGTGCAGGAATAGGAATTGTTGCGTTTCTAAAATTATTATACATCTGTATTGCAATGACAGCTCCCACAAATATAGAGGTGAATAAAGTAAGGCCAAAAGAATTTACTCCCAAGTCATTTATTTCTCTCATGAGAAGTTTAAAGAAAACTTGCTTTTTTTGAGGTTTTTTAATTACTTTACCCAGAAGTAAAAAGTATTGCCCTATTGCGCTTAAAAGTTTTAACATAACCGTGCGAAGTTACATTTTTTAGGATTAATAATTTTATAGAATTTCAATTTATTGTTTTAAATGGCTTTTTGATCACCTTTTATCACTAATAAAATGGTTTTAAGAATGATAACAATATCTAGAGTAAGGCTCCAATTTTTTACGTAAAAAGAATCTGCGATAACTCTCTTTTTCATTTCTATTTCCATATCGCCAGTATCACCGCGTAAACCACTTACTTGGGCAAGGCCTGTAATGCCAGGTTGTACCAAGCTCCTTACAGAATATCTACCAATTTTTGCTTTGTAGAACTCATCAATCAATAGCATATGTGGTCTAGGTCCTACTACAGACATATCTCCTTTTAAAACATTGATAAATTGGGGCATTTCATCTAAGCTTGTTTTTCTTAGAAATCTACCAATTTTTGTAATTCTACTATCGTTTTGCGAAGTGGTTTTGGTGGTAGATTCATTGTTTTCAACCATAGTTCTGAATTTGATGCATTCGAAAACTTCATCATGAAAACCATATCTTTTTTGAACAAAAAACACACTTCCTTTACTGTCTAATTTAATCAATAATGCAATGATGGGGAATAACCAGCTTGCAATAAAAATTAAAACCAGTAAAGAGAATGTAAAATCAAATATTCGTTTAATAATAGCATTGCTATAGTAATCTAAAGGAAATTTAGAAGGTGTTAAAATAGTTTGTGTTTCAATATATCCCAAATCGTATTGAAAAAACTCATTATGAATTGCAGAAGGGATTAAAGAAATTTTTATTTTGTCATTTTCAGCTTCTCTGTTTATTTCTTCAAGTAGATTTTGGTTCAAATTATTTTCATAAGGGATAAAAATCGTGTGAATCTCTTTTTCTCTCCAAAAATTTTGGAGTTTAGTGATGGTAATGTCATCATTTAGAAATTCGTACACTCTGTATCCATAATCTTTACGATGTGTAATAATGTCTTTTAAAATGTCAGATGATGAATTTTCTGCAATAAACATTACATTTCTATAGTTTTTCCCTTGAAGTCTTATGTACTTTAAAGAAAAGAAAATGAATGATTTAACTATAAAAAAGGTAATAAAAAGGGTAAAGGTTATCAAGAACCTCTCATCTTTCAGAAATTCATTATTACTTACTTTGGCCAAAAGCAAAATCCCCAATAAAAAAATGAAAATGTGTGTGATAATTCTTTCTAGATAAAGGGTATACGTAAGGTTTCTGGGAATGGAATATAGTTTTGTTCTTCCGCTTAAAAGAATCCAAAAAAGACTCAATAATACAAGAGATAAAAAATTTTCTTCTTTTCTTACTTTTTCTAAAACGTATTTGTGTCTCATCAGAAAAAAGAACACAAAAACGGCAGCCACAATAAAAATATCAAGGATGATGATGGCGCTTTTAAAATATCTAGAATATCTTAATTTTTGCATGTTTTAGAAAATAGAGTCTTACAATGCTACTAATTTATGGAATATTAAGATACTTATGTGTTTGTACAGAAGCTTGCCATTTCGGATTTGCTAAAATAAAGTCTGTAATCTTTGGGTACATTTCGTTTCTTTTGCTCCATTCACTTTGCAGATACAATTTACAGTTTTCAGATACTTTAGCAGCTTGTTCTTCTGCGAAGGTGAAATCATGGTTGTTAAATGCTATGATTTTCAGCTCATTAGCTACTTTGTAAATTTCTTCTTTTGGTAAGCCTGTTTTCTTAGGGGAAAGCGTAATCCAATCAAGTGTTCCACTCATATCATAAGCTCCAGAAGTTTCGATGTGAATTTGGCAACCCAATTCCTTTAATCTTTTGGTCAAAATTTCTAAATTCCACATCAGTGGTTCTCCACCTGTTAGAACAATGGTTTTACAATAGCTTGCAGCTGTTTCGGCAATTTCTATAGTATCCATTAAAGGATGTAATTCTGGGTCCCAACTTTCCTTCACGTCACACCAATGACAACCTACATCACAACCTCCTAATCTTATAAAATAAGCAGCTTTTCCGGTGTGGTGACCTTCTCCTTGTAAAGTGTAAAAATGCTCCATCACTGGGAGCATTTTTCCTTCTTTTAATAATATTTCTTTTGTTAAATCCAATTCTTAATCTTTATAAATCGTGTGTTTGTATGCTAAAATAGTATTTTTTAATAACATCGCTCTGGTCATTGGTCCAACTCCTCCCGGAACTGGGGTAATCCAACTTGCTTTTTTCTCACAACTAGCAAAATCTACGTCTCCTACAATTCTATAACCTTTGGGCGCATTAGCATCTTCTACTCTGGTAATTCCTACATCTACAATCACTACGCCATCTTTAATCATATCTTCTTTTAAGAATTTTGGATCTCCTAATGCAGTAATCACAATGTCTGCATTTTTGGTAAATTCCTCAATGTGTGGAGTGTAAGAGTGTGTTACTGTAACCGTAGCATTTCCTGGGAAATCTTTTCTTCCCATTAAGATAGACATCGGTCTTCCTACGATTTTACTTCTACCTATAATTACACAGTTTTTACCTTTGGTTTCAATGTTATAACGTTCTAGTAATGTGAGAATTCCGAATGGTGTAGCCGGTAAAAAAGTACTCATTTCGAGTGCCATTCTTCCAAAGTTTTCTGGGTGAAAACCATCTACATCTTTATGAGAATTAATCGCCATGATTACTTTTTCTTGATCCATTTGTTTTGGTAAAGGCAACTGAACGATGAATCCGTCAATTTCTGGGTCTACATTGAGCTCTGCAATTTTTTCTAAAACTTCAGCTTCAGAAGCAGTGCTCGAAAATCTGTAAAGCGATGAGGTAAACCCTACTTCTTTACAATCTTTTATTTTGCTGGCAACGTATGTTTCGCTCGCTCCATTGTTTCCTACTAAAATTGCTGCGAGATGAGGAGCTCTTTTACCGCTTGCAATAATTTTTTCTACGTCTGCTTTAATTTCAGCCTTTATTTCTTTAGAAACTTTTAGACCGTCGAGAATTTGTGCCATGTTTTTTTCTTTTTTATTTACTTTTTAGATTTATTTCAAATTTACTTATTTTCTTTGAAATAGTTTATTAAACCATTTGTAGAAGAGTCATGAGAGTTTATTTTCTCATTATCAGTAAGTTCTGGTAGGATTTTTCCTGCTAAAACTTTTCCTAATTCTACCCCAAATTGATCAAAACTAAACACATTCCAAATCACACCTTGTACGAAGATTTTGTGTTCATAAAGTGCTATGAGTTGTCCTAGTGAAAATGGAGTTAGTTCGTTGATAAAGAATGAATTAGTAGGAGTGTTTCCCATGAAGGTTTTGAATTTCACTAATTTTTCAATTTCTTCTTCAGATTTTCCTTCTTTTACCAATTCTGCTCTTGCTTCGTCTTCGCTTTTTCCGAATGCAAGTGCCTCAGTTTGAGCGAAAAAGTTCGCCAATAATTTTTCTTGATGGTCAGAAACTTCGTTGCAAGATTTTACATAAGCGATAAAATCTGCAGGGATTAATTCTGTTCCTTGATGAATCAATTGATAGAAAGCATGTTGACCATTTGTTCCTGGTTCTCCCCAAATAATTGGGCCAGTTTGATAGGTTACATATTCGCCATTTCTGTCTACTGATTTTCCGTTAGATTCCATATCTCCTTGTTGAAGATACGCTGCAAATCTATCTAAATATTGAGAGTACGGTAAAATAGCATAAGAACTTGCATCAAAGAAATTTCTGTACCAAATTCCCAAAAGTCCCATTAAAACAGGAACGTTTTCTTTAAAATCTGCCGTTTGGAAATGTACATCGGTTTCGTAAGCTCCTTTTAATAAATTTTCAAAATTTTTATAACCCACCGCTAGAACGATGCTTAAACCAATAGCACTCCAAAGTGAATATCTTCCGCCAACCCAATCCCAGAACTCGAAAATATTTTCCTCTGCAATTCCGAATGCTTTAACCGCTTGAATATTAGTAGATAAAGCTACAAAATGTTTTGCTACATCTTCTTCTTTTCCAGCTTTTAAGAACCAAGATTTAGCAGAATTTGCATTGGTCATGGTTTCTTGAGTAGTGAAAGTTTTAGAAGCTACGATGAAAAGTGTAGTCTCTGGATTTAAGTTTTTCACTACTTCTGCCATGTGATTTCCGTCTACATTCGAAACGAAATGTACATTTAATCTGGTTTTGAAGTGTTTAAGCGCCGAAACTACCATTACAGGTCCTAAATCAGAACCTCCAATTCCAATGTTTACCACATCAGTAATTTCTTTTCCACTGAAACCTTTGTGCTCTCCAGAAATTACTTTTTCAGAGAAAGCTTTCATGTGGTCAAGAACTTTTTTGATTCCTGGTTTTATGTTTTCGCCGTCTACAAGGATTTCTTTGTCAGAAAAATCTCTCAAAGCAGTGTGAAGAACTGCTCTTTTTTCGGTTTCATTTATTTTTTCACCAGAAAACATAGCATTGATGGCAGCTTTCAATTGTGTTTCTTCTGCCAATTGAAGCAATAAATCAAATGCTTTTTGGTCAATTAAATTTTTAGAAAAATCAAAAAGATAATTTTCTTTTTTTACTGAAAACTGTTGGAAACGTTCAGCGTTTTCTTGAAAAAGCGTTCTTAGGTCAAAATCATTTTGTGCAAAATGTTCGTTGAGTGCTTTCCAAGTTTGTGTGTTTTCTGGATTTATTTTTGGTAACATAATTCTTTTGGTTTAAGGTTTAACAACTAAAATTTACAGTTTATTCATCTTCATAAAGCGGACAAAGTCCGTGCAAATTTACGCAAAAATAAAAGCCCCGAAAAATTTCAGGGCTTTAAGATTTTATGAATTTTGTTATCTTTGAGAAAAATAATAACGTGATTTTTCAAATACTTTTATCTTTTACGGTAATCTCTTTAGGTTTTACGTCTTTTTCCTATTTTACAAGATTGGTTGACTTCAATAAAAATTATTTATATCTTTCTCTAGGCTTACTTTTTTTGACTGTTTTGTGTTTTTTATTTTTTGAAAATTTTCAGCAAAAATTTCCAGCTTTCAAGATTGCATTGATTTTAATGTTTTCTTTTGTGATTCCCATTTTATTTTTCATGAGAAAAATTATGGATTTCAGAATGAAAAATTTCACAGAAAGTAATAATCAAAATCAAGGATTACAAAACTTATATACTCATTTTAAAAAACTAGAAGAATATGCTTTTGCTTTCTTTTTAGTGATGATTGTCTTTTATCAAATCTTAATAATTTGGGTTCCTAAAATTACAGAAAACATTCATTAGTATCACTTTTCGATATTCTCAGATTTTGAAATCTTTTTCGGAAACATAAGAGTAGTGAGATTATACTTTACAAAATAAATTACAATTAAAATTCCCACGAATAAAGGCCAGAAATTCAGTAAGAAAACGAAAAATTTTTGCACGAAATAAAATCCGTTAAGGAGAGAAGATTTCGCTTCGTAGAAGAAGTTAACTTGGTATTTATTGTCGTAAAATTGTGTGTTGGTAATGGCAATTTCGGCGATTCTTACTTTTGGCTCTTTAATGTAAATATCTACAGTACTGTATTTTATATTATCTGCAAGGTTTAGATTTTCAATTTGTTGTGTGTTATTTTTCTCTTCATTTTCTTCGGTGAGGTTTGCTTTCTTTTCATTGGTTTTCATTTGAGAAATAACTTCGCCTGTTTTATTGATTTTTTTAAGTTCAAGTTCTGCAATTTTAGCATTGTTGGTAACATCTTCAGCCGAAATAATTCTAGTGTTCAAAAAAAGTTTTCGGTCATTTATAGCATTGAGAAATGCGCCTAATTTTTCCGAAGGAACTCTTACTTGCATCTTATTGTAAGAGTTGAATTTTCTGAGTAAAACCGCATTTTGGTCAGAAGTGTTATAAGTTTCTTCTCCGATAACTTGACTTTGTAATTCACTTTTGGTAACAAATCCACCGAGATTTTTCAGTGCATTTTCTATGTGAACTGTGGCTTCGTAAACATCTTTTACTTCCATGCTGACTTCTGCAGTTTTTACAAATTTTTTGTCTAGAATTTTTTGAGAAGCAGCGTAAGAAACTTTGTCATTTTGAACGGAAGTAGAATCTACAGTCATGGCAGCGCTTTCGTATTCGGCAGCTACGCTTTCAGATTTTTGACAAGAAAATAATCCAGCCAAAATAAAGATTGCGAAAACCAATTTTTGGAATTTTGTGTTCATTGTTTAATGTTTTTTGTGGTTAGACTTCCTCAAAGTTGAGCACAAGATTCTTGTAAAGTTTGTAAAAGCGATTTTTTGTTTTTGTAAACTTGGTTTGCAATATAAATTATAGAATATCAATATTTTGTAAAAAAAACAACCCACAGATTTGCAGGTTGTTTTTATGTTAATATGAATTTGTAAAATTATTTCTCAATCGCTAATTCCACTACTTCTTTCATGGTTTTCACGTAATGAACTTTTAGATTTTTAAGATAGTTTTGGTTGATTTCTAAAACATCTTTTCTGTTTTCTTCACAAAGAATCACTTCTTTAATTTCGGCTCTTACTGCAGCCAAAAGTTTTTCTTTAATTCCGCCAACTGGAAGCACCTTTCCTCTTAAAGTAATTTCGCCAGTCATTGCCATATGTGGTTTTACTTTTTTGTTTAAATAGCTGGAAACCATACTGGTTAGCATTGCAATTCCTGCGCTTGGTCCATCTTTCGGAGTGGCGCCTTCTGGAACGTGAACGTGAATATTTTTATTCTCAATATCTTCTAAAGAAATGCCTAAACTTTCGTGTTTTGCTTTGATGTATTCTAGCGAAATGGTTGCAGATTCTTTCATGACATTTCCTAGATTTCCTGTCATCGTGAGGTTACCTTTTCCTTTGCTTAAAATACTCTCTATGAATAAGATATCGCCGCCAACTGAGGTCCAAGCTAAGCCTGTGACTACACCTGGAACATCCATCATTTCTGAGAAGTTTTTAGACATAGGAACGCCAAGAATTTCATCAATTTTTTGAATGGAAATTTTTGGGTCGTATTCTTTATTCATGGTGATTTGTAGGGCAACCCAACGCGAAATTTTAGCGATTTGTTTTTCTAAATTTCTCACACCACTTTCTCTGGTGAAGGCTTCTATTACATGTGCAAGTTCTTTATTTCCAAGTTTATAGGCGTTTTTTTGCAATCCAGTTTCTTCCATTTGCTTTTTTATCAAATGGCGTTTTGCGATTTCTACTTTTTCTTCAATCGTATATCCCGAAAGTTGAATGACTTCCATTCTGTCTAACAATGGCGTTTGAATGCTAGAAAGCGAATTGGCAGTAGCAATGAACATTACTTTTGACAAATCATACCCAATTTCTAAGAAATTATCATAAAAACTGTGGTTTTGTTCTGGGTCTAGTACTTCGAGAAGCGCAGAACTAGGGTCGCCATGCATTCCTTGTCCGAGTTTATCTATTTCGTCTAAAACGATAACTGGATTAGAAGTTCCCGCCTTTTTGATGGCTTGCAGTAATCTTCCTGCCATTGCGCCGATGTATGTTTTTCTGTGGCCACGGATTTCTGATTCGTCATGGAGACCGCCCAAACTCATTCTTACATATTTTCTGCCAAGAGCATCTGCAATAGATTTTCCGAGGGAAGTTTTACCAACTCCAGGAGGACCAACTAAACACAAAATCGGAGATTTCATGTCGTTTTTCAATTTCAGAACCGCCATATGTTCTAAAATTCTTTTTTTGATGTCTTCTAAACCGAAATGGTCTTTATTCAAGATTTTTTCAGCTTTTGGAATATCAAAAATGTCTTTAGAATATGAATTCCAAGGTAAATCTGTGAAGAAATCTAGATAATTTCTCTGTACATTATAATCTGGCGAATTGGGATTATGACGCTGAAGTCTTTTCAGTTCTTTCTCGAAATGTTCTTGAATTTCTGGTTTCCAAGAAATTTTTTCTGCTTTTTTCTTTAGTTCATCTACATCTGTTTCGGTTCCACCGCCTAATTCTTCTTGAATCGTTCTGATTTGTTGGTTCAGAAAATATTCTCTCTGTTGTTTATCTAAATCGCGAGAAGTTTTCTGATGAATTTGATTTTTAAGTTCTAATCTTCTGAAATCATCATGCATCAGTTCATAGCATAATTCTGCACGCTTCATCAATGATTTTTCTTCAAGAAGTTTTTGTTTATTTTCTGAAGAGAAATTTGCATTTACGCAGATGAAATTCAGTAAATCTTCTTGTCCTTCAATATTTCTGATGGCAAAATTGGCTGCGCCAGGAATATTAGGGTCTATTTCTATGATTTTAATCGCTAAATCCTTGATATTGTCTATTAAAGCTTCATATTCTTCCTTCTTTTTGGTAGAAGAATCCTTTAATTTTTCTATTTCTGCGGTGAAATAAGGTTCGGTTTCAATGAAGTTTTTTACCTTGAAGCGCTGAATTCCTCTCGTGATTGCAGAAATATTACCATCAGGAAGTTTGATGATTTTAATGATTTTAGCAACAGTTCCTATTTGGTAAAGGTCTTTTTCAGTAGGATTTTCTTGATGAGAGCGTTTTTGACTCAAAATTCCTATCAGTTGGCCATTTTTTTGTGCTTCTTCTAATAATTTGATAGACTTCTCTCTTCCCGCTGTGATTGGGATAACCACTTTCGGAAACATCACCATATTTCTAACAGGTAGAATCGGAAAAATCTCTTGCGCTTTTTCTTCTTTGGTTTGTTTTTGCTCGTTTGCTACGATACTAAAATTTTCGTCTAAAAAATTTTCAAAAGCGATATCTTCTATTTCAATCATAATTTAAAAATTAGAATGACAATTTGTCATTTTTAAAGTATATAAATCAATTATAAAGACAAGATTCGAAATTTTCTTGCCTAAAATAATGAGTACTATAATATTCGCAATAGCTATGCCAAGAGTTTTTATGGACAAATTTTCCTTTTTTTGTTTTAGAAAACCGAACTGATTTTCAAAAAGGTGATCGATTGTAAAATATTTGCCAGATAGACTTCCGTAAAATCCTTTAAAAAATAAATATAAACGAATGAAAATGAGTGATAAAATTTCTCTATTATCTTAAAATTATGTATTTTCGCACACTGATTTTAAATACTTATATATAAAATGTCAATTACAGCTTCAATAAGAAAGAGACCTTGGCTATTATTAGGAATGGTTGCAGTAGGCTTAATCGCCTTTTTAGTAAATCCTGATAGTTTTGAAAAAATGTTTGGTAAAAACCCAAATATTCTAGGAAAGGTAAATGGTGTAGAAATCACTCGTGATGAATTTAATGACCAGTTAAGTTTACTACAACAACAATCTCAAGGGCAACCACAGCAAGGCTTAGAAGAACAAGCTTGGCAAATTTTGGTACAGTCTAAATTAATCGAACAACAGTTTGATAAAATGGGGTTAAAAATTACAGATGAGATTTTCTGGAATCAATTGCAATTTGACCCAATGTTTTCGAAAGAAAGCAATCCTCAAAATTTTGACGAAAAAGGAAACTTCAAAATTGCTGAAATTAAAAAGCAAATTGAAGAACTTAAAAATAGTGGAGATGTAAACCAATATAACGAATGGTTGAAAGCTAAAAAAGCCATAGAATACAGAATGATGGCTAGACAGCTTTTTGCAAACGTAACTACGGGTGTTACTGCCAATAAAAAAGAAGCTGCTGAACTAATGAAGCAAAGAGACCAGGTAGCTGATATAGACTTTGTAAAAGTAGATTATGCTGCTTTTGCTGCTAAAAATCCAGTGAAAGTGACTACTGCAGATTTAGCGAACTATATTAAAAAACATCCTGTGATGTTTAAATCTGAAGCATCTAGAAATTTAGGTATAGTATATTTCCCAGCAAAACCAAGTGCTGCAGATGATGCTTTAGCACTTAAAGAAATCAACAAACTTTATAACGAAGGTGTAGATAATGGAAGTGGTCTAGAAAGTTTCAAGAATACTCCGAACGATTCTATGTTCGTAGAATTAAATTCTGAAGCACAAATTAAATATTCATTTGTTTCTGATCAAGAAGTTCCTCAAGAAGCGCAAGCTTTCGTAAAAGGGGCATCTGTAGGGCAATTCTTTGGACCTTATAAGTCTGGGGACAAGTATTACGTAACTAAATTAGTAGGAAAGAGCAATGCTACGATGCCTAAACACATTTTATTTGCGTACAAAGGTGCAATGAGAGCAGATGAAAAGCAAACCAGAACTAAAGAAGAAGCTAAAAAATTAGCAGACAGCATTGGAGCAATAGTAAAAGCTGACCCATTAAAATTCAATGAGTATCTGCAAATGTCTGATGAGCCTGGAGCGGCTCAAAGAGGTGGGATTTTAAATTGGATTTTAGATAATGATAATAACTACGCTAAGCCTTTCGGAGATTGGGTTAAAGGAAATCCTAAAGGAGCTGTAGGAGTAGTAGAAACAGATTTCGGTTATCATATCATTGTAAACGAAAACAAAATGCCAGTTTACAAAATTGCAAACTTAGCAAAAGACATCAGAGCATCTAAAGAAACAGAAAATAGAGTATATACAGAAGCCAATACTTTCATTCAGTCTGTTCAAGGAAAATCTTTCAATGATTTTGCAAACGCTGCGAAAAAGAAAAACTTCAATTTCCAAAATCCAAAATCTATAAAAAGATTCCAAGGTCAGATTCAAGGATTAGGCACAGATAAAGATGAAGAAATCTTAGCTTGGGCATTTAACAAAGAAAGAAAAAAAGGAGATGTAGATATTAGAACTACAGGTAATGGAGATTACATCGTATTTTATCTAAACGGTATTCAAGAAGCAGGAATTGCAGATCCAGAATCTGTAAGAGAACAGTTAGAACCGATTGTAAGAAACCAATTATTAGCGAAAAAAATTACTGAAAAAATTACTGCAAGCAAAGCGACTACTTTAGATGCGGTAGCTAAGTTATTTGGTACGACTAAGCAGTCTGCACAAGTAAGTTTATTCTCTCCGTTTGTAGGAGGCGCTATGGAAGCTAAAGTTGCAGGAGCTGCATTTGGTGTACAAAAAGGTAAAACTTCTAAACCAGTAGAAGGTGCTACAGGTGTTTTTGTAGTAGCTCAAAAAGCGGTTACTTTAAACAAACAACCAGGAGATGCTAAACAAATCATGCAAGCAATGCAACAGCAAGGTGCTCAAATGTTTAGCCAGTCACTAATGAAGAGTTTACAAGACAATGCTAAGATAGAAGACTACAGAATAGAGGTTTGGGATAAAGCTTCTCAAGCACAATAATTCTTCTTAATAAATTTTAAAAAGCGACTTTTTCTAGGAAAAGTCGCTTTTTTTATAACAACATGCAGCAATATTGAAACCACCATTACTTCAAAAAGTAGTATATTTGCTGATTAAAAATTCATAAAATTGTGAAATACACTAAAGAGATAAAAGCAGGTTTGATAGCAATTTTGGCTATTGTAGGATTCGTTATTCTTTTCCAGTTTATGAAGGGGAAAAGTTTCTTTACTTCAGATAATACTTATTATGCAAAATTTGATAATGTAGATGGTCTAGAGCAGTCTAACCCTGTTTCTATTAATGGGTTAAAAGTGGGGCAGGTAGATAAAATCCTTCCACAAACCACTAAAGACGGAACCATTTATTTTGTAGTTAAAGTACTCGTGGACAAAAAATTCAGTTTTTCTAAAAACTCAACAGTAGAAATTTTCGAACCAGGAATTATGTCTGGTAAACAAGCGAGAATTCATTTGGTTTATGATAAAGCGCCCTTTGCCAAAAATGGAGATACCTTAAGAGGTTCTTTTCAATCTTCTCTTATGGCAAGTTTGTCATCACAAGTAGGTCCAGTAAAAGATCAAGTGCAAAGTGTTCTAGCTAAACTAGATTCTACAGTAGCTGCAACCAATCAAATAGTAGATGAACAAAATAGAAGAGAAATCAAACTCCTTTTAGCGAGTCTTAACCAAACCGTTGCTTCTTTTAAAAATACATCAGACCAAACCAATAAATTACTTGCTTCTAGCCAAGGTAGAATAGAGAATGTTTTAGATAATACCAATAAAACCATGATTTCTGCAAATGCTGCAGTAGAAAAATATGGCAAAGTAGCAGAAAATATTGATACTAAGCAACTTAATCAAACAGTAGAAAGACTTTCTGAAGTTTCTAACAAACTCAATCAAGTGATTTCTGGCATTAATAACGGAGAAGGAAGCCTTGGTAAACTAGCTAAAGATGAAGAATTATACAATAATCTCAATAAAACTTCAGAGAACCTAAACAATCTAATTTTAGACCTGAAAGAAAATCCTAAGCGATACATAAATATTTCTGTTTTTGGTAAGAAATAATTAACGTATTTTTGAAAAAGAGAAAAAAATAACTATGCAATATTTAGACAATATTTTATTCCTTGTTTTACTCATTGCTGGTTTCGGTCTTTTTTTTAAAAGTTTAAAAGAAATTTACCGAAATATAAAACTAGGAAGAGAAATCAATCGTTCTGATAACCCTTCAGAAAGATGGAAAACGATGGCAACCGTAGCTCTAGGGCAAAGCAAAATGAAAAAACGTCCAGTTGCAGCTTTCTTGCACATGATTGTTTACGTAGGTTTTGTAATCATCAACATCGAATTGATTGAAATCATCGTAGATGGAATTTTCGGAACGCACCGTTTCTTAGCTTCAATTTTTGGAGATACACTTTACGGAATTTTCACTGCTACATTAGAAGTTTTAGCTGCATTAGTAGTGATTGCTGTAGTAGCTTTCTTCATCAGAAGAAATGGTCTTAAAATCCCGAGATTATCTTCTATTGACCTAAAAGGTTGGCCAAAAAATGATGCCAACTGGATTTTGGTGATAGAACTCTGCTTAATGATGGCTTTTTTCAAAATGAATGCAGCAGATTGGTTGCTTCAGCAAAGTGGCGCTTTAGCAGCACACGGAAGTTTCCCAGTTTCATCTAACCTTATTGCACCGATTTTTCAATCTTTCGGGTTTAGTGATGGGTTTTTACATTTCATAGAAAGAGGAGCTTGGTGGTTCCACTTTGTAGGAATTTTGTTCTTCATGAACTATTTATATTATTCTAAACACCTTCACATCATTTTTGCATTCCCGAATACTTGGTATGCTAATCTTGAGAAAAAAGGAAAATTCAATAATTTAGAATCTGTAACTCAAGAAATCAAATTAATGATGGATCCTAATGCAGATCCTTATGCAGCACAACCAGAAGGAGCAGAACCTCCAGCTAAATTTGGCGCTGAAGATATTTTTGATTTAAATCAAGTGCAATTATTGAATGCATATTCTTGTACAGAATGTGGTAGATGTACTGCTGTTTGTCCGGCAAATATTACAGGTAGAAAACTTTCTCCTAGAAAAATTATGATGTCTACCAGAGACAGAGTAGAAGAAGTAGGTAAAAACATCAATAAAAACGGAAAATTTGTAGATGATGGTAAAAAACTCTTAAACGATTACATTACCAAAGAAGAATTATGGGCATGTACAAGTTGTAATGCTTGTGTAGAAGCTTGTCCGGTATTAATTGATCCGCTTTCAATTATTGTAGAAATGCGTAGATTCCTGGTTATGGAACAATCTGCTGCACCACAAGAATTGAATATGATGATGACTAATATTGAAAATAACGCTGCACCTTGGCAATACAACCAAGCAGACAGATTAAATTGGGCAAACGAAAATTAGATAATTTGATGATGAGATAGTACTTTATTTCTTTTAAAATTATCTCATTACCTCAATTTTCACATTAACACATTATAAAAATGGATTTACATATAAAAACAATGGCAGAATATGCTGCCGAAGGAAAATCTCCAGAAGTTCTTTTTTGGGTAGGTTGTGCAGGAAGTTTTGATGACAGAGCCAAAAAAATTACTAAAGCATTTGCTAAAATTTTAAATAAAGTAGGAGTAGAATTTGCAGTTCTTGGTCAAGAAGAATCTTGTACTGGAGACCCTGCAAAAAGAGCTGGAAATGAATTTATTTTCCAGATGATGGCATTAACGAACATAGAGGTTTTAAACGCTTACGAAGTAAAGAAAATCGTAACGGCTTGTCCGCATTGTTTCAATACTTTAAAAAATGAATATCCTAGTTTAGGAGGTAATTACGAAGTAATGCACCATACACAATTGCTTCAACAATTGATGGAACAAGGAAGACTGAAAATAGAAGGAGGCGCCTTCAAAGGTAAAAAAATTACATTCCACGATCCATGTTATCTAGGAAGAGCGAATGATGAATACGAAGCACCAAGAGTTCTTTTAGAAAAATTAGATGCAGAATTGGTAGAAATGAAGCGTTGTAAAACCAACGGTTTATGTTGTGGAGCTGGAGGTGCACAAATGTTTAAAGAACCAGAAAAAGGCAATAAAGACATCAATATCGAAAGAACAGAAGAAGCACTTGCACTTAATCCAAAAGTAGTAGCAACGGGTTGCCCTTTCTGTAACACCATGATGACAGATGGTGTAAAACACTTCAACAAAAATGAAGAAGTAGAAGTAAAAGATATTGTAGAACTGATTGCAGAAGCAGAAGATTTGTAGAAATATTGCTGGAAGATGGATGCTTGATGTCATCCATCACCCAACATCTAACATCCAACAATTTTATGAAAATAGAAGAATCAACCATAGTAGAGACCAATGATTTCAGAGTCATTATTTATCCCGCTTCCAGAGCATTAACCGCTAAAGAAGTAAAGGAAATTACTGAGAAATTGTATGATTTTCTTCCTACTTGGAATGCACATGGAAAATTATTGACGTCATCTTTTAAAATAGACTACAAGCAATTTATCATCATTACAGTAGATGAAGAAAAAGTAGAAGCCTCTGGCTGTTCTATGGATTCTCTAAACGGATTTATGAGAGAAATAGAAGCAGAATATCAGTTAGGGATTTTTGATAGAATGAAAGCTTGCTATAGAGAAAATGAAGAAGTGAAAACCATGAAATTGTCCGAATTCAGAGCTGCTGTTAGAAACGGAGAAATCTCTGAAGATGTAGAAGTTTTTGATTTTTCTAAAGATACTTACGTAAATTATTTATCAGACTTTTTACTTCCATTCAAGCGAAGTTGGGCTGGTTTTATTAAATAAATTTTAAAAAGTCGGGTTTTTTATCCCGGCTTTTTTATTTCAAGCTACAATTTGACTTTAGTCAAAATCTATTTCCTAGAAAGTTTTCTTTAAATTTGTATAAAACAATCTGCTTGAGCAATCATACACGACATAAAATTCTCTTCATTTCGTCTTGGTTTCCTAATCAATTAGAACCTACGAATGGAAACTTTGTACAGCGTCATGCAGAAGCTGTTTCTTTGCTTCATGATGTGGGAGTTCTTCATGCGATTGGCGATTTTAACCAAAAAGAGAAATTCGTTTTTGATGATCAAGTTATCAATGGAATCAGAACGCTGATTGTATATTACAAGAATTCCAAAAATCCACTGCAGAATTTTTTGAGAAGAATGAAAGCCTATCAATTGGGTTTCAAAAAAATGCAAAAACCAGATTTGGTTCATGGGAATGTTCTTCATAATAATATGTTTTTTGCAGTATCACTAAAAAGAAAATACGGAATTCCGTTTGTGATTTCAGAACATTGGTCAATTTTTCAAGAACAGAATCATGCTAAAAGTTCTAAATCTGCTCGCTTTTTAGCAAAGAAAATAGCAGAAAAAGCATCTTTCATTCTTCCTGTCACCGAAAATTTAATTTCAGGTTTGCGAAAATTAGGAATCACTACTCCTATGAAAGTAGTCGGAAATGTGGTAGATACAGATTTGTTTTCGCCTAAGTGTAAAGAATCTGAAAACTTCACTTTTTTACATATTTCTAATCTAATTGCTCTTAAAAATCCTAAAAAAATTATCAAAGCAGCAATAGATTTACATCAAATAAATCCCCATTTTGAATTACAAATTGGCGGTGATGGCGATTTGAAGCCTTTACAAGAAATTATCCATGAGAACAAGGCAGAAGATTATATCAAAACTTTTGGGATGCTTAGTTTAGAACATGTTTCAGAGAAAATGAAAACAGCGAATTGTTTTGTACTTTTCAGTGATTATGAAAATCAACCTTGTGTGATTTTAGAAAGTTTAGCTTCTGGGATTCCTGTTATTGCTACGAACGTTGGCGGTATTCCAGAATTGTTAAGTGGAAATAGAGGCGTTTTAATAGCCAAAAATGATACAGGTTCTTTATTCCATGCTATGAAAAATGTTTTGGACAAGAAAGTAGAATTTGAAACCCCTGAAAATGCAAGAAAATTTGTAGAAGAAAATTATTCTAAGCAAGTAATCGCCGAAAAATTTTCTGAAATTTATAATCAAGTTTTATCATGAGAAAAGGGTTTTCGGTTAGAATTTTCAATGGAGAAATAGAATCTTTTTGTAGATTTCAAGAAGGGTTATTTGATAATGTGATTATAGAAGATGAACGTTTTCTCATCGCTATAGAAGGGGTAATTCTCAATAAAAAATCACTTTGCCAGGAATTTGCCTCATCAAATTTTAATGACTTAGTTCTTGATTTATTCAAGCAAAAAAAACAACATTTTTTTGCACTTTTAGAAGGTGAATTTTCAGGGTTCATTATAGATAAAAGTGAAAAAACAGTGTTCGCGTTTACCAATGTCACTTCTACACAAAAGGTCTTTTATTATCGTTCAAAGGATTTAATTCTCATTGACACCTCTATTAAAAATATTGTGGAGAATTTAAAATCCAATAATATTCAATTCCAAATTGATGTAGAAAGTATTTACCAAATGCTGGCTTTTACCAATATTATTGAAAATAAAACACCAATAAAGAATATTTTTAAAATTTATGATGCATCTTATATAAAAGTTGATGCAGAAAATTTATCTATAAAAGAAGAGCAATATTTTAATGTAGAAGCAGAGAGATTTTTAGGAAGCAAAAATGAAGCAATTGATACCATTGACGAAATTTTTTCAAAATCGATTGCGTTAGAATATGAAAAAGATGATGAACTAGGCAAAAATCATTTTTCTCTTTTAAGTGGAGGTTTAGACAGTAGAGTTGCCGTTTTATATGCGGAAAAATTGCAGCTAAATCCCAATAAAGTTTTTTGTTTTTCGCAGAGCAATTATTTAGACGAAACCATTTCTAGGAAAATCGCTGAAAAATTTAATTTTGATTATGATTTTGTTCCATTAGATGGCGGAATTTTCTTGAAAAACATAGATAAAATGGTTTCTATTTCAGAAGGAATGGTTTTATACACAGGAGCTATTCATGCTGATTATGCGATGCAAAATATGGTTGGTGATAACTTTGGATTAATTCACTCTGGACAAGTTGGTGATGGTGTTTTAGGTGGTTTTAATACGGTTCCCGATGTACAAAAACCTACCAACAAGAAAATAGTAGTTAATAGTCATTTTTTACCAAAAGTCTCTGAAAATCTAGAAAAAATAAAATCTCAATATGAGAGAGAAGAGCTTTTTTATCTCAGGAATATCGCTTTTAACAGGGCCGTTTTTGGAGGGCAAGTATTCCAGCAGTTCTCGTATCAGACTTCTCCTTTTATGACAAAAGATTTTATGAGTTTTGCTATAAGTTTGCCAGAAAAATGGAAATTTAACCATCGTTTTTACTTAGAATGGATTAAAGAACATTGTAAAGAGGCAACTCTTTTCAAATGGGAACGAACCATGATGAACCCCAATGCTCATTGGAAAACGACTCTTGGAGATCATTTTAAAAAAAGATTGGTAAATGTTTTTTACAATAAAATTTTCGGAAAGGAATATAAAATAAGCATGTATCCTTATCAATTTTATTTTGATTCAAATCCAAAAATTCAATCTTATTATAACGATTATTTTCAGTCAAATATTTGGTTTTTAGACGGTTATAAAGAACTTCAAAAAGATATTCAAGAATTATATCATCGTAAAGATTTTTTTTCAAAATCTTCAGCGGTGAATATTCTCGCTATTTTTAAATATTATTTGTCATAAATGAAGAGCCTTCAAGAATTTTTGCAGAATTTTTTTAAAAATAAAGGTCAATACGTTTTTTTTTCACTATTGATTGCAAAAGTCTGTGGACTTATTTCGTCTATTGCGGTGGTAAGATTGCTTTCGCAAAGTGATTTTGGAATGATGACAATTGTGGCTTCTGTTTTTGCGGTTTTTGCTACTTTTAGTGGATTTGGTTCTGCGCAAGGATTTTTAAGATTCGGAGCCACTGCAGAGCAAACAGAAGAAAAAGAAAAACTTCACCAGCATTTTTTTCTTCAAGGATTTTTGTATCAGTTAATTCTTTCTGCTCTTTTTATCCTTTCAAGCATTTTTTTCGTTAAGCAATATGGTAATGTTTTGCTGATTTTTATATTTTTCACCATTCGGCTGATTGGTTTTTATTTTTTCAATCATATACAGTCTTACTTTAGGGTGTATCATGATAACAAGAACTTTGCTCGAGTGAATAATGTGGTCAATGTTTTTGGACTGATTTTAATTATTATTTTAACTTACTTTTTCGGATTAAAAGGATATTTATTGGCTATTTCACTTGCGCCATTTTTATCTTTGTTCTGGTTTTTTAAATATAAAATTCTAAACTTTCAGAGAATAAAATTTCAAAAAAAAGAACTTTGGAGTTATTCGTTTCATGCTGTTTTTACTGCTTTTTTATCAGATTTTCTGTTTTCTTTAGATATCTTACTTTTGGGATTTTTATTAAACGAAAATGCGGTAGCAGATTATAAAGTAGCAATAATTTTACCTTCCAATCTTACCTTTTTGGCATTGTCTATGTTACAAGCAGATTTTCCTAAAATCGCTAAAAACGCTCATAATCAATCCTTTGTAAAAGATTATATTTCAAATTACTATAAGATTTTCATTCCGATTTGTTTGGTTATTTTTGGAATATCATTTTTCTTTGCCAAAGAAATTTTAACGATATTTTTCTCGGCTCAATATGCCAATGAAATCCAAGTGTTTCAAATTTTAGTAGTGACATTTTTAATGAATATCTTGTTCAGAAATTTATTTGGTAATCTACTTTCTGCAGTTGGAGAAATGAAGAAAAACACAGTTATTTCTATATTTTCATTGATTGTTTTGGCGATTTCTGCTTATCTTTTAGTTCCAAAATTACAAATCTTAGGAATGGGAATCAGTGTTTTTTTAGCGATGAGTTTTTCAGGATTTCTAGGCATGTTTTTTTTCTGGAAGTATTTTAAAAAATTAGGTTAGAAAAATTATCTTTGCAATATGAAGTTCAGCAGATTAATTATTTTAGGAATTTTAATTTTTCTTAGCTCTTGTAGAGGAGAAGATGAAAGTGACTTGCAGAAAATAGACCAAGTTCTTAATATTTACATCAAAAACTCTGCTGGAAAAGATTTGCTCAATACCAATATTCCTGGAGGTTTTACCGCAGTGAGAGCTCAGGATTTAAATGCGGATAGAGCTTTGCAAGATATTACAGGAATTTCCGTGAAAAAAGACCAAGACACGATTGCTTATGTAGATTATGCAACTGGTGCGGTTAGAATTTTAAAGGATTCTATTTCGGCAAGTCAAAAAACGTATCAATCTGATTTTTACATCAATCTTTCTAAAATAGTAAATAAAGAAACGGTAACAGATGTAGACACAGTAAAAGTAGAGTACAGTTGGTCTCCTAACTTGTTTCAAGTCTCCAAAGTTTGGTATAATAATAAACTTTCGTTTTCTAAAGTGGAAGGACAGCCAAACATCATTCATATCGTAAAATAATTCCGTAAATTTGCATAAATCATTAAAATTTGAGTTTTATTTCAGACTCAAATCTTAAATCTCAAACCAAATAAGATGTTACAAGTAAGTTTTTTGCGCGAAGAAAAAGAACGCGTTTTAGAAGGTCTTAAAAAAAGAAATTTTAAGCAATTAGAGTTGGTAGATGAAGCTATCCAATTAGATGACGAACGTAAAAAAACACAACAAGAATTAGACTCGCAATTGGCTGAAATCAATAAAATTTCTAGAGAGATAGGAATTTTAATGAAAGAAGGAAAAAAAGAAGAAGCCGAAGCTGCTAAATCTAAAACGGCTCAATACAAAGAGTCTTCCAAAGAACTTACCACAAAACTTTCGGAAATAGAAACCGCGTTGCTTAATATTTTATATCAAATTCCAAATATTCCTTATCACTTAGTTAAAGCTGGTGTTTCTGCTGATGATAACGAAATCGTTTATCAATCTCACGAAGTTCACGGCTTGGGAGAAGGTGCTATTCCGCATTGGGAATTGGCAAAGAAATATAGTTTAATTGATTTTGAATTAGGCGTAAAAATTGCAGGTGCAGGTTTCCCAGTTTACTTAGGAAAAGGAGCGAGATTACAAAGAGCTTTGGTTCAATATTTCTTAGATAAAAATACAGACGCTGGTTATTTAGAAGTTAATCCGCCTCATGTTGTGAATGAAGCTTCTGGTTATGGAACAGGACAGTTGCCTGACAAAGAAGGCCAAATGTATCACGTAGGAATTGATGATTTATATTTAATTCCAACTGCAGAAGTTCCCGTAACGAATATTTACAGAGATGTTATTTTAGACGAAAAAGATTTGCCAATTAAGAACACTGCTTTTTCACAATGTTATAGAAGAGAAGCGGGTAGTTATGGTGCTCATGTTCGTGGTTTAAACAGATTACACCAATTCGAAAAAGTAGAAATTGTAAGAATTGAAAAGCCAGAAAATTCATATGCAGCTCTTGAAGAAATGGTAGCGCATGTAAAATCTATTTTAGAAGATTTAGAATTGCCATTCAGAATTTTAAGATTGTGTGGAGGCGACCAAGGTTTCACTTCTGCGATGACTTATGATTTCGAAGTTTGGAGTGCTGCGCAAGAAAAATGGTTAGAAGTTTCTTCTGTTTCTAATTTTGAAACCTTCCAAGCGAATCGTTTAAAATGCAGATTCAAAGGTGACGGAAAAACACAACTAGCACATACATTAAACGGTTCTGCAATGGCTTTGCCTAGAATTATGGCTGCTCTGTTAGAAAACAATCAAGTAGAAGGCGGAATTAAGTTACCGAAAAAAGTAGCGGAATACGCTAGATTTGAAATGATTGATTAAAATTTTAATTAGAAATATTTTTAACATAAAAAAACCACCGAAATTTCGGTGGTTTTTGTTTTTATGATAAAGTCGTTAATATTCTATATTTTAATGGCAGTTTTCGTCTGAAGTTTTCTCTGAGTTCATTTTCTTCTCTACCTTCAAAGCTTCCTTTTTAGGAGATATGTATGGGATTCCTAATTCTAGACCTCTTAGAATGAATAAACCGCCTAAAATGAGCATAACAATTGGTACAATCTTAAGAATTTTGTTTCTAAGAGCCGTGTTAATTAGATTTCCGAAAAGAACAGTGGCAAACATGAACGGAAATGTTCCCAAACCAAAAATAGCCATAAAACTTGCACTTTGCCAAATTCCGCCTGCTGCTAAACTGGCAGTAAGTGCCATATAAACCATTCCACAAGGAAGAAGTCCGTTTAATAATCCTGTTAAAAATCGAGAGGAATAATCAGATTTTTGTAAAAATTTTCCGAGATTGATTTTAACTTTGAGCAAAGCATTATTAATGGCTGGAATTTTTGAGGCAAAATCTCCTCCGAAAGAGAAAAGTGCCATAACCATTAATAAAACTCCTGCAAAAATGCTGATGTATTGCTGAATTCCTGCGAGCTGAAAACCTTCGCCTACAATTCCTACAATGGCTCCTAAAATAGAATAAGTGAGAATTCTGCCGAATTGATAAGTAAGATTTTGAAGATGGAAATTAACTTGTTGTTTTTTAGACAATCCTAGCGAAAGCGCAATGGGACCGCACATTCCTATACAGTGGAATCCGCTTGCAAAACCTAAACCTAGTGCCGCTAAAATAAGAGTTATTTCCATTCTACGTCATAATCTACTTGGTAATCTTTTCCATCTTTGGTCCACAAAACTTTTAGTGTATATGAACCAGGAATCATAAAATTCTTAGGGATTAAAAAGCTATTATCAGTATCTAGTTGTACAGAACCTGTTTTGTCTTGGGTTTTGTCATTGGTTCTGTATAAATAGTACTCTATTTTAGCATTTTCATTGTTGATATCTTTAGGGAAAGCAATTCTAATTCCGTAAGGCAACTGTGCATATTGAGGTTTTGCAGTTAAGTTTGCCGCATTTTTTTTAGCGATGATCACTTTTTCATAAGATAATTCGTCTTCATAATAATTTTCGGTAACCAACTCAGAATTCTGTTTACCAATTGGAAAAATGAAAATTAAATACAAAATAAAGGATATAAAAAGTCCTAAAGCGACTACTATACCATGTCCCCAAGTGAATTTCATTAAAAATATTTTTTAAAAAATTAGAATTGTAACTTAAATGGACCTTCAAAATTGGTTTCGAAAGTGTCTAAAAGTTTTCCTTTAGAATCATAAACGCCAAAAGTAACAATTAATTTTGGTTGGTTCACTTCTTTTTCAGGGAAACTTACATTTACAGTTCCTTTGGTGATTTTGTCACGTTTTAGAGCGATAGTACTGTTTCCACTGAAAATAACTTCACCATGTTTTGGTTCAATTACTTTTATGGTAACAAGTTTATCATCATTAGTTTTGTTTAGGAAGGTGTAATTGTAGGTATTATTAATTTTTCCGTCTTTCACATAGAAAGAACTTCCCGCTGGTTTGATGAATTTAGCTTCTAAACCACCTCTGTTGTTTAATAAATAGCCTAAAATACCTACTAATGCTAATAGAACAAGCGAGTATGCTTTCATTCTATTAGTAAATTTGAATTTTTCTTCTTTTTCGATTTCGTCTTCTGTAGCGTAACGAATAAGACCTGTAGGTAAACCTGTTTTGATCATTACTTCATCACAAGCATCAATACACATAGTACAGTTGATGCATTCTAACTGTTGACCATTTCTAATATCAATACCAGTAGGACAAACGACTACGCACTGATTACAATCGATACAATCTCCTTTTCCTGCAGCTTTTCTGTCTTCACCCTTTCTCCATTTTGCTCTGTTTTCTCCTCTTTTATAATCGTAGAAAACGTTTACGGTTTCTTTGTCAATCAATACACCTTGTAATCTGCCATAAGGACAAACAAGTGTACAAACTTGCTCTCTGAACCAAGCAAAAACGAAGTAAAATAATCCAGTGAAAATTACCATTACAATGAAATTAGTAGGGTATTCTACAGGACCGCCTTTCATGATTTTTAGCGTGTCTTCTACACCTACGATGTACATGAACATCCAATGCGTAATGATAAGAGAAATGACTACATAAACAGACCATTTCAATCCTTTTTTCCAGATTTTTTCTGCATTCCAAGGTTGACTGGCTAATCTAATTTGTTTGTTTCTATCTCCTTCAATCCAAAATTCTATTTTACGGAAAACCCCTTCCATAAAAATAGTTTGTGGACAAATCCATCCACAGAAAATTCTTCCGAAGATTGCGGTAAAAAGAATAATGAAAACAAGAGAAGTAATTGCTCCTAATGCAAGAATAAAGAAGTCTTGCGGATAGAATGGTTGCCCGAAAATAAAAAATTCTCTATCGATAATATTTATTTTGAGCATTGCATTTCCATTTATTTTAAGAAATGGAGTAATAAAGAAAATGGCTAATAAAATGAACGTGACAATATCTCTGTAATTGGTAAATTTCCCTTTTGGTTTTTTAGGATATACCCATTTTCTAGAACCTGATTGTTCTATAGTTGATACAGAATCTCTGAAGGTTTCTGCATGAATTACTTGACCAGCGCCAAATTGTTCTTCTTTATTAGCCATTTTTGTATGTTATTTATTATAAAAACTAACTTTTCATATTTTCTTTTATAACAAATATAATTTTTTAAATTTATTTTTCCCAATTTGCCTTGGTTCCTTGTGGAGCAGCTCCACCAGCAGCATCTGGCATTTCTTGGTTAATGTGGTAGATGTATGCAGCTACTTTTTCGATGTCGTTGCCGTTAAGAACTCCATTTTTACCGAAAGCTTGCATTGCAGGATTGTTTGGACTACCATTTTCAACCATGTGGAATACATTTTTGAATAATGTTTTTTCTGGTTGATTGATCCAGAAATCATCTGTTAAGTTTGGTCCAATTCCTCCTTTTCCACCTTCACTGTGACATGATACACAGTTGGTTTTGAAGATTTGTTCTCCTTCTGCAATATTATCTGCAATATATTTTGCCGTTTCGATAGTCGCTTTAGGAGTAACTGCGTCATAAGCTGCGATATCTGCTAATTGCTGTTTGTGCTCTGCTTCATATTCTTTGTCTGGGTGAGCAAAATCTGAAACTGAGTAGGCAATTAAATAAACTACTGCATAAATTACGCCAAAATAGAATAAGCCTAACCACCATTTTGGTAATTGATTATCTAATTCTTTGATGCCATCAAAACCGTGGTCAATAAGGATGTCTTTTTCTTCAACATCTGATTGTTTTTTGAAACCACTGTCATATAATCTTTTGAAGAATGGAATTTCTTTTTCTTTTAAGAAAGTTGCTTTTTCTGCATCTGTCATTTGCTTGAATCTTTCGTTTTCAGCTAATGCACCGATTGCATTGAAAATGTATGCTAAAACAATACCAATTACTATAGTTCCCCAGAAATAAGGAGAAGATAAGAAAGAGGTATTTTGTATAAACATGTAGAATAAAAATACTAAGATAAATAATATTGCTACTATGTTTACAAGTACGGGTGTTCTATGTTTCATGACTCTTGTTTTTTAGAACTTTTAATTGTTATGATCATCTTCTAAAGGAGCTTTTTCAACTTCGCTGTAGTGTTTTTTCGGTCTAGAAAGAACGTATAACACAGTGCTGATGAAAAATATGATAAAGATAATCATAGACAATGTTTGGTAGATTCCTGCATTATCTATATTTGCTAAGATATCTTTAATATTACTTGGTATCATATTGAAAAAACTCCTTTATTAGATTATTAATTATTGCTTGCTGTTTTTACTTCGGTAGTTTTAATGTCTGTACCTAATCTTTGTAAATAAGCAATTAAAGCAACGATTTCTCTCTTTTCTACAGGAACGAATGCTGCACCTTGCTGAGCTTTTTGAGCATCAAATGCTTTTTTGATTTCAGCATCTCCAGAATAGATTCCTTCTACAATTTTAGCAGCTTGTTCGTCTACTAATTTGTCTACATTATTGATTTCTTCATCTGTATAAGGGTGACCAAATACATTTTTCAATAATACTAATTTATCCTTAGTTTTAGTTCTGTCTAGTTCGTTATAGATTAACCATGGATATCTAGGCATGATAGAACCTGGAGAAGTAACTCTAGGATTCAGCATGTGTTTGAAATGCCAAGTATCTGGGTTTTTACCTCCTTCTCTATGCAAATCTGGCCCAGTTCTTCTAGAACCCCATAAGAATGGTCTGTCATAAATAAATTCACCAGCTTTAGAGTATTGACCGTTTTTACCATTGTAACGTACAACCTCATCTCTAAATGGTCTAATCATTTGAGTGTGGCACGCATTACAGCCTTCTCTAATGTATAAGTCTCTACCTTCTAATTCTAGCGGAGTATAAGGTTTTACTGATGCGATAGTAGGAACATTATCTTTTACAGTTAATGTAGGGATAATTTCTACCATACCTCCAATTGCTAATGCCACGAAAGATAATAGAGTTAAATATAATGGCATTCTTTCTAACCAAAGGTGTTTTCCTTCTCCTTCTTTTCTAGCATCAGAAATTTTTGCTAATGCAGGAGCTTCTACTGGAACTTCTTTTTCGAATGAACCTTGTCTTACAGTAGCAATAACATTAATAACCATAAGAATAGAGCCAGTAAGATATAATAACCCACCAAAAAATCTCATTTGATAGTAAGGAATAATTGCCGTAACAGTATCTAAAAAGTTTTTATATACTAAAGTTCCATCTGGATTAAATTGTTTCCACATTAAACCTTGTGTAAATCCTGAAAGATACATTGGTACTGCGTAGAAAATAATACCTAAAGTACCTAACCAGAAATGCCAATTTGCTAATTTTACAGACCACAATTTTGTTCTCCACATAATTGGTAGTAAATAATAAATCATACCAAATGCCATAAAGCCATTCCAACCTAATGCACCTACGTGAACGTGACCAATTACCCAGTCTGTAAAGTGACCGATTTTATTTAATGTTTTTGTTGCTAAAAGTGGTCCTTCGAAAGTTGCCATACCATAACAAGTAACTGCAACCACGAAGAATTTAAGAACAGGATTTTCTCTTACTTTATCCCAAGCTCCTCTTAAGGTTAATAAACCATTAAGCATACCTCCCCAAGATGGAGCAATAAGAGCAATAGAGAACGTAGTACCTAAAGCTTGTGCCCAACCTGGAATTGCTGTGTATAACAAGTGGTGAGGACCAGCCCAAATGTAAACAAATATTAATGACCAGAAGTGGATGATAGAAAGTTTATAAGAAAACACAGGTCTATCAGCTGCTTTTGGCATAAAGTAATACATTAAACCAAGTACTGGAGTTGTTAGGAAGAATGCTACCGCATTGTGACCATACCACCATTGTACTAAAGCATCTTTTACACCAGCATAAGCTGAATAAGATTTCCATCCTGCAAATGATAAAGGAACTTCTAGATTGTTGAATACGTGTAGCATCGTAATACCTACCCATGTTGCAATGTAAAACCATATAGCAACATATAGGTGTCTTACTCTTCTCTTGGCAATAGTACCAAACATATTAATACCCATTACAATCCAAATAATAGCAATCATAATGTCAATTGGCCATTCATGTTCTGCATATTCTTTAGAAGTATTTATACCCATTAGAAAGGTAATTGCTACTGTAACAATTATTAATTGCCATCCCCAGAAATTAATCCAAGAAAGAACGTCACTAAACATTCTTGCCTTTAATAATCTTTGTAAAGAATAATAAGCACCTGCAAAGAATCCATTACCTACAAATGCAAAAATAACTGTGCTGGTGTGCAACATTCTCCATCTGCCAAATCCAAACGCACCATTAGTACTTACAAGTCCTTGAATGTCTCCACTTCTTAAACTTGCAATTGTAGGGTCATCTGTTCCAAAAAGGAATTCTGGTAACTCTGGATAAAATAACATTGATGCAACAGTTACACCAAATGTAAAACCAAGTACTCCCCAGACTATTGTAGCGTAAAGAAACGCACGCACAATGCCATTGTCATAACTAAACTTTTGTGTTTCCATATTAACTAATCACTTTAATTTTAATTTTTTTCTTCAGATTTTTCTTCTTCTATATCTGTTTTTTTGTCTTCTAATAAAATTCTTACTGCGTGAGATTCGTCATCGTCAAACTGACCATTCTTGGCACTAATAATAAAGACTATTAGAAAAATTACAGCGATTGAGACACTGCAGATGATCATTAAATAGAGAATTTCCACGATTTTACAAATATAAAAGGATTTTGCGCTTCAAAATTAATGTTTTTTAATGACTTTCATCATGGTCTGTTAAAAAAACGTTAATTTTAAAATATTCTAAATAAGATTTTTTTTATCTTATTATTAAAATTTGAAGTATTTTCTTGATCTTAACCATGTTGATAATGAGGTAAATGCAACTACACTTATCGAGCTTAAAGGCATCAAAATTGCAGCAAACAAAGGAGACATCTCGCCGAGAACTGCTGCGGTTAAACCTACCACATTATATAGAAAACTAATCCCAAATGTTAATTTTACAATGATCATAGCATCTTTCGTGAGTGCAAAATAGTCATGCAACTTTGTCAAAACCCCTCCATTCATGATCACATCTGAACTCGGCGTGAAAGAATTGGTGTCATCTGCAATCGCAATTCCTATGTTACTTTGTTTCAGCGCACCCGCATCATTTAGTCCATCTCCAAGCATGGCAACTTTTTTGCCCTGATCTTGTAAATGTTTGATATACTCTAATTTATCTTCCGGAGATTGACTGAATCTCATTTCGGTAATACTTGGAATTATATTTTTAAGCGTTTTCTCTTCAGAAGAGTTGTCTCCGCTTAAAACATGGATTTTATAACCCCTCAGTTCCTTTGCCATTTCGGCTAAACCATCTCTGTATTCGTTTTTGAAGATAAATTTCCCTAAAAACTCACCATCTCTTTCTATAAAAACGGCAGTTTCTAGTGATTTAGCTTCTTGATGGGTAAATTTTGCAGAACCAATTTTATAAACTTTCCCTCTTACCGTGGCTTCATAACCTTTTCCAGCGGTTTCTTTGAAGTTTTCAATCGGTAGATATTCATCTTCTACTTCTATAAACTCGTAAAGCGATTTAGAAAGCGGGTGATTAGAATTTTTGAGTAAAGATTTTATGTTTTTTAAATCAAATTCAGCGATTTCTTGACCTTCAAAACTAATGTTGGCTTTTTTATTATAGGTAATCGTGCCTGTTTTGTCAAAAACCAAAGTGTCAATTTTTGCCATTTTTTCAATAGTGTGAGCGTCTTTCACATACATTTTATTTCTGCCAAGAATTCTCATGATGTGCCCCATTGTAAATGGAGTAGAAAGTGCTAATGCACAAGGACAAGCTACAATCAAAATCGCAGAAACCACCTGAAACATTTTTTCAAAATCTATTTGATACCAATAAATTCCAGCAAAAAGGGTAATGGCTAAAATGATGAAGGTGAAATATTTAGAAATCTTATTCACCAAAGTGTCGAGTCCTAAATCTTCTTTTCTAAAAGCTTCTTTGTTCCAAAGTTGAGTTAAATAACTTTGGTTCACAGTTTTTATTACTTCCAGTTCTAAGATAGAACCAATTTGTTTTCCCCCTGCAAAAATTTTATCCCCAGGATTTTTGGTAATCGTAGCACTTTCACCAGTAATGAAACTATTGTCTATATTTCCTTCTCCATTAATTAAAACCGCATCTACAGGAATAATTTCTTGGTTTCTTACTAAAATTCTATCGCCAACTTTAATATCAGAAAGTAAAATATTTTGTTGTTGTCCCCCAAAATCTACTTTGGTTACCGCAATTGGATAAAAAGATTTGTAATCTCTATCATACGAAAGTGCAGAATAAGTTCTCTTTTGGAAAATTTTACCCAATAACATGAAGAATAACAATCCACAAAGTGTATCAAAATATCCTGGACCGTAATTGGTTGCGATTTCGTAGACACTTCTAAAGAATAAAACCAGAATTCCTAAAACAATAGGGACATCTATGTTTACAATTTTATTTTTCAAACCAAACCACGCAGATTTATAATAGTCTGATGCAGAATACACTACCACTGGAATGGAAAGTAAGAAAGTTAAAAATCTGAAAAACGGCGCAAACTCTTCTAACCAGAAATCTACTGAAGAGCCCGTGTTTAAATATTCTGGGAACGCAAACATCATTGCATTTCCGAAGGCAAATCCTGCAACTGCTACTTTTATCGTGAGGCTTCTGTCTACTGTGGCTTCTTTTTTGTCTGCCGTTTCTAATGAAATTACAGGTTTATAACCAAGATTCGTTAGGAATTTTGCCAATTCACTCAGAGGTAATTCGTTTTGGTTGAAAGAAATTTGTAGCGTTTTCTTGGTGAAATTTACCTGAGAATATCTAATATTCGTGTTCAAATCTTGTAAACTTTCAAGTAACCAAATACAAGAGCTACAGTGAATCACTGGGATTTTAAAGGTGACTACACTGGTATTCCCTTCAGAAAAATCTACTACTTTTTCGAAAATTTCTGGAGTATCTAAATAATCAAATTGAGAAAGATTTTCGTCTGGTCTAATTCCAGAATTTTTATTTAATTCATAAAAATTTCCGAGATTATTTGCATTAAGAATTTCATAAACAGATTTGCATCCGTTACAACAAAATGCCTTCTCATCGAAGAAAATTCTATCTTTATCTATTTCTTGTCCACAATGGAAACAATTTTCTGCCATCTGCTTTTGTTAAATGTGCAAAAATAATACAAAAATTCTTTATGATTAATAAGAAAAAAATGATAATTTTGCTGACGAAAATCATAAAAATTCATCTATGTCTTTAGAAAAACAAATTTTTATTGAAAACAAGTTTCTAAGTGTTTTTAATGACAAGGCTTTTAAGGAAATTCTATCTAAAGAAGATTACACTAAATATATCAATGCTAAGCAAACTCTTTTCTTTAACAAAGGAGAATCTCTTTTCGAGGAAGGAAGAAATGTAGAAGGTGTTTTTTTTATAGAAAGTGGTACAGCAAAACTTTATAAACTAGGTTTTAATAGAAAAGAACAAATCTTAAGATTCATCAAAGAAGGTGATATTATTGGTTACAGAGCGCTATTAATTGGTGAAGCTTATCAAGCTACTGCTGAAGCGATGAGCGATTTACAAGCTACTTATATTCCTGCAGATGTATTTCTTCATTTGCTAGAAGTAGACCCTCAATTGTCTTTTGCAATGCTTCAGAAAATCTCTTTCGAATTGGGCGAAAGTTCTAATACGGTAACTTTCTTGGCTCAAAAAACAGTAAGAGAAAGATTAGCAGAAGTACTTCTTCTTCTAGAGCAGAAATTAGGAACAGACCCAGAAGGTTTTATCAAAATTTCTTTAACAAGAGAAGAAATTGCTAACTTAATCGGAACTGCTACAGAAAGTGCCATCAGATTAATCTCAGAATTTAAACAAGACAACTACATAGAAGTGGAAGGAAGAAACTTAAAAATCTTAAACCACGAAAAACTAAGAAAATTAGGACACGTAGTTTTATAAAAATTAAAAATGTCGACCGCGAGTCGGCATTTTTTTATACTTTTACTCTTTAAAATTTATTCCCATGTCAGTACATTCCGAAATTAAAAAAGTAACAACCGAAACCTTACGAAAAATGAAATTCGATAAGGAAAAAATCACAATGCTTACCGCATATGATTATACCACTGCCAAAATGGTAGATGCAGGTGGAGTAGATGCTATTTTAATAGGAGATTCGGCGGCGAATGTAATGGCAGGTCACGAAACTACTTTGCCTATTACTTTAGATCAAATGATTTATCACGCTCAGTGCGTAGTGAGAGGAGTAGATAGAGCATTAGTAGTTGCAGATTTACCATTCGGAACGTATCAGTCAGACCCGCAAAAAGCGTTGGAGTCTGGTGTAAGAATGATGAAAGAATCTGGAGCTCACGCTATAAAAATAGAAGGAGGTGAGGAAATTGCAGATTCTGTTTCTAGACTAATCAATGCAGGGATTCCTGTAATGGGACATCTTGGACTTACGCCGCAATCTATTTATCAGTTTGGAACTTATAAAGTACGTGCTAAAGAAGATGCAGAAGCCGAAAAACTAATAAGAGATGCTAAAATTTTGGAAGAACTAGGGTGTTTTTCATTAGTTTTAGAAAAAATACCTGCTGAATTAGCAAAAAAAGTTTCGGAGAGCGTTTCTATCCCAACTATAGGAATTGGAGCTGGTCCAGATTGTGACGGTCAAGTTCTGGTTTATCATGATATGGTAGGGATGAATAAAGGATTTTCTCCGAAATTTTTAAGAAGATATTTAGACCTTTATACAGAAATTACAGGAGCAGTTTCGCAGTATGTAAAAGATGTAAAAGATGTTTCCTTCCCGAATAAGAACGAAAGTTACTAGGTAAATAAAAGTTGAGTTTTTTGTTCAACTTTTTTTATTTCCTAACTTTGCACTTTCCTATAGAAAATGCAAAAAATAAATTCAGATATATCTTCTCAAATCATCTATGAAGACAACCACCTTTTAATCATCAATAAAAAAGTTGGACAATTGGTTCAAGGTGATAAAACTGGCGACGAATCTCTGCTAGATTCTATCAAAAATCACATTAAAATAAGAGATAATAAACCAGGAAATGTTTTTCTAGGTTTGGTTCATAGAATAGATAGGCCTACTTCTGGTTTGGTTATTTATGCCAAAACTTCTAAAGCACTTTCTCGTCTTACGCAAATGGTAAAAAACCGTGAGATTAAGAAAACATATTGGGCAGTTGTAGCCAAGGAAATTATTCCGCCTTCTCAAAGATTGGTTCATTATCTCAAAAAAAATGAAAAAAATAACAAAGCAATTGTTTTCCCAAAACCAACTGAAGGTGCAAAAGAAGCGATTCTTACTTATAATATTGTTAAATCTTTAGACAATTATCTTCTCCTTGAGATTGATTTGGAAACAGGAAGACATCACCAAATCAGAGCGCAGCTTTCTAAAAACGGCACGCCCATAAAAGGCGATTTAAAATACGGTTCGCCACGTTCTAATCCTGATGGAGGTATTCATTTACATGCCAGAAAATTAGAATTTATACATCCTGTAACGAAAGAAAATATTGAAATTACAGCGCCAGTTCCTCAGAATGATGCCGTTTGGCGCGCTTGCGAAGAAAATGTTTAATTTTTATAAATCAAAATATTACAAAATAAAAACCACCCGAATTTTCGAGTGGTTTTTTAGTATTTATGAAAAAAAGCTTATGCTTTTTTAGCTTCTTCAGCAATTAGATTAAGTGCAGAACCAGCTTTAAACCAACCAATTTGTTGTTCGTTATAAGTATGGTTTGCTAAGATGGTTTCAGTAGTCCCATCTTTGTGAGTAATCTGAATTTGAAGTGGGGTATTAGGCGCGAAACCTTCCAGATTCAAGAAATCAAAAGTATCATCTTCTTGGATTTTATCATAATCCTCAGCATTTACAAAAGTTAATGCAAGCATACCTTGTTTCTTAAGGTTGGTTTCGTGGATTCTCGCAAAAGATTTTACTAAAACTGCTTTTACACCAAGATGTCTTGGCTCCATTGCAGCGTGTTCTCTAGAAGAGCCTTCTCCGTAGTTTTGGTCTCCTACTACAATTGAAGGAACGCCTGCTGATTTATAAGCTCTTTGTACTGCAGGAACTTCACCGTATTCTCCAGTTAATTGGTTTTTAACTCTGTTAGTTTCTTTGTTAAAGAAGTTTACAGCACCGATTAACATGTTGTTAGAAATATTATCTAAGTGACCTCTATATTTCAACCAAGGACCAGCCATAGAAATGTGGTCAGTAGTACATTTTCCTTCAGCTTTGATGAGAAGTTTAGCGCCTGTAATATTTTTACCATCCCAAGGAGAGAAAGGTTCTAATAATTGTAATCTGTCTGAAGTAGGAGAAACAATTACTTGAACAGCAGAACCGTCTTCCGCAGGAGCTTGGTAGCCATTATCTTCTACGTCAAATCCTTTTGCTGGAAGTTCAGAACCTTTAGGTTCATCTAGTTTTACTTGCTCACCATTTTGGTTGGTTAATGTATCTGTAATTGGGTTAAAATCTAATCTACCAGAAATTGCTACAGCAGCTACCATCTCAGGAGAAGCTACGAAAGCGTGAGTATTTGGGTTTCCATCAGCTCTTTTTGCAAAGTTTCTGTTGAAAGAGTGAATGATAGAGTTTTTCTCTTGTTTTTCAGCGCCTTCTCTGTCCCATTGTCCGATACATGGTCCACAAGCGTTGGTAAAGATTCTAGAGTTTTCAAATTTTTTGAAAGTATCAATCAGGCCATCTCTTTCTGCAGTATATCTTACCTGTTCAGAACCTGGGTTAATTCCTAAAATAGCTTTTGGTTTTACACCTTTAGCTACAGCGTCTTCTACAATAGAAGCTGCTCTTGATAAATCTTCGTATGATGAGTTGGTACAAGAACCAATTAAAGCCCATTCAATATCAAGTGGCCAATCATTAGCAAGCGCTTTTTCTTTCATTTCAGCTACTGGAGTTGCTAAGTCTGGAGTGAAAGGCCCATTAAGGTGTGGAGTTAACTCAGAAAGATTAATTTCAATTACTTGATCGAAATATTTTTCTGGCTCTGCGTACACTTCAGCATCACCAGTTAAGTGTTCAGCAATTTTATCGGCAGCATCTACTACTTCTTGTCTTCCTGTTGCAGCAAGATATCTTCTCATAGAATCATCATAACCGAAAGTAGACGTGGTAGCACCAATTTCTGCACCCATGTTACAGATAGTACCTTTACCAGTAGCAGAAAGAGATACAGCTCCTTCTCCGAAATATTCTACAATTGCACCAGTTCCACCTTTTACAGTAAGGATACCTGCAACTTTTAGGATAACATCTTTAGCAGAAGCCCATCCGTTTAGTTTTCCTGTTAATTTTACACCGATTAGTTTAGGCATTTTAAGTTCCCAAGCCATACCAGCCATTACGTCAACAGCATCAGCTCCACCAACTCCGATGGCTACCATTCCTAAACCACCTGCGTTTACTGTGTGAGAGTCGGTACCAATCATCATTCCACCAGGGAAAGCATAATTTTCTAAAACTACTTGGTGAATAATACCAGCGCCTGGTTTCCAGAAACCAATTCCGTATTTATCACAAACAGAGCTTAAGAAGTTAAAAACTTCATTATTTTTATTAAGACCTTCTTGTAAATCTTTATCAGCACCAATTTTTGCTTGAATTAAGTGATCTGCGTGAGCTGTAGAAGGAACTGCAACCTTTGTTTTACCAGCTTGCATAAATTGTAAAAGTGCCATTTGCGCAGTTGCATCTTGCATTGCTACTCTATCTGGAGCGAAATCTACATAAGAGTTTCCTCTTTCGTAAGCTTCTGTTGCGCTACCTTGCCAAAGGTGAGCGTAAAGAATTTTTTCTGAAAGTGTAAGAGGTTTTTGTACTACTTGTCTTGCCGCAGCAATTCTTTCAGGGTAGCGCTCGTACACTTTTTTGATCATATCAAGGTCAAAAATCATATCCTCAAAATTTAAAATTAGTGATTATATTATAAGTTGCCCAAATTTACAAAAATTTTAGTTTTTTATTAGAAAAAATCAAAGGTTTTCTTGATAAAAGTTATGTGATAAATCTATTTTGATTCAGAAATTAATAAAACTTATCTTTGTTTCATGACAAAAAAGATAACTTTTTGGCTTTCAGTGTGCTTAATTCTATTGCTAGTAGGATATTTCTTTGTTTTTAATCCCGCTCAGAATCCTTCTTGTTTTTTGCCTTGTTATATTTATGAAATTACAGGTTACCAGTGTTCAGGCTGCGGTTCACAAAGGGCATTTTACGAGGTTTTACATTTGAATTTCCGAGAAGCGTTTCATCAAAATGCACTTGTGTTATTCGGAATTCCTTATTTTTCTTTGATTTTCTTTACCAGTTTTCATCAAGAGAAATATGCTAAGTTGAGACAGTTTCTCATCGGTAAGAAAACAATACTAATTTTGTTCATCATCGTAATTCTTTTCGGTATTTTTAGAAATTTATAAAAATTTTATACATTTGCACTCAAGAAAAAGGGGTGCTGTAAAAAGCTGAGATTATACCCAAAGAACATAGAACAGGTAATGCTGTTTATGGAAACGTCTTTGATGTATTTTTCGCACGTGGCATCCTTTTATTCGATTTGTTTAATTTTTTACAACATCAGAATGAAAGGATTTATTATTTTAGGGCTAGGAATGAGCTCTGTTCTCTCTGCACAAGTAGATACTGTGCAAGTAAAAGAAATTCAAGAGGTTAGCTTTACAAAAAGGCTACCGGTTTCCAAAGAAATTATTAACGTACAAAAAGATTTAGGAGCTAAAAATCTAGGTCAAGATTTGCCTATTTTGCTCAAAAATCAAATGTCTGTAGTTGCAACTTCTGATGCAGGAAACGGAGTGGGTTACACTGGTTTCAGAATTAGAGGAAGCGCAGGGACAAGTATTAATGTAATGCTGAATGGTGTTCCGTACAATGATTCAGAAAGTCAGGGAACTTTTTTTGTGAATATTCCAGACATGGCAAGTTCTGCATCGCAGATTGTAATCCAGAGAGGAGTAGGAACTTCTAGCAACGGTGTAGCAAGTTTTGGGGCAAGTGTGAATATTTTGACCAAAAATCCAGAGGAGAAACCTTATTTTTTGACCAATCAAAGCGCAGGAAGTTTTAATACCTTTAAACATTCCTTTGAAGCAGGAACAGGAAAGTTTTTGAACGATTTATTTTCGGTTTCGGCAAGGTATTCTATCATAAATTCAGATGGTTATATCGATAGAGCCTTTTCAAAATTAAATTCTTACAATATCAATGCACTGTTTGAAAAAGGCAATACGAAACTGAGATTTTTAACTTTCGGAGGGAAAGAAAAAACTTATCAGGCCTGGAATGGAATTGATAAGTCTACCTATGAATCTAACCCGAAATTTAATTATTCTGGAGCGATTTATGATGCTAATTGGGAGAATATTATTGGGTTTTATGATAATGAAACCGATAATTACCGACAAAACCATTATCATTTACTTTGGGAACAAAAACTCGGTAAAATTTGGAATCTAGAAACTACTTTTCACCTTACTCATGGAGAAGGTTACTATGAAAATTATAAGCAAGATGCTAAATTTTCTAAATATGATTTACCAAACATCATAGAGAATGGAAATACCATTACCAGAACAGATTTTATTAGAAAAAAATGGTTAGATAATGATTTTTATGGCGTAGTTTCTAGTCTTTATGGAAATTTTGAAAATGTGAATTTGAATTTCGGAGTAGCCGCAAATCAATACTTTGGAAGGCATTTTGGGAATGTATCGGGTGTGAAGTATACTGATATTTTCGAGCGTGAATACTACAGAAATAATGCTCTGAAAAATGAAGTTTCAGGTTTTGCGAAAGCCATTTATAAAATTGAAAAACTTGAATTTTTTGGAGACTTACAGCTCAGAAATATTGACTATAAAACGTATGTTTTAGATGAAAATGCAGAAGAAGGAGCAAATTTAAGCCAGAAATGGACGTTTTTTAATCCAAAATTCGGGGTGAATTATCAGATAGAAAACGGAAAATTATTTTTCTCATACGCTCATGCTCACAGAGAGCCCAACCGTGATGATTTATTTGCCAATCCTAATACGAAGCCAGAAAAATTACATGATTTTGAAGTCGGTTTAGAAAAAACTTTTGGTAATGTTTCTTTTACCGCAAACGCTTATTACATGAATTATGTAAACCAATTGGTTCTGAGTGGAGAAATCAATATGGTGGGAGAATTCATTAAAATTAATTCTGGAAAATCTTATAGATTAGGTTTAGAATTGGGAACTTTGGCTAAAGTCTCAGAAAAACTGAACTTATTAGGAAATATTACTTTGAGCCAAAATAAAAATGTAGATTTCAAAATTGAAGAAAACTCTACCGTGACCAATCTGGGAAATACCGATATTTCTTTCTCTCCTAATATTATTGCCAATGCGGTAATTCAATATAAGCCTATTAAAAATTTACAGTTAAATCTTAGTAATCAATATGTTGGAAAGCAGTATTTAGATAACACCGCAACTAAATCACTACAACTGAATGATTACTTCTTGACCGATTTTAATGCGCAATATGGGTTTAAAATTGCAAAACAAGAGGTGAGTTTACAATTTATGCTGAATAATATTTTTGACAAAAAGTATGTAAATAATGGTTTTGTGTATGATGGGCCTTACTATTATGCACAAGCTGGCAGAAATTTCATGGTGGGCATAAATATTAAGTTGTAAAAAATCATTCCAAGAAATAAAGGTTGGAAAGAATAATTTCATTAAATTTGTTTTTGAACTAAATTAAAAGTAAAAAATGAAAAAACTTTATTCTTTTTTAGCAGCTATTTTTGCAATGGTTGCCGTATATAGTCAATCGACATTGAGCATTATACAGACTCCTGCAAATTCAGGAATCTATAAAATTACTTATAATGACGAAGCAAACGGATGGGCATTTTATAACCCAGGAACAGGGAACCCAATTGGAGTTTACCTGTGGTTAAATGGAGCTGATAACTCTACAGGAAGTTCATATAATGATAGTTTTAGTAATATCACGACTCAGTTAACTTGGGAAGGTACAAATTATACAGGGGTATTAAATCTTAATACTCATAATTTTAATAACATGGGAGGTGTACTTCCTGCAGGAACTGTAGTAACCCAATTGCATTTTTTATTCACAGAATATCCCGTGGGTAATAGTGCACACCAAACTACAGATAAATTAGCTACAGACTATGGATTTACAACTACTAACACAAGTTTTTAGGGACAATTAATATTAATAACTCTAATTTTAATTCATTTGTTTCAGGTGGAAAATTGTATACTTCTAAAAAAGGAAATTTAAACATACAGATAATAGATTTTTCTGGAAGAACAATTAAAACTTTCTCTGCTCAATCCTCTACAGATGGAGTAGAGCTTAATCTTCCAAAAAAAGGAAATTACCTTCTTAAACTTAATGATGAGGTCATTAAGTTCGCCTATTAATCAAAAAAAGAAAAAATGTTTTTATACAAGGTTGCTTTTTAGCAACCTTTTTTTGTAACTCAACTCAACAAAAAATATTAAATTTGTGCCAAATGAATTTAGGATTACATCTATACAATTATTTGCAAGAAAAAGGAAGTGCAGAACTTCCTGGTTTTGGCGTTTTTACACTCAAGAAAAAATCGGCTACTTTAGATGAGCAATCCTCTAAAATCTTGCCGCCCACTTATGAAATTTCTTTCGTAGAAAATAAAAACCTTTTCAATGCAGATTTTTCTAAGTATATTGTAGAAAAAACAGGCGAAAATTTATTTGTGGTGCAGTCTCTAATCAAAGAAGAAGTAACTTCTTGGGTAGAAGCATTACAAGCCGAACAAAAAATTACAATAGACGAAATAGGTGAATTTTCACTAGAGGACAATGCTATAAAACTTTTAGGAAAAAAAGATTATACCAATACGCCTAAGTTTTTTGGCTTAGAAGAAATCAGTTTAGAACAAATTCAAAACATAGACCAGTCAGAAAAGGTTGAGAAATCAGACAATCAATACGTTTTTAATTATTCTATTCTTTGGATTTTCCTATTCATATTACCAGTAGGAGCAATTATTTATTTGGCAATTAATTATCAAGATCAAATTTTTGGAAAAAAATCTTTTGATGAAGTTACTGTGAAAACTTCTACACATAGAATTCCTGAAAAGCCAAAGGTAAATCCTACTTTACAAAAAGATTCATTACAAACTTCAAAAACAGATTCATTAAGAATTTCTAAATAATTTCTATGGAAAAAAATGCGAAAACTCCTGCAGAAACTAGGACTATTATGACCAATATTGTGCTTCCCAATGAAACCAATGCATTAGGAAATATGTTTGGTGGTGAGCTTCTTTCTAGAATGGACAGAGCGGCTGCTATTGCTGCACAAAGACATAGTGAATCTACCGTTGTTACTGCTTCTGTAAACCACGTTTCTTTTAAATATCCTATTCCAGAAGGTGGTGTGGTAGTGGTAGAAGCTAAAGTTTCTAGAGCGTTTTCTACTTCTATGGAAATTTATTGCGATGTGTGGTTAGATAACCCAATCACCAAAGAAAAAATTTATACCAACGAAGGAATTTATACTTTCGTAGCAGTAGATAAAAATAACCATCCAGTTCCTATTCCTGAGCTTATTCCTCAATCTGATGTTGAAAAAGCAAGATTTGATGCAGCGCTTCGTAGAAAAGAACTTTCTCTAATTCTTTCTGGAAAAATGAAAGCTCAAGATTCTATAGAACTTAAAAAGTTATTTGGTTAGAATATTTATTGTAAAGTCGTTGATTCGTTAAGTTGTAAAACTGTGAAACTACAGTTTTAAAGTTTTTAAGAATTTAGTATTAAGCGATTTTACGTTTTGCAAATCAACAATTTTACCATTTCAAAAAAATGAAAATTCTCCTTCTCGATAGCAATCATCCATTAATTACCGAGCAACTTCTAGCAAAAGGTTTTGTTTTGGAAGAAGATTTTACTTCGTCTTATGATGAGGTTTTGCAGAAAATCAATCAATATGATGGAATTATCATCAGGAGCAGAATTCCTCTTGATAAAAATTTTCTAGAAAATGCTCAAAATCTCAAATTCATTGCAAGAGTAGGAGCTGGAATGGAAAACATAGACCTGGAAATCGCCAAAAATCTAGGAATTTCTTTGATTAATTCACCAGAAGGAAATCGAGATGCAGTAGCAGAACATGTAGTAGCGATGTTATTAATTCTCATGAATCGTCTGTTCATCGCTTCAGAAGAAGTGAAAAACGGAATCTGGAAACGAGAGGAAAATAGAGGAGATGAATTGTTAGGAAAAACCTTTGGAATTATTGGCTACGGAAACATGGGAAAAGCGACAGCTAAAAGACTTTCTGGTTTTGGTGTGGAAGTTATTTTCCATGATATTTTGCCAAATTTAGAAGATGAATTTGCCAAACAAGTTTCCTTAGAAGAATTACAAGAACGCGCAGATATTCTTAGTTTGCATATTCCTCTAGATGCTTCAACGGAATATTTAGTTGATGAAGGCTTCATCTCGAAAATGAAGAAAAATTTCTATTTGGTTAATACTGCAAGAGGTAAAAATGTGAAAACTTCTGCATTAGTAGATGCTCTAAAATCTGGTAAAGTAAAAGCCGCAGCATTAGACGTTTTAGAATACGAAAAATCTTCCTTCGAAAACCTAGATACTTCTACTTCGCTCAGCACAAGAAACAAAGAATATTTACAATTTCTATTGCAGTCAAATCAAGTCATTGTTACACCGCACATTGCAGGTTGGACGCATCAAAGCAAAGAAAAACTGGCGCAATTTATCGTAGATAAAATAGTACAGCAATTCTGTTAAAAAAATCTTAATATTACCGCAATCATAAAACACTGCTTCAAAAAAATGTTAAATTGCCCGCCTAAATAATTAATCAGAAGATGAAGCAGAAAATTGTAGTAATTCTTATCCTTTTATTGACCTTGGTTTCTTGTAAAAAAGAATTTAATTTTTTTCAGCAAGAGAATGAAAATGGTTTGCCTAATTACGGAAACGTAGATGTAGAAAATGTCCTTACTGCAGAAGATTCTAAGCTTCAAGATAAACAGAATGTGGTTAATACCATTCAGCAATATTATGATAAAGTTTGGGAAAAAGGGGATTTAAGTGGTGGTTTTCTCGTGGCAAAAGGCGATAAAATTCTCTTCGAAAGCTATAGAGGTTTTGCCAAAGAAAATAATCAAGTTCCCATTACTAAAGATGTTCCGCTTCATATCGCTTCTATTTCTAAATCGCTTACTGCGATGGCTGTTCTTAAATTGGTAGAAGCCAGAAAAATAAATCTTCACGATAAGGTTACTCATTATTTTCCGAAATTCCCATACAAAGAAGTAGAAGTGATTCACTTGCTCAATCATAGAAGTGGATTGCCGAAATATGAATATTTCATCGAAAAACTAGGGCTTAAACCCCAAAATAAATATTTCACCAACCAAGAAGTTCTCGATTTGCTTATTCTGCACAAACCAGATTTGGCAAGAAATGCCAACACTGGCTTTATGTATTGTAATACCAATTATGCGCTTCTTGCACTGATTGTAGAAAAAGTTACCGCACATCCTTTTCCTTTGGCGATGCAGAAAATCGTTTTCAAACCATTAGGAATGGAACATACGTATATTTTTCAACAAAAAGATTCTCTGCGCGCTGCTCAATCTTTTTACTATCAAGGAAGCAGATTGTATCCTACAGATAAATTAGATGGGATTTATGGTGACAAAAACTGCTACACCACGCCAAGAGATTTATTTAAGTTTTCGAAAGCGATGTACGCCGAAAATTTCTTGAGAAAAAGCCTTAAAGATTCTATTTTTACACCTTACAGCAATGAAAGAAGGGGCGTAAACAATTATGGGATAGGTTTTAGGATGAAGGTTTTTGATAACGGAGAAAAACTCACTTTTCATAATGGTTGGTGGCACGGAAGTAATACCGCTTTTGTTCATTTACAAAAATCTAAAGTGACTATCATTGCTCTTGGAAACAAATTTTCTAGAAGAGTGTATTCTGCGCTCACGCTTTCTTCATTGTTTGAAGATTTTCCTTTAGAAAGAGAGAAATTGAATAAACTGATGAATAAGGAAACAGATACTACGAAAGAGAATCACGAAGCCTCGGCAGAACCTACCGAATAATTAATGCATATTTCTTAATTTTGCTCAAATTTCATCAATGAAAAAAATAATTTTTCTTCTCCTGCTTAATCTTTTGCTTTTTTCGTGTGCTAGAGTTGGCGCACCAAATGGCGGTACTAGAGATTCTCTGGCCCCTAAATTTTTAAGTTCTAATATAGATACTACTCGATTAAATGTTTCTAGAACGGTAAAGGAATTGAGACTGGATTTTGATGAATACGTGATGCTGAAGGATTTTAATAAAAATTTCAATGTATCGCCACCAATTAAAAAAATTAAAAAAGTCATTCCTTCTAATCTGGCTAATAAATATGTTTTGATACAGTGGGAAGATACGCTTCAAGCGAATACTACCTATAATTTTAATTTTGGAAACGCCATTGTAGACAATAATGAGTCTAATCCTTTGCCTTACTTTAATTTTGCTTTTTCTACAGGAGATAAAATAGATGACCTTTTCGTGAGCGGAACCGTGAAAGATGCCATGACGCTCATCAAAGAAAATCAAACTGCAAAAGAGAATAAAATGGTGGTGGGACTCTATAAAGTGGGCGAAAATCTAGACTACAAACAGAAACCCGATTATATTACCAAAGTAGACGAAGAAAATTATTTTGAACTTAATTTTTTACCAAAAGGGGAATTTGTAATTATAGCTTTTGATGACGAAAATCAAAATTCCGTTTACGATGCAGGAAAAGAAAAAGTTTCTTTCTTGAAAGAAAAAATTACGTTAGACAGCACGAGTGTTAGAGGTCTCAAACTGAAACTTTACCCTTCTAAAAAAGTGGTAAAATACAAAGAAAGTAAAGCCATCAATGGCGGTTTGTTGATGACTTTTGAAGGAAATCCAGAAACGGTAGATGTAAAATCACTTTCAGAAGAACTGAAAGATTTCAAGGTGACACACGCTAAACGTTCGGATTCTGTGAATATCTGGTTTGATGCTGAAAAGAGTAATTTGGGCGGGAATATTTCTAAGCAAGTGAAATTAAGTTATTTTACACCTACGATTAGTGATACCATTTCCGTGAGTTATAAAGCGGTGAAAGATGATTTTAAACTCTCTAATGAAGCAGGAAATTTAATCGCACCAGAAAATAATTTTGTGATTAACACATCGTTGCCCATAGAAAATCTTAACACTTCTTCTTGGAAGCTTGAAAGCGATAGCATAGCACAAGATTTCACTGCGAAAATTTCAAAAAAAAATCCGTTTAAAATCCTAGTAAATTCTAGTTTTAAACCTGCAAAAAAATATGTTTTAACGATTCCAAAAGAAACCGTTTCTTCTTATTACAGCAGTAATGATAAATCCTTCCAATTTCAATTTGAGATTGATAAACCAGAAAATTATGGCTCTTTTACGGCTATTATTAAAAATAAACCTACGGCTAAATTTTGGGTAGAGTTGACCAATGAAAAAGGCGAAATATTATATTCTAAATTTACCAATGAATCTGAAGTTTCCTTTAAAAACTTGAAGCCAGCGACTTATATCGCTAGAATTAGAGTAGATAATAATGGAAATGGATTTTGGGACGAAGCAGATTTTGCGCAAAATATAGCTGCAGAAGAAGTCTACATTTTTGAGAAAGAAATTAATGTAAGACCACTCTGGGAAATTAAGGAAGATTGGGAACTGACCAATAATTAAAAAAGTAGAATTTTCTGAATCCTTTGAACTCATAAATATATTCAAATGAAAAAAGTACTCATCGGTATTGTTGTATTCTTGGTTTTGATACAGCTTATTCCTATTGACAGAACCAATAAGCCAGTAGATCCGAAACAGAATTTTGTAGAGGTGCTCAAAACTCCGAAAGATGTAACCGAAATGCTGAAAAATGCGTGTTACGATTGCCATAGTAACGAGGTGAAATATCCTAATTATGCTTATGTAGCTCCTATTTCTTGGTCGATTAAGCATCACGTAAATGAAGGAAGAGAAAATGTAAATTTCTCTGAATGGATGACGTATAACAAGGATCAAAAAGAGCACATTATAGATGAGGTCATCGAAACGATAGAGAATAAAGAAATGCCATTTAAAGGCTATATTCCGATGCATCCGGAAGCAGACCTTACTGATGCTCAAAGAAAAATATTGATTGATTATTTTAAAGGATTACAAAAATCTGGTCAATACTAAAAACTAAAAAAGCTCCGAAAAGGAGCTTTTTTTATTGATAATTTTCTAAAAATTTTCTTTGCGAATCGAAAGCGATTTCCTCAAAATTGAGTTCTGAAATTTTCACCCAAAAGGTTTCGGAAATTTCGTGAGCTTCTAGTTTTTTGACTTCTAATTTTTCTTCCACTCGATATTCAAAGAATAAGTCCAAAGTATTATAGTCTACTTCTTTGTAATGATAAACATTAGGTAGACTTCCCACGAATTTTAAATTTTTGAGGTCTATTTCTATTCCTAGTTCTTCTCTTAATTCTCTTGCGCAAGTTTCTTCAGCACTTTCTTTTGGGTCTGTGAAACCACCTGCCAAATCTAGTTTCCCTATTTTAGGATTTTGATTTCTCTTAGTTAATAATAATTCATCTTCGTATCTTATTAATACTGCGACTGCCACGGCGATATTTTGATACATTACAAAATCACACTTTGAGCAAGAGAACTTCTTTTCTCTATCAAAAATGAGCGTTTCTTGGCCACACTTTGGGCAGTATTTTAAATGTTTCATTTATTTCTCGGATGATATTTCAGAATTACATCATGCAATTCTTCGGTTTTCAAATGGGTATAAATCTCAGTAGTAGTAATACTAGAGTGTCCCAGCATTTCTTGGATGAACCTTAAATCTGCACCGTTTTGTAATAGATGGGTTGCAAAAGAGTGACGGAAGGTGTGTGGAGAAATGTTTTTTCTTATTCCTGCTTTTTCTACCAATTCTTTGATGATGATGAACACAATCACTCTAGACATAGAAGAACCTCTGCTGTTTAAGAAAATATGGTCTTCATATTTTTTTGTTACTTTGTTATTAGCTCTTACATTGTTAATGTAATTTAAAATAAGATGAGCAGTATAATTCGCAAGAGGAACATATCTTATTTTTTTGCCTTTTCCTTCTACTTTTATAAAGTTTTCTTTGAAATTGATGTCAGAGATTTTTAGTTCTATTAATTCAGAAACTCTGAGTCCGCAACCATAGAGAACTTCTATCATGCAATGGTTTCTTACCCCTAAATCGGTGCTTAAATCTATGGTTTTGATGATTTTTTCTACATCTTCAAAACTTAGCGTATCTGGTAAATATAGGCCTAATTTAGGGCCTTCGAGTAAAGCGGCGGGATTATCTTCTCTGATTTCTTCTTCTAAAAGATATTTAAAGAAAGACTTGATAGAAGAAATCCATCTGGCTTGTGTTCTTTCGCTAATTTTTTCTTTTGTGAGCTGAAGGAGGAATTCCTGTAGGTTTTCGAAGGTTATTTTGTCAGGGTTAATACATTCTAATTTTTCCTCTGAAAACACTTTTAATTTTTTGATATCCCTTATATAGGCATCTAAAGTATTATCAGAGAAGTTTCTCTCAAATTTTAGAAAATGTGAATAATTTTCAATAGTTTCATTCCAGGTCATTTGTGTTTTTTTTGTTTTTATTGTGTTTTTAAGTGTTTTTTTGTGGTGCAAATATTATGCTATTTTTTTTCATTTTAGATTTTCTTCCTTAATTTGAATGATTTCTACTTGTGCATTTTCTAGAAACATTAGTCCTTCTGTGTCTGAGTATTGGTCTATATAGACTAGCCTTCTAATGCCAGATTGTAATATGAGTTTACTGCACTCTTTACATGGCGAAAGCGTAAGGTAGAGTGTAGCACCTTTCGCAGACTGAGTACTAGAAGCTAATTTTAAAATGGCATTTGCTTCTGCATGAAGCACGTACCAGTGTGTTTTTCCTCCTTCATCTTCACAGCAATTTTCTGCACCAGAAGGAGTTCCATTATAACCATCAGAAATAATCATTCTGTCTTTTACAATCAGCGCTCCTACTTTTTTTCTTTCGCAGTAAGAAAGTTTGGCCCATTCTTTAGCCATTTTTAGGTAGGCTACATCAAATTTATTGTGATTCACTTTATAAATAATTTTAAAATTAGCTTCTAACTCTTTATTCTATGCTTTTAGAAATTAGGCTTTCTTTTTTCTAAGAACGCAGAAACACCTTCTTTTTTATCTTCCATTTCAAATAATTCTCCGAAAGATTTAATTTCTAGTGCATAACCTTCTGCAGAGTCTGATGCATTCACTGCAGCGATGGCTTTAGAAATTCCTTGTGGTGAATTTTTAGAAATAAGGGTTGCTAATTCTTTGGTTTTTGATAATAATTCTTCTAAACTAAAAATCTCGTTTACTAAACCAATTTCTTTTGCTCTACTCGCCGAAATCATCTTAGCGGAAAAAATGAGTTCATTAGCAAGTCCTTTTCCAACTAATTTTGGTAATCTTTGGGTACCTCCATACCCGGGAATAAGTCCTAAGGTAACTTCAGGCAAACCTAATTTAGCGTTTTCCGAAGCATATCTTATATGGCAAGCCATGGCAAGTTCTAAACCTCCACCTAGTGCAAAACCATTTACAGCGGCTATAACTGGTTTGCTTAAATTTTCTATTTTATTAAATAATGAATTTTGTCCGTTTCTGGCTAATTCTTCTGCTTTGTCTTGACCAAAATCAGAAAACTCTTTAATGTCTGCTCCCGCTACGAAAGATTTTTCGCCACTTCCCGTAATAATAATAACTCTACATTGAGAATCTTGTTCTAGTTGAGATAAAGCCTCGCTTAGCTCACTAATTGTAGCTCCGTTTAAAGCGTTTAAACTCTGTGGTCTATTAATGGTAATGGTAGAAATTTGACCTTCATTTTCTAGCAAAATATTTTGGAAATTCATGGTAGAATGGTATTAAATTAAGATTTTTAGGATAAGTGCAAAATAACTAATTTTTGGCTTAAAATACAAAAAAGCCAAGCACTTATATGCTTGACTCTATTTAAGTTTGTTATAAGTTCGTTCTTATTTTGCGTGGTTCATAATTCCCTCGTCTAATTTTACTTGAAGTCCCGCCGCAATTCTCATTCCCATTTCTACATTCGCTCTGAAGAAGTGACACAATTGTCTATTAATGATTTCATCTCTTTTTGGCCCGTCAATCTTCTTCATGTGACTGATGATATTATTCACCAGATTGGTTCTGTCTTCTTGGTTCATCGCTTTGGTGTAGAGTAGACCTGGCTGTGTATAATGGTCGTTATCATTTTCATTTCTATCGAAATGTGCTACACGATTGCTATCTAGTTCTTCTTCAAATTTTTTGTAAGAAGGATCAGGTTTTATATCATCAAAACTATTAGGATGGTAATTTGGTGCGTCTCCATAATCTCTAGAATCTGCCATAAATCCGTCTCTTTGATAATTATGAGTTGCAAAAGGACATCTGTTAACTTCTAATTGATGTGCATTTACACCCACTCTATATCTGTGAGCATCTGGATAAGAAAATAATCTTCCTTGAAGCATTTTGTCAGGCGAAAAACTAATTCCATCAACCAAATTACTTGGCGAAAAAGTAGATTGTTCTACATGTGCAAAATAATTTTTTGGAATTTCATTGAGTTCCATTTCACCGACTTCTATTATTGGAAATTCTGCTTGTGGCCATACTTTAGTAATGTCAAAAGGATTCCATTTAAATTCTCTGGATTCTTCCTCGGTCATTACTTGTATGTACATGGTCCATTTCGGGAAATTACCATTTTCTATAGCATTGCAAAGGTCTTCTTGTGCGAAATCTGGATTTTCTCCCGCCATTTGAGTGGCTTCTGCATCGGTGAAGTTTTTAATGCCTTGTTTGGTTTTTAGATGAAATTTCACCCAAACTCTCTCATTTTTATCATTAATCATCGAAAAAGTATGAGAACCAAAACCGTGCATGTGTCTGTAACCATAAGGAGTTCCTCTGTCACTCATCAAAATGAGTACTTGATGCAAACTTTCTGGATTCAAACTCCAAAAATCCCACATCATGGTATGAGACTTCAAATTGGTTTTTGGGTGCCTTTTTTGAGTATGAATAAAATCTGGGAATTTTTTAGCGTCTTTTATGAAAAATACGGGAGTGTTATTTCCTACTAAATCCCAATTTCCGTCTTCTGTATAAAATTTCAGCGCGAAACCTCTAGGATCTCTTGCAGTATCTGCGCTACCTTTTTCTCCGCCTACAGTAGAAAATCTAGCAAACATTCTACAAGTGTTTCCTATTTTAGAAAATAATTTGGCTCTGGTATATTTTGTAATATCGTGAGTTACGGTAAATTTTCCGTAAGCGCCTGTTCCTTTTGCGTGGACTATTCTTTCTGGAATTCTTTCTCTTACAAAATGCGCCAGATTTTCTTGTAGAATAAAATCTTGCAACAAAACAGGTCCTCTTGCTCCAACCGTTTGAGAATCTTGATGTTCAAAATACGGTATTCCTGATGAATTGGTAAGCTTATTACTCATGATGGTTGTTTTTTCTGGTTAACAAAGTAACGAATAAAAATTAATTTTTGAGGAGAAAAATTGCGGACTGATTTATTTATAGAATCAATTAAAAATCAGAATTCAACGCATGACGTCTATCATACAGAAATATTATTTTTTCTCGCATATCTTCTCTATATTTGTAATAGAAATTATAAATAAGTACCCTACAAATGAATATTCAACAATTAGAATATCTTATCGCAGTAGATAAATATAAACACTTCGGAAAAGCTGCTCAAGCTTGTTTTATTACCCAACCTACTTTAAGTGCAATGATTCAGAAGTTCGAAGATGAGATGGAAGTAAAAATCTTTGATAGAACTACCCATCCTATTAGAACTACAGATATTGGTGCACAAATTATTGATCAAGCAAAAGTAGTAGTAGATTCTGTAATGGAACTGAAAAACAAAGCAAGCATTTTAAACAATGTTCTTGCTGGGAGAATTAACTTAGGGATTATTCCTACCGTTTCAAGTTTTATTTTGCCAACAGAAATTTTTGATTTTCTTTCTAAAAATCCAAAAATTGAGTTGAATGTGAAAGAAATGACCACTGAAAACATTATTAAAGCACTGAAATCAGGAGAATTAGATGCAGGGATTATTTCTACACCTTATTCAGAAGCAGAAGAGTTTTTCAGCGACTTTTTGTTCAATGAAGAGTTGATGGTGTATTCTGCTGATAAAATTGCGAATGATAATAAAGATGAATTCATCTTGCCAGAAGATGTAGATGTGAATAAAGTTTGGCTTTTAGAAGAAGGGAACTGCTTAAGAACTCAATTCGAGAACATCTGTAATCTTAAAGAAAACTCTCTGAAGCCTAAAAATTTAGATTTTATGGCGTCTAACATTAATACTTTGGTACAAATGGTAGATAAAGTAGGAGGTTTAACTGTTTTACCAGAATTAGCAGTATCACAACTTCAGGAAAATCAAAAAGATAAAATTCACCGTTTCAAGAAACCTTTCCCAAGTAGAGAAATCAGCATGATTTATTACAAACCTACTTACAAACAAAAAATTCTAGACGAATTGGTGAAATCTATTAAAACTTCCCTAGAACCGAAGTTGAATTATACCCAATTCCCTCAGGATTTTGTAAAAATAAAACCACAATAATTTTTATCAAAAAGCTCTTCAAATTTTTGAGGAGCTTTTTTTCTAAGTATTTTGATATTAATAAAATACTCTGTAATTTTGCCCAACAAATTTTAGAGGAAAAATTTGGACTGATTGCAACCTCAATAAAAAATGCTAAAACAGATTTCTTCTTTTTAGTTCTCATAAGGTTTGCCTTCCAATTTTTTCTATTTTAATCCTTAAAAAGAAAATAATAATATGCCTTATTTATTTACATCTGAATCTGTTTCAGAAGGACATCCAGACAAAGTAGCAGACCAAATTTCTGATGCGCTTATCGATAATTTTTTAGCTCATGATAGAAATTCTAAGGTCGCTTGCGAAACTTTAGTCACTACAGGACAAGTTGTACTAGCAGGAGAAGTAAAATCAGAAGCTTATCTAGATGTACAGACCATCGCTAGAGAAGTCATCAATGGAATAGGTTATACCAAAGGTGAATATATGTTTAATGGTGATTCTTGTGGCGTAATTTCTGCAATTCACGAGCAATCTTCAGATATTAATCAAGGAGTTGATAGAAAATCTGGAGAATCTTTTGAAGAGAAAGCAAATGCTCAAGGAGCAGGAGACCAAGGAATGATGTTCGGTTATGCAACCAATGAAACCGAAAACTATATGCCTCTTGCATTAGATTTAGCACATTCTATTTTGAGAGAACTTTCAGCCATCAGAAGAGAAGGTACTGAGATTACTTACCTTCGTCCAGATGCGAAGTCTCAGGTAACTATAGAATATTCAGATGATCATAAACCACAAAGAATAGACGCTATTGTAGTTTCTACACAGCATGATGATTTTGCAGAAGATGAAGAAATGTTAGCGAAAATTAGAAAAGATATCATCGAGATTCTAATGCCTAGAGTAATTGCTAAGCAAAAGCCAGAAATTCAAGCATTGTTTAATGACCAAATTAAATATCACATCAACCCAACTGGGAAATTTGTAATTGGAGGACCTCACGGTGATACTGGTTTAACCGGTAGAAAAATTATCGTAGATACTTACGGCGGAAAAGGAGCTCACGGAGGTGGTGCTTTCTCTGGAAAAGACCCATCAAAAGTAGATAGAAGTGCTGCTTATGCAACAAGACACATTGCTAAAAACTTAGTTGCTGCAGGAGTTGCAGATGAAGTTTTGGTTCAAGTTTCTTACGCAATTGGGGTAGCAGAACCTTGTGGTTTGTTTATTAATACTTACGGAACTTCTAAAGTAGGAATCAATGATGGTGAGTTAGCGAAAAAAGTTCAAGAATTATTTGATTTAAGACCTTACGCTATTGAGCAAAACTTGAAATTGAGAAATCCTATTTATCAAGAAACAGCTGCTTACGGACACATGGGAAGAGATTACTATGTGGGAAGCAAGACTTTCAATAAAGGTCAAAAAAATGAAATTACACTCGATAATCTAGAATTCTTTACTTGGGAAAAGCTAGACAGAGTAGAAGATATTAAGAAAACCTTCAACTTATAATCAATAAACCGTTCAGAAATGAACGGTTTTCTTATTTTTACAAAAATTTCCAGAATGCAATTTCTCAAACATATATTTTTCTTCAGTATTTTTTTCATTGGATTTCGTGCGCAATCGCAGGTTACGGTTCACCCTATGGTTTTTGCAGGTTACGAATATCAAAACTCAAACTTTGGAGAAGTTGGAGCATGATTCATTTTTCTAAAGAACGATAATGTTCTGTACAGGGTTTCTGGTTCTGCTTTGATGGGAAAAGTAAACGGTGAATTTGCGATTTTACCTAAATTTCAAGGGGATATTTTATTGAACTTCGAAAAAAACGTAGATGTACAGCATTCTTATTATTTTCTCGCAGGAACAGAAATTACACCTCAATTTGTTGCACCAAAAGTTGGGATTTCTCTTTTCGGAATTATAGATTTTACTGGCGGTTACGCATTTCAGCTTGGGAATAATCTATTGAATGATAGTGTAATGAAAGGTCTTAATTTAAATTTCACAATCAATATTCCATTAGTTGTTTTCAGTAAATCAAAGAAAAATAAATAAGCAAACAACGATTTTTTTGAAAAATTATTTTGAATATTTAACATTTTTTATAAATTTGTCATACAAAACGTAGATCGAATCGCCTATTGAGCAAACTTTACTTCATTTAATAAACTGTAAAAACCAGAAATAGCTAGCTTTTGTTAGTCTGTTTCATAATAATGAAGTTAAAGTTATGGAAACACATACTGATAGTTTGCTGATTTCGAGATATCAAAAAGGCGACGAAAACGCACTTTCTATTCTTATTTCAAGACACCAAAAAGAACTTTTCTCGTTTATTTTCTATAAATTGATGGATGAAGAACTCGCTAATGATGTTTTTCAAGATACTTTTATGAAAATCATTGTTTCCCTAAAAGAAGGAAGATACAATGATGATGGTAAATTTATTCTTTGGGCAAAAAGAATTGCGCACAATCTTATTATAGACCATTATCGACTTAAATCTAAGCACATAAAAGTTTCTGAAACAACTTATGAAAATGAAGAGTTTTCTATTTTTGATTTGCTTAAAGAAACAGAAGAAAACATCGAAGAAAGGTTAATCACGAATCAAATTTATGATGATCTGATGAAAATGCTCGTTTTCTTACCCGAAAACCAACAGGAAGTCATCAAATTAAGATTTTTTGATGGCCTGAGTTTCAAAGAAATTGCAGAGCAAACCAATACAAGTATCAATACTACACTGGGTAGAGTGCGTTATGCACTTATCAACATGAGAAAAATAATGGAAGAAAACCAAATAATTTTAACAAGGTAATACAATAAAGCTAATTAGGTTTCGTTTTGATTAAAACAAACTTTTTTTAGCCTATGAAAAATAATTACTCTGTTAAAAATCCTGTCTTGAATCCAAAAAAGTCAACAGTAAATTTTTTATTAAGTTATTCTAAAAGTATAGCTGTTTTAACTTCAAATGATAAGAAATTTATCATTTCTAAAAATTAAATAAACCGCTTATTTTACTTAAATTTGTGCCCTATGAAAAACATAAGGCACATTTTTTTTGACCTCGATAATACCCTTTGGGATCACCGCAAAAATGCAGTTCTTACCTTAGAAGAATTGTTCCAGAGAAAAGAAATTTCAGATAAGTATAACATCCTCTTTCATGAATTTCATGCTAAATATGATGAAATCAATGAAGATTTATGGGTGAAAATCAGAGACGGAATTATTGATAAGGATTTCTTGAGAAAACATAGATTTTATGATACTTTTTTGCATTTCGGGATAGATAATGAAGAATTAGCGCAATATTTCGAGAAGCATTTCTTAGACGAAATCATCAATTTCAATGAATTGATTCCACAAACCATTGAAGTTTTAGAATATTTAAAAGAGAAAGGTTATCAGCTTCACGTAGTTTCTAACGGTTTCCATGAAGTGACGAACAGAAAAGTAGAAAAATCTGGACTTAAAAAATATTTCGAAACCGTGACGAGCGCTGAAGATGCTCATGCCATGAAGCCAGACGAAAGAATTTTCGAACATTCCTTGAATTTAGCCAATGCCGAAAAAGCTGAGTCTGTTTTCATAGGAGATGACTGGGTTGCAGATGTAAAAGGAGCTCAGAATTTTGGTTTAGACATTATTTTCTTCGATGCGCTTAAAGAAAATAAATCCGAAGAAGGTCTGAAAACCATTCAAAATTTGGAAGAAATTAAAAACTATTTATAAAACAAAAACCTTTCAGACTTCTGAAAGGTTTTTTTAATTTATGATTTCATTAGAAATTACATTCCTAAGCTTAATCTTACTCTTTTCAAAGTTTCTGCGGCAATTTTTCTAGTTTTTTCTGCGCCTTCTTGCAATTTTGCGTCTAGTTCAGACGGATTGTTCATGTAATATTCGAATTTTTCTCTTTCTGTTTTGAAATTTTCAAGAATTAAATTGAATAATTCTGTTTTAGCATGACCATAACCGTAATTTCCTGCCAAATATTTAGCACGCATTTCTGCGATTTGCGTTTCATTTGCGAGTAAAGAATAAATGGCGAAAACTTTACAAGTGTCAGGGTTTTTCGGTTCTTCTAGCGGAGTAGAATCCGTTTCGATAGCCATCACTTGTTTTTTTAATTGCTTTTCTGGAAGGAAAATATTGATGATATTTCCTCTAGATTTAGACATTTTATGACCATCAATTCCTGGTACGTATTTCGTGTTTTCTTGTAATTCAGCTTGTGGAAGCACGAAAATTTCTCCCATTTGATTGTTGAATCTCGCACCTACATCTCTCGCCATTTCCAAATGCTGTAACTGGTCTTTTCCTACAGGAACGATTTCTGCGTCATACAATAAAATATCTGCCGCCATCAACATAGGATAGGTGAAAAGTCCTGCGTTTACGTCTTCTAAACGGTCTGCTTTATCTTTGAAAGAATGCGCTAATTGCAATCTAGAAAAAGGAAAAAAGCAAGATAAATACCAAGAAAGTTCACAAACTTCAGGGATATCACTTTGTCTGTAGAAATAAGTTTTTTCGGTGTCTAAACCACAAGCTAACCACGCTGCTGCGATTTCATAAGTGTTTTGTCTAAGTTCTTCTGCATTTTTAATTTGCGTCAAAGAGTGCATGTTTGCGATAAACAAAAACGATTCGTTTTCAGATTTTTCAGATAATTCTATTGCAGGAATGATGGCTCCCAAAAGATTTCCTAAATGTGGAGTTCCTGTTGCTTGTATTCCGGTTAAAATTCTTGACATTTCAATTTTTAGGTTGAGGTTAAAGTTGAGTTTCAATTATTCTCAAAAGTTGAGCAAATTTACGGAAAAGAAAAAACTTCAAGAAATTTCTTGAAGTTTATATATTAAAAAAGATTTAATCCTTATAGTTCAAATCCATTAGGAAAAGCTTTCCTCTTGAAAATAAGTAAGAAAATAGCACCGATGGTGATGGCAGAATCTGCTACATTAAAAATGTAACTGAAAAATTCAAAATGCTTTCCAAAAAGATTGAAAGAGAACATCGGAAAATGAAACATATCTACTACACAACCTTTCATGAAATGTGAATAGCCTTTCCCGAATTCTGTAAATTGAGAAATCCCGTCATAACCAATCCATCTATCAATCGTTGAGTCATAAACCATTCCAGAATCGAAAATTAATCCGTAGAACATTCCGTCAATCAGGTTTCCGATGGCTCCTGCAAAAATCATAGACATTGGGATTAATAAGTAATTAGAAGCGCCTTCTTTGAGCCATTTTCTAAAAAGGTAAATCATTCCTCCAATTAAGAAAATTCTGATGATGACAAGTGCATATTTGCCGAGTAAACCACCGAATTGTAAACCATAAGCCATTCCGGGATTTTCTACGAAAGTAAATCTCCACCAATCTTGGCCGAAAACTTCTATGCTTTCATTGAGATTAAAATGAGTTTTTACGTAAATTTTAGACAGTTGGTCGATTAATAAAACGATAAAAGTAACAAGTACGATTTTTTTCATTATAATCCTGGTTTTGGTTTTTCTTTAAAGTTTTTAGTGGCTTTTACCGCTTTTTTAGCTGAAATTTTCTTTTCTACAAAAGGGTTTGTTTTATTATTTCTGGTGTGAAATTTTTCATATTTAATTCCCATTTCTTTCATTACACTTTTCAGTGCATTGAGTTCCATTTGGTTTTTTAGGTGAACGATAAGTGATTCCATTTTTGGTTTATTTTAAAGCGCTATGATTTTACAAATTGATAACGCTTATTCATTTATTTTTTAGATAATTCTTCTAATCTTTTTAGGTCTTTCTCGCTTAAATCTGCAATTCCGTTTTCTCCCATTTTGCTTAAGAGTTGATCTATTTCTTTTTCTCTTTCACGTTTTGCAGCGTTATATTTATCGTCTATGGTGTAGTTTTTAGTTTTGTCAGGATTTATTTTCTCTTTGATGTCTTTTCTAAAGAAAAAGATAAAAATTACTGCAATGGCAAGTATTAGAAATAAAAGTTCCATAGTTGATGGTATAAAAATATAAAATGCACAAAGTATAATGAATCTTTTTCAAAACACATTATACATTGCACATTATAAGTTGTACAAAGTACAAATTTATCTTTGCATATTTTTCGCTTCAATGCTTAATGTAGCATGAGGAACTGCCATTAATCTTTCTTTTGGGATTAATTTGCCAGTTACTCTACAAACGCCGTAAGTTTTGTTTTCAATTCTTATTAAAGCGTGTTTAAGGTCACGGATGAATTTTTCTTGTCTTCCAGCCAAAATAGAATTTTGCTCTTTGCTTAGCGTTTCAGCTCCTTCTTCAAAAGCTTTGAAGGTAGGAGAAGTGTCATCCGTACCATTATTTTGGTCATTGATGAAACTTTCGTTAATAAGGGCTAAATCTTTTTCAGCCTTTGCTATTTTGTCTTGTATGATTTTCTTAAATTCTTGTAACTCAGCGTCACTATATCTTACTCTTTCTTCTGCCATCTTTGTTATATTTTTTCAATATTAACATTAAATTTAACTTCGTCAATTTCGATTTCTTCAAAATTTGCGAGTGAAATTACAAATTCTATTTTATCTGACAATACTTCTGTACAAATATATTGTTCATTGTTAGTAAGTTCTTTTCTAAATGGGCAGCTTTCTTCTAAACTGATTGAAATTCTGTCTGTTAGGTCGAAATCTTTGTCTTTTCTTAAATTCTGAACTCTATTAATGAATTCTCTTGCGATTCCTTCAGATTTTAATTCATCAGTAATGGTTAAATCAAGTGCTACGGTTGTTTTTCCTTCACTAGCCACTGTCCAACCTGGAATGTCTTTTGTGGAAATTTCTACATCTTCTAAACCGATTTCATAACCTGCAATGGTCATTTTTCCTTCTTTTTCAAGCGCTGAAATTTGCTCTGAAGTCATATTCTGAATTTCAGAACCTACCACTTTCATGTCTTTTCCTAATCTAGAACCCAATGCTTTGAAATTTGGCTTAATTTGCTTTACAATCAAGTGAGAAGCTTCTTCTGCATTAATCAATTGCAATTCTTTTACATTCACTTCTTGTTTGATGAGTTCCGAAACCGCTAAAATTTGCTCTTCGGTTTTCTTGTCCAGAACAGGAATCATCACTTTTTGAAGTGGCTGACGAACCTTCACGTTTTCTTTCTTTCTCAAAGAGAATACCATAGAAGTGATGGTTTGAGCCAAATGCGTTTTTTCTACTAAATTTTGATCGATTAAGCTTTCATTCACTTTCGGGAAATCAGTTAAGTGAACAGATTCTGCAGTGTCTTTTCCAGTAACCGCGTTCAAATCTTGATACAATTGGTCCATAAAGAAAGGAGCAATTGGCGCCGAAATTTTCGCAACAGTTTCTAAACAAGTGTATAGAGTTTGGTAAGCAGAGATTTTGTCTTCAGAATAATCTCCTTTCCAGAAACGTCTTCTGCAAAGTCTTACATACCAGTTACTTAAATTATCATTCACGAAATTATTAATCGCTCTTGCTACTTTCGTTGGTTCGTAATCTTCGTAGAATTCGGTAACATCTTTCACCAATAAATTGAGTTCTGAAAGAATCCATCTATCGATTTCTGGTCTGTTTTCAACTTCTTTTTCAGAATAACTGAAACCATCAACATTCGCGTACAAACTAAAGAAAGAATAAGTATTGTAAAGTGTTCCGAAGAATTTTCTACGCACTTCATCAATTCCTTCTAAGTCAAATTTTAAATTTTCCCAAGGATTGGCGTTAGAAATCATGTACCAACGCGTTGCATCAGGTCCATATTTTTGTAAAGTTTCAAATGGGTCAATGGCGTTTCCAAGACGTTTAGACATTTTTTGTCCGTTTTTGTCGAGGACTAAACCGTTAGAAACCACATTTTTATAAGCAATAGAATCAAAAACGGTAGTTCCAATTGCGTGAAGTGTATAAAACCAACCTCTAGTTTGGTCTACTCCTTCTGCGATAAAATCTGCAGGGAAAGCTTTTCCGCTGTCAATCATTTCCTTATTTTCGAAAGGATAATGTAACTGAGCGTAAGGCATTGAACCCGAATCAAACCAAACATCAATCAAATCAGATTCACGTTTCATTGGTTTTCCGCTGTCTGAAACCAAAATAATGGCATCTACAATATTTTTGTGTAAATCTATTTTTGCATAGTTTTCAGCAGACATATTTCCTACTTCAAAATCTTTGAAAGGATTTTCGGTCATAAAACCTGCTTCAATAGATTTTTGAATTTCATTAACCAATTCTTCTACAGAACCGATTACTTTTTGTTCTTTCAGGTCTTCACTTCTCCATATTGGCAAAGGAATTCCCCAATATCTTGAACGAGAAAGATTCCAGTCGTTAACGTTTTCTAACCAGTTGGCAAATCTTCCTTCTCCCGTTGATTTTGGCTTCCAATTGATGGTTTCATTGAGTTCTACCAAACGATTTCTTACCGAAGTCATTTTTACAAACCAAGAATCCAAAGGATAGTACAATACAGGCTTATCAGTTCTCCAACAATGCGGATAACTGTGAACATATTTCTCTACTTTGAAGGCTTTATTTTCGGTTTTTAACAAAATCGCCAATTCTACGTCCCAAGATTTTTCGGGAGCAGTTCCTTCATCGTAGTATTCGTTTTTAATATATTTCCCGCTGAAAAGTTCAGGAACGTTTTCGCCTTTTAAAAATCTACCAGTTAAGTCAACCAATGGAACAAGATTATCATTTTCATCTTTTACTAACATTGGTGGGATTCCGTTTTCTTGAGCGACTCTGTTATCATCTGCCCCGAAAGTTGGTGCAATGTGCACAATTCCTGTTCCGTCTTCAGTCGTTACAAAATCTCCTATGATTACACGGAACGCTTTTTCAGGATTTTCTGCTGGTAAAAACCAAGGGATCAATTGTTCATAAGTGGTTCCTGCTAAATCTTCTCCAGTAAATTCTGCTAAAATTTGGTAAGGAATGGTTTTGCTTTCAGATGTGTAGTTAGCAAAATCTTCTTCTGTTCCTTCTGCGTATTTTTTGCCAAAATTTTTCTCTAAAAGAACTCTCGCCAAAACAATATTAATTGGCTCAAAAGTATATTGATTGAAAGTCTTAACCAAAACATATTCTATGTCTCTACCTACAGCAAGAGCTGTGTTAGAAGGCAAAGTCCAAGGAGTAGTCGTCCAAGCCAAAATGTGAAAATCAGAGCCTAGAGCCGAGATTTTAGAGCCGAGATTTTCTGAGAATTTTTTAACTTTGAATTGCGCAACAACAGTAGTGTCAGAAACATCTCTGTATGTTCCTGGTTGATTTAATTCGTGAGAAGAAAGTCCAGTTCCCGCTTTTGGAGAATACGGCTGAATGGTGTAACCTTTGTACAATAAATCTTTGTTGTACAATTGTTTTAGCAACCACCAAACCGTTTCCATGTATTTTGGTTCGTAGGTAATGTATGGATTGTCTAAATCTACCCAATACCCAATTTTTTCGGTAAGGTCATTCCAAACGTCTGTATAACGCATTACTGCATTTCTACAAGCTTGGTTATATTCTTCTACGGTAATTTTTTTACCGATGTCTTCTTTGGTAATCCCGAGTTCTTTTTCTACGCCTAGTTCCACTGGTAAACCATGCGTGTCCCAACCTGCTTTACGGAAAACTTGCTTTCCGTTTTGCGTTTGATAACGGCAAAAAATATCCTTCAATGCTCTCGCCATTACATGGTGAATTCCTGGCATTCCGTTTGCAGAAGGCGGTCCTTCGTAAAAAACGTACTCTGGTTTTCCCTCGCGCGTTTCTACGGATTTTTTAAAAGTTTGATTGGTTTTCCAAAAATTGGCAACGTTATCTGCTACAGCATTTAGGTTAAGTTGCTTGTATTCTGTGAACTTCTTCATTATATCTCGGTTTCTACTGTTAAAATTTAAGTGTGCGAATATAATGAATTTTCGTGGATTTTTTATTAATTTTTGGTTAAAAATATTGGTTTTAAGTGAGTTAAGAGGTGCTTTCTTTTTGGAAAAGATTCAATAAGTAGTAAAATATAAATCCAAAGCTCATTGCTATTATTGTTGCAAAAACAAAACTTCCCACCACATATTGTAACAAGTTGTGTTTTACCATTTCTAAATTCAATTCTTGATGAGAAAAATCGGTTTTTCCTCCCACGAAAAAAGAACCGAAAAACATAGAAATTCCTATGATGAAGGGCGCCAAAGGAGCAATGCTGATTTGGGAGAACACAAATGACAAAAACTTATTCAGCTTAAAAATAGCAGCTAAAGAAAGCGCTAAAACGGTATGAAATCCCCAAAATGGAGTCAGTCCAATAAAAATTCCTAAAGCAATAGAAAGCGCTTTAGTTTTGTTGTCTCCATCACTTTCTAAGATATTTTCTTTGAAAAGTCTTTTAATGCCTTTCCTACGGAAATATCGATAGAATACTTTCTGACTTTTAATGGAATTTTGAATGAAGTTTTTCAATAAAATAAGATTTGTATTCTACAAAAATAATAGAATTTAATGCAGTTGTACCTTTTGAAAATGTTAAATAAATGCTATTTATTTTTGATGTGATAATAAGCATTGTACACATAACATCCTACACAGAAATTGAAAAATGCCTCTAGACCTGCGCAAATCAGCAAAATTCCGCTTACAATAAGACTGTTGATTTCGAGAAGATTAAAAACCAACAAGGTCAATGAAAAAATAAAACCTACTTGTGCTGCAAATTGTTTCGGTGGAAAATAAATGGGTTTTTGTTCAAAATTAAAAATCGAAACTATTTTTTCTGCTAAAAACCCTAAAACGCTCCATTTTCCGTATCCAGAACCTCTCAAAGCAAAATCTATCAATAGAAAAATAGGAATCCAAATGAAATGAGTTGTGATGTATAAAAAGGTTAAGATAAATACTAAAAATGCGGTTATTCTGATTTTGTTTTCTGTTGGCATGAATAAAATTTTAAATGATTAAATAAAAAAAAGTCCTCATTTCGAGGACTCAGTGATATATGGAGACATTTGTATTTTAAAACGTTACATCATCTAACCCGTCCTCTTTTGTTTTAAAAGAACAACAGCAATTCATTTTTTGAATTTTTGTAAAAGTAGATAATGTGGTTTTCATATTTTGATAGTGCAAAAATAAATCATTGGCAGAATTTCATCAAATTAAATGCCAAGAAAAACCAACTTCTTATTATAGAAAAAATGAATGAAACGAAGATAAAATACTTTATTTGAAGAAAAGAAAACCGTAAGAAAATTGCTAAAAACGATTGTTTAAAAAAAAGTTTCTACTTTTGCAAAAATTTTGTGCATGTCAAAAAATCTAGTCATCGTAGAGTCACCAGCAAAAGCGAAGACCATTCAGAAGTATCTTGGAAAGGATTTCGAAGTGAAATCTAGCTTCGGTCATATCCGAGATTTACCCAAAAAAGGAATGGGAATAGACCTTAAAACCTTCACGCCAGATTACGAAGTTTCTGCTGATAAAAAGAAATTAGTAACTGAACTGAAAGCAGCGGTGAAAAAAGCAGAAATCGTTTGGTTAGCTTCCGATGAAGACCGTGAAGGAGAAGCTATTGCTTGGCATTTAGCACAAGAATTAAAACTCAAAGAAGAAAATACCAAGCGTATTGTTTTCCACGAAATTACCAAAAATGCAATACTGAAAGCGATTGAAAACCCTAGAAAAATTGACCAGAATCTCGTAAATGCTCAACAAGCAAGAAGGGTTCTCGACAGAATTGTAGGTTTTGAAATGTCGCCCGTACTTTGGAAAAAAGTGAAAACCGGACTTTCGGCGGGAAGAGTACAATCTGTTGCAGTAAGATTGGTAGTAGAAAGAGAGCAAGAAATTAGAAATTTCAAACCGACTTCTACTTATAAAGTGGAAGGAACTTTCTTAAATGCCGAAAAGCAAGAAATTGCCGCAAGACTGAAAAAAGATTTTGCTCAAGAAAAAGAATCGGAAGCATTTTTAGAAAAATCTCAGAATACTGAATTCAAAGTTTTAAATGTAGAAAAAAAGCCAGGAACGCGTTCTGCTTCTGCACCTTTTACTACTTCTACATTACAGCAAGAAGCTTCTAATAGATTAGGGTATAATGTAACTTCTACCATGAGAATTGCACAGCGTCTCTACGAAGAAGGGTACATTACTTATATGAGAACAGACTCAGTAAATCTTTCTCAAGATGCAATTAGTGCTGCTAAAGATTTCATCGAAAAAGAATTTGGGGCAGAATATTCATCGCCAATAAATTATACTACGAAATCTTCATCTGCTCAAGAAGCACACGAGGCAATTCGTCCGACTGATTTTGGAGTGAAAACCATTGGTGATGCACAACTCAATAAATTATATCAACTCATTTATAAGAGAACTCTAGCTTCTCAGATGGCTAATGCAAAAATTGAAAAAACCGTAATTGAAATCGGGAATTCTGCTTTGCCAAGTCATTTTGAAGCACAAGGTGAAGTGATTGTTTTCGATGGTTTCTTAAAAGTCTATGGAATTTCGAAAACAGAAGAAGATGATGAGGAAAACAACGAAAAACTGTTGCCAAAAGTAAAGGTGGGCGAGGTTTTACATTTCAAAAAAATTACGGCTACCGAAAAATTCACTAAACCAGCAGCAAGATATACCGAAGCTGCTTTAGTAAGAAAATTAGAAGAACTGGGAATTGGTAGACCTTCTACTTATGCACCAACGATTCAGACGATTCAGAATAGAGAATATGTAGATAAAAGAGAAATTCTACCGCATGAAAGAGAAATCGTAAAACTTTCTCTAGGAAAATCTGGTCTGAAAAAAGAAGTTTTGACGGAGAAATTCGGGGGAGATAAAAATAAATTCGTTCCTACGGACATTGGTGAAGTAGTGAATGAGTTTTTAATCAGTAATTTCAATGAAATTTTGGATTATGGTTTTACTGCAAAAGTTGAACAAGATTTTGACGATATTGCCAATGGTTCAGAAAAATGGAAAGAAACCCTAAAGCATTTTTATGATAATTTTCACCCGAAAATTGAAGATGTAGAAGAGCATGCAGACAGAGCTACTGGCGAGAGATTATTAGGTGTAGATCCTAAATCTGGTAAAAATGTTTACGCTAGAATGGGAAGATATGGTGCGATGATTCAAATTGGTGAAAATGATGATGAAGAGAAACCAACTTACGCTTCACTATTACCTACTCAAAATATCAATACCATTAGTTTTGAAGAAGCTCTAGAGCTATTTAAAATTCCATTTGACTTAAATGAATTCCAAGGAAAACCAGTTTCTGTTGGCGTAGGGAGATTCGGGCCTTATGTAAAATGGGGAGATGCATTTATTTCTATCGGAAGAGGAACAGATCCGTTCTCGGTAACACAGGAAGTTGCAGAAAATTTTATCAAAGAAAAAATAGAAGCAGATGCGCCAATTGCCACTTATAAAGGTGAACCTGTAACGAAAGGAACAGGAAGATTTGGGCCATTTGTAAAATACAAAGATTTATATGTAAATGTTCCGAAGAAATATGATTTTGACAATCTTACTCAAGGAGACATAGAAGAGCTCATTTCTGCAAAATTAGAGAAGGAAGCTAACCGCTATATTCAGCAATGGGAAAAAGAAAAAATTTCTATTGAAAACGGAAGATGGGGACCTTTCATCAAATTTGGCAAAGGAATGTTCAAAATTCCTAAAAAAGAAGACGGAAGCAAGTATGAAGCAGAAGAATTGCAAACCGTTTCTCTGGATGAAGTAAAAAAATGGATTACTGACCAAGATAAAACAGCTTTTGCAGAAAAGAAAAAACCTGCAGCGAAGAAGAAATAATTTTCAAAAGATTATAAAATCAATAAGAGCGGACTTTAGTCCGCTTTTTTTGTGGAGAAACTATTTGTTTTAGCCGAAACTTAAATTTTTAGTTGAAGAACTTATTTTGTAAGTTTGTAGGAAAGGTTCTTTAATTAAACTGATTTTAAAATTTGACACAAAAACCAATGAACATAGAAGACATTATCATCTCACCAAAAAAAATAGAAACTCAGCCTTGGCAATTAGGAAGTGTGATTACGAATGAAATTCCAGAAAACGGAATTTTGTTGGTTTTTTGTAGCGATTACAGAGGTGGAAAAGGAAATGCGGTTGCCAAAAATTTTGATACAGTAAGAGACGAATTTTATAAACTTTCGAAATTTGATTTTGAAATCCCGATTTGTGATTTGGGAGACCTTATTTCTGGGAAATCTCTTCAAGACACACATTATATTTTGCAGGAAGTTCTTTCTGCGTGTTTGTATAAAAATACGGTTCCGATTGTTGTAGGCGGAGGAAATGATCTGTCGATTGCGATGATTCATGCGCTTAATTTTCATCAAAAAAATATAAGATACACTCAAATCAACAATAAAATTGACCTTTCCAATGAAGGCGAGGAAATTTCAGAAAAGAATTTTTTGCAGAAAATTTTCAATTCTAAATTGTTGAGCCTTAAAGATTATCATCATCTCGGTTATCAGAAGCATTTGAATGAAATAGATGCAGTGCAACTCATGAAAAGTGTGGAGTTTGATGTAATTAGATTGGCCGAAATGATGGGAAATACCGATAGAATAGAGCCGTTTTTCCGTAGAGCAGATTTGGTTACACTGAATTGCGATGCGGTGGAAAGTTTTGCAGAGCCATTTTCGGTAAATCCTCAAATTAATGGCTTGAACAGAAGGGAAATCTGTGCCGTGATGAAAGAAATTGGCTTAGGCGAAAATCTGAAAATGGCGGGAATTTTTAATTTCAATGCAGATGCTGAAAATGTTCTGAATCATCAATTGTTGGCACAAATGCTTTGGTATTTATTGGAAGGAATTGATATTCAAAAAACGCATCCGAAAGAACGTCATTACGATACTTTTTGGGTGTTGATAGATGATCAGGAATTTGCTTTCAAAAGAGACAGTTTTACGGGATTGTGGTATTTTGGTAGTGATAAAAATATTCAAAAATGCGTTCCTTGTTCGCAATATGAATATGATATGGCGAAGAATGGGGTGTTAAGTGAAAGATTGATTGTAAAATCGTGAAAATATAGTAAAGTCGTAAAAACTTTTTAAGCGACTTTACAACTTTACAAATCAACAACTTTACAAAAAAATAAATGAAAATATCTGTAATTGTTCCAGTTTATAATGTAGAAAATTACCTAGAGAAATGTTTAAATTCTCTGGTGAATCAGACTTTGCAAGAGATTGAAATTCTGGTTATTAATGACGGAAGTAAAGATGATTCTCAAAAAATTGTAGAGGTTTTTCAACGTAAATTTCCTCAAAAAATAAAAACTTTTGTAAAGGAAAATGGTGGTTTAAGCGATGCGCGAAATTTTGGAATAGACAGAGCAACGGGAGAATTTATCGCTTTTGTAGATTCTGATGATTATGTTTCTGAAAATATGTTGGAAGAAATGTGTGATTTGGCAAAAAGGCACGAAGCCGAAATTGTAATTTGTAATCTTCAAAAAGTAAATGAAAACGGAAACGTAACTCAAAAACTTACGCAAATACCGAATTTGCCTGAAAAAATAGACTTAGAAAAGCATTTTTCAGTGTTTTCTGATATTTCTTATTTTGCTTGTAATAAAATTTTCAAAAGAGAACTTTTTGAAGGAAAAAGATTTCAAAAAGGGATGCATTTCGAGGATATCGAATTGATTCCGCAAATTTTACTTCAATGTAAAACTTTGGTAAAAACAGATGCGTTTCATTATCAATATTTAGAAAGAAGCAATTCTATCTCAAAATCTCATACAGAAAGAGGTTTGGATATTTTAAAAGCCGTGAAAAACGTAGAAAAATCTTTTAAAAATTCAGTTTATTCTTCCAAACAAAAAGAGTTGCAAGGATTTCAAATTTTAGAAGGTGTTTATACTTTTTTGGCGTATCTCGCTTTTGTAAAAGAGGATGAGGTGTACCAAAAAATGTCTTTGGAGTTGAAAAGATTCATTAAAGAAAGGAAAATTTCAACTTTTGAAATCTTGAAATATCAGAGATTTGGGAAAAACTATTTGCTCTCACTTCCTTTGAAAAAGCAGTTTTATTACTTGCTGTATTTCTTTGGACTTGAAAAAATAATTAGAAAAATAATTTGAAAAAAAACGCAAAGTCGCAAAATGAGTTTTTGACATTTTACGTTTTTAAGTCGCAAAGATTTTAACTTCGTTAAATGGAATTTAATCCATTTTTGTTTCTTCCTCGAAATTCATTTGAGAAAGCAATATCATTCCGATAATGATGGGAATAAAAAGTCTGATTTCCCACAAAATTCCAACCATTAAAATCATTAATAAATAAGGCATGCAAAGAAGCAAGAATGCTGAAATTTTGCTAATGTTTTGCTTTGAACTGCTTATTTTTTGAGTCAATCTGATAAAAATAATAAAGAATAGGATGCCTAAAATATTATTTGGTTTGGTGAGATTTTGCACTAAATAAATGCCTTCACTAATGGTTGCTTCTTCTGTTTTTATGAAAACTCTCACCGAAATATAAGCCAACAAAAAAGCAAAAACTGGCAATGCGATGATTTTGACGAATTGCTGTAATTTTTCTTTTTTCAATATTTCTTTGTTTAGAAATAAAGCGCCTAAAAAAGCAATGTTTAGGCTAGAAGTTTCTCTATTTAAGGTTGAAATAAAAATGAGTGCGGAAATGATAATAAGTTGTTGCAGTTTTCTTTCTTCGAAATATTTCAGTGTGAAAAATAGGGTAATTGCAAATAAAAATAATGCAGGACTGTCGTAAGGTGTTAAAACGTAGCTGGTAATGCTAATCAACAATAAAATGAGAATGTGAATGGTTAATTTTGCTTTTTCTGAAGATTTAGCAAATATTTTCAGTGCTAAAATTTCGCTCAATGAAAAGGAAGTAAGCACAAGAAAAAAAGCATTGAAAAGGAAAAAACTATGGTAAAATGGAGTTCCGTAATGTAATGCGTATTCTTTTATGGTGGGATTTAGATTGATGAAAACAGCGTTAAATTGTTCAAAAACCCACGCTAGCGCATCTCTTGAAAGGAATCTGTAATTATAAATATTACTGTAATAATAATCTGGTAATTTTTCTAATTGGGCATAAGGATAATAAGCAGAATTAAAACCATAAAAAACTATAGTAAGAAAAGTTATAGGTAAAAAAAATATAATTGTAATCTTATCGGTGATTTTCTGCATCAGAATATTATTTGATAACAAATTTAATTTTTTTAGCCGAATAATGGAATTAATAAAGCAATAGTTTAAATAACGATTAAAAAAATTATATATTTGTATATTGTTGAGATAGCTATAGCTAATGGTTTTTTTACACCCTGCATTTACTTTTTTATTTATATTTCTATTTTTTGGTTCTGTATTAGAGCTTTTCCAATATAAGAAAAAAACACCTGTATTTACTATAATTGCAGGAGTGTCGCTTATTGTTTTAGGAGGATTTAGGTACTATGTAGGAGCAGATTATCCCGCTTACAAAAATTTATTTGTAGGGTTTTCTATTTATACAGACTATTCAGATGTTTTTAAAAAAGCGCTTTTTAGTAAGTCAAAAGAAGATATAGAATGGATTTTTGTATTGATTAATAAAGTCATCTTCGATCTGGGGATGCCATTTTACATGGTAACCTTTGTAATGGCTCTTATTACAGTGAGTCTTAAATTATCTACAGTATATAAATTTTCTCCACTTCCAACCTTATCTACCTTATTTTATTTTATGCCAGTGTTTTTTTTCGAGGATTCAGGACAGATGAGACAAGGGATAGGAATTGCCATTTGTGTTTTTTCTTTTCGGTATATTGTAGAGAGGAATTTGATGATGTTTTTGCTTTGTATCTATTTGGCACTGGGCTTCCATAAAACTTCTATTGTTTTTTTGCCAGCATATTGGTTGGTTAAAATTCCTATGAATAGTAAGAAAATTCTATGGGCTTTAATAATTAGTTTGTTGCTTTCTCCATTAGAACCGTATAAATTATTCGGTGAGATGTTTTCATCACTTTTGCCACAAGTTATTTCTGGAGGATATGATGCGTATGTGAATGATAGTCAGTTTGGTGGTGATTTAGAGTATGGCCTTACTGATATTGTAAAAATTTTCTTCATTATTACTTTGTTAATTTATGAAAAAAAGGGTTCAGAAAAGATTGCTTATTTTGAATACATGCGAAACTTGGCTGTATTTGGGTTATGTATGTTTTATCTTTTTAGAGGGACTAGGATTTTTGCCATAAGATTACCAGGAGTTTACATGTTTTTCTTAACCATGTTTGTAATACCTAGTTTAATATATGCAGTTGAAGAAAAGGCAAAAAAGGCTTTGATATCTGGATACATGCTTTATCTCACTTTAATGTATTTTAATTTTGCTAAATCTAATGGTAATGCAGGAAGGTTTACTCCTAGTAAATATCAGAATGTACTTTGGAAATAACATTTCAATCAAGAAAAAATTATGGATAAGATAGATTCTTTTTTGGCAACGCTAAACTTCCCTGTTTTTTATTTGAAGGTGATATTTTCTTTTATTACTTCATTATTGATTACCTATTATTCAATTCCTACCATTATAAAAATTTCTAGGAGAAAAAACTTAATAGATGAACCCGGCCAAAGGAGTTCTCACGAAAGAAAAATTCCTAATTTGGGTGGAGTAGCTATATTTTTTGCCATATCAGTAACTGCCTCTATTTATGCCTACCAATTATTTGATTTGTATAAATTTCTTTTTGCATCATTGGTAATATTGCTTTACATCGGAGTAATGGATGATATAGTGGTGATGAGAGCTTATAAGAAATTGATAGTTCAATTAGTAGTATCTGCCATGTTGGTAATAGGGTCAGATGTTAGAATCAGAAATCTTTTTGGGGTATTTGGAGTATACGAGCTCAATTATTTTTTCAGTGTAATTTTCAGTATTGTGACTTTTATAATTTTAGTTAATGCTTTTAATTTAATTGATGGAATTGATGGTTTAGCTGGCACTTATGGATTAATATGTTTTGGGCTTTTTGGTATTAGCTATTATCGATTGGGAGAGTACAACTATCCATTGGTGATTTTATCTACTACCATTATGGGAAGCGTAATAGGCTTCTTATATTATAATTTTGCAGAACGAAGTAAGAAAATTTTTATGGGAGACACAGGTTCTATGGTTCTAGGCTTTCTACTTACTTTTACAGCTATTTGTTTTATAGATATTTTTATTGCAAAACGAGGACCGGGAGTGATATATTATCACCTAAATTCTGCTCCTGTTATAGCTGTAGCTATTTTAATTTTACCCATTATAGACACTTTAAATGTCATAATCGTCAGATTGGCAGAAAAACGATCACCTTTCGAGGCAGATAAAAACCATATTCATCACAAATTGCTTAAGATGGGTTTCTCTCATAAAAGAGCCACTCTATATATTATTTCTTATTATCTACTTATAGTTTCAGTAGCCTATATTTTTAGACACATAGAGAATAATTCTCTCTTAGTGCTTATTATCAGTCTAGGGTTTTTAGGTGCTTACTTACCAGATATATTGATGAAGAAGAAAATTAATAATTAAAATATTACTTTTGTTAAAAAATTAAAAATTGATGATGAAAAAATTAAACGTGCTAATCTTATTTATGTTCCTTATAATTACTTCGTGTGTGGGTATGCAAGAGGTAAGGTATTTGCAGCCCAATGAAAATTTGGTGCTTAATTCAGAGGGACTTATTTCATATGATAATATGCCTAAATACAGAGTTACAAGGCATGATATACTTAAACTAAACATCATTACTACTCCAAAAGGAGATGCTGCACAGTTTTATTCTATTCTTCATACTCAAGGAGTTGGTGGCGGAGGTTCTTCTGTGGCAGGTGCAGGCTCGGGTTTTTATTTCAGTGGACTAAAAATAGACGATAACGGAGAGGTGTACATACTAGGAATAGGGAAAATAAAGGCAGAGGGGAGAACTATTGAAGAAATTCAAACTGATATTCAAAATAGAGTAAATGAGAATTTTTTACCCGAAAAATCTGAAGTTAGACTTTTTTTAGAGGGAATAAAATATACCTTTTTGTATGATGTGGAGGGAAAATCTATTCAAAAGACAGCATCAGAAGTTTCTATAAGCATTCTAGAAGCTATAGCACAAAACGGAGGTTTAGACAGAACTGTTGATAGGAAAAACGTCATTATTTATAGGAGATTTCCAGAAGGAATTAAAAAAGCTCAAATCGATTTAACTAGAGAGGATTTACAAAATTCACCATATTTTTGGTTACAAAATGGTGATTTAGTAATTTTTAATACTAAAGCAAAGAGTTTCTATGGCTTTGGCAAAGAACCATTGCAAACCCTTACTACGGGAGTTTCTATTCTTACCACCGCAATTTCTATTTACTTATTGATAACAAAAATATAATTGATGATTCCTGAAAAAAACATAAATGAAAATAAAAATCTAGAAAAAGAAAAAATAGGAACATTTGATTTTTTCAATTTAGAGCATTTTCTAGTAAGAATAATTAAAAACTGGTATTGGTTTTTTATTTTAGGATTTTTAGGCTACACCACTGCATTTATTTACAATAAATATTATGCACAGAGAGTCTATGCTTCTAATACTACAGTGAGTATTTCTAATAATTCTTCAAGTTATTTTACCCCCAATCAGTCCATAAATTTCATTTGGGGAAACGGCTCAAATCAAGAAGGTCTATTTTTGAAGAAGCTACTCACTTCTAGGTCTCATAATGAATATTTAGTACAAAAACTTGATTTATTTATTGACTATAGTACAAAAGGAAGACTTAAAACTACATATATAGACAAAGACGACTCTCCCGTGTTTTTAGTGATTGATAAGACTCATCCACAGGCTGTAAATATTGAAATTACACTTATTCCTAAGTCTTCAGGGAAGTATGAAGTAGTTTTACCAGAAAAATTTTCAACCAATAGTCTATATGATTATAATTCTGAAGGATTTAAAAAAACACATAATTTTTCTAGATTACCAAATAAGATTATAGGAATAAATGAATGGTATGAAACCCCATTTCTTAAATTCAAATTAGTAAAAAACACTCAGCCAATCGAAATAGATTTGCATAATATTGTTATCAGTCTAAAGACGATAGATCAAACTGTGAATGAAATTAAAAACACAATTTCCATAGAATTTGATCAAGAATTAAGTACGATGATGATCATTACCAAGAGTGGTTATAATTTAAACAGTACAGTAAATTTTCTCAATAAAAGTGTAGAAGAACTTATTGAAAAAAGAAAACGAGACAAAAGCATTGTAGAAAAAAACACAGTAGAATTTATAAAAGAAAATCTAGATAAGGCTAAAATAAAATTAGACTCTAGCTCTGCAAAACTTAATTCAATTAAAGTAGAAGAAAAATTAACTGATGAAAAAGGAGATGTTTCTGGTATTTTGCAAAGTATAACATCACTAGAACAAAAAAGGGCGGATATTATTACAAAAGTCAATGCGCTAAATGCAGTTAAAAGTTCTGTAGGTAAAAATCTAGACAATTTAATTAATTTAAATGCAGCTGGGGTAGAAGATGGAAGTTTTAATGCCACTATTTCTGAGCTTAAAGCTCTTTATGCAAAAAAAGCAGAATTATCTACTATTTACACTCCACAGTCTGAGCCTATTAAAGAAATTAATCGATTGATTAATGATGCTAGAGGGAGTTCATATAAACATTTGAACAGATATTATAGCGTTTATGATGCGGAACTAGCAACCATTAATAGCCAGATTGCAAAATATGAGGAAGATTTAGGCACTCTTCCGTATAAACAACAGAGATTTATAGATGCGCAGAGAGGATTTACCGTAAATGAATCTACCTATAGCACTCTTTTGGCTAAACTTTCGGAGTCAGAACTTAGACTCAGAACCAATACATCAGATATTACAGTAATTGATAAGGCAAAAAACTTAGGACAAGCTCCTATTTCTCCTGATACTGGATTTATTAGAAATATTCTATTGTTTGGCTTTTTATTAGTCCCAATTCTTATTTTATTGATTTCTGAATTATTAGACAATAAGGTTAGAGTGATTAAAGAAGTGGTGAATGCTACTAAAATTCCACTTTTGGGAGTAATTGGCAAAAATATTCACGAAAATAATTTAAGTGTTTTAGAAAAGCCGAAATCTTCTGTTTCTGAAGCCTTTAGAGGAGTAAGAGCTAATCTCAGATTTTTGTACAAAGAAGATGGCAAGAGTAAAGTTTTAATGGTTACATCTTCTATTGGTGGTGAGGGTAAGACCTACGTTTCTATTAATATAGCTTCAGTCTTAGGGTTAAGTGGTAAAAAAACTATTCTACTAGGAATGGACCTTAGAAAACCGAAAATTTTTGGAGATTTCAAAGTAAATAATAAAGTAGGAATTTCTAATTATCTTACTGGAGAGGTAAAAATAGAAGAAATCATTAACAAAACTAGAATCCCAGATTTAGATGTTATTACCTCTGGCCCTATCCCTCCTAATCCATCAGAATTACTGATGAGCGAAAAAAATCAACAATTTATTGAAGACTTAAAAAAGATTTATGATTTTGTAATTATTGATTCGCCACCAGTGGGCTTGGTAGTAGATTCTTTTGAATTGATGAAATATACTGATGCAAACGTTTATGTAGTGAGACACGAGTATACCGAAAAGTACATGTTGAAAATGATTACCGAAAAATATCATAACAGTGAGATTAAACACCTAGGGCTTATCTATAATGACTTTGAGATGGATAAGGGTTATGGCTATGGTTATGGCTACGGATATGGCTACGGCTACTTTGATGAAGATGCCAATTATGAAGAGCCTACATTAATTAAATTAAGAAATAAACTCAAGAAAATCTTGAAGATTAAATAATAGTTCTCCCTCTTATTTGAGGGAGTTTTTTTGACATAAAACAATATTTAAAACACATTTGGGTTTTAAATAAAAATATTTAAATAAAATTTATACTTTAAGTGGTAATATTTAACTAAACATTAAGATAAGTCTTAATGTAAAAATGTTTTATATTTGCAGATTATTAAACCGCTGAAGTTGTAAGTAACACACAGCACACATGAAGAGAAAAACATTAGTAATCATAGCCTTATTTTTCATGAATCTTTTTGCACAGGCACAAAGACATGAGATAGGCATACAATTAGGAACAAGTAATCTTACCGGAGATATTGGTAAGACCAAATACATCAATCCGTTTCCTAATAGTATGAGTAATTTTTCTGATGAAGGAATACCGTTTTATGCTGCTATAATGTATAGAATGAATTTTAATCCATATCAATCATTGAGATTTAGACTAGCTTACAATCATATTCAGTTTGATGATAATTACGCACAGGAATTATATAGAGCAAGTAGAGGTTTATATGGAACAAACTCTGTTTATGAGGCTTCAGTGATTTTTGATTACAATTTTTTACCAGTAAACGAAGAACAAAAAAGTATGCTAAGTCCATATATTTTTGGAGGAATTTCTGGATTAATGTTTAATACGACTTTAGAAGGAAATCAATTTGGTTTTGCCATTCCTTTTGGAGCGGGCCTTAAATATAAATTTAATTATAACTGGGCATTGTTCGGAGAGTTTATGTTCCGAGCAACCAATAGTGACACATTAGATTATAGCGATCAGTACAATTTAGGGAATTTAAACTCTAAAGATTGGATGAACTCTATGTCTCTTGGTCTTTCTTATTCATTCGGAAGACCGCCATGCTATTGTCAATAAGTAAATAATGATGCAGGAAATTTTAGAAAAAATTGATAAAAATAATCTTCCCAAACATGTGGCCATCATCATGGATGGAAACGGGAGATGGGCAAAATCTAGAGGAGAAGAAAGAACCTTTGGACATAAAAGTGGTATCTCTGCGGTAAGAAATGCACTCTCTGCTTGCGAAAAAGCAGGTATAGAATTTCTAACGTTATATACTTTTTCTACCGAAAACTGGAATCGTCCTTTGGATGAGGTAAGTACATTAATGAGTTTACTCTCCGAAACCTTATTAGAAGAAGCAGAAGAACTTTTTTCTAAAGGTATAAGACTGCACGTAATAGGGGAAATAGAAAAATTACCTAGCTTGGTAAGTGAGCAATTACTTAATGTAGTAGATCTTACAAAAAAAAATACGAAGAGTAATCTAGTTCTTGCATTGAGCTATGGCTCACAAAGAGAAATTCTAAATGCAGTAAAAGAGATAGCACAAGAAGTAAAAGATGATAAAATTTCTGTAGAAGATATAGATGAAAAACTATTCGAAAACCATCTCTATACCAAAAATTTACCACCAGTAGACTTATTAATTAGAACCAGTGGAGAAGTGAGAGTAAGTAATTTCTTACTTTGGCAAATTGCATATGCAGAATTACAATTTTTAGATATATTTTGGCCAGATTTTCAAGAAGAACATCTTTATCAATGTATTTTAAACTACCAAAACAAAGAAAGAAGATTTGGTAAAACCAGTGAACAAATCACTAATTAATCTTTATAGAATATTATAAACAATGAGATATATTTTAATCCCAATTTTTTTATTTTTTGCGTCTGTAAACATTTCGGCGCAGGTAACTCCTAACCAAGAAACTGCTGCTGCACAAAATCAGACTTCATCTTATATCTTAAAAGACATTGTAGTAGATGGTGTAAAAAAATATTCCCCAGCTCAGATTTTAAGATTCACAGGGCTTAGTAAAGGAGAAGTAGTAGATATTCCTGGGCAAAAAATCAGTAGTGCAGTTAAAAAACTTTGGGAAACAGAATCATTCTCAGAAGTAGAAGTATACGTAGAAGATGTAGAAGGACAAAGTGTAGTTCTTAAATTCTACTTACAAGACCTTAAAGAACTCGGCGAAGTAAAATTCGTAGGAAAAGGTGTAGGGAAATCTAAAAATGAAAAACTCATTAAAGATAATAACCTGAAGCCTGGTACTAAAATTACCAATGACCTAGTATCTTCACTTAAAAATAAAATTCCACAAGAATATGTGAAAAAAGGTTTCGCTGATGCGAAAATTACCATTCAAGATAAAATTAATGCCAATGACCCTAATCTAGTAGATTGGACGATAGAAGTTGCTAAAGGTAAAAAGGTAAAAATTGCAAAAATAGAATTCGAAGGGAATGACCAAGTTTCTGATGCCAAACTTCGTAAAAAAGGCTTCAAAGAAACAAAACAAAAAAGATTTGGTATTAAAGGAATTTTAAAACCTTCTAAATTCATTAAGGATAAATATGATGAAGACAAAAGAAATCTTATCAGTTATTATAACTCGTTAGGATTTAGAGATGCTAGAATTCTTTCAGACTCAGTTTGGAGAAACGATAAAGGGTTTAATATCAATGTAAAACTAAACGAAGGGAAAAAATATTACATTGGTGAGATTAATTTCATCGGGAATACGTCTTATTCTACAGAAGTTTTACAAAAATTATTAGGTTACAGAAAAGGAGAAATCTATGACGCGGTAGGATTTAATAAAAAAGTAGGTGAAGATGGTGGTAAAGAAGATGATACAGATATCAAATCACTTTACTTAAACAATGGTTATTTATTCTCAACCGTTGTACCAGTAGAAAAAGCTGTAAGAGGAGATTCTATTGATATAGAAATAAGAATAAAAGAAGGAGAAAAAGCAAGTTGGAACAGAGTAACTTGGTCTGGTAACACGACTACTCATGACCACGTAATTCTTCGTTCACTAAGAACAAAACCAGGAAATTTATTCTCTAAATTAGATATTAAAAGAACTTATTTTGACTTAGCAGGAATGCAATTCTTTGACCCACAACAAATAGGTCAAGATATCCAACCAAATCCACAAGACAATACCGTAGACGTTCACTGGACTTTGGTAGAAAAAGGTTCTTCTCAGGTACAATTACAAGCGGGTTATGGAGGTAGATCATTTATCGGAACCCTAGGATTAACATTCAATAACTTCTCATTAAGAAATTTCTTGAAGTTCAAAGATTTTAAACCAATTCCACAAGGAGATGGGCAGATGCTTTCTGTACAAGCACAGGCTGGACAATATTTTAAAAACTATAGTTTGTCATTCACAGAACCTTGGTTATTTGGAACCAGACCTACAGCATTATCAGTTGGACTAAACCAATCTATGGTAGATTATAAAGATTACACAGGAGCTAGTCAAAAATTAAATATTTTCTCTGCAAATGTAGGTTTGAATAGGCTTTTAAATTGGCCAGATAACTATTTTTCTTTATATACAGGTATATCATACCAAAGTTATAATTTTAAAAATTATCCATTCCAGTTTGGCTCTACAACGGTGAGTAACGGTAATGCGAATAACTTTAGTTTCAATGTAGGCTTAAGTAGAAATTCCGCAGGTTATGACCCTATTTTCCCAACCACAGGTTCTAACGTAGAAGCTACTATTAAATTCACCCCACCTTATTCTTTATTCCAAAATAAAGATTATTCTAAAATGACACCACAAGAAAAATATAGATGGATGGAATTTTATAAGGTTAAATTAAAAGCAGATGCTTATAATGAGGTGGTAGGAAAGTTAGTACTAAGAAGTACTGCCGAAATGGGATTCTTAAATGGATATAATAGTGAATTGGGAGCTCCACCATTTGAAAGATTCTATGTAGGGGGAACAGGTTTATTCGGCGGAAGATTTGATGGTAGAGAATTAATTCCTTTAAGAGGTTATGAAAATGCTTCTACAGAAGGTGGTTCAGCAACTGATATCACCCCAATTGGAGGAGGAACAATCTACAGCAGATATGCAGCAGAATTAAGATATCCGATTTCTATGAACCAAACGGCTAAGATTTTTGCCTTAACTTTTGCTGAAGCAGGAAACACTTGGAACAATTATTCTTCATTTAATCCGTTTCAGTTAAAAAGATCCGTAGGATTAGGGATTAGAGTTTACATGGGTGCATTTGGTTTAATAGGATTTGATTTCGCTTATGGTTTTGATAAAACTATTGGCGGTTCAGAACCTTCAGGATGGCAGACTCACTTCTTAATGAATCAGTCATTATAACACACAATCATTATTAATATGAAAAATTTAAAAGTTTTTTTAATATTTTTAATTTTTTTAACCGCTAATTCTGTTACATTTGCACAAAAGATAGGAGTGGTAGATACCAATTATATATTGAGTAAAATGCCACAATATACAGAAGCACAAGCGCGATTAGAAGAGCAGATTAAAGCTTGGGAAACAGAATTACAGTCTCTACAAGCAGAATATGATGCTAAAAAAGCCGCTTTTGAAAATGAAAAAGTTCTTTTAGTAGGAGAGCAATTAAAACAAAGAGATACAGAAGTAAAAAATCTCGATAAAAAAATTAAAAAATTTATTGCTGAAAAATTTAGCGGAGAAGGAGAAATTAATAAATTTAGAGCTAATTTAGCAAAACCTTTTCAAGACCAAATTTGGAATGCCATCAAAACAGTTACAGAAAAAAATAGTTTGGGCATAGTTCTTGATAAAAGTAATAATATGAGTGTTATTTTTCTTGACAAAAGATACGATTACACCGATAAAGTTTTAGACCAATTACTCAAAGGTTCTTCTAAAGAAGACACTAAAAGTAAAGACGCTAAAGCAAAAAATAAAAAATAGTAAAATAATAAACAATTTAAATTTTTAGAAAAACATGAAAAAATTAAGCGTATTATTTGCAGCAGTGATGATGTTTATGTCGTTCGGAGTTGCAAAGGCTCAGAAGATAGCTACAGTAGATGTGGCAGCTATTCTTAACATGATGCCAGAAAAAATAAAAGCTGATGAACAATTAAAAGCTTTCTCGACTGCTAAACAAGCAGAACTAGAAAAATTAGCAAATGCTTTCCAAGCAGATGTTCAGAAATATCAACAAGAAGGTGCTAAATTAACTGCTCAACAAAGAGAAGCTAAAGAAACTGAATTGGGTAAAACTCAACAAAATCTTCAGCAAATGTCTCAGACTGCTCAAAAAGATTTATTAGATAAGCAAGATGCTGCTTATGCACCAATCGAAAAAAGATTAAATGATGCCATCACCAGAGCTGCTAAAGCAAACGGTTGGGATTTTGTTTTCGATTCTGCAACTCAAGGATTAATTTACAAAGCTGGTCCAGATGCTACAGCTGCTGTAAAAAAAGAATTAGGAATGTAATTTATCGCCTAAATATATAGAACCACCTTACAATAAGGTGGTTTTTTTATTTATTTTTGTACCATCATTCTTTATTTGTATAAAGAATAAAAATCTTAAATTATGAAAATGGAAAAAGAAGTTTCGAGCCTAGTAAAAATTAGATTCAGCGATTGTGACCCTATTGGGCATCTTAATAATGTAAAGTATTTAGAGTACATGCTCAATGCTAGAGAAGATCATGTAGAAGAGTTTTATGGCTTCACTTATGAAGATTATTTTAGAAGAACAGGCTGCACTTGGGTAGCCGTTCAAAATGAAATTGCCTACCTAAAAGAAGTAAAAGCCAATACCAAGGTTGTCATCAGTAGTAAAACCATCGAGATGACAGACAGAGTTTCTAAAGTAGAAATTCTCATGAAAGACGAAAACGAAAAAGAAGTTTTTGCAGTACTTTGGATTACGGTTATTTATTTTAATATGAAAACCAGAAGATCAGAGGTACTACCAGCAGAAACTAAAGAGCTTTTTTCTCAATATTTGGTAGAAATTCCTCATCAAGAGTTCAAAGACAGAGTTCAATATTTCAGAATTTTAAATAAAGGATAAGATGGACATAGAAAATACAGCCCTTTTAGATTGTTTTATTTTAAAACCGAAAATCTGGAACGATAATCGCGGGTACTTTTTCGAAAATTATAATAAAAATATTTTTCAAAAGCTTTCTGGCAAAGAAGGAGATTTCGTTCAAGACAACCTTGCGTTTTCACATTACGGTGCAATCAGAGGTTTGCATATGCAGCTTCCACCTTATGCACAAGCTAAATTGGTATACTGTGTACAAGGCAGAATATTAGATGTTGCTGTAGATGTAAGAAAAGATTCACCCACCTTTGGTCAATCTTTTGCTGTAGAACTTACAGAAGACAACAGATGGCAGTTATTTGTGCCAAAAGGTTTTTTACATGGGTATTCTGTACTTTCAGAAACAGCTTTAGTTGGGTATAAGTGTGATGATTTTTATAATAAAGAGTCAGAATGCGGGATTCATCCATTAGATAATACTGTAAATATTGACTGGAGAATTCCAGCAGATCAACAATTAATCTCAGAAAAAGATTTAAACGCTATTTCTTTTTTAGAACTTCCTGAAATTATTTTATAATGAAAAAAATTTTAGTAACTGGGGCAAACGGACAATTAGGACAATGCCTTCAGAAAATTTCTTCTCAATTTGAAGAGTTCGAATTTATTTTTACAGATTCAGAAACACTAGATATTACCAATAAAGAAAAAGTAAATGATTTCTTTTGGCAAAATGCTCCTGATTTTTGTATCAATGCAGCGGCTTACACTGCTGTAGATTTAGCAGAGACAGATGTAGAAAAAGCTTTTTTGGTCAATGCTGACGGCACAGAAAATTTGGCAGAAGCATGTGCAGATAATAATGCACAATTTATTCATGTTTCAACAGACTATGTTTTTGATGGCGAAAATAATTTAGCGTATACAGAAGAAGACTTTACCAATCCTTTGGGCGTTTATGGTGCATCTAAATTAGCGGGAGACGAATTGGCTTTGGAAGTGAATCCATGTTCGGTTATTCTCAGAACATCATGGGTATATTCAGAATTTGGCAAAAATTTTGTAAAAACGATGCTCAATCTTTTCGCTACTAAAGAAGAATTGAATATCGTAGCAGACCAATTTGGGCAGCCTACCAATGCCAATGATTTAGCCGAGGCGATTATGAAAATCATAAAATCAGAAAAAATCACACCAGGGATTTTTAATTTTTCTAATTTGGACAAAATTTCGTGGTTTGATTTTGCCGAAAAGATTGCAGAACTTTCAGAGGCTAAGATTAAATTAAACGCCATTGAAACTTCACAATATCCTACACCAGCAAAAAGACCAAAAAATAGTGTTCTAGATTTAGACAAGATTTCTAAAACCTATGCCATCCAATTAAAACCTTGGGAAGAAAGTCTAGAAGACTGCATTCAAGTATTACAAAATAATTAAAATGAAAAAAATCTTATACATATATATATTATTATATAGTAGTTTTTGTTTCTCACAGAATATATTCCTCACAGAAGCCAAAGAATTTCATGCCAATAATGATAAATTTCTTTATGCACTGTCTGAAGAACCCAAAACAGACGCTCAGTATTTAGGGAAAATAGAAATTTCAGGATTTTCTACAGAAGACGCAGCTGTTTTTTCGGAAATTTATAAAAAAGCAAAATCTATCGGTGGCAATACCTATTATATGAAACCCGCCGAAAATATAGAAGGTAATTCTACCTTTAATCCACATCACTATATACTATATATATATTATAAAGAAAAGCAGACTATTCCTCATAAAGAAAATACAGCCTATCTCATAAATCCAGAAAAAGAAATTGAGGTAAGGATTAATAATAAAAAAATAAAGTTGCCACAGAGAAGTTTTCTTCAGTTAGATTTATCTCAACAAGAGATTACAGATATTTCAGTAGGTAAATTTTTAGGGGCAAGAATAAAACTCCAGACTAAAAATAACCAGCCCGAACAATATTTTCAGATTTCAGGAAAAAAAATTTCTGCAAATTCACCTGCTTCTCCAGGCATAAATTATAAAACAGGAGACATTATAGCCATAGAAAAATCATTTGCACAGTTTCTTTTAACCATTTATCAGAAATTTTAGAAGCTATTTCCCGCTTTCCACTGCAATCTTTTTGGCTTAGCATAGCCTCTCGCCAAAAAGGATTTCCGTTTTAATCGGGGCTAAAAACAGTTTTACAAACAAACCTTACAATTTAACATAAAGTATAAGTGAATTTTTTCCACTAATTTTCAGTAAGTTGTGATTTATCTCGCAAAAAACTCATTGGTAAATTTGGAAATTATATAAAACTTTGTACCTTTGCACTCCCAAACGATAACAAACGTTACGGGAAAGAGCAGAAGCTAATTAAGAAAAAGAGACGAAATAAAAACTTAAAAATATTTCAAAAAATATTTGGAAGTTAAGAAAAAAGTCTTACCTTTGCAGTCCCTTAAATGAGGGAGCGCAGAAGAGTAGAGGTTTTTTTTGAAAGAGATAGATTAAGTTAAACTAACTAATAAAATAGTGCGACTGACGGTCTCGAAAAAAAATAAAAATTTTTTCAAAAAAAGTTTTGTCAATTAAAAAATAATTTATACTTTTGCACTCGCAAATCAGAAACGAAAGATGACAGAAAAGCTTTCTGAGGCGCGAAAGAAAAAGAGATCTTTGAAATACAATATAACAACCAAGTAAAAAAAATAAACCAAAGCGAAGTCAACTTTGAGTGAGTCAGACAAACATACAATGGAGAGTTTGATCCTGGCTCAGGATGAACGCTAGCGGGAGGCCTAACACATGCAAGCCGAGCGGTAGAGTTTCTTCGGAAACTTGAGAGCGGCGTACGGGTGCGGAACACGTGTGCAACCTACCTTTATCTGGAGGATAGCCTTTCGAAAGGAAGATTAATACTCCATAATATATTGATTGGCATCAATTAATATTGAAAGCTCCGGCGGATAGAGATGGGCACGCGCAAGATTAGCTAGTTGGTGAGGTAACGGCTCACCAAGGCGATGATCTTTAGGGGGCCTGAGAGGGTGATCCCCCACACTGGTACTGAGACACGGACCAGACTCCTACGGGAGGCAGCAGTGAGGAATATTGGTCAATGGGTGAAAGCCTGAACCAGCCATCCCGCGTGAAGGACGACTGCCCTATGGGTTGTAAACTTCTTTTGTATAGGGATAAACCTACCTTCGTGAGGGTAGCTGAAGGTACTATACGAATAAGCACCGGCTAACTCCGTGCCAGCAGCCGCGGTAATACGGAGGGTGCAAGCGTTATCCGGATTTATTGGGTTTAAAGGGTCCGTAGGCGGACTTATAAGTCAGTGGTGAAAGCCTGTCGCTTAACGATAGAACTGCCATTGATACTGTAAGTCTTGAGTATATTTGAGGTAGCTGGAATAAGTAGTGTAGCGGTGAAATGCATAGATATTACTTAGAACACCAATTGCGAAGGCAGGTTACCAAGATATAACTGACGCTGAGGGACGAAAGCGTGGGGAGCGAACAGGATTAGATACCCTGGTAGTCCACGCCGTAAACGATGCTAACTCGTTTTTGGGGCGCAAGCTTCAGAGACCAAGCGAAAGTGATAAGTTAGCCACCTGGGGAGTACGCTCGCAAGAGTGAAACTCAAAGGAATTGACGGGGGCCCGCACAAGCGGTGGATTATGTGGTTTAATTCGATGATACGCGAGGAACCTTACCAAGACTTAAATGGGAATTGACAGCTTTAGAAATAGAGCTTTCTTCGGACAATTTTCAAGGTGCTGCATGGTTGTCGTCAGCTCGTGCCGTGAGGTGTTAGGTTAAGTCCTGCAACGAGCGCAACCCCTGTCACTAGTTGCCATCATTCAGTTGGGGACTCTAGTGAGACTGCCTACGCAAGTAGAGAGGAAGGTGGGGATGACGTCAAATCATCACGGCCCTTACGTCTTGGGCCACACACGTAATACAATGGCCGGTACAGAGGGCAGCTACACAGCGATGTGATGCAAATCTCGAAAGCCGGTCTCAGTTCGGATTGGAGTCTGCAACTCGACTCTATGAAGCTGGAATCGCTAGTAATCGCGCATCAGCCATGGCGCGGTGAATACGTTCCCGGGCCTTGTACACACCGCCCGTCAAGCCATGGAAGCTGGGGGTACCTGAAGTCGGTGACCGTAATAGGAGCTGCCTAGGGTAAAACTAGTAACTAGGGCTAAGTCGTAACAAGGTAGCCGTACCGGAAGGTGCGGCTGGAACATCTCATTTTAGAGCGTCTTTAGACGTAAAACAAAATTAAAATAAGAACTTACTCAGTTCGCTTTGGTTTTTTACTGGTTGATATATAAAAATATACCCCTAATCATTAGTAAGAGGGAAGAGATTTAAAGTCTCGTAGCTCAGCTGGTTAGAGCGCTACACTGATAATGTAGAGGTCGGCAGTTCGAGCCTGCCCGAGACTACTAAAGAATTAGAGGGGAATTAGCTCAGCTGGCTAGAGCGCCTGCCTTGCACGCAGGAGGTCAAGGGTTCGACTCCCTTATTCTCCACAGTTTTAGAGGTCTAATTTAAAAGTGACGAATAGAGCCAAAAACAATATTTGTTCATTAGACATCTAAGAAGAAAAATAGATCATTGACATTAACGATAAAGACATCACAAAGAGATAACCGAGCACTTTCGAGTGCCGAGTATAAAAATATACTAATATAATTATTAGGAAAGAAATCGTTAAGGGCGTATGGCGGATGCCTAGGCTTTCAGAGGCGACGAAGGACGTGGTAAGCTGCGAAAAGCTGCGGGGATTGGCACACACGAATTGATCCGCAGATGTCCGAATGGGGCAACCCGGCATATTGAAGATATGTCACCCAGCAATGGGAGCAA